>NZ_JBNJMX010000039.1:0-23074 GCF_050936375.1 Plantactinospora sp. CA-290183 | reverse complement strand
GGTCTGGACCGTCACCCATCTGCCGGCGGCGCTCGCCCCGGGCCTGGTGCACGAGGACCTGACCGACCGCTCCCTCTACGAGGTGCTCGAATCCGCGTACGGCGTCCGGCTGGTCCGCGGGATCCGCTCCGTCGAGGCGGCGGTGGCGAGTACGACCCAGGCAAGGCTGCTGGGCGTCCGCCGGGGGGATCCGGTGCTGGTGCTGCGCAGCGTCAGTCTCGGCGAGTCGGGCCGCCCGGTGGAGAGCTTCCTCGCGCTGCACCGGGGCGACCGCAGCCGCTTCCAGGTCGAGTTGACCCGCGCGCCCGGTGGCCAGGCCGGCAGTCCGCTCGTGATCGTGATGTCCTGACCCGCGGCCACCCCGCCGCCGTCGTTCCTTCCGTCCGCCCCGCCTGCCGGTGCGCCGATGCCGTCGTACCTCTTGACATCCTGTAATGACAGGACGACAGTGTCCGGAAACACAACCGGAACCGGAGATGACGTGAGCAGAAGCGCGACCCCGCCGCTGGAGCCCTTCGCGATCCGCTTCGGCGAGTCCAACCAGACGCTGGAGCCGCCGGGACCGACGCTCCAGCGACGGATGTCCGACCTGGCCGGTCTCTTCGCCGACACCGGGGCCTGGGAACGGGCCGTGGCGGACGGCGACCCGCTGGTCTACACGGTCTCCTCGTCCCCGGTGCCCGAGACCCCCCGGGAACTGCCGCAGTCGATCACCACGATCTATCCCGGCCAGACCGGCGGGGAGTTCTGGATGACAAAGGGCCACCAGCACCCGGACCCGCAGGGCGAGATCTACCTCGGCCTCGACGGCCGGGGCGGACTGCTGCTCTTCGACGGGGAACGGGCGCAGTGGCTGGACATGGCCCCGGGAGTGATCGGCTACATCCCGCCGGGCTGGGCACACCGCAGCGTCAACGTCGGCGACGAGCCGTACCGGTTCCTCGCCGTCTACCCCGGCAGCGCCGGCCACGACTACGGCTGGGTGCTCGAACACGGCATGGGCCTGCGGGCCCGCCGGGGCGCCTCGGGCGTCGACCTGGTCCCCTACCGCGCCGCCGAGCCGGGGTCCGCCGGCGCACCCCACTAGCCGACCCCCCCGCTCGTCCCTCGAAGAAAACAGGAGACCCCATGGCAACGAAGAGCGTCTCACTCGGCGTCGCCGGGCTGGCCGCCGTCGTCACCCTGGCCGCCGGTGTGGTGGTCGGCCGCGTCCTCGCGTCGGACTCCGGTGGCGACGGCGGCGACGCGCCGGCCGCGTCGGCCATCGCCGGTACGAAGATCGACGTCATCGTCAAGGCGACCGAGTCCGAGTTCTGGCAGTCCATGCTGGCCGGTGCGAAGAAGGCCGGCACCGACCTCGGCGTCGAGCTGGACCTCTTCGGCCCCACCTCCGAGGCCGACATCGAACCGCAGGTGCGGCTGGTGGAGGACGCCATCTCGCGCGGCGCGAAGGGCATCGTCCTCGCCCCCAACTCGTCCACCGCGCTCAACGGCGTGATCGACCGGGCCCGCGCCGCCGGGGTCAGGGTGGTCATCGTGGACAACGCGGTCCAGACCCAGCACGACGGCTTCATCGGCACCGACAACGTCAAGGCCGGCGCCCAGGCGGGACAGCGCCTCTGCGAACTGATCACCCAGGCCGGCAAGCCGGACGGAAAGGTGCTGCACGAGTCCGCGGTCTCCGGCGTGCAGGTCCTGATCGACCGCTTCGAGGGGTTCAAGCAGGGCCTCGCCGAGAAGTGCCCGCAGGCGAGCATCGTGCAGACGCTGGTCAACGACAACGACCTGAACAAGGCGGTCGGCCAGGTCAACGACGCGCTGACCCGGGTGCCCGACCTGGCCGGCATCTTCGCCGACAACAACACCTCCGGCGTCGGCACCGCCAAGGCGGTCCAGGAGAAGGGGGTCGGTGACCGGGTCGCGGTGGTCGCCTTCGACTCCGACCCCGCCGAGGTGGAGGCGGTCCGGACCGGCGGGATCGACGCCATCGTCGTACAGAATCCGTTCTTCTTCGGCTACCAGGGCGTGGTCGAGGCCGCGATGGCGGTCGCCGGCACCAACGCGCCGCAGCGGCTGGACCCGGGCGCGGTGCTGGTCGACAAGAGCAACGTCGACGCCGAGGAACTGAAGGCGCTGCTCAACCCGCCGAAGACCAAGGGCTGAGCCGGGTCGACGCACCCGCGAAGGAGGCACGTCATGCAGGAAGGGCAGGCCGTACCGGTCGTCCGGCTGCGCGGGGTGACCAAGACGTACGGCCCGGTCACCGCGCTCGACGACGTCGACCTGGACCTGCTCCCCGGCGAGGTGCACTGCCTCGCCGGGGAGAACGGGGCCGGAAAGTCGACGCTGATCAAGGTGCTCACCGGCGCCGTCGCCCGGGACCGGGGCGAGTACCGGGTCGCCGGGGTCCAGATCGGCCCCCGCCCGTCCCCGGTGGAGACCCGGGACGCCGGCATCGGGGTGGTCTACCAGGAGCTGAGCCTGCTGCCGGACCTCAGCGTGCTGGACAACCTCACCATGGGACGCTTTCCGCGCCGGCTGTTCGGCATCGTGGACCGGGCCGCGCAGCGCCGGGTCGCGCGCGAGCACCTGACCCGGGTCGGCCTCACCGATCTCGACCTGGACCAGCCGGTACGCGCCCTGCCGACCGCCACCCGGCAGCTCGTCGAGATCGCCCGGGTCCTCGGCACCCGGGCCAAGCTGGTCATCTTCGACGAGCCGACGACCGCGCTCTCCGAGCGGGAGGCGGACGCCCTGCTGGAGCGGGTCGCCGCACTGCGGGACGCCGGCCACACCGTGCTCTACGTGACCCACCGGCTGGAGGAGATGTTCGCGGTCGGGGACCGGGTCACGGTGCTGCGCGACGGCCGGCTGGTGGCCACCCGCCCCGTCGCCGAGTACGACCACGACTCGCTCATCCAGGCGATGGTCGGCCGCCCGGTGCAGAACCTCTATCCCGGCGTACGCCCCGAGCCCGGCCCACCCCGGCTGGAGGTACGCGACCTGCGGATCCCCGGCTTCGCGGCACCGGTCGACCTGACCGTGCGCCGGGGTGAGATCGTCGGGCTGGCCGGGCTGCTCGGCGCCGGCCGCTCCGAGATCGTCCGGGCGATCTTCGGCGCCGACCCGGTCGACGGCGGGCAGGTCCTCCTGGACGGGGTTCCGGTGCCCGCCGGCTCGCCCCGGACGGCGGCCCGGCACGGCATCGCCCTGCTCACCGAGGACCGCAAGGAGTCGGGGCTGCTGCTCCAGCTCTCCATCGAGGCCAACGTCTCGATCGCCAGCCTCGGCCGGGTGTCGAGCGGCCCGGTGCTGCGCGGTGCCCGCGAGCGAGCGCACGTACGGGAGGCGGTGCGCGGCCTGCGCCTGAAGTACGGTGCGTTCGACGACCCGGTGACCTCGCTCTCCGGCGGCAACCAGCAGAAGGTGCTGCTCGCCCGCTGGCTCGGCACCGGCGCCAGGGTGCTGCTGCTGGACGAGCCGACCAAGGGCGTCGACGTCGGCGCCAAGGCCGACATCTACCAGGCGATCGCCGAGATGGCCCGGGAGGGCCTCGCCGTGCTGGTGGTCTCCTCGTACCTGCCCGAGCTGCTCGGCCTCTGCGACCGGATCGTCGTGGTGCGCCAGCGGCGCATCGTCGGCGACCTGCCGGCCGCCGAGGCGGGCGAGGAGGAGATCCTCCGGCTCACCAGCCCGCCGACGTCCCGGGCCGACCTGTCGGCCCCGATTTCCGCCGAAGCACCCCTGGAGTCCCGATGACCCTCGACAAGAACGCCAGCCCGGCCGCTGCGGAGGATCCCACCACCACGGCCGGCGGCGCAGACCCGACCACCGCCCCGCCCACCGGCGCAGCGGGGGAGTCCGCTGAGCAGGCGGCCGGGACCGGGGAGAAGGAGGTGATCGGGGTCGGCGCCCTGCTCGGCCGGGGCTTCGGCGGGCTGCCCGTACTGGTCGTGCTCGCCCTGGGGCTGAGCCTGGCCACCGACACCTTCCTGACCGGCACCAACCTGGACAACCTCGGCCGGCAGGTGTCCATCTACGCCATCATCGCGATCGGCCAGCTCCTGGTGATCCTCACCGCCGGCATCGACCTCTCGGTCGGCTCGGTGGTCGGGCTCTCCGGTGTGATCGCCGCGAAGATGGTCTTCGACACCGCCGGTGGCGGGTCCGTGCTGCTGGCGGTCGTCCTCGCCCTGCTCGCCGGTGCGGCGGTCGGGCTGGTGAACGGCGTCCTGGTGGCGATCCTGCGGATGCCGCCGTTCATCGTCACCCTGGGCACCCTCGGCATGGCCCGCGGACTCACCCTGCTCTACACCGACGGCCGGACCATCCAGCCGCTGCCCGCCTCGTTCACCCGGATCGCCGGCGGCGAGTTCCTCGGGGTCGCCAACCTGATCTGGCTGACCCTGCTGATCGCGCTGCTGGTCGGCTTCGGCCTGCGGCGCACCATCTGGGGCCGCTACATCTACGCCGTCGGCTCCAACCCCGAGTCGGCCCGGCTCACCGGCGTACCCGTCAAGGCGGTGCTGCTCAGCGTCTACGCGCTGGCCGGCACCCTGGCCGCGCTCGGCGGGATCCTGCTGGCGTCCCGGCTCGGCAACGGGGTGCCCACGGCCGGCACCGGCTACGAGCTGCAGGCGATCGCCGCCTGCGTGATCGGCGGGGCGAGCCTCTTCGGCGCCCGGGGCACCGCGCTCGGCGCCCTGGTCGGCGCGCTGATCGTCGGGCTGCTCAACAACGGCGGCACCCTGCTCGGCATCGACCCGTTCTGGCTCCAGGTGGCGATCGGCGCGCTGATCCTGGTCGCCGTCGGGTTCGACCAGCTCCAGGGCCGGCGGCTCACCCGGGGCAGGGCGGCCTGAGCATGCTGATCGCCCACGACCTCGGCACCACCGGCGACAAGGCGTCGCTGCACTCCGACACCGGCGCCCTGATCGGCTCGGTCACCCTGACCTATCCCACCCGGTTCGCCCCGGGCGGCGTCGCCGAACAGGATCCGCAGGACTGGTGGACCGCGCTGGCCGGCGCGACGCGGGCGCTGCTCACCCGGCACGAGGTGGACCCCGCCGCCGTACGGGGGGTGGCGATCTCGGGGCAGATGATGGGGGCGGTGCTGCTCGACGCGGCACACCGGCCGGTGCGCCCGGCGATCATCTGGGCGGACACCCGCAGCACCGAGCAGTGCGAGGCCCTGGTGGAGCGGATCGGCGCCGCCGAGGCGTACCGGTTGCTGGGGCACCGGCTGAACCCGACGTACTCGATCACGAAGGTGATGTGGGTACGCGACCGGGAGCCGGCGGTCTTCGCCGCGACCAGGTACGTCTGCCTCGCCAAGGACTACGCCGTGCTCCGGCTCACCGGCCGGCTCGGCACCGACCCCTCCGACGCCTCCTCCACCAACGCCTACGACCAGGAGCGGGGGACCTGGTCCGAGACGGTGCTCGGTGCGGCGGGGCTCGACCCGGGGCTGCTGCCGGAGATCGTCCCCTCCACCACCGTGGTCGGGACGGTCACCGCGGCGGCGGCGGAGGCGACGGGACTGCGCGCCGGCACGACGGTGCTGATGGGCGGCGGGGACGGCCCGCTCGCGGCGGTCGGCGCCGGAGTGGTCTCGCCGGCCGACGGCGCGTACTGCTATCTCGGCTCCTCCTCCTGGGTGTCGCTGGCCGCCACCGCACCCCTGCACGATCCGGCGATGCGGACGATGACCTTCGACCACGTGGTACCCGGGCACTTCGTGCCGACCGCCACGATGCAGGCCGGTGGAGCGTCGCTGGAGTGGATCGCCGACGTGCTGGAGCCGGGCGGGGACGGGGCGCGGTTCGCCCGGCTGGTCGGCGCGGCCCGGACGGCGGACGCCGCCGCCGACGGGCTCTACTTCCTGCCGCACCTGCTCGGCGAGCGGTCGCCGTACTGGAACCCGGACGCCGCCGGGGCGTTCGTCGGGATCCGCCGGCACCACGACCGGGCCGAACTGACCCGCGCGGTGCTGGAGGGCGTCGCGTTCAACCTGCTCACCTGCGTGGACGCGTTCCGGGAGCACGGCGCGGCGGTGGACCGGGTGGACGCGATCGGGGGTGGCGCGGCCAGCGACGTGTGGTTGCAGATCCTCGCCGACGTCTGGGGCTGCCCGGTGCGGCGCCGCTCCATCGTGGAGGAGGCGAACAGCCTCGGCGCCGCCGTCACCGCGGCGGTCGGGCTCGGCCTGGTGGACGACTTCGGGGTGGCCCGGGAACTCTCCGAGGTGACGGCGGAGTTCGCCCCCGATCCGGGGCGGCACGCCGACTACCGGGAGCGGCACGGGGTCTTCCTCGACGCGTACCGCCGGTTGGAGCCGTGGTTCGCACGGCGGGGCGGGGGTGCGCGGTGAGCGTGACCCGCGACGGTCAGGTGCTGGTCACCTCCCGGTCGTTCTCGTCCGGCTCCCGCGACCCGCTCGGCGAGCTGCGCAGGGCCGGCCTGACGGTGGTGCGCGGGCCCGCCGACCACGACCTCGACGCGCTGCGCCCGCTGCTCGCCGGGACGGTCGGCTGGATCGCCGGGACCGGCCCGGTGACCGCCGCCCACCTGGCGGCCGCGCCCCGGCTCGCCGTGCTGGCCCGGTACGGCGTCGGGGTGGACTCGGTGGACCTGCCGGCGGCGGCGGCCCGTGGTGTGGTGGTGACCAACACCCCGGGGGCCAACAGCGAGGCGGTCGCCGACCTCACCGTCGGGCTGCTCCTGGCCGCGCTGCGCGGCATCCCCGCCGGGGACCGGCGGGTCCGCGCGGGCGACTGGAGCGTCTTCCGGGGCCGCGAACTCGGCGCGCTGACCTGCGGCGTCGTCGGCTTCGGCCGGATCGGCCGGGCGGTGGCCCGCCGGCTGCGCGGGTTCGGCGCCCGGGTGCTCGCGTACGACCCGATGGTGGACCCGGCCGCGATCCGGGCGGCGGACGCCGAGCCGGCGGGGGAGCTGGCCGAGCTGCCCGCCCGGTGCGGGGTGGTCTCGCTGCACGCGCCGGGCGGCCGGGCACTGGTCGACGAGGGGTGGCTGGCCGGCTGCCGGGCGGGGCTGGTGCTGGTGAACACCGCCCGGGCCGACCTGGTGGACGAGTCGGCGCTCGCGGCGGCGCTGCGTGACGGCCGGGTGGGCGGGTACGCGGCGGACACTCTCGGCACCGAGTCGGGCCGTGCCGCCGAGTCGCCGCTGCTCGCCGCCGACCTGGCCGACCGGGTGGTGCTGACGCCGCACCTCGGCGCGCAGACCGTTGAGGCGGTGGACCGGATGGGGGCGCTCGCCGTGGCCGACCTGCTCGCCGTGCTGCGCGGCGAGACGCCGGCGCATCCGGTGCCGGCGACCGCGCGAACCGGATCCGGGGGGTCGGCATGACGGGTGGGACGGCACCGGACGCACCGGGCGGCCACATGGGCTTTGTCGGCGTCACCACCGGAAGCTCCTCGATCAACCGGGTCTTCCCGAGCTGGGCGGAGATCCTCGGGCTGCCGACCGACCGGCTGCTCGGCCACGACCTGCCGCTGGACGCCGACGACCTGGCCTACCGGGCGCTGGTCCGGCGGATCCGGGACGACCCGGCGCACCGGGGGGCGCTGGTGACCACCCACAAGCTGCGGCTCTACCAGGCCGCGCACCACCTCTTCGACGAGCTGGACGACTTCGCCCGGCTCTGCGGCGAGATCTCCAGCATTGCCAAGCGGGACGGCCGGTTACTGGGGCACGCCAAGGATCCGCTGACCGCCGGGCTGGCGCTGGAGGAGTTCCTGCCGGCCGAGCACTTCGCGGCAACCGGTGCCGAGGTGATCTGCCTGGGCGCCGGGGGCGCCGGGACGGCGCTGGTCTGGTACCTGACCCAGCGCGCCGACCGCCCGGCCCGGATCGTCTGCACCGACACCGATCCGGGCCGGCTCGCCCAGCTCCGGGCCGTCGCGCAGCGCGGCGGCATCCCGGAGCGGCTGATCGGGTACGTCCACGTCACCGGGCCGTACGACGTGCCGGAACTGCTCGACGCCGCGCCGGAGGGCAGCCTGGTGGTGAACGCGACGGGGCTGGGCAAGGACCGCCCCGGCTCGCCGCTGCCGGCCGGGACCACCCTGCCCCGGCACGGGTACGCCTGGGAGTTCAACTACCGGGGCAGCCTGGAGTTCCTGCACCAGGCGCGGGCCCAGGCGGCGGAGCGCGGGGTGACCGTGGTCGACGGATGGCGCTACTTCATCCACGGCTGGAGCCAGGTCATCGCCGAGGTCTTCGACATCGACCTGGACGCGGCGACGGTCGAGCGGCTGTCGGCGGCGGCCGAGGCGGTCCGGTGAGCTTCGTCCGGACCGTGCTCGGCGACGTGTCGCCGGCGGTTCTCGGACCGACCGACTACCACGAGCACCTGTTCCAGGTCAGCCCGCTGCTGGCCGGGGACGAGCTGGACGACGAGGCGGCCAGCGCGACGGAGGCCGGGCTGCTGTTCGGCGCCGGGATCACCGCGATGGTGGAGGCGACGCCGGTCGGGCTGGGGCGCGATCCGGCGGCCGTGGCCCGGGTCAGCGCGGCGACCGGGCTGCACGTGGTCGCCACCACCGGGGCGCACCGCGAGGCGCACTACCGCCCGGAGCACCCGCTGCTCCGGGCGTCCGAGCCGGTGCTCGCCGCGCGGTTCCGCGCCGACCTCGTCGACGGCTGCCCGGCCCGCGACATCGGGTCAACCCCTGGGGGTACGGCGATCGCGCCGGACTCCGACGCCCTCGGCGGTACGGCCGTCGCGCTGGACCCGGACGGGCGGCCGGTCCGGGCCGGGCTGCTCAAGGCGGGGATCGGGTACTGGTCGATCAGTCCGTTCGAGCGGCGGGTCCTCGGGGCGGTGTCTGCCGCGCACCGCTCGACCGGTGCCCCGGTGATGGTCCACCTCGAACACGGCAGCGCCGCGCACGAGGTGCTCGACCTGCTCGGCGCGGACGGTGTCGAGCCGGGGCGGGTGGTGCTGGCGCACGCGGACCGGAACCCGGACCCGGGGCTGCACGTGGAGCTTGCACAGCGGGGCGCGTACCTCGGCTACGACGGGATGGCCCGGCACCGGGAGCGGCCGGACAGTGCGCTGATCGAGTTGATCGCGGCGGTGTGCGGGGAGGGGATGGCCGGGCACCTGCTGCTCGGTGGCGACGTCGCCCGCCGCAGCCGGTACGTCGGGTACGGCGGGATGCCGGGGCTGGCGTACCTGCCGGAGCGGTTCCTGCCCCGGCTGCGGGCGCGGCTCGGCCCGGAGGTCGTACGCCAGATCATGGTCGACGCGCCGGCCCGGGTGCTTGCCTGGTGCGGCACCCACTGACAGCACGGGCTTGCCCTCCTCGGCAGGTAGGCGGGCGGGGGCTGTCGCCGTAGCCGTCGGCCGTACCGACGTTCTCGGCGGCGTCGCCGTCGTACCCGGAGACGACCGCTGGGCGGCGCGGTACGGGCGCGGTACGGGAGCCGTCAACACTACGCGGACCCCTAGTTTCCCTGACGTCCGATCGACGAACGAACAGGGGAGAGTCGAATGGTCGCGAAGAAAACCGCCCGACCGCACCGGTCACTTCTGGTTGTCCTGCTCGCCGTACCGGCCTTCGTTGCCACCAGCTTCGCCACGGCGTCTCCGGCCGCGGCTGCTCCGATCGGCAACCCGAGCCTCGAGATCCCGGTCGGTTGCCCGGGGGCTCGCGGGGTCATCCAAATCGAGTGGGAGGGGACCCGCTCCGCCAAGGTGCACTGGGAACTGACCGACACCAGTTCGGACGGCAAGTCACCGGTGATCAAGATCGCCGCCAGGGACGAGTCCGGCGCTGGCACCAGTTGGGTCTTCCAGAACGGTGACGTGGCGTTCGTGATCAATGGCGGCTACGACGACTCGGTCAGTGGCGGCGGCAACTCCTGGGACCCGGCCGGGCTGGCCCAGTTCAACCACGTCGAGGTGAAGGTCAGCAACGGCACGAGTGCCCAGGGGACCACGTGTTCGGTGACGAAGAATGCCTACAACTACACCCGGCTCGCCTACCAGTACGCCCTCAACCAGATTGACAAGCGTTACGTCCTGGGCGCCGAGGGTCCGGACGCGTACGACTGCTCGGGCCTCGTCAAGTACGCCTACAACCGCGTGGCCAACTTCCCCGGATGGGGCAGCGTCAGGTCGTCGGCCCAGCAGTACGAGTGGGCGCGTTCGGAGGCCAACAACAACAACGCTGACCTCGGCAATCTCAAGAGCCGTGACGCCATCCGGGTCAGCCGCAGCCAGCTCAAGGTCGGGGATCTGATCTTCTACAGCGGCCACGTCGGCTTCTACGCGGGCGGCGGGCAGTTGTATTCGGCCATGAGCCCGAGTGCGGGAATCGGTTACACGAGCATCGACTACACGACCCCGTTGGGCTACTACCGAGTGGTCGGCGTCACCGGCTAGTCGCGATGCCGGCGGGCCCGTCCTGGCTTTCTCCACAGGGCAGGCCCGTCCTGGCTTCTCTCCCCGGCAGGGCGGTCCCGCGACGCGGTGGGGAGGGGGCCTTCGACGGCTCGACCAGCCGGTGTGGTCGGGTGATGTGCGTGTGCAGGAGCTCGGTCGCGCTATCCGGCGAGTATCGGCCCCAGCCCAGACGGACGAGCCAGTCGCGGGCGACCGGCCCAGGTGCGCCGAGAAGCGGGGCTGCGTACCGGACGGTTTACGTTGACACATACCGTTCGATGAATTTCTATTAACCGATGGCGGCCGAGTCGCTCGCCGGTCGCTTCGGCGATGGTGTCCTGGGGGTTGACATGCGATTCCGGAAGGTCGGCGCGACCGCCGCGGCCGTGCTCCTGCTGATGCCACTGGCCGCCTGCGGGGACGACGGCGGCGGTGGGGACGGGAAGACCCTCACCTACTGGGCCAGCAACCAGGGGCCCAGCCTGGAGGAGGACCGGAAGATCCTGCAACCGACGCTGGACCGGTTCGAGCAGCAGACCGGCATCAAGGTCGAGCTGGAGGTGATCGGCTGGCCGGACCTGCTCAACCGGATCCTGGCCGCCACCGCCTCCGGGCAGGGCCCGGACGTGCTCAACATCGGCAACACCTGGTCCGCGTCGCTCCAGGCCACCGGCGCCTTCCTGCCGTTCGAGGGGGCCGAACTGTCCGCACTCGGCGGGCCGGAACGCTTCCTCGGGCCGAGCTTCGCGGCGACCGGCGCGGCGGGGAAGCCGCCGACCTCGGTGCCGCTCTACGGTCTGGCGTACGGGCTCTTCTACCACAGGAGACTCTTCGCCGAGGCGGGGATCACCAGCCCACCGGCCAACTGGACCGAGTTCGTGGCGGCCGGGAAGCGGCTCACCAGGGGCGGGCAGTGGGGTCTGGCGCTGGAGGGCGCCAGCTACACCGAGAACGCCCACCACGCGTTCATCTTCGGCCAGCAGCACGGCGCGGAACTCTTCGACGGCGCCGGCAAGCCGCAGTTCACCACCCACCACCAGGTGATGGCGGTGAAGCAGTTCATCGACTTCATGGCCGTCGACAAGATCGTCAACCCGAGCAACGCCGAGTACACCACCCCGACCCAGCCGATCAACGACTTCGCCAACGGCAAGGCGGCGATGCTGCTCTGGCAGAACAACGCCATGGGGCTGCTCGCCGCCGCCGGGATGAAGCCCGACGAGTACGGCATCGCGCCGATCCCGATCGCCGATCCGCTGCCGCCCGGCGGCAAGCGGGTCAACAGTCACGTCGCCGGGATCAACATCTCGGTCTTCAAGAACACCGACAACCGGGACGGCGCCCTGGAACTGGTGAAGTTCCTGACCAGTACGGCGGAGCAGCAGACCCTGAACAAGGCCCTCGGATCGCTGCCGGTGGTGGCCGACGCCTACACGGACCCGGCGTTCCAGACCCCGCAGATCAAGATCTTCCAGCAGGTGCTCGCCACCACCGCCGCGCCGCTGCCGCAGGTGCCCGAGGAGAGCCAGTTCGAGACGACCGTCGGCAGCGCGATGCGGGACCTCTTCGCCCGGGTCGCCAGCGGCCAGCCGGTCGGCGAACCGGAGGTGGCGGCGGCGCTGGCCAAGGCACAACAGGAGATGGGCACCGGTGGCTGACCGCGCCGCCACGGCGCAACGGCCCTCCGCGCCTGGGGCGCCGCCCCCGCGGGGCCGCCCCAGGACCCGACGGCGGGCCGGTGCCGGATGGCGCCGGCCCGGCCTGGCGTACCTGCTCCTGCTGCCGGCGCTCGTCCTGGAACTGCTCGTCCACCTGGTGCCGATGGCCGTCGGGGTCTGGATGAGCTTCCGCGAGCTGACCCAGTTCTTCATCCGGGACTGGGCCGCGGCGCCGGACGCCGGCCTGCGCAACTACCGGGTGGCGCTGGACGTCGACTCGGCGATCGGCGCCTCGCTGCTCCGCTCGCTCTGGATCACGGTCGCGTACGCCGTACTGGTGGTCGCCGGCTCCTGGCTGCTCGGCTTCGTGGCGGCGCTGCTGCTCCAGCGGCCGATGCGCAACCGGGGACTGCTCCGTACGCTCTTCCTCGTCCCGTACGCGCTGCCGGCGTACGCGGCGGTCATCGCGTGGAGCTTCATGTTCCAGCGGGACACCGGGATGATCAACCACCTGCTGGTGGAGAACCTGCACCTCGCCGACGACCGGCCGTTCTGGCTGATCGGCGACCGCAGCTTCGTCGCCGTCGTCGCGGTGTCGCTCTGGCGGCACTGGCCGTTCGCGTTCCTGATCATCATGGCCGGGATGCAGAACATCGCCACCGAGATGTACGAGGCGGCGGCGATCGACGGTGCCGGCCCGGCGCAGCAGATCCGCCGGGTGACGCTGCCGATGCTGCGGCCGGTCAACCTCGTGCTGGTTCTCGTGCTGTTCCTCTGGACGTTCAACGACTTCAGCACGCCGTTCGTGCTGTTCGGGCCGGCGGCGCCGGACGAGGCCGACCTCATTTCGATCCACATCTACCAGAGCTCGTTCGTGACCTGGAACTTCGGCCTCGGCTCGGCGATGTCCGTCCTGCTGCTGCTCTTCCTGCTGGTGGTCACCGTCGGGTACCTGCTGCTGACCGCCGGGGGGCGCCGCCGTGCTCTTTGAACCCCGCTGGTTCCGCTGGGTCCGCTGGATTGGGCTGACCTTCTTCGCCGGCCTGGTCCTGCTCCCGCTGTACGTCATGGCGACCTCGGCGGCCAAACCGCTGCGGGACGTGCAGAACGAGTTCCGCTGGATCCCGACCGAGGTGACGCTGCGGCCGTTCGCCGACATCTGGCGGACGATCCCGCTCGGCCGCTACTTCGTCAACAGCGTGATCGTCTCCTCGGCGGCGGCACTGCTGTCGGTGCTGGTGGCTGTCTTCGCGGCGTACGCGATCAGTCGGTTCCGGTTTCCGGGACGCGGCCTCTTCTCGGTCACGGTGCTCTCGACGCAGATGTTCCCGGGCATCCTCTTCCTGCTGCCGCTGTTCCTGATCTACGTCAACATCGACCAGCTCACCGGGATCACCCTCTACGGCTCCCGGTTCGGCCTGGTCGTCACGTACCTGACCTTCTCGCTGCCGTTCTCGATCTGGATGCTGGTCGGCTACCTCAACTCGATCCCCCGCGAGCTGGACGAGGCGGCCCTGGTCGACGGGGCCGGTCCGGTCGGGGCGCTGCTGCGGGTCGTGGTGCCGGTCGCGATGCCGGGGATCGTGGCCGTCGCGATCTACGCCTTCGTGACCGCCTGGAGCGAGGTGCTGTTCGCGTCGATCATGACGAGCGAGCAGAGCCGGACGCTTCCGGTGGGACTCCAGCTCTACTCGAGCCAGGCGGGCGTCTACTGGAACCAGGTGATGGCAGCGTCACTTGTGGTGAGCGTACCGGTGGCGGTCGGTTTCCTGATGTTGCAGCGCTTCCTGGTCCAGGGCCTCACGGCGGGTGCGGTGAAGTAGCCGGGCGATGCCGGCGGGGCGGGCGGGCAGCGCGGCAGGGTCATCCGGCACCGTCGGGACCGGGCCGGAAGGCCATGACCATCCGTACCCGGACCCCGTCGCCGTCGCTGACGACGTCGATGGAGTCGGTGAGCTCCCGGGCCAGCCAGAGCCCCATGCCGCCCTGTGCGGACGGCTCGGGGCGCGAGCGGGGGATGGGCAACGTCTCGGAAAGGCCGGGACCGCTGTCCCAGACTTCACACACCAGGTCTCGTTCACGCCAGAGCCGCAGCTCACCGTCGCCGCCGCCGTGTCGGACGGCATTGCTCATCGCCTCGTTGATCGCCGTCACGAAGTCGTCGAGCCGTTGGTCCGGCAGTCCGGCAGCGGTCAGGCAGCGGGTCAACATCTGGCGTACCGCAGACATGCGCTCGGAGTCGAAGGCGGTCTGGAGCAGCACGAGACCATGCTGTGTTTCCGTCCGTTGATCGCGCAACGGACCGTCCGTCATGGCACCTCCAGAGATCGCCGGGGCCGAGGTACCCGGGACGGTACCCAGCCGGGCCGGCGTCAACCAGAATCGTGGGTGCGAGCTTTCCGTTGGGCGCCGTGGCGTTACGTCGACACGCCGAAACCGCGGAAACCTGTGTACTTTACGCCGGGTTGTCCGGGTCGACCCCGCTCCTCCGCCAGCGGGTCCCGGTCAGCTCCGCCGGGCGTGCGGCACCACCGGCGCCGTGGCCCTACCGTCGGCCGCCGCCGCGGCGTCGCCCAGCAGCCGGCGCAGCAGCGCGGCCTGCCGGGGGAACTGGAAGCCGGCGCCACCCTCGTGCCCGTTGTACGGCCAGATCGTGATGTCCTTCTCCGCGCCCGCGTAGTGGTTGTAGGCGGCGAAGACCGTCGACGGCGGGCAGATGTCGTCCATCAGCGCGACCGAGAAGAGAGCCGGGGCGTCGCAGCGGGCGGCGAAGTTGACCCCGTCGAAGTAGCTGAGCGTGCGGAACGCCCGCTCGACCTCGCCCCGATGCGTCTTCAGGTACTTCACCAGCTCCTGGTAGGGCATCGCGTCGGTGATCTCGGTGGCCCGCCGGTAGTGGCAGAGGAACGGCACGTTGGGCATCGCGGCGGCGAGGCCGTCGACCAGCCCGGCGACGGCGAGGCTGATCCCGCCGCCCTGGCTGCCGCCGGTCACCGCGACCCGTCCCGGGTCGACCCGGGGGTGGGCGCGCGCCGCGTCCACCGCGCGTACGGCGTCGGTGAAGACCCGCCGGTAGTAGTAGTGCCGCGGATCGGCGAGGCCCCGGGTCATGAAACCGGGGGTCTGCGGCAGCCCGACCGGGTCGGGGTCGGGGGTGTCGCCGACGAGATAACCGTTGCTGCCCTGCCCCCGGGTGTCCATCACCAGGTGGGCGTAGCCGGCGGCGCTCCAGGCCAGCCACTCGTGCGGCAGCCCGCGCCCGCCGCCGTACCCGATGTACTCCACGACGCAGGGCAGCGGGCCGGTGGCGTGCCGGGGGAGCAGGAACCAACCGCGTACCGGCTGGCCGGCGAAGCCGGGGAACGTGACGTCGAAGACCTCGACGGTCGACAGCCCGGCGTCGTACGGTTCGAACCGGGCCGGTGTGCCCGTGTCCCGGGCCTCGGCGAGGGTGCCGGCCCAGAACTCGTCGAAGTCGGCCGGCTCGTCCCGAGCCGGCAGGTAGTCGCGCAACCGGTCCAGTGGCCAGTCGACAAGCATGGCCCGTCCCCTCTCGTCCTCGCGGCCTGACGGCGGGCCCGGTGAGCGGACCGGCGCCGAGTCGGTGCCCCGTCGCCGGAGGGTAGCGCCCGGCCGGTGGCCGGGCGCCACCCGCCTCGATCGCGGCGCTACCTCCCGGCCACGGCCAGGACCACCGGAACGGTCAGGGCCGCATGTCGCACGGGGCACCGCGCGGCTGCGCGACCGCGCAGGGCCGGCGTCCGTGCGCCGGCATGCACTCCGCCCCGTCCTCCTCGCCGTTGCCGACGTCGATCATCTCCCGGCGGGCCGCGAGCAGACCAGCCTGGAACCGGCTGCTGGCGTTCAGCTTCTCCATGATCGACGCGATGTGCCGCCGGCAGGTCCGCACCGAGAGGCCGAGCCGCCGGGCGATGACCTCGTCCTTCTCGCCCAGCGCCAGGTGCTTCAGGATCGTCTGCTGGAGTACGTCGCGGGCGTCCTCCTGGTCCGCCCACTGCGGGTACGGCAGGGCGGTCGTCCAGAGCAGTTCGAAGCTCGCGACGAGGTTGTCGACGATGGCCGGCTCGCGTACCAGCACGGCACCGGCAGACGCCTTCCGCTCGAACGGCACGAACGCCACCTCGCGATCGAACAGGATGAGATGTCGCGGTACCACCGGGGCGGTGCGGATCTCCACGCTCGAGAGCGCCGCCGCGGCGTACTCCTGGGGTGGCGCGTGCGGTGCGGTCGAGTCGGGCAGGACGATCTTGATCTGCACCCCGGCCCGCAGGGCGGACGGATCCCGCTTCAACACGTCGGCCAGCCGTCGGTGGTCCCCCACCTTGCCGGGGTGGACCACGGAGATCTCCTGGGTGCTGCGGCGTACCCACTCACCCAACAGTTTCCGGATCAGCAGCTCGTCGCCGACCGTGTCGACGCCTTCCGACGCCTCCCGGGCCCGCCTGGCCTCGGCGTACGCCGGCAGCAACCCGAATATCTCGCTGCGGATCAGCTCGACCCTGGCCTGCCGGCGTTTCAGCTCGACCTCGTCGTCGGCCAGCAGCTCGGCGAGCGCGGCGTCGGGTGCCAGCGGATCCCACTCGCGGGTGTCGTCGAGCGAGGGCTGGAGCAGTTTGAACCATTTGAGCAACCGGAGTGCGGGAGTGAGCCGCGCCTCATCCAGTCCGGCATGTTGCAATGCGTCCACCGTGGTCCATCCCGGCATCGTGACCGCCAGCTTGTATAGCGCAACCGCATCGCGCGTGAGCCGCGGTATTTCGCTTGATTTCGACAGATCCGGACGTTGTTCACCATCCACGTATGCCCCCGAGTCGTGGCTGCCGCAAACGTAGCGTTCGCATCTGCGGGAAGTATACGGGGCAGCATGTGTGATGGTCGATGCACGACGGCAACCGGCCGGGTAACGGGCCCATGAGCTGGCCATAATTCCTGGACCTGTGCCGTTTCTGTGGCACCGCCTCCTTCCGGTGATTGCGTAACTGTCATGACAGTTTTCCTCATGGCAAATAGTGAACCGGGAACGTCGCGAAATGGTGGTGGCTCGACCCTCCACCCCGCGCGGGCGCCGGCCCTGCCGAGGACTCAATCGGTCAGGAGCGCCTCCGTGGGGGAGAGCCGGGCGGCCCGCACCGCCGGATAGGAGCCGGCGAGCGTGCCGATCACCAGCGTGGCGAGGAGTGCGCCGAGGAGCGCGTAACCCGGCACCGCGACCGGCCAGCCCTGGGTCATGGCGTAGCCGGCGGTGGTCGCGGTGCCGACCACCAGGCCGGCGAGGCTGCCGAGGGCGGACAGCAACAGCGCCTCGCCGAGGAACTGGAGGCAGATGTGGGTCCGGGTGGCGCCGAGAGCCCGCCGGAGTCCGATCTCCCCGCGCCGCTCCAGCACCGAGATGACCATGGTGTTGGCGACGCCGATGCCGCCGACCAGCAGCGCCACCGCGCCGACGCCCAGCAGCAGGCCGGTGAACGTCCGGTTCGCCGCCACCCGTGCCTCCAGCGCGTCGGAGGGACGGCTCACCGCGACCTGCTCCGGGTTCGCCGGATTGACCGTGCGGGGCAGCACGTCCCGCACCGCGTCCACCGCCTCGTCGGTGGAACGCAGGTACAGCGTCGTGGCGTGCCCGTCCGACCCGAGCAGTTGTTGCGCCACCGGCCATCCGACCAGCGCCGCACTGTCCAGTTCGGTCGCCAGCGGCGCGTCGCCGAGAATCCCGATCACCGTGAACCAGTGCCCGCCCAACCAGATCTGCGTGTCCGGGTCCACCCGGTCGATGCCGAGGGACCGGGCCGCATCCCGACCGAGGACAGCGGTCGGATAGGACGCGGTGGCCTCGTTGAACCAGACCCCGGCCACCACCGACGTGCCCACGGTGACCGGCAGGTCGGTGTGCGCCGCCAGGACGCTGATCCCACCACTGCGGTCGGGGTCGATCCGGTCGTTGCGGTACACCCGCGCACCGGTCACCCGACTGGTGGCCGACACCTCCAGGACCGGCCCGATCCGGGCCGCCATCCCGACCGACTCCGTGGGCAACTGGGCGTTCTCGCCGAACAGCGTCTTGCCCGGGGCGACGGTGAGCAGGTTCGTACCCAGCCGGGAGAGCGTGGCGTCCAACTGGGCGCGGCTGGAGGCGGCGATGCCGACCACCGCCACCATGGCGCCGATGCCGACGGCGATGCCCAGCGCGGAGAGCACCACCCGCAACGGTCGGGACCGCAGCCCCGCGGCGGAGACCCGCAGCAGGTCCCGTCCGCCGAGGCGGGCCGGGGCGACATCCTCGCTCATCGGACACCGCCCGGCACGGACTGACGGGTGTCGGAGACGATCCGGCCGTCGACGAGCTCCACCCGCCGGGGCAACCGGGCGGCCAGAACGGGGTTGTGCGTGATCACCACGATCGCCGTACCCGTGCGGTTCAGTCCGGCCAGCAGGTCCATCACGTCGTCTCCGGAGCGGGTGTCGAGGTTGCCGGTCGGCTCGTCGGCGAGCACGATGCTCGGCGCGCCCACGATCGCCCGGGCGATCGCCACGCGCTGCCGCTCTCCGCCGGAGAGCTCGTGCGGGCGGTGCCGCAGCCGGTGCCCGAGCCCGAGCCCGGTCAGCGTCCGTTCGGCGCGGAGCCGGCGCTGCCGCAGCGGCACCCCGGCGTAGAGCAGCCCGTCGGCGACCACGTCCCGGGCCGGTACCCCCGCCGTCAGGTGGAACCGCTGGAAGACGAAGCCGATCCGGCGGGCCCGCAGCGCGGACACCTGGCGGTCGCTGAGCTCCCCGGTGTCCCGGCCGTGCACCCGGACACTGCCGGTGGTGGGCCGGTCCAGCGTGCCGAGCAGGTGCAACATGGTGGACTTGCCGGAGCCCGACGGCCCGACGATCGCCATCAGTTCGCCCGGGTAGATCTGCAGTGAGACGTCGCAGAGCGCGGTCACCCCACCCGGATAGGTCCGGGTGGCGCCGTCGAGTTCGATCGCCGGGCTCACGACGGTGCCGCCTCGACGGTCACGCCCTCGGTCAGGCCGGGTCCGGAGACCTCGACCAGACCGCCGGCGAACAGCCCGGTCCGCACCGGCACGATCCGGTTCGCATCACCCTCCACCAGCCGTACGCCGTAGCCTCCCTCGCGGAGCGCCAGCAGCGACGCGACCGGCGCGGCGAGCACGTCGTCCCGCCGCTCGCGCGGCAGGGCGATCCGCACCGGCGTCCCGTCCAGGTCGCCCAGGGCCCGCTGGTCGGAAACCGAGCAGGTGATCGAGACGGTGGGATCCGCCGAACCCGAGCCCTCCTCGCCGGCCGGGCCGGACCCCTCCTCCGCCTGCTCGGCGGTGGCCACGGTGCCCACCCGGGAGACCGTGCCGGACACCGTCTTCGACCCCGGCAGCGTGATCGAGACCTGCTCGCCGCCCTTGACCAGGGACCGTTCGGCGACCTCCAGGTCGGCCGTCACCACCCGCGAGGTGCCGGTGTAGGACAGCACGGAGGCGTCCGGCGTGACCGGTCGACCCGGCCGGACGGTCACCTGCGCCACCCGTACGGCGCGGGGCAGGAAGACCACCCGGCCCAACTCGACCTCCCCGGTGTCGTCCAGACCCCGCGCGCGCTGCCACCGTTGCACCGCCCGCTCGGTCGCGGAGGTGTAGCTGCGGTCGACCGTGAAGCCGGTGTAGCCGAGCTCCCGCAGGTTCCGTTCGAACTGCTCGACGTCGCTGCCGCGGGTCCCGGCCTCCAGCGTCCGGTACGCGGGCAGCGAGCCGAGCATCAGCAGGACCGGACGGGCGTCCAGCGCGTACAGGGTGCCACCCCGGCGGATGGTGGCACCCTCCGCCGGGACGCTCGTCACGGTGCCGGCGAGCCGGTTGAACAGCGGTGCCGCGGTGCCGTAGCCGAGTTCCCCGTCGATGGTGACCGTCTCGACCAGGTCGGTGCGGACGATGGTCGCGGTCGCCGCCGGCGGTGTCCCCGGTGCTGTCGCCGGCCCGGCGTCCCGGGTCAGGTAGACCGCGCCGATGCCGCCGGCGACCAGCGCCGCCGCGGCGGCGGCACCCACCGGCACCCGCCACCGTCCCCGGCTCCGGGGCGTCGCCGGTGGCTCGGACCCGGGCGCCGGGGCGCCGCCCGGGTCGGGCGGCGCCGGCTGGATCGGTCCCGTCATCAGCTGCCTCCGCCGCCGGACTTGACGCCCTGGCCGCACTCCTGGTCCGCCGCCTTGAACGCCGGATCGTTCAGCAGGGTCTTGGGCAGTTGCAGCCCGCGCTCCGGGTCGGGGTCGGGGAAGTCGGCCAGCCCCTTCTCGCGCATGCAGGCCGAGTACTCCCGCAGCGCGCCGATGTCGCCCTTGCCGGCGTTCGCGTTGGTCGGCAGGTACTGCCGGCACGCCTGGGCCGCCTGCTTGTCCTGCGGGCGGTCCTCGTTCAACTCGACCTGCTTGCCGCGCTCCGGGTCGGCGACCTGGACCCCGTGCGAACGCAGGCAGGCGAGGTACTGCCGCTGCCGCTCGGCCTCGTCCGCGGCCGGTGGCGGGCCGGACGCGCCGGCCGGGGCCGACGCGGTGCTCTCGCCTGCGGTGGCGATCCCCCCGGCGTCGTCGTCGCTGCCGCCGCAGCCGGCGAGGCCGAGCAGGGCCACCAGGAGTGCTGTCCCGATGACATTCTTCCGCGCGCGTCGCGCATACATGGCAGGACCCTTTCGATCATCAACCCCGCCGGCCGGCGGGCGTTCAATTCCAACGCTGACAAGTTATCGGAAAGGGGGTAAGGAAAGGGCTAGCGAAAATATAAGAAAATTGTTAGCGCCGGCCGGTCTCCTGACCCTCGTGGTACGAGGTGTCCATTCTGCCGTCGACCACCGGCCCCGGTACGGAGTTATATTGGGCAGGTTATTCGGGAACCTGGTATCACATCGTGGCGAGGAGGTTCGGTGCGCGTTCTGATCGTCGAGGATCACCGGGTGCTGGCGGACACCATCGCCGAGGGGCTGCGCCACGAGGCGATGGCCGTCGACGTGGTGTACGACGGCGCGGCGGCGACCGAACGGGTGGCGGTGAACGAGTACGACGTGCTGGTGCTGGACCGCGACCTGCCGGGCGTACACGGTGACGACGTCTGCCGCACGGTGGCCGGATCGGGCAGCGGCACCCGGGTGCTGATGCTGACCGCGTCGTCGGCGGTACCGGACCGGGTGGCCGGGCTGACCCTGGGCGCCGACGACTACCTGTCCAAGCCGTTCGACTTCACCGAGCTGGTGGCCCGGATCCGGGCGCTCGCCCGGCGCTCCACCCCGCCGCTGGCCCCGGTGCTCTCCCGGGCCGGGATCCAGCTCGATCCGCACCGCCGGGAGGTACGCCGGGGGGACGCCGAGATCCGGCTCTCCCGCAAGGAGTTCGCGGTCCTCGAAGAACTCCTCCGGGCCGGCGGTGCGGTCGTCTCGGCCGAGCGGCTGCTGGAGAAGGCCTGGGACGAGAACGTCAACCCGCTCACCAACGTGATCCGGGTGACGATGGTCAGCCTGCGGCGCAAGCTCGGCGACCCGCCGGTGGTGGAGACGGTGCACGGCGTCGGCTACCGGGTGCCGTGATGGGACGGCACCGGACTTCGATCCGTACCCGGCTGACCCTGCTCTACGGCGGCATGTTCTTCGTGGCCGGGCTCCTCCTGGTCGGCGCCGGCTACCTGCTCGCCCGGCACACCCTCACCACCGGGCTGCGGGACATCAACTCGGCGATGATGCTCGACGCGAACAGCCTGCCCGAGATGAAGCGGGACTTCTGGCTGGGCCGGTTGGCCGAGCAGCGGGCGATGCAGGAGGCCGCGCTGCGACAGCTCCTCCTCTCCTCGCTGGTCGCCACCGGGGCGGTCGGCCTGCTGTCGGTCGGGGCCGGCTGGGTGATGGCCGGCCGGGTGCTCGGGCCGTTGCACCGGATCACCGAGACCGCCCGGGGCGTGGCGGAACGCAACCTGGGCGAGCGGATCCGGTTGGCCGGCCCGGCGGACGAGTTGAAGGAGCTGGCCGACACGTTCGACGAGATGCTGGAGCGGCTGGACCGGGCGTTCGACGGCCAGCGCCGGTTCGTCGCCAACGCCTCCCACGAGCTGCGTACCCCGCTGGCGGCGAGCCGGACGCTGATCCAGGTCGCCCTCGGCCGCTCCGACGCCAGCCCGGACGCGCGGCGGCTCGGCGCGGCCCTGCTCACCATCAACGACCAGCAGCGCGAACTCACCGACGCGCTGCTGGTGCTGGGCCGCAGCGAATATTCGCGGATCACGCCGCGGCCGGTCGACCTGGCCGGCATCGCGCTGCGGGTCACCTCCGAGCTGACCGCCGAGGCGTCCTCGGCCGGGATCGGGATCCAGGTGGATCCGGGGCCCGCGACGGCCCAGGGTGACCCGACCTTGCTGGAGCTGCTGGTCCGCAACCTGGTGCAGAACGGCATCCGGCACAACACGCCGGGCGGCTGGGTGCACGTCGCGCTGGGCCCCGCCGAGCAGGGCGGTGCCTGGCTGATGGTCAGCAACACCGGCGCGAAGGTGCTCACCGAGGCGGACATCCCGGTCATCTTCGAGCCGTTCCAGCGCCTGGGTGCCCCGCGTACCGGCGACGGGGTGGGCGGCGGAGCCGGCCTGGGACTGTCGATCGTCCGGTCGATCAGCCTCGCGCACGGTGGTCAGCTCGCGGCGGCCCCGCGTCCCGGCGGTGGCCTGACCGTCCGGGTGCGACTGCCGGGTCACGTCCGTTCCAGCGCCAACTCGGCGAGCGTCGTACCGGCCCGGCGTACGACGCCGCCGCCGAGCGCCAGCATCGTCGGGAAACTGTGAACCTTGAACGTCCGTACGACGCCCTGACCGGACTTGATGTAACCGTCGTCCACCACGTGGGCCACCGGCCCCAGCACCTTCCGGTAGCGGTTGCCCTCGGCGGAGGGGCCGCTGAGGACGACCACCGGTCGGGGCCGCCCGGCGGGAAGCCCCTCCAGCGTCGCCCGGAGCTCGGGCAT
>NZ_JBNJMX010000048.1:0-6993 GCF_050936375.1 Plantactinospora sp. CA-290183 | reverse complement strand
CGGTCACCGCCATCCTGGACCGGCTCCGCCAACACCCGGAGATCGCCAGCGTGAGCAGCTGGTACGAGACCGGGGCCCCGAACCTGCTCGCCACCGACCGGCACGCCACGTACGCGCTGGTACAGCTGCGCGCGACCGACCCGGACGAGCAGACCGACCGGTACGAGGAGCTGCGGCCGGCGCTGGACGCCCCGGGGGTCACCACCGAGGTCGGTGGCAACGT
Organism: Plantactinospora sp. CA-290183; assembly: GCF_050936375.1. NCBI lineage: Bacteria > Bacillati > Actinomycetota > Actinomycetes > Micromonosporales > Micromonosporaceae > Plantactinospora > Plantactinospora sp. CA-290183. The sequence goes on along the minus strand of NZ_JBNJMX010000048.1, from coordinate 6,770 downwards.
CGCCTTCCTCGCGGAGTCCAACCGGCAGACCACCGAGGACATCACCCGGGCCGAAACACTCTCGCTGCCGGTCCTGCTGGTGCTGCTCATCCTGATCTTCCGCGGCCTGGTCGCCGCCGCGACACCGCTGCTGGTCGGCGGCCTGGCGATCCTGGGCGCGTTCGTCGCGGTCCGGCTGATCAGCACGGTCACCGACGTCTCGGTCTTCGCGATCAACATCATCACCCTGATCGGGCTGGGCATGGCGGTCGACTACGCGCTCTTCGTGGTCAGCCGGTTCCGGGAGGAGCTGGCGGCCGGTCATCCGACCGGTCGGGCGATCCAGCGCACCATGGCGACCGCCGGGCGGACGGTGCTGGTCTCCGGTCTGATCATCGCGACGGCCCTGGCCAGCCTGCTGATCTTCCCGCAGGTGTTCCTGAAGTCGATGGCGCTCGGCGGGATGGCGGCGGTCCTGGTCGCCATGCTCGCCGCGCTGACCGTACTGCCGGCCCTGCTGGCCGTGCTCGGACCGCGGATCAACGCGCTCGCCGTACCGGTGCCGTGGCGGCGGGGCGCGGACCGCGCCGGGCGGGCGGCGCCGGGCACCGACGGCGGTGCCTGGGCCCGGCTGGCCCACAGCGTGATGCGCCGGCCGGTGCTCTACCTGGTGGGCGTGGCCGCGGTGCTGGCGCTGCTCGCGGTCCCCTTCTTCCGGTTCGAGGCCGGCGGCTTCGACGAGCGGGTCCTGCCGGTCGACGCGCCGCCCAGGATGGTCGCCGAACGCATCGAGACCGGGTTCCCGGGCAGCAGCGTCGCTCCGATCGACGTGCTCGTCACCGGCACCGCCGACGCCGACCTGCGGCCCTTCGCCGACCGGGTGGCCGGGGTGCCGGGGGTCACCGGGGTCCAGGTGGCCGCCGACCGGGGCGACTCGATGCTGCTGTCGGTGACCTACTCCGGCGAGCCGACCGGGGACGTCGCCCAGGCGGCGGTGCGGACCATCCGCGATTTGCCGCCGCCCGTCGGGGCCGAGGTGCTGGTCGGCGGCCGGCCGGCGGTCGACCTGGACCTGGTGGAGAGCCTCACCGGCAAGCTGCCGTGGATGGCGCTGATCATGGCGTCGGCGACGCTGGTGCTGCTCTTCCTCGCCTTCGGTTCGGTGCTGCTGCCGATCAAGGCGGTGCTGATGAACCTGGTCTCGATCGGCGCGTCCTTCGGGGTGGTCGTCTGGATCTTCCAGGACGGGCACCTCGCCGACTGGCTCGGCTTCACCCCGACCGGGTTCATCGAGCCGAGCAGCCCGATCCTGATGCTGGCGGTGCTCTTCGGGCTCGCCACCGACTACGAGGTCTTCCTGCTCTCCCGGGTACGCGAGGAGTGGGACCGGACCGGCGACAACACCGCGTCGGTGGCGACCGGGTTGCAGCACACCGGCCGGATCATCACCGCCGCCGCGTTGCTGCTGGTCGTGGTGGTGGCCGGCTTCGCCACCGGCGGGGTGGTGCTGATCAAGCTGATCGGCGTCGGCATGATCGTGGCGATCGTGGTCGACGCGACCCTGGTGCGGGCCCTGCTGGTACCGGCCACGATGCGCCTGCTCGGCCGCTGGAACTGGTGGGCCCCCGCCGCCCTCGCCCGCCTGCACCGCCGCTACGGCCTCCACGAGCCCGCCCACACCCCCGATGAGCACGATCGCGATGAGCACGATCGCGATGATCAGGGAGCTGATCCCGCGAGTCGTCGGCGTGTCGGGGTCACCACTCCCTGATCACGCTGATCAAGCGACGGTGCCCTGGGGGCGCCGGGCACTGGGGCGCCGGGTGCGGGGTGCTGGCCGGCCGGGTGGCCGTCGCCGCCGGCGGAAGTCGGTGGCCGGACGGCGCCGGGCTGGCTAGCATCCCGCTCCGTGACGATCTACGAAACCGAGCGGCTCGTCGTCCGCGACTGGACCGAGGACGCGGCCGACCTGGCCCGGGTCTGGGAGATCTACTCGCGGCCCGAGGTCGCCCACTTCCTCTCCGCCCCCGACCTTCCGCTGCGGGGGCCGGGACAGGCCGCGGAACTGGTCCGGCGCTGGCACGCCCGCAACCGCCGGTTCCCCGCCGGCTACGGCATCTGGGCCGTGCAGCGCCGCGACGACGGCGAGGTCGTCGGCACGGTGATGCTCAAGCCGCTGCCCGGGGTCGACGAGTCGGAGCTGACCGGGGACATCGAGGTGGGCTGGCACCTGCACCCCGACCGCTGGGGGCACGGCTACGCCACCGAGGCGGCCCGCGGGGCGCTCGCGCGGGGCTTCGCGAACGGGGCCGAGGAGATCTACGCCGTGGTCGCGCCCGGCAACCAGGCCTCGATGGCCGTCGCCCGCCGTATCGGCATGACCCCGATCGGCCGGCGCACCAGCTGGTACGGCGGTGCGGAGTTGGAAACCTTCCGGTCGGGCCGCTGAGGTGGGACAACGTGCGGACACGGCTTGAATCGCACGCAGGGTGTGGCTCACAGCGGGCGCCCAGGGGCGATCGGGGAGAATGTCGGGGTGACTGTCCCCCGTGAGGTCGTCCTGCTCGGTTCCACCGGGTCGATCGGGACCCAGGCCATCGACATCGTCCGACGCAACCCGGACCGGTTCCGGGTGGTCGCCCTCGGCGCCGGCGGCGGCAACGTCGCCCAGCTCGCGGCCCAGGCGCTCGAACTGGGTGTGGAGGCCGTCGGGGTGGCGAAGGCCTCCGCCGCGCAGGACCTGCAACTCGCCTTCTACGCCGAGGCGGCCAAGCGGGACTATCCGGCGGGTGGTTTCCGGATCCCGAAGATCGTCGCCGGCCCGTCTGCGATGACCGAGCTGGCGGAGTGGCCCTGCGACATCGTGCTCAACGGCGTGGTCGGCTCGCTCGGGCTGGCGCCCACCCTGGCCGCGCTGCGCGCCGGTCGTACGCTCGCGCTGGCCAACAAGGAGTCCCTGGTGGCCGGTGGTCCGGTCGTACGGGCCGCGCTGCGCCGGCCGGACCAGATCGTCCCGGTCGACTCCGAACACTCGGCGCTGGCCCAGTGCCTGCGGGGCGGCAGTCGCGCCGAGGTGCGCCGGCTGGTCCTGACCGCCAGCGGCGGGCCCTTCCGGGGGCGGCGCCGCGACGAGCTGACCGCGGTCACCCCCGAGCAGGCCCTCGCCCATCCGACCTGGAACATGGGGCCGGTGGTCACGATCAACTGCGCCACGCTGGTGAACAAGGCGCTGGAGGTGATCGAGACCCACGAGCTGTTCGACGTGCCGTACCCGGACATCGCGGTCACGGTCCACCCCCAGTCGGTGATCCACTCCATGGTCGAGTTCGCCGACGGCTCGACGCTGGCCCAGGCCAGCCCGCCGGACATGCGGCTGCCGATCGCGCTCGCGCTGGGCTGGCCCGACCGGGTCGCGGACGCGGCCGCCGCCGTGGACTGGACGGCCGCGCACCGCTGGGAGTTCGAGCCGCTGGACGACGCGGCCTTCCCCGCCGTACGGCTGGCCAAGGAGGCCGGGACGGTCGGACGCTGCCGCCCGGCGATCTACAACGCGGCGAACGAGGAGTGCGTGGCCGCGTTCATCGCCGGCCGCCTACCATTCCTCGGCATCGTCGACACGCTCGAACGGGTGCTGGAGGCGGCCCCGGATTTTGCCGAACCGGGTAACGTCGAGGAGGTGCTCGCCGCCGAGTCCTGGGCGCGGGCGCGTGCCCAGGAGATCATCGCGACGGCGGTGGAGGGAGCTTGATGCTGTACCTGCTCGGGGTGGTGGCGTTCGCCCTGGGGATCCTCATCTCGGTGAGCCTGCACGAGGCCGGACACATGATCGTGGCCAAGCGGTTCGGGATGAAGGTCACCCGTTACTTCGTCGGATTCGGTCCCACCATCTGGTCGTTCCGGCGGGGTGAGACGGAGTACGGGATCAAGGCGATCCCGCTGGGCGGCTTCTGCAAGATCGTCGGCATGACACCGCAGGACGACGACGTCGACCCGGCGGACGAGCCCCGGGTGATGTGGCGCTACCCGGTCTGGAAGCGGACCGCGGTGATGGCCGCCGGCTCGATCGCCCACTTCACCCTCGCCATCGTGACCCTCTGGTTCGCGGCGATCTTCATGGGCCTGCCCAACCCGGAGTTCCCGAGCACCGAGGCGGGCTTCCAGAACGAGCCGGCGCGGATCTCGCTCGCCCCCTGCGTGGTCACCGAGAACGTGGAGCGCACCTGCCAGCCCGGCGACCCGACGAGCCCGGCGGCCCAGGCCAACCTGCGCGACGGCGACGTGGTGACCGCGGTCGGCGCCGCCCCGGTGGCCAACTGGGGCCAGATGCTCGACGCCGTACGGGCGGCGAAGCCCGGTCCCACCCAGGTCACCTACCTGCGGGACGGTGCGACGCAGACCACCGAGGTGAACCTCGCCGCCGTGCAGCGCCCGCCGCTGGGCCAGGTGGACGGTCCGGTCGGCCCGGTCTCCGCGATGGGGGTCAGCCTCAACCCGACGACACCGCCGATCGTGACGTACGACCCGATCGCCGCCTTCGGCGCGACGGCGGACTTCACCGGCGACATGGCGGTCAACACCGTGCACGCCATCCAGCGGATCCCGCAGAAGATCCCCGCCCTCTGGTCGGCGATCACCGGCGGCGAGCGCGACATCGACACCCCGATCAGCGTGGTCGGCGCCAGCCGGCTCGGCGGTGAGGCCGTCCAGCACGGTCTCTGGGAGGTCTTCGTCCTGCTCTTCATCTCGCTGAACTTCTTCATCGGCGTGTTCAACCTGCTGCCGCTGCTGCCGATGGACGGCGGCCACATCGCCATCGCGTGGTTCGAGCGCGTCAGGTCCTGGATCTTCGCCCGGCTGGGCAGGCCCGACCCGGGCCGGGTCGACTACTTCAAGCTCATGCCCGTCACGTACGCGCTGATCCTGATCGGTGGCGCCTTCACGCTGCTGACCATCACCGCCGACGTGGTGAATCCGATTACGCTGATCCAAAGGTGAGTGCTCCAGTGACCGCAGTCAGCCTCGGCATGCCCGCCGTACCCCCGCCGCCGCTCGCGCCCCGTCGGGCCAGCCGCCAGATCATGGTCGGTTCGGTGCCGGTGGGTGGCGGCGCGCCGGTGTCGGTGCAGTCGATGACCACGACGCTGACCGCCGACGTCAACTCGACGTTGCAGCAGATCGCCGAGCTGACCGCGTCCGGCTGCCAGATCGTCCGGGTGGCGGTGCCGTCCCAGGACGACGTGGAGGCGCTGCCCGCGATCGCCAAGAAGTCGCAGATCCCGGTGATCGCGGACATCCACTTCCAGCCGAGGTACGTCTTCGCGGCCATCGACGCGGGCTGTGCCGCGGTCCGGGTGAACCCGGGCAACATCCGGCAGTTCGACGACAAGGTCAAGGAGATCGCCGCGGCGGCGTCGGCGGCGGGGGTGCCGATCCGGATCGGCGTGAACGCCGGCTCGCTGGACAAGCGCCTGCTGGCCAAGTACGGCAGGGCCACCGCGGAGGCGCTGGTGGAGTCGGCGCTGTGGGAGTGCTCGCTCTTCGAGGAGCACGGCTTCCGGGACATCAAGATCTCGGTCAAGCACAACGACCCGGTGGTGATGATCCGGGCGTACCGTCAGCTCGCCGAGGCGTGTGACTATCCGCTGCATCTCGGGGTGACCGAGGCGGGCCCGGCCTTCCAGGGCACCATCAAGTCCTCGGTGGCCTTCGGTGCGCTGCTGGCGGAGGGGATCGGGGACACCATCCGGGTCTCCCTCTCCGCGCCGCCGGTCGAGGAGATCAAGGTCGGTGCCGCGATCCTGGAGTCACTGGGGCTGCGCGAGCGGGGTCTGGAGATCGTCTCCTGCCCGTCCTGCGGGCGGGCCCAGGTCGACGTCTACAAGCTCGCCGAGGAGGTCACCGCGGGCCTGGAGGGGCTGCCGGTGCCGCTGCGGGTGGCGGTGATGGGCTGCGTGGTCAACGGCCCGGGGGAGGCCCGCGAGGCGGACCTCGGAGTGGCCTCCGGCAACGGCAAGGGCCAGATCTTCGTCAAGGGCAAGGTCGTCAAGACGGTGCCCGAGGCGCAGATCGTGGAGACCCTGATCGAGGAGGCCGTCCGGCTCGCCGACGAGATGGGCGCCGACCTCCCCGAGGAGCTGCGTGACCTGGTCACCGGTCCGACGGTGACCGTGCACTGACGGTCGCGACGGGCTGAGCTGCCCGGCAACCGGCCGGACCGGGCCCGGCACGCCGCCGCCTTGGCCCGGCCGTCGCCGGCGCCGACTGGCGTCGGCGCCGGCGGGACCGGCCGACCCGTCACCCGGGGTCGGGGCGGGGCCGCGTCAGGCGGCGGTACAGGTGGGCGTGGGGACGGTGTTGGTGCCGGTCCAGGACCCGACGAAGCCGAACTCGGTGCTGGCGCCGGCTGCGAGCGCCCCGTTGTGCCCGGCGTTCGCGGCGGTGACGGTCGTGCCGCTGGTCGTGACGCTGGCCTCCCAGGACTGGCCGATGCTCTGCCCGGTGGCGAACGTCCAGCTCACCCGCCAGCCGTTGACCGCGGCCGCACCGGCGGTGACCCGTACGGCGCCCTGGAAACCACCGCTCCACTGGCCGGTCACCCGGTACGTCGCCGTACAGCCGGGTGCGTCGGCAGGTGGTGGTGTGCCGGTCGCCGGGGGCGGGGTGGTGGTGCCGGGGACCGGGGTGGTCGGGCCGCCCCAGCCGGCGGTGGAGTCCAGCCAGGTCGCGCGCTGGAACATCCAGTCCCGCATGTACTGGACCTGACCCTGCCAGGTGGCGGCGGTCGGCGTGAC
>NZ_JBNJMX010000043.1:0-19018 GCF_050936375.1 Plantactinospora sp. CA-290183 | reverse complement strand
CGCCATCGGTGCGGTGAGCGACGCCTTCGCGGAAACGGTGTCGCCGGAGACGGCGGCCCGGATCGCGGTGCGGGCCGAGGTCGCCTCGGACTCGCTGATGTTCCGCGACACTGCGGTCCTCTTCGCCCAGCGCCGAGGCGAGGTGATCGAGGACTTCGGTTCCCCGCTGCCGCGCGCGCGGATCCTTGGCTTCGGTTCGCGCCCGACGATCGTCGACACCGTGGACCTGCCGCTCGCCAGGTACACGCGCGGCGAGACGGAACGCTTCGCCGCGCTCCGGCCCATGCTGCGGGAGGCCGTCGCCACCAAGGACGTGGCCCTGCTGGGCGAGGTGGCGACGGCCAGCACCCGGATCAACCAGAACCACCTGCCGATCCCAGCCTTCGACCGGATCCTCGCCGTCGTCGACGAGGTCGGGGCCGCCGGGCTGCAGACCGCGCACAGCGGGAACATCTCGGGGATCATCCTGGACACCGATGCCCACGACGTCGACGCCCGGACCGAGCACGCGCGGCGTCTGTTGCGGCGGATCGGGATCGTCGAGCAATGGGAGTTCGACACCAATGACTGAGACCTGGTTGGCAGCCGCGCTTCCGCGCTCCGGTCATGCCCGTGCTCTGCCCGCCGTCCCGCTCCTCGTGACCGCGTAGCGTCCCGCCGGCCATGACGAGCCGGACGCTACGCGATCATCGGCGTCAGGCCAGGAACCAGTTCTGGTTGGTCCAGCCGTTGCAGGCCCACAATTGCACCCGGGAACCGTTGGCCGGAATGGTGTTGCGGTCGCCGTCGAGACACTGCCCGCCGTAGTAGTTGCGGAACTGCGCGCCGTTCCAGACCCAGATTCAAGCGGTCCAGCCGTTGCAGGCCCACAATTGCACCCGCGAGCCGTTGGCGGGAATGGTGTTGCGGTCGCCGTCGAGGCACTGCCGTCCGTGGTAGTTCTGGACCCGGTAGTAGCCGACCGGGTAACCGCTGACCGAGGTGAAGATCCACGCCTGGTTGGTCCAGCCGTTGCAGGCCCAGAGCTGCACCCGGGCGCCGTTGGCGGGGATGGTGTTGCGGTCGCCGTCGAGGCACTGCCCGCCGTGCCGGTTGCGGACGTACTGGAAGAGGTAGCTGGCGGCAACGGCGGACCTGGCCTCCGACCCACCGGCCCTGGGCAGCGCGGACAGGTCGCTCAGGGCGACGGTCGCCTCGGCGGTGTGCGTCGGGTTCGCCGTCGCGGGCAGTGCTTCCTGCCCCGCTGCGCCGGGCAGTGCTTCCTGGCCCGCTGTCGCGGGTGGTGCCGCCCGGTCGCCGGCCGGCGCGTCGGCGTGTGCGGTGCCGGCGGGCAGCGCCAGGGCCAGCCCGAGCGCGGTGGCCAGGACGGCGGCACCGCGACCGCGCCGCCGGTTCCGGGTTACGCCGCCACCGATAGAATGGGTAGACAATTTCATTTTCGCTCCCCGATCATCCGCTGGTTTTCCGTCGTCCATGACGCGGTCGAATGCCGACGACCGTGTCATGGACCGGAGTGGGCGGCTGTCACGAAAAGGACTTGTCCACATGCCCCGCGCGGCGGCTGTGAAATGTCGGACAGTTGTCGACACGGAGGTGACCGCAATTCATGTGCCGAACGCGACCCGACCGTAGCGGGCATGGATTGTCGGGCCGGGGCGGGGCGACTTTCCCTAGCGTGGGTGCTCGACAGGGAAGGAGACCGGAGTGCTGGAACCGCTGAACGAGGCGATGGACCACATCGAGCGGCACCTCGATCAGCCGATCGAGGTGGCCGAGCTGGCCCGGATCGCGGTGACGTCGGAGTACCACTTCCGGCGGCTCTTCTCCGCGCTGGCCGGCGTGCCGCTCTCCGAGTACGTCCGGCGTCGGCGGCTCACCGTCGCCGCCGCCGAGGTGCTCGCGGGGGAGCGGTCACTGCTCGACATCGCAGTCCGGTACGGCTACACCTCGACCGAGGCCTTCACCCGGGCGTTTCGGGCGCTGCACGGGGTGGGTCCGGGCGAGGCGAGGCGGACCGGCGCGGCGTTGCGCGCCCAGCCCCGGATGTCCTTCCGACTCATCGTGGAGGGGAGCGGCAGTATGCGATACCGGTTGGTGGAGAAGGACGCGTTCACGGTGGTCGGGCGGAAGGCCCGGGTGCCGCTGGTGTACGAGGGGGTGAATCCGGCGATCGCGGAGTTCATCCGGAGCATCGACCCGGAGACGGTACAGCGGATCGCCGACCTCTCCGACCAGGAGCCGCACGGGCTGGTCAGCGTCACCGACGACCTGGACGAGAGCCGGGCGGAGGGTACCGAGCTGGACTACTACCACGCGGTGGTGACCGGCGCCGACGTCCCCGGGGACATGCAGGGTCTCGCCGTGCCGGCGGGGACCTGGGCGGTCTTCGAGTCCTCGGGGGAGTTCCCGAGGACACTGCAGCACCTGTGGCGGGACGTCTACACGCAGTGGTTCCCGTCCAACCCGTACCGCAGCCGGCCGGGGCCGGAGATGTTGCGGACCGAACTCTCGGCGGACGGTACGACGGCGGAGGCGGAACTCTGGATCCCGGTGGAGCGCAGTACCGGCTGACGTGGTTGCGGCCTTTCCGGTCCGGGTAGAGGGCCTACCGGAGGTGGATGATGACTGAGCAGTCCCGAGGGACACCCGACCGGCAGGACGAGCAGAGCGCGGCCCCGGGCGATCCGTCCGGAGACAACCGGCCCGGTGACGATGCGGCTGGCTACGACCCCGGCAACGACACCGGGCAGGTGTTGGGGCAGAGCGTGCCGGTGCGACGCGAGGTCGCGGAGGCGCCCCCCGGCTCGCCGCAGACCGGTGCGGTACGCACCGCAGACGGCAGGCCGAGCGCCGAGAAGCCCTACCCGTAGGCCGCGGAGACAGCTCCGGTGAGCAGGGATCGGGCGGTGCGGTAACGCCGCCTGATCCCTGCTCACCGCGGCCGGAGCTTCGGTGCTCAGCGTCCGGAGCCGCGCCGCTTCGACAGGACCGCCCAGAGCACCCCGGCCGCGACCACCGTGAAGGACAGCAGGCAGCAGAGCGAGAGGACGAGGACGTGCCACGGCTTGATCGCACCCATGGCGCAGGAGGTTAACCGATGCCGCGCGGCTCCGGTGGGTGGCGGCACCGGGCCAGCCCGCGCGGCGCGCCCCGCCCGTCCCGGGACAACCCCTAGTCCACATCATCCGGCCGTGGTCATGGACGGGGACTCCGGCTGGTCGTCGCCCACCTCTGGCGGACTACCCTCGCCGGTATGTCCGACTCCCGCCTGCTGCGCATCGGCACCCGCAACTCCCCGATGGCCCTCGCTCAAGTCGAGCGGGTCCGCGCGATGCTCGCCGACCGGCACCCCGACGTCACCGTGGAAGTGACGTCGATGTCGACCAGCGGGGACCGGTGGCACGGCGACCTGGCCGCGCTGGGCGGCAAGGGGGCGTTCACCAAGGAGGTGGACGCCGCCCTGCTTGCCGGGGACGTGGACCTGGTGGTGCACTGCGTCAAGGACGTCCCCGGGGACCGGCCGGCACCGGCCGGCACGGTGATGGCCGCATATCTGGCCCGGGACGATGTCCGGGACTGCCTCGTGCACCCGGGCGGGCGGCGGATCGAGCAGTTGCCGGCCGGCACCCGGATCGGCACCTCGGCGGTCCGGCGGGTCGCGCAGCTGGCCCTGCACTGGCCGAACCTGGTGCCGGTGGCCATCCGAGGCAACGCGAACAGCAGGCTCGGCAAGCTCGACGCCGGCGACAGGTACGACGCGCTGCTGCTCGCGGTCTCCGGGCTGGAGCGGATCGGGCAGGCCGCCCGGATCACCCACCCGATCGACGTCGACACGATGGTCCCGGCCGTCGGCTCCGGCACCCTGGTCCTGCAGTGCCGCGAAGACGACACCGGCACCCGTGACCTGGCAGCCAGCCTCGGCGACCCGCGGGCCTGGCAGGAGACCGTAGCCGAACGGACCATGCTGCACATCCTCCAGGGAAACTGCCATTCCCCCATCGCCGCGCTTGCCCGTACCGAACCCGACGGGCGCCTCGGCCTGCGGGCGAGGGTGATCAGCCTCGACGGCAAGACCGTGCTCGACGTGCACGAGTGGGCGGCGGACCCGATCACCCTCGGCACCTCCGTCGCCGCGGCCCTGCTCCGGCAGGGCGCCCGTGACCTGCTCGACCTGCCTGCCCACGGGGCGGCCTGACCGACCGTGGACAGGCTGCCGGCCACCCGTGCCGTCGTGAGTGGATCACCTATGCTCGGCGCGTGATCCCCCCAGCACTCGAGATCCGCGGCCTGGTGAAGACCTTCGGGACCCATCGCGCGGTGAACGACATTGATCTGACCGTCCGCGCCGGCACGTTCCACGGCATCGTCGGACCCAACGGCGCCGGCAAGTCCACCACCATCGGGATGGCGGTCGGACTGGTCAGTCCGGACGCCGGGGAGATCCGGATCCTCGGCCACGACGCGCTGCGCGACCGCGGCCTGACCCGCGCACTGACCGGCGTGCTGCCCGACGGCCTCGACTTCCCGGAACGCCTGACCGGCGCCGAGCTGCTGCGCTACAGCGCCGGCCTGCGCGGGCTGCACCGGGCTGCGGCCGCCGACCGGGCCGCCGAGCTGGTCGAGGTGCTCGGCCTGGCCAAGGGCGCCGGCACCCCACTCGCCGACTGCTCCACCGGCACCCGCAAGAAGCTCGGCCTCGCCCAGGCGCTGCTGCACGCGCCCCGGCTGCTCGTGCTCGACGAGCCGTTCGAGGCGGTCGACCCGGTCTCCGCGGCCACCATCCGCCGGGTGCTGCGCCGGTTCGTGGCCGGCGGCGGCACCTGCGTGCTGTCCACCCACTCGATGCTGCTGGTCGAGCAGATGTGCGACGAGGTCACCGTGATCCATCAGGGCCGGGTGGTCGCCGCCGGGCCGGTCGCCGAGGTCGCCGCCGGCGGCACCCTTGAGGACCGGTTCGTCGAGCTGGTCGGCGCCGACGTCGCCGGCAGCGCCGGCCTGGACTGGTTGACCGGGGCACGATGAGCGCCGATCTTTCGCCCCCGGCCCGCTGGCCGGCACCCTGGGCAGGATCGCGGTACCGGCCCGGATGCGTACGGCCATGCTGCGTCGCTCGCTGCGCGAGCATCCGGGACCCACGGTGGCCGGCCTGGCCGGTCTGCTCGCCGCCGCCTGGCTGATCCGGTACGCGCTCCGCGGCGACCAGCACACGCTCGCCCTGCTGGCCGGGGCGTGGGTTCTCGGCTGGATCGTGTTGCCGCTGCTGCTCGGCGGCGGGCGCGGCCGGGTCCGCCCGGCCCACCTGCGGCTGGAGCCGATCGGCGGTGTCCCGGCCGCGATCGGTCTGCTCGCCGCGTCGGCGATCGGCGTCGGCCCGGCCGTCTCGCTGGTGGTGCTCGCCGCGCTGCCGGTGCACGCCGCCCGTTACGGCGCGGTCGCGGTCCTCGTCACCGCCTTCGGCGCGGCGCTGCTCTGGCTGCTCGGGCTGATCGGTTCGGCGATCGCGCTGGAGGTCGTCGGCCACGCCGGCGGGCCGGCCGGGGCGCTGCTCACCGGCATCTTCACCGGGACGGCGATGGGGGTCGCCGGATCGCTCTGGGCGGTCTTCCCCTGGGTGTCGGTCCTGCTGGTCGGGGCGCCGGACGAGGTGGTCCGGGCGATGCGGTACGTGCCGAGCGGCTGGCCGCTCTCCGCCGTGGCCGGGCCACCCGACCGAGGGGTGCGGATGATGGCGACCCTGGCGGGCGTCGTGGTGCTCTGCGCCGCCGCGTACCTCCTGCTCGTCCGAAGGGCGATCACCGCCGGCGTGCCGTTCCGGCCGCGCGGGACCACCGCGGTCCCGCTCTCCGGCGGCGCCGACAGCGAGCCGGCCGCGCTGCGCCGGACCAGGGCGGCAGCACCGGCCGGAGCGGGGCGTGCCCGGCGCGGGTGGCTGGGACGGGTGCCGCCCGCGACGCGGGCGGTTGCGAGACGGGAATTGCGGGCCTGGCTGCGGCATCCGCTGCGGCCAGCAGTGATCCGGCGTCCTGCGGTGGCGCACGCGCGCTGCTGGACTACGCCGGATTGCCGCTGATGACCGATGTACTCGCTGCCGCGGCCGGCGCCGCTCGCCGTGCTCGGCGCGGCGGCGATGTCGGCCGGATTGAGGTCGGACTGGACGGCACCGCGTTGTGGCTGCCGCTCACCACGCCGGGCGGCGAACGTGCCGAGGTCCGCGGGCGGGCCCTGGCGTGGCTGGTTCTGGTCACCCCGATCGGGGTGCTGCTGACCGTCGCCGGTGTCGTCCTCGCGCCCGATGTCGACGCGCTGGTCGCGTTCGCCACCCTGCCGGCTCTGCTCGGCGCGGGCGCCTCGGTGCCGGTGTGGGTGTCGCTGCTGCGGGTGCGCCCGGTAGCCGATCCGCGGCATCCCACCTCGGCCGACAACCCGACCGACATCGTGAGCGTCCTGGTCGCCACCGGGGCTGGGTTGCTCGCCGCGGCGCCGGTGTTCGCGCTGGTGGTCTGGGGCCCACCGGGGCTGGCGCCGCTGGCGCTGCCGGTCGGGCTGCTGTGCGGGGCTGCGGTCTGCTGGGGTGGCATCTGGCTGGCCGACGACCACCTCGGGCGGCGCGGTACCGAGGTGCTCGCCGCGGCGAGCCAGCGGAGCCGGCCCCCGGAGACGGTGATCCCGCTGAGGTGGGACGCGGAGTGGTATCGGGAGAACAGGGCGACCGCGTGGGCACTGGGGTTGCTGACGGTGGGGTGGATCCCGGTGATCCCGCAGGGGGTGATGGTGCTGGCGTTCGGGATTGACGGTGGGTGGATCGTGGCGGGTCACCTTGAGGGGGGCGCGCGCACCGCAACGGCGTTGGGAATGGTCGCCCTGGGCGGTGCGATGCTGCTCGCCGGCCTGGTGCTGTGGGGTCGCCGACCGCAGCCGGGCGCCTCTCCGCACGCCCGACCTGCTCCGTGAGAGAACGGCGGTTCGCGGATGACCGGATAGCGGGTCAGGCGTGTCCAGCAGCAGCCCGCTCAGCGTCCGTCCGTGACCGCAGCGATCGCGCCGTACGGCCGGTGGGTGCCGTCGCTGGGCCGGTGCTGACGCTCGACCTCGGTGAAGCCGGCCCGCCTCAACCGCGCCGAGAGTTCGTCAGCGGGCCAGCGATAGGCCGTCACGACCTTGTGGTCGAAGGCGGCGAGTTCGTCGCCGTCGAAGAAGCCGACCACCAGCGTGCCCGATGGCGTCATCACTCGCCGGAACTCGGCCAGCACACCGTCGAGGTCCTCCGGCGGTAGATGGATCAGCGAGAACCAGGCCAGGATGCCGGCGATGGAGTCGTTCTCGACGTCGAGGCTCTTCATCGACCCGAGTTGGTACCTACCGTCCGGATGGGCCGCCCTGGCGTGGGCGATGAACTCGGGAACCAGGTCGATCCCCAGCGCATCGACGCCGAGTGACCGGAGGTAGTCGGTGAGGTGGCCAGGTCCGCAGCCCAGGTCGAGCACGGTGCCGGGCTGACTCGACAGATGTCGCCGGATGAAGGCGAGGTCGTCGGCAGGTACCTTCTGGCGCGTACCGAACAGTTCGATGTAAAGGTCTGCGACGGAGGCGTACGCGTCCCGAACCTGCTCCAGATCCACCGCGTGACTATATGAGATCTTGGACCGCCGTCATCACCGGAGCCGTGCGCGTTGGTGGGGCGTGCCGGGCGGTTCGTCGCCGGTGACCAGGTCGAGTTGGGTGATGGCGACGTCGTGCCAGGCGTCGTTCTTCCAGCCGATCCGTCGGTGCACGCCGACGGGCCGGAACCCGAATGCCGCGTGCAGCCCCATGGCGGCCTCGTTCGGCACGGTCGTCTTGGCCACCGCGACCCGGTAGCCGCGTTCGACCAGGCGGGGGAGGAGGGTCTGGTAGAGCGCACGGCCAGCGCCGGTGCGGCGCCGTCCGACCTCCAGGTAGACACTGACCTCGCACGACCAGCGGTACGCCGGACGGGCCGCGAACGGCCCGGCGTACGCGTAGCCGATGATGTCGCCGTCGACCTCGGCCACCAGCCAGGCATGTGATCGGGTGGCCGCCTCGATGCGCCGGGCCATCTCGGCGACGGTTGGCGGCTCGGTCTCGAAGGTGATGGCGGTGTCCACCACGTACGGCCGGTAGATGGCCGCGCAGGCGGCGGCGTCCTCGTCCTGGTCGGCGTCCCGGATCAACGGCGGCATGCGGTCATAGTAAACGAGGATGCCACTATAGTGACACCATGCCGGACCGTCTGACCGCCGATCTCGCCGCCACCCTGCGCACCGCCCGGACCGACCGGGAGCTGTCGGTCAATGCCCTGGCGGAGCGCTCCGGCGTCTCGCGGGCGATGATCGCCAAGATCGAGCGCGGCGACGCGCAACCGACCGCAGCCCTGCTGGGCCGGCTCAGCGCGGCGCTCGGCATCAGCCTCTCCGAGCTGTTCGCCCGCACCGAGGGTGAGACGCCGAGGCTGGCACGGCTCACCGACCAGACCGTCTGGGTGGATCCGAAGACCGGTTACCGGCGCCGCTCGGTGTCCCCGGCCGGCGGCTCCGTGCAGCTGGTCGAGGTCGAGCTGCCGGCCGGCGCGGAGGTCTCCTACCCGGCCGACTCCTTCGCGCTGGCGCACCACCAGATCTGGGTACTGGACGGGTCTCTGCGCTTCCGCGAGGGCGACGTCGAGCACGACCTGAACGCCGGGGACTGTCTGGAACTCGGCGCACCGGCGCCCGCCACGTACCGGAACGCCACCCGTCGGCCCTGCCGTTATCTGGTGGTACTCAGCCGGCGTCGCTAGTGGGTGGGCGGCGCCGAGGGACAGCGCCTCAGGCGGGCGGGAAGTCGAACTCGCCGTCCCTGGCGCCGGCCAGGAAGGCGTCCCACTCCTCGCGGGTGTAGACGATCGTCGCCGCGTCCGGGGCCTTGCTGTGCCGTACGGCGACCCGGCCGGAACCGTCGAGCAGCGGGCCGGCCTCGACGCAGCTTCCGCCGTTGCTCGCGCTCTTCGTGCTGATGTGCCAGGCCACCGCCGGCAGGGATTCGCTCATCACAGCTCCTCCGCAATCGTCGCGATCAGCTTCGCCGACCCGGGCCGGTCGAGTGCGATCTGCTTCAGCCGATCGTACGCCTCCGCGTACCGCCGGGACTTGGGCGATTCCATGAAGAGCCGGCCGCCGAGGGTCTCCGTGTAGGCCACCTCGGGATAGGGCTTCGGCATCGTGAACAGCCAGAATGACCCGTCCAGGCCGGCGTGCAGGCCGACCGTCGCCGGCAGCACCCGGACCTCGATGTTGGGCAGGCGGAGCAGTTCGCCGAGGTGTTTCAGTTGACCCCGCATCAGCTCCGGGCCACCCACCGGGCGGCGCAGCACGCTCTCGTCGATCACCGCCGAGACGGTCACCCCGAACTCCGGCTCCAGCACCCGCTGCCGGTCCAGCCGCAACTGCATCCACTTGGCCACCGAGAACGCCGTCGCCCGCTGTCCCTCGGCATTGCGGATCACCGCCTCGGCGTACTCCGGGATCTGCATCAGGCCTGGCATGAGCATCGCGTCGAACGAGCAGATCCGCTCGGCCCGGCTCTCCAGCCAGGGAAAGTCGATGAACGAGGAGTCGACCAACTCGTCGTAGTCGTCGTCCCACCGGTCGGTGCGCCAGGCGTCCTCGGCGAGCTGGACGAAGTGCGCCCGGGTCCGTGGATCGTGCTCGCCGTAGAGGTCGAGCAGGGCGACCACGACGTCCCGCCGGAACGGCCACTCGGCCCGTTCCCAGCGGGCCACCGAGGAGAAGTCCCGTTCCAGGAACTCGGCGGCCCGCTTCAACGTGAAACCGCGCCGCTCCCGCAGTTCCCGCATCTGCTGCCCGAGCCACTGCGCGCGCAGGGTGTGTACGAACGATTCACGTCTGACCGGCATGCTCGACCCTCCGACGGCGCGGACTCCGACCACGGCATTGGTGTCTCTTGCACCAATGCCGGAGCCACTGGAAACGTGGTCTCCGGATGAGGGGTGATCACCGGCCCCCGGAGAACTCCGGTGCAAGCAACGGCAACCGCGGCTGGGCCAACAGCCGAGCAGGTGACGAGGGTCGGCGTCGCGGGTGGCAGCCGCACTACCGCACCTCGTCGGGTCTCAACTGGAGCGTCGGGATCAACGCGGATCCCGGCTCCGAACCGACTTGTCACATATCTATCACGAATAAGACGTATCTGACGACCCCGCGTACTACTCAACCAACCAGGACAGCTCTGGTGCCGTACTCGCCGAACGAGGCTGCGGTGTCAGGGCGGGGCGGTCCGGCCCGGATCGGCAACCGGGCCGGGCCGCCCCTTCCAGTCAGCGCGAGAGGAACCGGCCGTGGATCCAGTGACCCACCGGCGACGACCGCCGCCCAACCAGATCGTGGAGCGGGTCTTCACGGCGCTGCCCCGGGCCGCCGTGGAGGCGTTCACCGGACGGGACGGCCCGGCACCCCGGTACGTCATCCACCTCCCGGCGACCGTCGCCGACCTGTCCGGGGCGCTCGACCTGGCGTACGCGCTGGCCGGCTCGCTGGGTTTCCTGTCGGAGATCGACGCGGGGGAGGTGACGGTCTCCGAGGAGGACGCGCAGCACGTACACCATCGGGTTTTCTGTGACCGGTTGCTGCCCGGCCGCCGCCGGTGCGCGTTGCGGGCCGACCACGGCGGGCCCTGCACCTCCGCGTCGCCGGAGTGAAGGCGAAACTTAACTTCGTCAACACTTGTGATCATGGGCAGATATCTCCAACGATGGGTTTCGATAACCTCCAACCCCCCATCGGGAGGATCGATGAGCACCACCGGCACCCCGGCCCGGCGCGCGCGGCGCCTGCTCAGCTCCGCGCTGACCGTCGCGGCGCTGGCCGCCGCCACCCTCGCGGCCACCGCCACCCCCGCCCAGGCGGCGACCACCCCCGGCATCGACGTCTCGCACTACCAGGGCGCGATCAACTGGACCAGCGTGCGCAACGCCGGCATCCAGTGGGCCTACATCAAGGCCACCGAGGGGACCACCTTCAAGGACTCGCGGTTCAACACCAACTACCCGGCCGCGCACGCCGCCGGGGTGATCCGCGGCGCCTACCACTTCGCCCGCCCGGCCGCGTCCACCGGCGCCGCCCAGGCCAACTACTTCGCCAGCAGCGGCGGCGCCTGGTCGGCGGACAACCTCACCCTGCCCGGCGCCCTCGACCTGGAAGCCGGCTGCCACGGCCTCTCCCAGGCCGGCATGGTCGCCTGGATCCGCGACTTCCTGAACACCTACCGGGCCCGCACCGGCCGGCACGCGGTCATCTACACCACCACGAGCTGGTGGACCACCTGCACCGGCAACTACTCCGGCTTCGCCAGCACCAGCCCGCTCTGGATCGCCCGCTGGGCCAGCGCCCCCGGCGCCCTGCCCGCCGGCTGGGGCACCTACACGATGTGGCAGTACACCGACAGCGGCAGCGTGCCCGGCATCGCCGGCGCGGTGGACCGGGACTGGTTCAACGGCGCCCGGGACCGGCTGCTGGCCCTGGCCAACAACACCGCCTGACCGTACGCCCGACTGGCGCGGACCCGGAACGGGTCCGCGCCACGCAGGACTTGTTGTCCTTGGGTTCGTGCCTGACGACGTGTCCGAGGTCTTTGCTGTACCACTGTTTCGCTGGCGGCCGTCGCGCTGGCGGCAACCGGCTCAGGCCTGCAGCGGTATGGCTCTCCCTACCGCTCGTACGGTGGCGGGCCGGATCGTGATGGTTGCCGAGTTCGTGGAGTCTGGTCCTCGTTGTCTGTTCGAGGAGGAAATGATGCCGTCCACGTACTCCCGCCGCACACTGCTGGCCGCTCTACCCGGCGCCGGACTGACCGCCGTCCTGGGTACAGCGGCCGTCGCTGGCCCGGCGGCGGCACGCCCGGCAGTGACAGGTGCGGCCGGAGCGGTGCGGGCCGCTCTCACCCGGGCTGCGCGGCCCCTGCGCACCACCGAACTGGGCGGCGACCTCAGCGATCTACGCCCCTTGGGCGTGGCGATCGGCGGGGCCTCCGTCGTGGGCCTCGGTGAGGTCGTGCACGGCGCGCACGAGCTCTTCGCCCTCAAGCACCGTGCGTTCCGGTACCTCGTCCGGGAGAAGGGATTCACCACCTTCGCCCTGGAAACCAGCTGGACCGCCGGCCTGCGGCTCAACGACCACGTCCTGCACGGCATCGGTAACCCCCGCGCCATCATGGCCGAGGAGTTCGGCGTCGCCTGGCCTTGGAACGTGCACGAGATCCTGGACCTGATCAGGTGGATGCGCGCACACAACCTGCGCCACCCCACCCGCCCCGTCCAGTTCATGGGCACCGACATGGCGCACCCCCGCATCCCCACCTCGCTGTTCGAGCGTGTCACCGGCTACGCCGCCCGCCAGCACCCCGCGCTCGAACCGCAGCTCACCGCCCTCTACCGCGAGCTGCACGTGCACGCCACCACGGCAGCATTCATGGCCCTTCCCCAGCCCGACCGCCGCCGCATCGCGGAAAACGTCCGCGAGGCCCATCGCCTGCTGGCCGCGCAGCCGTCCGGGCCGGACCGCACGGCGTTTGATTGGGCCGTACAGCACGCCCGAGTCCTCGCTCAGACCGCCACGCTGTTGTCCTACGACCTGGCTGACCCGCAGCAGATTCCGCAGGCGATGCGCTACCGCGATGAACTGATGGCCGACAACACCGCATGGTGGAACCGCCACACCGACCACAAGATTCTCCTGTCCGCCCACAACGGACACACGGCTTACCAGACCTACGACCCGGAGCACTATCCCGTCATCCAGGGCACTTACCTACGCCAGCTGCTCGGCGCCGATTACATGTCGATCGGAACAACGTTCGGCCACGGCGCCAGCACCGTCCCCGAAGGCGAAAATGCAGAGTGGACCGTCCACCGCTTCGACCCGCCACGCCGAGGCAGCAGCGAACACACCCTCGACCAGATTCCCCACCGTGCCTACCTCATCGACCTGCGCACCGCCCCACCACCAGCTCGGGAGTGGCTCCACCAGGACCGCCCGACCCGTGACATCGGCCCGCCCGGCGACCCGTACCGCCCGTACACGCTCGCCCATGGCCATGACGTCCTCGTCCACCTGCACAACCTC
Organism: Plantactinospora sp. CA-290183; assembly: GCF_050936375.1. Lineage (NCBI taxonomy): Bacteria > Bacillati > Actinomycetota > Actinomycetes > Micromonosporales > Micromonosporaceae > Plantactinospora > Plantactinospora sp. CA-290183. Next base: position 5,885 of record NZ_JBNJMX010000043.1, on the reverse strand, counting down.
CGGCCCGCCACGCCCCTGTCCACGGGCGCACCGAGTTGACACGACCCGCCCTGTGCGGCTCATCGCGCGCCGACGTGGGCTCCGTGGTTGCGGAGCGTCGGAGTAGCCAGCCGTGGGGAACTGGCGTGGCCGTCGGCCGTGGCCCGGTGTTCCCGATCCTCGGGGTAACCACGGCCGCACAGATCAGGAGGCGACGGCCCCTCGGGAGCGATGGCTGAGCCCGAAGCAGGGGGCGCGGCTCAGCACGCCCCGCCGATCCGGGCTCAGCGCGTCTCGCTGTCGGCCGTGCTGAGTCTCGCGCAGGCCAGCACGGTCAGGGCGGCTCCGAGCAGCAGCGCCGCAACGGCGATGGCGGTCTCGACGTCGGGCCCGGTCTCGACGGCCACACTGACGCCCATCTGGTAGAAGGTGTCGCTGTCGCGCGGCTCCGGCCGACTCCGCCAGGCATGGTCCACCGCGAGCCAGGCGGCCGTGGCCAGCACCGTGGCGCCCACTGCGACGATCGAGGCGGTGCCATGGCGCCGGACCGCGCGGCCCACGACCCAGGCATACCCGCCGAGCACGAGCAACGCCGCCACGGCCACATTGGTGAACGAGCCGAGTGGTCCGGTCAGCCCCGATGGGAGGAGGCCGACGAACACCAGGGCGATCAGTGTGAGCACGCCCACGGTCGGCGCGGCCCGGCCGATCCGGCGCAGCCGCTCCCGCGGCAACCGTCCGATCGCGACGCCGAGGCAGGCGGAGGCCAGGATCAGGCAGCTTGCCACGGCCACCTGTCGCAAGAATTGCGTCCGCTGCCGTACCGGGTCGCTCAGCAGCGCGATCAGCTCGCTCGCGCTCGGTGGGGTGTCGCCGAATGGCGAGGCCACCCATCCCCATATCTCCGCGACGCCCGCGAGGGTGAGTAGGAGCAGGCCGCCCTGCAGCAGCAGGCGTGTCGACCGGGGCACGGCGGGACCCGTCACCGCGGGGTGGACGGCGAGGACGCCCAGCACGACGACGCCGCCGACACCGGTTGCCCAGGGGGAACCGAACAGCGCACCCACGACGGCGAGCAGCGTCGCTCCGAGGAGCAGCAGGAGCGTGTTCACGGGAGGCACCCGCACAGGGTAGACGGGCGGATCCCGGACACGGCGCCCCCGGCGCGAACCGACTCGATCTTCCAGAATGCCGGTCGTAGCGGTAGCTGATCGAAGGCACTGACATCGGCACGAGCGTGCGCCGTCCGGGCACCAGCCGCAGCGGAGCGGCCACCGACGGCGACGGCTTCGGTGTCGCGCTCACGAGTACGCAACCGCCGGAGGTGGTGGCTCTGCTCGTCACGTCGCCCTGCGTCAGGTCTCCGGACGGCAGATACCCCGGTGGATCACCCGTCCGCCGCCGGCAGCGGGATCCGGACGGCGAGCACCGTCGGTCCGCCCGGCGGACTGTCCAGGTCGAGTACGCCGTCGAAGGCGGCCAGCCGTCGCCGGATGCCCCGCAGCCCGGTGCCCCGGTCCGGGTCGGCACCGCCCCGACCGTCGTCGGTGACGGTGATCCGCAGTGCCGCGCCGATCCGCCCGACGTGGACGTCGATCCGCGCCGCCCCGGCGTGCCGGATCGCGTTGGCCAGCGCCTCCAGCACCGAGAAGTACGCGGCCGACTCCACCGGCGGGTCGAGCCGGCCGGACAGCTCCCCGGTCACCTCCACCGGGACCGGGCTGTCCAGCGCCACCGCCCGTACCGCGTCGAGCAGGCCCCGTTCGGCGAGCACCGGCGGGTGGATGCCCCGGACCAGATCCCGCAACTCGGTCAGGGCGGTCGCCGAGGTCTCCCGGGCCTGCGCCACCAGTGCCCGCGCGCTCGTCGGGTCCTCCTCGATCAGCCGCTCCACGCCGGCCAGGCTCAGCCCGACCGCGATCAGCCGGGCCTGCGCGCCGTCGTGCAGGTCCCGTTCGATCCGGCGCAGCTCGGCCGCCTGCGCGTCGAGCGCGTCCGTCCGGGTCTCGGTCAGCCGGCGCACCCGCCCGGCCAACAGCGCCGAGCGGGTGGGGGAGAGCAGCAGCCGGTCGTACCGACCGCGCAGCCGCAGCAGCGGCGGGCCGAGCAGCGCCCCGAGCGCCGCCACCGCCAGCCCGAGCGGCAGGCTGACCCAACCGGGGACCACGTCCAGGGCCGGCACGAGGTGGGTGACGCCGTACCAGAGGTACCACGGGGTGACCCACTCGCCGGTGAGGAGCCCGAGCGGCACCGCCCAGGGCACCCAGGAGAGCGGCTGCCAGGCCAGCCCGAAGAAGCCGACCGAGATCAGGGCCGCCGGCACCAGCCCGAGCGCGCCGGGCAGCGGGTTGGTCAGCATCCAGAGCTGGTCCCGCCAGGTCGCCGGGTCGGTGAAGAACCAGCCGTACGCCTGGGCGCGCATCGCGGACTCCCGGTCGGGGTGGAGGTTGCGGCCCACCCGGTAGCGGCCGTCCTCCTCCGGGGGCGGAGCCGCGGGCCGCGGCCGGTACGGCTCCGCGACGGCGGCCCCCGTCCATCGCCCGAGATACCGGCGGTGGCGGGCCACCAGCGGTCGGGTCAGCGCGGAGACCTGCGGCGAGAGCCCGGTCCAGGTGACCAGCGCGGTCAGCAGGTTGAGCAGGAAGCCGCCGAACGCGGCCAGGCCCAGCCCGGTCAGCCCGGCGGCGTGCCAGGCGGCGGAGGTCCGGCGCCCGATCCAGCCGGCCAGGCCCCACCGGTGCCACCAGGCCGACGGGGCCGGCTGGCGCAGCAGCATCCGGCTCCACCGGGCGTGCAGCCGCAGCGCGGCCGGGCCGAGCGCGACGCCCGACGCGGCGAGCACCAGGCCCACCAGCCCGGTCAGCGCCGTCGGTGCCCCGCCGGCCAGCCCGGCCGCGACCAGCCCCACCCCGCCCGCGACCAGGGCCGGTGGTACGGCCACCGCCACGCCGCCGGCGACCGGGGTGAGCAGCAGCCAGAGCAGCTCGCGGAGCAGCGCCGGATCGTCCGCCCGCCACTGGACCTCCAGCAGGTACGCCGGCGTCCGGCGCGACCGGTAGAGCTGGTTCTCGTACACGTACCAGCCGTCGGCCCGGCGCTGCGGAGCCGGCGGCCCGGGACGGTGCTCGACCGCGACGGGCAGCCCGCCCCAGTCGCCGGCCAGCCGCCGGCCCAGCTCCGCCAGCCGCTTGACCACCCGGGCGGCGGGCAGGTACGGCAGCACCACAGTGGCCGCCAGTAGCAGGAACAGCCCGGCGGCGAGGCCGACCAGCCCCAGCCCGAACTGGGCGAGGTTGCGGAGGAGCGCGAGCGCGTGGCGGCGAGGCATGGCCACAGTCTGGCGTCGCGACCGGTGCGGCGGGATGCCGGTGAGCACCGGACAGGGGTGTAGCTTCCCCCACCCCGGCCGGGTAGCTGGAGGCATTACCCCGGGCCGCCCGAATTTCTAGCGTCGTTGCCATGACAGTCATCGAGGTGAGCAACCTGCGCAAGCGGTACGGCGACCAGACCGCCGTCCGCGACGTCTCGTTCGAGGTACGTCCCGGCGAGATCTTCGGCATCGTCGGCCCGAACGGCTCCGGCAAGACCACCACGGTGGAGTGCCTGACCGGGCTGCGCCAACCCGACGGAGGCACGCTGCGGGTGCTCGGCCTGGACCCGGGACGCGACCGCACCGCGCTGCGCCGGCTGGTCGGCGTGCAACTCCAGGAGAGCACGCTGCCGGACCGGATGCGGGTGTGGGAGGCGCTGGACCTCTACAGCTCGTTCTACCCGGAGCCGGCGGACTGGCCCGCGCTGATGACCGACATGGGGCTCGCCGGCAAGCGGAAGACCCCCTTCGGGAAGCTCTCCGGCGGGCAGAAGCAGCGGCTCTCCATCGCGCTGGCCCTGGTCGGCAACCCCCGGATCGCGGTGCTGGACGAGCTGACCACCGGACTGGACCCGCAGGCCCGCCGGGACACCTGGCAGCTCATCCGGGACATCCGGGACCGGGGCGTGACGGTCGTGCTGGTCACGCACTTCATGGACGAAGCCGAGCGGCTCTGCGACCGGCTCGCCGTGCTGCGCTCCGGCGAGGTGGTCGCGCTGGACACCCCGGCCGCGCTGACCGCCCGGGCCAGCGTGCCGGGAGTCGCGAATCCCACCCTGGAGGACGCCGTCCTCGCCCTGACCAACCCGCCCGCCGCCGGCGCGCGGCCCTGAGCACCGTCGCACGCCACGAGGAGACCGTCATGAACACCACCATCTCCCCGGGGGCCGGCCCGGCCGTCGTCGCCGGGGCACCCCGCCGGGTCGTCGCCCGCAGCACCGTCAAACTGGTCGTCACGGAGGCGAAGCTCTTCGTACGCGAGCCGGTGAGCGCCTTCTTCTCGGTGCTCTTCCCGGTGATCCTGATCCTGGTGCTGGGTGCCGCGATACCCAGTTTCACCGAGCCGAGCCCCGACATCGGCGGGCGGTTGCCGATCGAGTTCTACCTGCCGGTCACGCTGGCCCTGGCGATCGCCACCGTGGCGCTGGTCGGCCTGCTCAGCACCCTGACCGCGTACCGGGAGAAGGGGGTGCTCCGGCGCCTCTCCACCACCCCGGTCTCGCCGATCCGGCTGCTGGCGGCGCAGCTGGTGGTGAACCTCGCCGCCCTGGTCGTCGGCTGCGGGCTGACCGTGCTCGGCACCTGGCTCGCCTTCGGCCTGGCGGTACGCCCCAACGTCGCCGGACTGCTGCTCGCCTTCCTGCTCGGTTCGACCGCGATGGTGGCGGTGGCGCTGCTGATCGCGGCCGTCTCGCCGACCAGCCGGACCTCGATGGCGATCGGCAGCCTGGTCTACTACCCGCTGCTCTTCGCCGCCGGGGTCTGGACGCCCGGGCCGCTGATGCCGGACGCGGTGCGCAGGGTCGCCGACTTCACCCCGCTGGGCGCGGCGTCGCAGGCCCTCCAGGACGCCTGGGCCGGCGACTGGCCCCGGCCGCTGCACCTGGCGGTGCTGGCCGGGTTCACCGCGCTCCTCGGTGGTCTGGCCGCGAGGCTGTTCCGCTGGACCTGACGGGCGCACCGCGCTGACGGGGTCCGGCGGGCTGACGGGGGCCGGCGGTGCCCGGTGCGGTGGCTGGGCAGGGCGCGGAACTGACGGCGGGCCGGTCGCGGGTCTTCACCCGGCCGGCCCGCTCCGGGCCAGCCCGTCGATCAGCGCGTCCAGGCCGAGCGCGAACGCTCCCTCGTCGACGCTCTGCTGGTGTTCGGCGAGCCGGTGCGCCTGACCGAGGTGCGGGTAGTGCGCCGCGTAGAGCCGCGGGTCCTCGACGAAACCCCGGGCGAACGAGCCGAGCGCCGAGCCGGCCACGAAGTAGCGCATCAGCGCGCCGATGTGGGTGGCCCGGGCCGGCGGCCAACCGGCCCTGACCAGCCCGCCGTAGACGGCGTCCGCCATGGCCAGTGCCGCCGGTCGCCGGCCCGGCCCCCGGGCCAGGTACGGCACGATGTTCGGGTGTGCGGCCAGGGCACGCCGGTAGGAGTGCCCCCACCGCCGCAGCGCCTCCGGCCAGTCGTGGGTGGCGAAGAACGAGACGTCCACCTCGGCGGTGATCGCGTTGGCCACCGCGTCGAGGATTTCGTCCTTGGTGCCGAAGTGGTTGTAGAGCGAGGGTCCCCGCACCCCGAGCGCGGCGGCGAGCCGGCGGGTGGAGAGCGCCTCCAGCCCGTCGGCATCGATCAGCGCGGTGGCGGCGGCGACGATCCGCTCCCGGCTGAGCAGGGCCGGGCTCGGGCGGGGCATCGCGACCTCCTCCTCGACCGGTGCGGGCCGCCCCGACCACCGAACGTGGACTGGCGCCCAAAAACTTCCAGCGCTAGTTTAACGGGGACCGACAGCGAGCGGAGGAGAGCAACGTGAGCAGATTCGCCGAGCGGG
>NZ_JBNJMX010000046.1:0-15167 GCF_050936375.1 Plantactinospora sp. CA-290183 | reverse complement strand
GGTGCTCTCGGCGTGCCGATCGCCCGGCCGGGCGGGTCGCACCACTCGGAGTCGGGCGCCGGGCCGTTGCCGTTGCGGCTGGTGTCCACCACGATCTTCAGGTTCGGGGCACCGGTGGCGGCCACGACGGCCTTGGCGTAGGTGACTGCCTCGGCGGTGGTCCGGTAGTTGGAGACGTTGACCGAGATGCCGTCGGCGCTGTTGGCGATGTCCGCGGCGACCAGCCGGGCGGCCATCGCGGCCGGGGAGAGCCAGGCGGAGTGTGCCGCGTCGAAGTAGACCCTGGCCTGGCTGGAGGCGGCCTTGAACGCCTTGCCGGCGTACGCCATCGAGGCGCTGGTCTCGGCCTGCTGCGACTCGGTCATGCAGTTGCTCATCAGGGCCAGCACGTCCGGCTCCAGGATGATGCTGGCCGGACGGCCGGCCAGGCCGGCGGCTACCTCGTCGATCCACTGCCGGTACGCGCTGTGGCTGGGCAGGCCGCCGCTGCTCGCCCCGCTGCAGTCCCGGTTCGGGATGTTGTAGACGACCAGGATGGGGATCTTGCCGGCCGTGGCGGCGGCGCCGACGAAGGCGTCCACCTCTCCGCGTACGGTGCTCGGGTTGTTCTGGGTGAACCACCGTCCCTGGGGGACGTTGGCGATGCGGTCGCGGATGACCGCCGCGCGCGAGTCGTTCGGGTTCGCGGCCACCCAACGGGCGGCGTTGGTGTCCGGGTCGACGTAGAACGCCGAGTCGGCGGCGCGGGCCGGATCGGGTCGAAGCATGCCGACACCGACCGCCGCCGTGACGGCCAGTGCCGTCGCGGCGACGGCGCCGGTCACGGTGAGCGCGGATCTTCCACGCATGCGGTGCTCCCTTCGGGACGGTGGGAGGTCGAGGGGATCATTTATCGAGTGGGATCGCTGGAAGCGCTCCCATAGACATCGACAACGGTAAGGCCATGTTGCGTCCGTGTGAAGCCCCGGTTTCCGCGCACGGGCATCGACGCAGGTCGCGGCGCGCGACATCCCGCCGACGACCGCCCCTCCCCATCGGCGTGTCCGCCTCGTCACCCGGTGCGTTGCCCGCTGCGCGTAGGCTGCATGGCGGAGGTGCGGGTGGACGCGGCGCAGGTGACGGTCGGGCCATGACGTTCGAGTCGGTGGCCCCGTCGGGACACTCCGCGCTCCGCCACGACGCCCTCTTCTATCGGGGCGACGAGGACTACGTGACCGCCATCCGCTCGTTCGTCGAAACCGGCCTGGCCGTCGGCGAGCCCGTCCTGATCGCGGTGCCCGGCACCCGGCTGGATCTGCTGCGATCCGCGCTCGGCACCAGCACCGAGCTGCGCTTCGTGGACATGGCCCGGGACGGCCGCAACCCCGCGTGGATCATCCCGGGCGTCCTCTACGCCTTCTTCAACGAGCACCCGGGCCGCGGCCGCGTGCGGATGGTGGGGGAGCCGATCTGGCCCGGCCGCTCGGCCACGGCCTATCCGCGCTGCGTACAGCACGAGGCTCTGATCAACATCGCACTCTCCGACCGCCCCGCCAGCATCCTCTGCGCGTACGACACCGCGGCCCTGGACCTCGACGCGATCGCGGACGCCGCCAGTACCCATCCGTTCCTGATCCGGGGCGGCGACCGGCAGGCCAGCGCCGGGTACGGCCGTCCGGAGCACGTGGTCGACGCGTTCAACCTGCCCTTCCCCGAGCCGCCCTCCTCGGCCTCCACGCTCTACTTCGAGGCGCCGGGGCTGGCCGGGATGCGGGCCCTGGTCGCCGCCCTGGCCCGTGAGGCCGGGCTCCCCCCGGACCGGGTCGACGACGTACGGGTCGCGGTCAACGAGATCGCCACCAACGCCGTCGTGCACTCCGACCAGCCGGCCGTGCTCCGGGTCTGGCGCGACGCGGAGGGGCTGGTCTGCGAGGTCGCCGGTTCGAGCGTGCTCACCGACCGGCTCGCCGGCCGGATCCCGCCGTCCCCGGCCAGCGACCGTGGCCGGGGCCTGCTGCTGGTCAACTACCTCTGCGACCTGGTGCAGGTGCACACCGACGAGAAGTCGACCACGGTACGCCTGCACATGCACCGCTGAGGCGCGTCGCCGGTCGGCTGCGGGCCCACCCGCTGCGGTGCGGGGCGCTCAGGCCCGGTCGGCCGGTGCCTCCGACTCCGGCCGCGGGCGCGGTGGCCGACCCCCGGCCCCCGTCGGCCGGTCGCCCGGCTCGGCACCGTCCTCGGCACCGTCGTTGCCCGGCTCGGCACCGTCGCGCTGTCCGGAGCGGGCGCCCAGGGCGCCCCGGTCGAGCAGTTGCATCACCGGGGTGGACAACACACCGTGCACCACCACGGAGACGACCACCACCAGGCCGGCCGTCGCCCACAGCAGGTCGGCCTGCGGAAACTCGGCATGTGCGGTCGCGTACGCCAGGTAGTAGAACGTCCCGACGCCCCGGATGCCGAACCCGGCGATCACCCAGCGTTCTGCGGAACTGCCGGGGGCGCCGCGCAGCGACAGCCACCCCACCAGCGGCCGGATGACGAAGACCAGCGCCAGCCCGACGGCGGCGGCCGGCCAGGTCAGCGGGGCCAGCAGGCCGGTCACCACCGCACCGCCGAAGAGCAGCAGCAACATGACGGTGAGCAGCCGTTCGACCTGTTCGGCGAAGTTGTGCAGCACCTGGTGGTACTCGTGGGACCGCTCCGCGGCCCGGATCGCCCGCGCGGTGACGAAGACCGCGATGAAGCCGTATCCGCCGACCAGCTCGATCAGCCCGTACGACAGGAAGGTCGCGGCGAGCGCGAGGAACCCCTCCGAGTGGCGGGCCAGCCGGAGGTGTTCCGAACGGGCCCGGAAGAACAACCGGCCGAGCAGCCAGCCCACCAGCAGCCCGCCGGCCAGCCCGACCGCGATCCGGTAGCCCACGTCCACGGTCAGCCACCGTCCCAGCCAGTCGTCGGGGGCCAGCCCGACCGTGGCGATGGCGATGGCGGCGTAGACGAACGGGAACGCGAGCCCGTCGTTGAGCCCCGCCTCACCGGTCAGCGCGAACCGGACCTCGTCCTCGGAATCCTCGACGTCGGTCGGCTCGCCCACCTGCACGTCCGAGGCGAGCACCGGGTCCGTCGGCGCGAGGGCGGCGGCCAGCAGCAGCGCGGCGGCGGGGGCGAGCCCGACCCACCACCAGCCCAGTACGGCCACCGCGGCGATGCAGAGTGGCATCGCGATCGCCAGCAGTCGCCACGTGGAGGACCAGCTACGCCAGCCCAGCGGACGGTCGATCTTGAGCCCCGCGCCCATCAGCGCGACGATCACGCCGATCTCGGTGAGCTGGGTGGCGATCTTGTCGTGCCGAAGTGGATCCGGTTCCGGCAACCCGAGCGGCAGGAGGAACACCAGCATGCCGAGGCCGAGGAAGGCGATCGGCATGGAGAGGGGGCGGCGCTCCAGCACCCGGGGCAGTATCCCGGCGAGCAGGGCGCCGAGTCCGACGAGCGCGTACGCGACAGCGGCGAGATCCACCCCGGCAGCCTTTCCCCGTACGGCCGCTCCGCACGCCTGCCCCGGGCCGGAGGCTCAGTCCAGACGACCCTGCGGTGCCTCGGGCGGGATCAGGATCTCGAACCAGACCGTCGAGCCCCGTACCGTCGGATCGGTGCCCCAACCGTCGCTGAGCTGCTCGATGAGCCCGAGGCCCCGGCCGCGACTGCTGAGCTTCTCCGTGCGGGTCCGGGTCACCGCACCCCGGGTGCCGCTGTCGGCGACCGAGACCAGCAGCCGCTCCGAGCTGAGATCGATCTCCACCCGGGCGGCGGTGCCGGCGTGCAGCAGTGCGTTGGTGGTCAACTCGCTCGTGCAGAGCACCGCCGCACCGATCACCGCCTCGGGCACCTCCCAGGCGGTCAACTGGCCCGTCATCCAGTGCCGGACCCGACCCGGCGCGGTCGGCTCGGCCGGCACCTCCATGCTCGCCGACCGGCTGGGCGTGCTCGCGTGCTCCACGGCGAGCACGGCCACGTCGTCCTCGGTGCTGCCCGGCACCGCGCCGGTGGCCAGCGCGCAGAGCGTCCGCGGATCCCCGGTGGCCGCCCCGGCGATCGCGTCCACGAGCACGTTCAGCCCGTCGGTCAGGCTCCGCTGCCGGCGCTCCACCACGCCGTCGCTGAACAGCAGCAGGGTGTCCCCGGGCCGGAAGTCGACGGTGACCGCCGCCCGCCGGCCGTGCAGCCCGAGCGGGACACCGGGCGGCACGTCGACGTACCGGGCGGTCGCCGGCCGGCCCGGGGAGGCGTGCCGGATCAGCGGCGGGGGATGCCCGGCGGTGGCCAGGGTCAGGCGGTCGCCGTCCGGCTCGATCACCCCGTAGGCCACCGTGACGAAGAGCTCGTCGCTGTGCGCCTCCGCGCCCAGGCTCACCACCAGCCGGTCCAGCCCGGCCAGCACCGAGGTCGGGTCCGGGTCGCTCAGCGCCAGTGCGCGCAGCGCGGCGCGTACCTGTCCCATCAGCGCGGCGGCCTGGAGGTCGTGGCCCGCGACGTCCCCGAGGACCACCGCCAGGTGCCCGTCCGGCAGTGCGAAGGCGTCGTAGAAGTCGCCACCCGCCGCGTTGCCGTCCACCCCGGCGTCGTACCGGGCGGCGATCCGGAGCATCGGCAGGTCGGGCAGGTGCTCCGGCAGCATGCTGCGTTGCAGCAGTTGCGCCGTGCCGTGCTGGTTCTCGAACCGGCGGGCCCGCTCGGCGGCCTGCCCGATCAGCTCGGCGGAGGCGGCGAGCAGGGCGCGCTCGGCGGGCGGCCAGACGCGTGGCTCCCGGTAGCCGACCGCGAACCCGCCGCGCAGCGAGGCCGTACGCAGCGGGAGCGTCGCCAGCGCCCGGACCTTCTCGTCGTGCCGGTCGATCGCGGTCCGCCGCAGCGGCTCGCCGTCGTCGACGAAGTCGGTGGCGCCGTCCCGGGCGGCGGTCACCAGCGGTGTGGGGGAGTCGACCGGGTGCCGGCGCCACAGCGGCGGCAGCCGCTCGTCGGCCTCGTCCAGCACCTCGCCGCGTACCCGCCGGACCAGCCGCCACCCGGCGCCGTCGTCCACGCCGAACTCCACCTGGTCGGCGCCGAACGACGACAGCGCGTTGCGCAGCGTCACCCGGGCGACGTCGTCCAGGGTCAACGTGCCGGAGAGCGCCGAGGCCAGCTGGCTGAGCCCCTGGAGCCGCTGGGTGACCTGGGTCGTCTCCGCGGCCACCGCGAGGATGCCGATGATCGCGCCGGCGGAGTCCCGGACGGCGGAGTAACCGCGGGTGAAGACCACCTGGTCCGGCACCCCGGACTCCCGGCGGACCAGCGGGAGCACCGCCTCCTTCTCCAGGAACGGCTCACCGGTCCGGTAGGCCCGCTCGATGACGTCGCCGACCCCCGGCAGGTGCCAGCTCTCGCCGAACACCTCGGCGGCCGGCCGGCCGAACGCGCCCGGGTGCTTCGTACCGATCAACTCGGCGTAGCCGGCGTTGTAGACCAGCGCGAAATCGTCGCCGTAGGCCAGGGCCATCGCCACCGGCGCCGCGAGGACGAGGTCGACGACGGTCCGCAGGGCCGGGTCCCAGCGTTCCGGCGGACCCAACGGGGTGTCCGCCCAGGGGCGGCGGGCGGGCGGTGCGACGGCGTGGTCGCGACTCGGCGGCACACCGGCGACGGTGGAGGGGGGAGCGGGGACTCGCCCGACCGTGCCTGGCATTACAGCAGCCTAACCGGATCCGCCGGATCCGCTCGTCGCGCCGGTACCGGACCGGTGGTCCGCCCTGATCCGGACCACCGACCAGCGGGTGAGAGGGCGCTCCCGGAGGGTTACTCCACCGGGTTCGCGTCCACCGGACGCCGGCGCGTGGCGTCGTCGGCCAGGATCACCGTGGCGACCATCAGCGAGACGCAGAGGCTGAACAGCCAGGAGCCGTCCTCGACCAGTCGGGCGGACACGGGAGCCTGGAGCGCGGTCAGCAGGAAGCCGAGCCACGCCCAGCGGCGCTGGCGCGCGGAGAGGAAACCGGGAGCCTGATGCATCCCGAAATTCTGCCCCGGCTGATCCCGATCGCCGTCCCCCGTTCGGACGATTTCGCGGCGAGCTGTCCGGTTGAGCCGCTTCTGCCGCGCTCACTCTCCAAGATCCGACATGCGGGCATCCCGATGGCGGGGCGGTCGAGGTCTCCGGCAGGATCGGCCGTCGTGACCACCACCTCACCCCGGTCCGCGCGGCTCCCCCTCCTCGTCCTGGCCTACCTCGGCTTCGTCAGTCTCGGGCTGCCGGACGGGCTGCTCGGCGTCGGATGGCCCTCCATCCGCGCCGAGTTCGCCGTACCCACCGAGTCCGTCGGGTTGCTGCTGCTGTCCGGGACCGTCGGCTATCTGATCTCCAGCGTGGTCGCCGGGTTCAGCATCGCCCGGCTGGGTGTCGGGTGGCTGCTCGCCGGCAGCACCGCGCTGGCCGCCCTCGCGTTGAGCGGGTACGCCGGCTCGGCCGGGTTGCCACTGATGATCGGATCGGCGCTGCTGCTCGGGCTCGGCTCGGGTGCCGTCGACGCCGGCCTGAACGCGTACGCGGCCGGGGCGTTCGGGGCCCGGCACATGAACTGGATGCACGCCTGCTTCGGCCTGGGCGTGGCGCTGGGGCCGTTGATCATGACCTCGGTGCTCACCGCCGGGCTGGCCTGGCGCTGGGGGTACGGTGCCGTGGCGATCGGCCAGGCGGTGCTGGCGTTGGCCTTCGTCCTCACCGTCCGGATCTGGGCGGACCGGGGTCCGGCCGAGCCGCCCGGGGCCGAGGCGGAAGGCCCGGCCGGACCGGCGCCGGTGGTCGGGCCGGTACGGATCAGGGAGACCCTGGCCCTGCCGGCGGTCTGGTTCGGGGCGCTGGCCTTCGCGGTCTACGTGGCGGTCGAGGTGGCCGCCGGGCTCTGGGCGTTCCTGCTGCTCACCGAGGAACGGGGACTGTCCGCGACCGCCGCCGGGCTCTGCGTCTCGCTCTACTGGGGCAGCCTGTTCGTCGGTCGGGTGGTGCAGGGACTGGTCGCCGAGCGCCTCGGCACCCGTCCCGTGCTGGTCGGCAGCATGCTGGGCATGGCGCTCGGCTCGCTGCTGATCGCCCTGCCCGCGCCGGCCTGGGTGACGGTGCTCGGCCTCGGCGTACTCGGTTTCGCCGCCGCCCCGGTCTTCCCGCTGCTCACCCTCACCACCGTGGACCGGGTCGGGCGGCGGCACACCGACCGGGCGATCGGACTCCAGGTGGGTGCCTCGGGGCTGGGTGGAGCGCTCATCCCGGCCGGGATCGGGGTCCTGATCAGCCAGCTCTCGTTGGCGCTGCTGGGTCCCGCGCTCCTCGTGCTCTCGGTGCTGATGCTCGGGCTCTACTGGGCGTCCGAGCGCCCTTTCCGCCCGGTCCGGCCGGACTGAGCGGGCCGCGAGCGGCGGAGCGCTCCCGGCCCGCTCGGAGTCACAGCGTGTCGGGGCCGGTGCGCCCGGTCGTCGACGGCCGGTACCGGCGCTGGGGGTCGGTCGCCTGCGGGTCCCGTTCGTCGTCCCGATCGTTGTCCGTGCTCTCGCTCCCGGGACGGTGCTGTTCGTCCGCCTCCGGACCGTGGCCGAACGCCGACTCCAGGCCCGCGTCGTTGCCGGTCACGTCGTCGGCCTGCCCGTCGACGGGCGACCGTGCCACCGCCCGCTCCAACTCGCTGAGCGGCAGCCGCTCCTCGTCCCGCCACACGTGCCTGTCCTCGTCGGTCATGCTCTGGGCCGTACCCGGCTCACTCGGCCGGCAAACGCCACGAGATCGACAGGCAGACGACGGCGGTGGCCGCCAGGAACGAACCCTGGTGGCCACCGCCGGAGAATCCGCGCGTGGGGTCGACTACGGCTGGGGGCGGGCCACCGTGCCCCGCCAGGCGCCGGTCTCGCTGCCGCGCCGCTCGATGAACTCCTTGAACCGCTGGAGGTCGCCGGAGACCCGGCGATCGACCACGCCGAGCTTGTCACCGGCCTTCTCGGCCAGGCCCTGCGGCTCGAACTCCATCTGTGCCGTCACCCGGGTGTGGTTCTCGTCGAGCCGGTGGAACGTCACCACACCGGCCTGCCGGGTTCCCCCGGTCGAACTCCACGCCACCCGCTCGTCGGGGAGCTGTTCGGTGATCTTGGCGTCGAACTCGCGGCTGACCCCGCCGATCTCGACCTTCCAGTGCGTCATCGTGTCGGAGAGTTGCCGGACCTCCTCGACGCCCTCCATGAACTGCGGAAAGTCTTCGAACTGGGTCCACTGGTCGTACGCGGTCCGGATCGGCACCGCGACATCCACGGACTTGGTCACGCCACTCATCTGACTTCCTCCTTCGTTGCCGGTTGTCCGCTCGACATCGGGCCCCGGGTCACCAGCGCTGTGTCTCGTTCGTGTTACCGAGGGCGGCCCACACCTCGGAGACGGTCAGGAACCGGGTACCCGGTGGCAGCCGGTCCAGCTGGGCGAGCACCTCGTCCGGCGCCTCGTTCTGCTCGGCGCTGCGGCGCAGGCTCTCCCGGTCGCCGGGCAACGCCGACAGCGGGATGAAGCGGCCCAGCCGGCTGCGCTGCTCGACGTCCTCCGAACTCATGCCCTGGGGGGTGCCGGCCCGGGTGGCCCCGGCCGGGACCATGGTCGCCTCGGGCTGGTCCTCGCCGGCCGGCTCCGCCTGACGCCACTCCTCGACCCGGCTGCCCGCCGTGCCGCGGACCGTACCGTCCACCTCGCGGCCCATCTCGTCGTCGATCCGGGGGCCGTGCTTGCTGTTGCCACGTTCCATGTCTTCTGCGCTACCCCCGCAGCCCGGGGCTAAACGGACTTTGGGGTCCTGGACGGTCCCCGCGCTGGTCAGGAGCCGGCGGGCTGGTCAGGAGTCCCCGCGCTGGTCAGGAGTCGGCGGGCGAGCGGGGTGGCAGCGCGGGCTCCACCGGCGGTTCGGCACCGCCCTGGATGGCGCGGCCGCGCTGCACCTCGGCGTTGATCTCCACGCCGAGCATCACCGCGCAGTTGGACAGGTACACCCAGACGAGGAACGCGATCACCGCGCCGAGACTGCCGTACGTCACGTTGTACGAGTCGAACCGGGAGACGTAGAAGCCGAACCCGAAGGAGACGAGCGCCCAGGACAGCAGGGTCACCGTGCCGCCGACGGTGAGCCAGCGGAACCGGGGCTGCCGCACGTTGGGCGCGATCCAGAACAGCAGCGAGAGCAGCAGCATCATGATGACCACCAGGACCGGCCACTTGGCGATCGTCCAGGCGGTCCGGGGTACGTCGCCGAGGTTGAGCGCCTTGCCGACCGCGTCGGCGACCGGCCCGCTGACGATCAGGCCGGTGGCGACGATCGCCAGCAGGATCAGCGCCACCGCGCTGAGCAGCAGTTGCAGCGGCCGCAACCGGTAGAACGGGCGGCCCTCCTCGACCCCGTAGACCGCGTTGGAGGCCCGGGTGAACGCCCCGACGAAGCCGGAGGCCGACCAGAGCGCCGCGAGCAGACCGAAGCTCAGCAGCGCCTTCACCGGCCCCTCCCGGCTGACGGCGTCCTTCATCGCATCGAGCACCTGCGGGTTCTCGAACACCGAACCGGCGCCGACCTCCTTGGCCAGCCCGGCGATGGTGTCGATCGTCCGGTTGCCGTCGCTGACCAGGCCGACCAGCGCGACGATCACGATCGCGGAGGGAAAGACCGCGAGCACGGCGTAGTAGGTCAGCGCGGCGGCCCAGTCGGCGCAGTTGTCGTCGAAGAAGTTCTTTGCGCTGCGCCACAGCACGCCGCGCCAGGTCGACGGGCGAAGCTGCCGCAGGTGTCCGGGGAAGCCCCGTCCGCCGCTGGTGGTGGCGGTGTCCGAATCCGTGCTGGCTGCCATGACCGCTCCCTCGTCGACGGCCAGCCTCCGCTGACCACCGTGGGTCCGCCGGGTCTTCCGGACCCGCGCCGGCGCCGGTCGACGTGTGCCGCCCGGTGGGGGAACGTGCCGGTCGCCCGGTTCGGCGTGCTCGGTACCCCGGCGGGAAAGCGGACAAACGTCGATCCCGCCGGCCGGTCGCCCCGGTGAGCAGGGTTCACGACCCGGGGTACGGGTACGCCAGCGGGTACGCACCGATCAGACAGGAGGACCTGTCATGCCCGGACGCGAGGTTCTGCCCAGCACCCTGCGGCGCTCGCCGGAGAAGGCCCAGGAGACGTGGGCGAAGACGCACGACTCGGCCGTCGAGACGTACGGCGAGGGCCAGCGGTCGCACCGGACCGCGTTCGCCGCGCTGAAGCACTCGTTCGAGAAGGTCGGCGACCACTGGGAGCCGAAGGGCCGCAAGGGCCCCAGCGACGCGCAGGCGGCCGGCGGTGGCCCGGCCCGGCGGGCGCCCACCGCCTCCGGGGTGGACGCCAACGCCCCGAAGGGACACCTGATGGAGGTGGCGAAGAAGCTCGACGTCCCGGGTCGGTCCCGGATGACCAAGGCGGAACTGGTGGGCGCGATCCAGAAGGCGAACGCGCGCAGCACCGCCGAGGCCCGTGGCCGGGACAAGGGGCGGCGGAAGCGGTAGCCGCCGGCAGGCTGGTTAAGAAGGGCCCCTTCCTATGCAAAATGCGATAAGAAGGGGCCCTTCCTTACACCCTCACCAGTGCCCGTTCTCGCCGCCCGGCGCGCCGATGTGCACCGCCTTGGTGGCGGTGAGTTCGCCGAGCAGTTCCGGGCCGTACCCGAAGCCCTGGCCGCTGCCCCGGCGGGGCTGGGCGGCGCCGCCGGGCGCACCGCCGAAGACGGAATTCACCTTCACCGTGCCCACCGGCAGCTCCCGCCAGGCCTGCTGGGCGTGGCTCATCGAACTCGTCAGCACCGTCGCGGCGAGCCCGTACGGCGAGTACGACGCCCGGGACAGCGCCTCGTCGAAGGAGTCGACCGCCATCACCGGTGCGACCGGTCCGAACGTCTCCTCCCGCATCACCGCCATCTGGTCGGTGCACCCGGCGAGCACGGTCGGGGGGTAGAACGAACCCGGCCCCTCCGGAACCGTCCCGCCGGTGAGGATCCGGGCGCCGTCCGCGACGGCGGCGAGGACGCGCTGGTGGACCTGGTCCCGGTGCCGGCGGTCCACGAGGGGGCCGAACTCGGTCAGCGGGTCCCGGCCGGGCCCGATCCGGAGGGCCTCGGCGCGCTGCACGAGGGCGTTCAGGAAGGTGGCCTCGACCGAGCGGAGCACGTAGATCCGCTCCACCGAGACGCAGAGCTGCCCGGCGTTGGCGAACGCGCCGAGCGCGGCCTGCTGCCCGGCCCACCGCAGGTCCACGCCCTCGTCCACGATCAGCGGGTCGCTGCCGCCGTTCTCCAGCAGCGCCTTGGCCGAACTGCGGGCGCAGGCGGCGGCGATCGAGCGGCCGGTGGCGGTCGAGCCGACGTGGGCCACGACGTCGACCTCCTGGCCGGCGAGCGCGGCACCGACCCGACCGTCGCCGGTGAGCAGGGTGAGTACCCCCGACGGCAGGTACTCGTCGAGCAGGCGGGCGAGCAGCCAGCCGCTGGCCGGGCTCCGCTCGCTCGGCTTGTACACGACGGTGTTGCCGGTGACCAGCGCCGCGCCGAGCAGGCCGCAGGAGACCGCGACGGGGTCGTTCCAGGGCGTGATGACCGCGACGACGCCCCGGGGCTGCGGCACCATCAGGTCTATCGCGTCGGTCTCGCCGGCCAGGGCCCGGCCGCCCTGGAGCGGTCCCAGTTCGGCGTACTGGCGCAGCGTCGAGACGCCGGCCTCCACCCCGCCCCGGGCGGCGCCGAGGGGCCGTCCCATTTCGGCGGTCTCCATCTCGGCGAGCCGGTCCGCCTCCGCCTCGATCGCGTCCGCGGCGCGGTGCAGTGCCGCGGCGCGCTCCGCCGGGGCGGTCCGGGCCCAGCGGAGCGACGCCGAACGGGCGGCCTTCACCGCCGCCTCCACCTCGGCCTCGGTGGCGATCGGCACCTGGCTGACCGGTGTGCCGTCGGCGGGGTCGAGCACGGTCAGTCGACCGGCCTCACCACCCGCACCCCAGACACCGGCGATGAGCTGCTGGACCTCATACATGGCAGCAGCTTGCCCCCGGCCCGGCGAGCCAAACTTCACGGTTTCGTCCCTGGCGGTGGCGGGTACCGGGCCCCGCCGCGTGGGTGCGCGCCGGCCCGCCGGTGGACCGCCCGGCGATAGGGTGCACGGGTGACGGTCCCGGGGGAAAGCGCCGATGCCATCGTGGTGGGCGCCGGCCACAACGGGCTGGTCGCCGCCAACCTGCTCGCGGACGCCGGCTGGGACGTACTGGTGCTGGAGGCGACCGGGGAGGCCGGCGGCGCGGTCCGCTCGGCCGAGGTGACCGCCCCCGGCTACCTCAGCGATCTCTACAGCGCGTTCTACCCGCTCGGCTTCGCCTCGCCGGTGCTGCGCCGGCTTGACCTCGCCGGGTACGGGCTGGACTGGCGGCACGCGCCGGACGTGCTGGCCCACCTGTTCCCCGACGACCGGGCGGTGGTGCTCAACCGCGATCCCGGGGTCACCGCGGCCTCCGTGGAGCGGTTCGGCGTCGGCGACGGGCAGCGCTGGCTGGACGCGTACGACGAGTGGCGGCGGATCTCCGCGCCGCTGCTCGACGCCCTGTTCTCCCCGTTCCCGCCGGTGCGCGGCGCGGTGGCGCTGGCCGGTCGGCTGCGTACTGCCGGGCTGCTCCGGCTGGCCCGCCGGCTGGTGGTGCCGGTGCGCAGGCTCGGCGCGGAACTCTTCGTCGGCCCGGGCGCCCCGGCGCTGCTGGCGGGCAGCGCCCTGCACACCGACCTCTCCCCGGACGACGCCGGCTCCGGGGTGTACGGCTGGCTGCTGACCATGCTCGGCCAGCAGGTGGGCTGGCCGGTGCCGGTCGGCGGCGCCCAGCGGATCACCGACGCGCTGGTGGCCCGGCTGCGGGACCGGGGCGGGCGGATTCGCCACCACACCGCGGTGGACCGGGTGCTGGTCGCCCGGGGCCGGGCGATGGGCGTGCGCTCGGTGGACGGCGCGCTGTGGCGGGCCCGCCGGGCGGTGCTCGCCGACGTACCGGCGCCGGCCCTCTTCCTGGACCTGGTCGGCGGGCGCTGGCTGCCGCCCCGGCTGGTGGAGGACCTGGCGCACTTCCGCTGGGACGGCTCCACGGTCAAGGTGGACTACGCGCTGGCCGGGCCGGTGCCGTGGCGGAATCCGGCGGTGGCCGGTGCCGGCACCCTGCACCTGGGCGGGGACCTCGACGGGCTGAGCCGGTACGCCGGGGCGCTGGCCCGGGACGAGCTGCCGGCCGAGCCGTTCGTGCTGGCCGGTCAGCTCACGGTCGCCGACCCGGGCCGGTCGCCGGCCGGTACGGAGTCGTTCTGGGCGTACACCCACCTGCCGTTCCGCCGGCACTGGTCGGCTGAGGAGGTGGCCGAGCGGGTCGCGGCGATGGAGACGGTGCTGGAGCGGGCCGCCCCCGGGTTCGGCGCCCTGGTGCGGGGACGGC
The DNA here is from genome assembly GCF_050936375.1 of Plantactinospora sp. CA-290183. Classification (NCBI taxonomy): domain Bacteria; kingdom Bacillati; phylum Actinomycetota; class Actinomycetes; order Micromonosporales; family Micromonosporaceae; genus Plantactinospora; species Plantactinospora sp. CA-290183. The sequence goes on along the minus strand of NZ_JBNJMX010000046.1, from coordinate 1,662 downwards.
ACGTCGCCGGTCCCGCCGAGTTGGCGGCGGGGGACCCGAGCCTGGTCGGCGGCGCGCTGGGCGGGGGCACCGCCGCCGCGTACCAGCAGCTCTTCCTGCGCCCGGTGCCCGGTCTGGGGCGCGCGGACACGCCGGTGGACCGGTTGTTCCTGGCCAGCGCGTCCGCGCATCCCGGCGCGGGCGTGCACGGCGCGCCCGGGGCGAACGCGGCCCGCGCCGCGCTCGCCCGGGACCGGGCGCTGACCGGCCGGGCGTACGCGGCGGCGGTGGCCGCCGCGCACCGGGCGATCTACGCCTGAGCCGCCGTCGCCGGGCGCTCAGTCGTCGGCGTCTGCGGCGTCGGCGGGAGTGCCCGGCCCGTCGGTGCGGGCCTCGTCCGGCGCGGACCGGGCGATGTTGCGGTGCCGGCCGCGCAGCCTGAACGGCATCAACGCGCTCTCGATCTTCGTCGCGGTGGACATCTTCGAGTCGCCGTCGAGCCGCTCCTGGAAGTGGATCGGCACCTCCAGGATGGTGTGGCCGAGCTTGGTGGCCAGGTAGTGCATCTCCACCTGGAAGCTGTAGCCATTGGACTGCACCCGGTGCAGGCCGATGTCGCGCAGCGCCCCGGCCCGCCAGATCTTGAAGCCGGCGGTCAGATCCCGGATCCGGACCTGCAACAGGGTGTGCACGTAGAAGTTGGCCCAGCCGCTGAGGGCTCGCCGGTAGAGCGGCCACGCCTGGTCGAGCTGCCCGCCGGGTACGTAGCGTGAACCGATCACCACACCGGCCTTGGTGGACAGTAGCGAGCCGAGCATCCCGGGCAGCGCCTCCGGCGGGTGGGAGAGGTCGGCGTCCATCTGGGCGACGTACTCCGCGCCGTTCTCCAGTGCCCGCCCGATCCCGTCGACGTACGCCCGGCCGAGGCCCTCCTTGCCGGCACGGTGCACGACCTGGATCCGGTCCGGGTACTCGATGGCGAGCTTGTCCGCGACCTCGCCGGTGCCGTCCGGGGAGTTGTCGTCGGCGACCAGGATGCTCAGGTTGGGCAACGGCAGCGCGAGCAGCCGCTCGACCAGCACCGGGAGGTTGCCCGCCTCGTTGTAGGTGGGGACGACGACGGTCAGGCGAGCGTCCCGCCACGGGAGGGGCAGCTGCACGGGTTCGATCATCGGGGCATCCTCGGTTTGCCGACAGCGGTCAGGGGCAAAGCGTAACTTGACGGAGAGCGTGGGCAACAACACGGGCGTAACGGGTGCGAATCATCTATCTTGCCGGCGAACCATGCCAGGTCGCCCCCGGTGCGGCGTCGGGGGCCGGGGCCACGCCCGGATGCGGTGCCCGGGGACGCCGGGCCGGGGACAGGCCAGTCGTGGGCACGGCGGCGCCACCGGCCGGCAGATGATCGTACTCGTCCCGGGGTTTGACCGGGGTAACCCGGGCCGGCCGCGGGTAATGCCGGGCTGAGCCGGCTCCGCCCGCCGACGGTGTCGCGTACCCGCCGGCGGGGCGGGATTGATGTTTACTCCTCCTGCCCCCGGGAACCCGCCCGCCGTGCGAAGCGACCGGGTCGACCCGCATCAGCGCAGGTCATCGGCCGCGCACAGCGGCCCGGCCGGTGTGCGGGCCGGGCCGGGCCTGTTCGACGCGGTGCTGTTCGACCGGGACGGCACGCTGGTCCCG
>NZ_JBNJMX010000034.1:0-31696 GCF_050936375.1 Plantactinospora sp. CA-290183 | reverse complement strand
CCGGAACCTCAAGAACGCCGGCCTGCCGAAGATCTTCGCCGGGACGATGAAGCGCGGCGCGCAGGAGTCGGCCGGAAAGGCCAACGAGACGCATGCCGCACGGGTCGGTGACGCCCGGGCCCGCCTCGACGAGGCGAGCCGCGCGGTGCGGGACGAGGAGAAGATCTCCCTGGAGCTGCCCGGGACCAACGTACCGGCCGGGCGCACCGTCTTCCTCGGCGAACGGATGCGGGTCCGGTACGGCGACCGGCCCCTCTTCGCCGGCGACGGCGTCGACCTGACGATCCGGGGTCCCGAGCGGATCGCGCTGACCGGCCCCAACGGTGCCGGCAAGTCCACCCTGCTGCGTCTGGTCACCGGCGACCTGGCGCCGGAGGGCGGTTCCGTCAGGCGGGCCGACGGCCGGATCGGCTATCTGTCGCAACGGCTGGACCTGCTCGACCCCGACCGCGCCGTGGCGGACAACCTGGCCGCGTACGCGCCCGGGATGCCGGAGGCGGAGCGGATGAACCTGCTCGCCCGCTTCCTGTTCCGGGGCTCCCGGGTACACCTGCCGGTCGGGGTGCTCTCCGGTGGGGAGCGGCTGCGCGCCACCCTGGCCTGCGTACTCTGCGCCGAGCCGGCCCCGCAGCTGCTGCTGCTGGACGAACCGACCAACAACCTCGACCTGGTCAGCGTCGGCCAGTTGGAGAGCGCGCTCAACTCCTACCAGGGCGCGTTCGTGGTGGTCAGCCACGATGAACGGTTCCTCGCCGAGATCAGGGTGGGCCGCTGGCTGCGGCTCGCCGAGGGCCGGTTGCGGGAGACGGGAGCACCGGCGCGGACGTGAACCGCCGGACCGCCGGGCCGGGTCAGCGGCGTTCCCGCCCGTGGGCCGGCGGGTGGTCCGGGGCCGGTTCGACCACCAGGCCCGCCTGGTAGACGGCGATCACCACCTGCACCCGGTCCCGCGCCCCCAGCTTGGCGAGGATGCGCCGGACATGGGTCTTCACGGTCCACTCGCTGACCGTCAGCCGCTGGCCGATCTCCTCGTTGGTCAGGCCGGTCGCGATCAGCAGCGCGACCTCTCGTTCGCGGGCGGTGAGCGCGTCGAACGCCCACGCCGGCCGGTCCGCGCGGGCGGCCGGCGTGCCGGCGTGCCGCGCGATGACCCGTCGGGTGACCGCCGGGTCGAGCAGCGCCTGCCCGGCGGCGACGACCCGGATCGCCCGGCGCAGCTCGGCCGGGGCCACGTTCTTGAGCAGAAAGCCGCTGGCGCCCGCGCGGAGCGCGGCGAAGACGTACTCGTCGAGGTCGAAGGTGGTCAGCACGATCACCCGGGGGAACGGGTCCGTGCCGTCGCCGAGGATGAGCCGGGTCGCGGTGATCCCGTCGGTGTCGGGCATCCGGACGTCCATCAGGACGACGTCCGGCCGGAGGTGCCGGGTCAGCTGCACGGCCTCCGCACCGGTCCGGGCCTCGCCCACCACGGCGAGGTCGTCGGTGCGTGCCAGCAGGGCGCGCAGCCCGTCCCGGACCGGTCGTTGGTCGTCGGCCAGCAGGACCCGGATGCTCATCCGGCCGTACCCGGGGTGGGCAGCCAGGCCTCGACCAGGAACCCGCGGTCGGGGGCCGGACCGGCGCGCAACCGCCCGCCGAGGCTGCGGGCCCGTTCGGCCATCCCGGCGAGGCCGTTGCCGGCGGGCGCGACCGTCTCCGCCGGGCGGTCGGCGCCGTCGTCGCGGAAGCTCAACCGCAGTTCCTCCCCGGACGTCTCGACCCGGAGGACAGCCCGTCGGGCGCCGGCGTGCCGGATGGTGTTCGTCAGCGCCTCCTGGCAGATCCGGTACGCGATCAGCGCCGTTGCCGCCGGCACCGGCGCGGTGGCGCTGACCCGCACCTCCAGCTCCACGTCGGCGGCGGCGGCCGTCTCGCGCAACCGGTACAGGTCGGCCAGTCCCGGCACCGGCGATCGCGGTGGTACGCCGTCGGCACGGTTGGCGCGCAGCAGCCTCACGGTGGTGGCGGTCTCGCGCAGGGCCTCGTCATGCGCGGCCAGCGCCGCCGCGACGGCCCGTTGACAGGCGGCCGGATCGGCCGTGACCGTCTCCTCGGCCAGCCGCAGCTGGAGGCCGATCACGACCAGGCTGTGCGCGGCCACATCGTGCAGGTCCGCGGCGACCGCGAGGCGTTGTTCCGCCATCTGCCGGTCGGCCTCCCGTCGGGCGTCGTCGGCGGCCCGGGCCAGCCGGGCCTGGACCTCAGCCGCCCACCGGCGGCGCTGCCAGGCGGCCTCGCCGACCGCCAGCGCGAGCCCCACCACCGCCAGGCTCTGCAGTTCACCCACGGTGACCAGGAACGGGGTCTCCCGCTCCACCAGCGTTCGCCAGATGACCGCACCGGCGCCGAGCACGACCGCGAGTACCGCCGCGGTGCGCACGTGCCCGGAGGCCGCGGCAGCGAGGTACGGGATCAGCAGCGGCCAGTCCAGCCCGATCGCCGGTACCCCGACCGAGTGGTAGACCACCACCGCGGCCACGGACGCGGCCAGCGCGGCCACCGGAAACCGGCGCCTTGCGAGGTGCAGGCCGCCGAGCACGGCGCCGAGAGTCCAACCGGCCGACCCCGGCGGGGCACTGGCTGGCTCGACCGCGATGTCGGCGGCCACCCAGACGGTTCCGGCGACCAGCAGCGCGGTCCCGGCCTCCCACCAGACCGTACGGCTTCCTCTCACCGGTGCCCCCCGGTGTGCGGGGAGGCGGCTGTCCCGGGTGCCCGCACCTGGTCCTCCGTTCCGGGTCCGATGACGACGAACTGTCCCATCATCCCCGCGTCCTCGTGCGCCAACAGGTGGCAGTGGAACATGTACGGCCCGCGCGGGTCGGGGTGCTGGCCGAAGCTGACCGCCAGGCCCACCACCGAGCCCGGCGGCACGTAGACGGTGTCCTTGCGCCCGGCCAGCCCCGGTGGCGGCGGCCGGCCGTCCACGTCGGTCACCTCGAACGCCGCGTTGTGGATGTGGAAGTTGTGCGGCACGCCCTGCACGTTGTGGATTCGCCACCGCTCGGTGACGCCGAGCGGGACGCTGAAGTCGATCCGGTCCGGATCCATCGTGGCGCCGTTGATGGTGAAGTCGCCGAGCCCGAAACGGCGCTCGTTGCCCGGGTCCGCGCTGATCGGGGCGGCCGCCGGCAGCCGGTCCGGCAGCGCCGGGGAGGGCCGTAGGCGGTCGGCCGCGACGAGCTGGACGATCTCGAACTCGTCGTCGCCGCCGGCCAGGCGGTCGTAGAGCGCGTGGGTGCCGAGGTCTGGCGGCCGGCTGCGCAACAGGGGCCGCTCGCCGGGGCGTACCCGCAGCACCAGCTCGACCCGCTCACCCGGACTGAGCAGGACGTGGTCGACCTCGACCGGGGCGGGCAGCAGCCCGGCGTCCGCGGCCACCAGATGGAAGGCGCGGTGGTCGTGGAACGCCAGGTCGTAGACGCGGGCGTTGGATCCGTTGAGCACGCGCAGCCGGACGAGTTCGGTGCTGACCGGCAGGACGGGGCCCCAGGTGCCGTTGACGAGGATCTCGGAGCCGAGCAGCCCGACGATGTTCACCCCGCCGAAGTCGATCCCGTCGAACTCGAGGGTGCCGTCCTCGGCGATGTTCTTGTCCTGGAGCACCAGCGGGACGTCGTCGACGCCGTACTCCTGGGGCAGCCCCGTGGGCTGGTCGTCGTCGACCAGGATCAGCCCGGCGACGCCCCGGTAGACGTGGTCTCTGGTCGCCCCGTGCGGGTGCGGGTGGTACCAGAGGGTGGCGGCGGGTTGGTCGACCCGCCACGAGGGTCGCCAGGTCCCGCCCGGCGGGATCATCTGGTGTGGACCGCCGTCGGCGACCGCCGGCAGCTCCATGCCGTGCCAGTGCAGCGTCGTCGGCTCCGGCAGGTCGTTGCGGACCACCGGGCTCACCACTTCCCCGCGGGGCAGCCGCAGCGTCGGCCCGAGGTGGCCGCCGTTGACTCCCCAGGTGCGGCTGTGCCGGCCCGGCAGCAGTTCGGTGCTTCCGGTCTGGAGACGCAGGTCGAAGCCGAGCGCGCCGGTCGGTTCCCGACGCGGCCGGGCCAGCGGCGGAATCAACAACCGCCGTTCGAACCGGACCCGGCCCACGTTCCCCCGACCGGCGGTGGCCCAGACGTAGCCGCCCAGCGCCGCTGTCGGCGCGGCGACCGCCAGTCCGGCCACGCCGGCCCAGCGCAGCAGGGACCGTCGGGTGGTCACCGTGGGGCCCGGTCATCGGGGTGCGGGCGGTTGCCTTCGTCAGCGCGTCGAGACATGGCGCCGACGCTAGGGCGGTCCCGGCCGGCCGTCATCGCTCTCCGGAGCGATCCGGGTGCCGGTCAGCACCCGCCCATCGGGCCGAGCCGCGCCCGGCGCTTGCCGTGGCGTAGCGTCGGGGCGATGGACGGCAGGGCGGAGCGGGGACGGCGACTGCCGCTCGCGCCCCGGCCGCTGGACCGGCCCCACCCGTCCCGGCTGGCGCCGGAAAATCCGGAGCGCCCCCGGATCCTGGCCGCGCACGCCGCCGCGCTGGCCGCCGGGGAGGCCGGCTACGCCGATCCGGGCAGCGGGCTGTTCGTGCTCACCGCCGCCTTCCTGGCCGACCGGGGCACCTGCTGCGGCCGGGGTTGCCGGCACTGCCCGTACGTCGACGACCCGGTGCCGGACGGGCCGGAGCGGACGGCGCCGGGCAGCGGCTGACCCGCGGGCCCGGGTACGCCGTGCGGGGTTTCGCCCACCCCGTCCGGCCCGTTACGGTGTCCGACGGACCGCCCGGTGCGGGACACGGCGGCGGCGAACGGGAGGTGGCAGGTGCGCGGGCGACTCGGCCTGGTCGGCGTCGGACTGCTGATGCTGGCCGGATGCGGCGGGGAGGAGGCCGCACCCCGGGCCGACCTGCCGCCGCCGCGTGTGGTGTCGCTGCCCGCCGCGGCGGCCGGCGGCGCCTGCCAGTTGCTGGACTACCCGGTGATCGAGCAGGCCACCGGTGTCCGGTTCGAGGTGTCGGCGGCGAGCCGGCACGGCAAGACCGACACCTGTGTCGTACGGGGCGAGGACGCCGACCGCCCGGAGCTGGCCCTCTCGGTGAGCCCGACCACCGCGGACGCGGGGATCTTCGCCGACGAGGTGGTGCCGAGCGGCGGCAGTTCGGTGCCGGGGCTCGGCAAGGCCGCCTACCGCTCGGTGACGGGCGCCACGACCGGCTCGGGGCCGGGCGTGGAGATCGGCTGGCTCACCGGCGACAAGCGGTTGGTGGCCCTGAAGTACACCTTCCCGAGCGGCGAGGAGCGGTCGGTCGCGGAGGATTTCGGCGCCAAGCTGCTCGCACTGGCCAAGCGGATCGACACCAGCAGCCTCTGACCCCCTCGCGGCGGCCGGCGCCCCTCCGGACCGGGGACGCTGGGACCGGGACGGCTCTAGTGGGCGGCGACGAAGACCCGGGAGGCGACCTCGCGGGGCAGCCGGATCTTGTCGCCGGAGCGGTCGATCGTCACGCCGTCACGCTCCTGGGCGACGGTGACCGTCGCACCCGGGTCGACCCCGGCGGCATGCAACTGCCGGAGCACGTCACCGTCGGTCTGCACGCTCTCGCAGATGCGCCGGACCACGACCTGGCCGGTCAGCCCGGGAAAGGCCAGATTCCGCTCACCGTCGGCGACGATCTCGGCGACCGGCAGCTCGGGATCGGTGCCGAAGGCGTCGAGCCCCGGGATCGGGTTGCCGTACGGCGAGCGGGTGGGGCGGTTGAGCAGCTCGTAGACCTTCCGCTCCACCGAGTCGCTCATCACGTGCTCCCAGCGGCAGGCCTCCTCGTGGGCCTCCTCGTAGGGCATCCCGATCACGTTGACGAGCAGCAGCTCGGCGAGCCGGTGCTTGCGCATCACGGAGACGGCGTGCGTACGGCCGAGCCCGGTGAGTCGCAGGTGGCGCCCGTCCTCGATGGTCAGGAGGCCGTCGCGCTCCATCCGGGCGACGGTCTGGCTGACGGTCGGACCACTCTGGCGCAGCCGCTCGGCGATCCGGGCACGCAGCGGCGGCACACCTTCCTCCTCCAGTTCGAGGATGGTGCGCAGGTACATCTCGGTGGTGTCGACAAGGTCGTTCACGTCAGCGATCCTCCTGGTTAACGATGCTACCTCGGGGTACCGATATTCAGTGTCGGCGAGGCCGGTGGAGCGGGACGGTTCGGGTCCGATGGTGTTGACTGGACGCCGTGTCCGTACCGGATGATCTTCTTGTCCCGGTGACCGGCGTCGCCGTCGACCTGGCGTCGGCCGACCCGCCCACCCTGCTGGACCTGCGCTGGCGGCTCACCGGCCCGCCGGGCCGGCTCGACTACGAGGCCGGCCACCTGCCCGGGGCGGTCTTCGTCGACCTGGACACCGAACTCTGCGGGCCGCCCGGCGCCGGCGGGCGGCATCCGCTGCCCGACCCGGCCGTGCTGGAGCGGGTGCTGCGGGCGGCGGGGGTGCGTGGCGACCGGCCGGTGGTGGTCTACGACGGCGGCGACGGGCTGGCGGCGGCCCGGGCCTGGTGGACCCTGCGCTGGGCGGGGCACCGACGGGTGCGCCTGCTCGACGGCGGCTATCCGGCCTGGGCCGGGTCCGGGCGGCCGGTCTCAACCGAGCCGGCGGCCCCCGCGCCCGGCGACATCACGGTCCGTCCCGGCCAACTGCCGGTGCTGGACGCCGCGCAGGCCGCCGGGCTCGCCGCCGAGGGCGTCCTGCTGGACGTACGGGCGGCTGCCCGCTACCGCGGTGAGGCCGAACCGATCGACCCGGTGGCCGGGCACATCCCCGGTGCGGTCAACCTCCCGACCCCCGGCTACGTGGAGCCGGACGGGCGGTTCCCGGCGGCCGAACGCCTCCGGGGCACCTTCGCCGGGGCGGGTGTCCGGTCCGGGGCGCCGGTCGGCGCGTACTGCGGCTCCGGGGTGACGGCCGCCCAGGCCGTACTGGCGTTGCACCTGGCCGGGCGCCCCGACGCCGCCCTCTACGTCGGCTCCTGGAGCGACTGGCTGACCGACCCGGCCCGTCCGGTGGCCACCGGCGCCGACCCCGGCACCCCGGCGTCCGGGCGCTGACCGCCCCGCCCGCGCGGGTGCGGGCCGGCGGCCACGGCGCTCCCGGGCCGCACGCTCGTCGGCGCGGGCGGTCCGGCGTGCGACGATGGGCGCCATGTCGGACGGCACAGTGGTGATCTGGGACGAGAGCCTGTTGGCCTACGACCTCGGCGATCATCCCCTGGACCCGGTACGGGTCGAGCTGACCATCGCCCTCGCCCGGGAGCTGGGGATCCTCGACCGGCCCGGGGTGCGGGTGCTGGCGCCGACGCCGGCCGACGACGTCGCGCTGGCCCGGGTGCACCGCCCCGACTACCTCGACGCGGTCCGGGCGGCGCCGCACGACCCGTTCTTCTCCGGGTACGGCCTCGGCACCTCGGACAACCCGATCTTCGACGGGATGCACGAGTCGAGCGCCCTGGTGGCCGGCGCCAGCCTGGCGGCGGCCGAGGCGGTCTGGCGCGGGGAGGCCCGGCGGGCGGTCAACGTTGCCGGTGGCCTGCACCACGCCATGCCGAGCCGGGCGTCCGGGTTCTGCGTCTACAACGATCCGGCCGTGGCGATCGCCCGGCTGCTCGACCTCGGCGCGGAGCGGGTGGCCTACGTCGACGTCGACGTGCACCACGGCGACGGGGTGCAGCACATCTTCTACGAGGATCCGCGGGTGCTGACGATCAGCCTGCACGAGACCCCGCTGGCGCTCTTCCCCGGAACCGGGTTCTCGGACGAGACCGGCGGCCCGGGCGCGGAGGGGAGCGCGGTCAACCTGCCGCTGCCGCCGGGCACCGGGGACGCGGGCTGGCTGCGGGCCTTCCACGCCACCGTGCCGGCGGCGCTGCGCGCGTTCCGCCCACAGGTTCTGGTCACCCAGTGCGGCGCGGACAGCCACCGGCTGGACCCGCTCGCCGACCTGCGGTTGAGTGTGGACGGCCAGTTGGCCAGCTACCGGGCGATGCGGGCGCTGGCCGACGAGCTCTGCGACGGCCGCTGGGTGGCGACCGGCGGCGGGGGCTACGCCCTCGTGGAGGTGGTACCCCGGGCCTGGACGCACCTGCTCGCGGTGGCCACCGGCGCACCCGTCGAACCCGCCACCCTGACCCCGCCGGCCTGGCGGGCGCTGGCCCGCTCGCGCCGTCCCGAGCGGGACGTGCCGCTGCGGATGACCGACGACGCGGACGACTCGTACGAGCCGTGGCAGCCGACCGGCGAGCCGGACGGCGTGGACCGGGCGATCCTGGCCACCCGCCGGGCGGTCTTCCCGCTGCTGGGGCTCGACCCGATGGACCCGGCCGTCTGACCGGGCCGCTTCGGCTGCCCCGACGGCCGGTTCGATCGGTCCCTTCGCTCCTTCTCCGGCGTGTCCGGCCGTGTCTATGGTGGCCGTGGCCGCTGAGGTCCACCCTGGACGGGCGGCGTTTGGAGACGCAGTGACAGAGCAGACCGCCCGCCTGACCCGCCGGCGCCTGCTGGGGGTCGGCACCGTGGCCGCCGGCGGCGCGATCGCCGGCGGACTCACCGCCGGCTCTCCCGGCTCGGCCGCCCCGCCCGTCGGCCCGAAACGCCCCGTCCGGACGCCGGTGCGCCCGCCCGCGCTGCGGCCCGGTGACCGGGTCCGCCTGGTCGCACCCGCCCGGCCCGCCGATCCCGCCCTGCTGGCCCGGGGCGTCGAGATCCTGCGCGGCTGGGGCCTGGTGGTCGAGGTGGGCGCGCACGTGTACGACGAGCACGGCTGGTTCGCCGGCACCGACGCGGACCGGCTGGCGGACCTGCGGGCCGCCTTCACCGATCCGGGGATCCGGGGCGTCTTCGCCTGCCGGGGCGGCTTCGGCACCCAGCGGATCGTGGACCGGCTCGACCTGAGCGCGATGACCACCGACCCGCGGGTCTTCGTCGGTTTCAGCGACCTGACCTCGCTGCACGGGCGGCTGTGGCGCGCGGCGAAGCTGGCGACCTTCTACGGTCCGATGATGAACTGGAACGACGGCCGGACCGGGCCGGCGTCGATCGAGTCCCTGCGGCGGGCGGTGATGACCACCGCCCCGGTCACGGTCGCCCGCGACCCGGCCGAGCTGGGCGCCGAGGTGGTGGTGCCCGGGGTGGCGACCGGGGTGCTGCTCGGCGGCACGCTCACCATGCTGACCACCAGCGTCGGGTCGGTGGACTTCCCCAACCTGACCGGGGCGATCCTCCTCGTCGAGGAGGTCGACGAGCTGCCGTACAGCATCGACCGGATGCTCACCCAGCTGCGCCGGTCGGGGGCGTTGGACGGGATCGTCGGGGTCGCCGTCGGGCAGATCACCAACTCGCCCGCCAGCCCGGGGTACGACGTGCCCACGGTGCTCCGGGACCGGTTGGGCGACCTCGGTGTGCCGGTGCTGGCGGGGTTGCCGCTGGGCCACGGACAGCAGCAGCTGACCGTGCCGCTCGGTGTGCCGGCCACCATCGACGCCGCCGCCGGCACCCTGACCGTCACGGCCGGGGTGCGGTAGCGGCCCCGGTGTCGCGGAATAGTCTCTAATTAGTCTCGAAAATCGTCTCATCGGAACTGTCGAGCCGCCCGGCCGGACGCAGGTGCCGGTAGAGGGTGGCCCGGGACACCCCGAGGTCGGCGGCGATCTGGTCGACGCTTCGGACGCCCTCCGCGTGCATGGTCCGGGCCGCGTCGATCTGCTCGCGGCTCATCGCCCGGGGCCGGCCGGCCCGGCGGCGCGGGCCCGCCCCGGCCGCCCCCGACAACTCTCGGCCCGACGGGTCCGCCGGCCGCTGCCCTGAGCCAGGTTCCTCACCGGGCCGCCGGGCCGGCCGGACCGCGTCGCCGTGCCCCATCCGCCGGTCGGCGCCGCCCCGCGCCCCGCCCGCCGGTAGATCGCCCAGCAACCGGTGCGCGCCGTCCAACATGTCCGCCCGCAGCCGCTCCGCCGGGACGTCGGTGAAGAAGACGACGGGGTCGCTCAGCGCGGCGACCGCCTGCACCGCCCGGATCCGGTCCAGGTGGCCGTTCTCCGGGCCGGCGACGAGGTCGTACGCCCGCAGGGCGATCTGGATCAGGCGACCGTGGCGGGAACCACGGGTGAGCATCGTCACATCATGGTAGAGCGACCCGAGGGTGTGCCGGTGGGCCAACAACGTGTCGAGCCAGCCCTCCAGCGTCACCCGGCGCCGGGCCGGCCAGGGCAGCCGGGCGGCCCGGTCCAGCGCCGCCTCCAGGTCGGACAGCAGCGGCTCGACCAGCTCTCCCAGCAGGTGTTCCTTCGAGGGGAAGTGGTAGAGGATCGCCGCCTTGGTCAGCCGTACCCGGTCCGCGATCTCCCGCAGCGAGGTGCGCTGGTAGCCCTTGGCGGCGAAGAGGTCGAGGGCGGTACGCAGGATCCGCGCCCGGGTGTCGGTGACGGGAAGCTCGTCCATCCTCCGGAGCGTACCCGGGCGGCTGACCGATGATCGGAAGACTGTGGTAAACCACTTTCCATCGGTCAGTACGCTGACATCGAAGGCATTGTCCTCGACGGGGACGATCTCCTGATCGGGAGTGGAGGGACGCGATGACCGCGATCTCGGTGAGTGGGCTGGTGAAGACCTTCGGGACCAGCCGGGCCCTGGACGAACTGGACCTGACCGTACGACCCGGCGAGGTGCACGGCTTCCTCGGCCCGAACGGGGCCGGCAAGTCCACCACCATCCGGATCCTGCTGGGCCTGCTCCGCAGGGACGCCGGCGAGGTCACCGTGCTCGGCGGTGACCCGTGGCGGGACGCGGTGACCCTGCACCGCCGGCTGGCGTACGTACCCGGCGACGTGAACCTCTGGCCCAACCTCTCCGGCGGCGAGGCGATCGACCTGTTCGGCGCACTGCGCGGCGGACTCGACCGGACCCGCCGCGACGAGCTGCTGGAGCGCTTCGACCTCGACCCCACCAAAAAGTGCCGCACCTACTCGAAGGGCAACCGGCAGAAGGTGGCGATCGTCGCGGCCTTCGCCTCCGACGTCGAACTCCTCGTGCTGGACGAGCCGACCTCCGGCCTCGACCCGCTGATGGAGGCGGTCTTCCAGGACTACGTCCGGGCGCTGCGCGCGCAGGGCCGGACCGTGCTGCTCTCCAGCCACGTGATGGCCGAGGTCGAGGCGCTCTGCGACCGGGTCAGCATCATCCGGGCCGGCCGCACGGTCGAGTCGGGCACCCTCGCCGAGCTGCGCCACCTCACCCGTACCCCGATGTCGGTGCAGACCGAGCGGCCGGTGGAGGGGCTCGCCGAGCTGCCGGGAGTGCGGTCGCTGACGGTCGACGGGACGAGTGCCCGGTTCGAGATCGAGCCCGACCGGCTCGACGAGGTGCTGCGGCACCTCGTGCCGTTCGGGGTGCGCGCCCTGACCAGCGCCCCACCGACGCTGGAGGAGCTGTTCATGCGCCACTACGGCGACGACACGAGCCGGGCCGGTGCGCAGCCCGCGAGCCCGGTGGGTGCCCGATGAGCGCGTTCACCGGCACCGTCCGGCTGACCCGGCTCGCCCTGCGTCGCGACCGGATCAAGCTGCTGCTCTGGATCCTCGGCCTGCCGGCGGTGGCCACCGCCGTCGCCGGCAGCGTGGCCGGGCTCTACGGCACCGAACAGGACCGGATCGCGTACGCCACCACCAGCGCCGCAAGCGTGGTGGCGCGGGCGTTCAACGGTCCCGCCTCCGGACCGAGCCTCGGCGCGGTGGTCACCGCCGAGGCGTACACCCTGCTGGCCCTGCTCGCCGCCCTGCTCAGCACCTTCACCGTGGTCCGGCACACCCGGCAGAACGAGGAGACCGGCCGGGCCGAGCTGCTCGGCTCGGCGGTGGTCGGCCGGCACGCCCCGCTCAGCGCGGCACTGTCGGTCGCGGTCGGGGCCAACCTGCTCGGCGGCGTACTGCTGGCGCTCGCCCTGGTCGCCGGTGACCTGCCGGCGACCGGCTCGCTCGCGCTCGGCGCGGCGATCGCCGGGATCGGGATCGCGTTCGCCGGGATCGCCGCGCTCACCGCCCAGGTCTCCGGTACGGCGCGCGGCGCCAACGGGCTCGCCGCGGCGGCGGTCGGGCTCGGCTTCCTGCTGCGGGCCGCCGGTGACGCCTTCGGTACGGCCTCGCCGGACGGGCTGCGGGTCGCCAGCGCCTGGCCCTCCTGGCTCACCCCGTTCGGCTGGGCCAACCAGGTCCGCCCGTACGACGTCAACCGCTGGTGGGTGCTCGGGCTGACGGTCGGGCTCACCGCGCTCGCCGTGGCGGCGGCCTTCCGGCTGACCGAACGTCGGGACCTGGGCAGCGGTCTGCTGCCGGTACGCCCCGGACCGGCGAGGGCACCCCGGGGCCTGCTCAGCCCGATCGGGCTGGCCTGGCGACTCCAGCGACCCGTGCTGCTCGGCTGGACGGTGGGCATCGCGGTGATGGGGCTGGCGATGGGCTCGGTGGGTGACGAGGTCGACGAGATGATCGGCGACAACCAGGCCGCCGTCGAGTTGATGGCGCAGCTCGGGGGCGCGGGTGAACTGCTCGACGTCTTCCTGTCCGCGATGTTCAGCCTGTTCGCGCTCGCCGTGGCGGCCTACTCCGTCCAGGCGGTGCTGCGGATGCGCGCCGAGGAGACCGGCGGGCCGCTGGAGGGGATCCTGGCCACCGCGGTGAGCCGGCCCCGCTGGGCCGCCAGCCACCTGCTCTGCGCCGGCCTCGGCACGGTCTGGCTGCTGCTGCTCGCCGGGGCGAGCACCGGGCTGGGTTACGGGCTGGTCAGCGGCGACGTGCCCGGCGAGGTGGGCCGGCTGGCCCCCGCCGGGCTGCTCCAGGCGCCCGCCGCGCTCGTCCTGGCCGGGCTGGCGCTGCTGCTGTTCGGGCTGCTGCCCCGCTGGTCGGTGCCGCTGGGCTGGGCCGCGCTGCTCGTCTGCGTCTTCCTGGGGCAGCTCGGCGAGGTGCTGGAACTGCCGCAGGCGGTGCTGGACGTCTCGCCGTTCACGCACCTGCCCGCCGTACCGGCCGCCGATCCGGCCGCGACCCCGGTGCTGGTGCTGCTCGCCGTCGCCGCCGTACTGACCGGGCTGGGACTGGTGGCGTTCCGCCGACGCGACCTCGCCCCCTGAGCCCGGGGTGTAAGGAAGGGGTGTAAGGAAGGGCCCCTTCTTATCGCTTTTTGTATAGGAAGGGCCCCCTCCTAACACCGCCGTCCGCCGGTACCCGGACGCGGAACGGCCCCGCCCACCCGTACGGGGTGGCCGGGGCCGTCGACGCGAATCAGCTCGCGTACGCCTCCAGGCGCTCGGCCCGGGACGGGTGGCGCAGCTTGAGCAGCGTCACCTTCTCGATCTGGCGGATCCGTTCCCGGGAGAGCCCGAACTCCCGGCCCACCTCGTCCAGCGTGCGCTGCCGCCCGTCGTCGAGGCCGAAGCGCAGCCGGATCACCGCCTGCTCCCGCTGGGAGAGCGTGGCCAGCACGATCTCCACCTCGCTGCGAAGCTGGCCCTGGGCGAGCGCGTCACCCGGCGCGTCCCGGGGGTCGACCGCGGCGACGAAGTCACCGAGCGCGCTCTCGCCGTCCTCGCCGACGGCCTGGTCCAGGCTGACCGGCTCCCGGTCGTACGAGATCAGCTCGATCACCTGGAACTCCGGCACCCCCAGCGCGGCGGCGACCTCGGCGACGCCCGGCTCGCGGCCCAGCGTGACGGCCAGCTCGCGGCGGGTCCGGACCATCCGGTTGACCTGCTCGACCATGTGTACGGGGATGCGGATGGTGCGGGCCTGGTCGGCCATGGCGCGGGTGATGGCCTGGCGGATCCACCAGGTGGCGTAGGTGGAGAACTTGTAGCCCTTGGTGTAGTCGAACTTCTCGACGGCGCGGATCAGGCCGAGGTTGCCCTCCTGGATCAGGTCGAGGAAGGCCATGCCCCGCCCGGTGTAGCGCTTGGCGATGCTGACCACCAGCCGGAGGTTGGCCTCCAGCAGGTGGTCCTTGGCGGCCCGGCCCTCGGCGGCGATGGTGGCGAGGTCGGCCCGCAGCGCCGCCGGCAGGGTCCCCGGCCCCGCGCCGGCGGCGAGCTTCTCCTCGGCGAAGAGCCCGGCCTCGATCCGGCGGGCCAGCTCGACCTCCTGTACGGCGGTGAGCAGCTTGGTGCGGCCGATGCCGTTCAGGTAGGCCCGGACCAGGTCCGCCGAGGCGCCGCGCTCGTCGGTGGCGTCGAGGTCGACCAGGGCCGGCCCGGGCGTACCCTCGCCGGTCGACTCGGTATCGGGTCCGGCCGTGCTGGCCGGGTGGGTGTGGTTCTCGTTCGGTTGCAGGACCATCATCTGTCGCCTCCCCGTCTCGACAATGTGGCGTGTCCCAGCGGACGAATCGCGCTGGTGAGACATAGCTTGGCCGGTGGGGCGTGAAGCGGCGGTGAGGAGACGGTGGGGATGGCATGAATCCGGGAGACGCTCCGGCGGTGATTCGCCGGAAAGGCCGGCTTCGTCCCCTCGGCAACCCGGGTTCCGGCTTGGCGGCACGGGTTACTGTGCGACGGGTCGGCGTCGGCGACCAGACCGGTTCGGCGCACGTGGCGGATGGAGGACGCTGTGGTCTTCAAGCGGTTGATGCAGGCGATGGGGGTGGGCGGTCCGTCGGTGGAGACGGTGCTGACCAACCCGAACTGCCGGCCGGGTGGCTTCCTGGAGGGACGGATCCACGTCGCCGGAGGTGAGCACGACGTCGACATCGAGTACGTCGCGCTGGGGCTGATGACCCGGGTCGAGGTGGAGGCCGGCGACAGCGAGTACGCGGCCGACCAGGAGTTCCAGCGCCAGCGGGTGACCGGGCCGTTCCGGCTGGAGAGCGGGAAGCGCCACGAGATCCCGTTCCGTTTCGAGGTGCCCTGGGAGACGCCGGTCACGGAGATCTTCGGCCAGCACCTGCGCGGCATGACGATGGGGCTGCGTACCGAGCTGGAGGTGGCCCGTGCGGTCGACAAGGGGGACCTCGACGCGGTGGCCGTGCACCCGCTGCCGGCGCAGGAGCGGATCCTGGAGGCGCTCACCCAGCTCGGCTTCCGGTTCAGCCGGGCGGACGTGGAACGGGGCCGCATCTACGGGGTGCAGCAGTCGCTGCCGTTCTACCAGGAGATCGAGTTCTATCCCGGGCCGCAGTACGCCGGGGCGCTCAACCAGCTGGAGTTGACCTTCGTTGCCACGCCCCAGCACCTGCAGGTCGTCCTGGAGGTGGACAAGCGGGGCGGGATCTTCACCGAGGGGCGGGACGCCTTCGGCCGGTTCACCGTGGACTGGGCCACCGCGGACCGGACCGACTGGGCCAGCCAGCTCGACGGTTGGCTGCGCCAGTCGATGCAGCGGCGCGGCCTGTTCTTCTGACCGCGGGTCGACGGAACCCGCCGCCGGCCCCCCGTCCCGGCCGCGGGTTCCGCGCCGCCCGGGGTCCGGGACCGTCGGGCCGGTCAGAGTTCGAGCAGCACCGTCCGGGGGCCGACGTTGACGCTCTCGACCAGCATGTGCGCCCGGAACCGGCCGGTGGCCACCTCGGCGCCACGGACCCGCAACGCGTCCACGAAGGCGCTCACCAGCGGCTCCGCCACCTCGGCCGGGGCGGCGGCTCCCCAACTCGGCCGGCGCCCCCGGCGGGCGTCGCCGTAGAGGGTGAACTGGCTGACCACCAGCACCGGCGCTCCGGCGTCCGCCGCCGACCGCTCGTCGTCCAGGATGCGCAGCTCGTGCACCTTCCGGGCCATCGTTCCGGCGGTGCCCGGGGTGTCGGAGTGGGTCACCCCGAGCAGCACCAGCAGGCCGTCGGTGATCGCGCCCACCACCTCGCCGTCCACGGTCACGCTGGCCCGGCCGACCGTCTGCACCACCGCCCGCACGACGGTCAGTCCGCCACGGGCAGGATGACGCCGCGCTCCACCAGGTGCGCGATGATCGGCCCGGCCGCCTCGGCCAGATCCGCCTCCGGTACGTCGTGCGCGAGGGCGAGCACCGCCAACTGCTCCCGCAGCGGGACCCGTCCGTCCGCCCCGCCGACCAGGGCCAGCACCAGCGGGTCGACCTCCTCGGTCCAGCGCAGACCGTGCGACATGGCGAGCACCTGCCGGTCCACCGCCCAACCCTCGGCGCCCATCGTGGCCTCCTGCCGCAGCGTCAGCCCGTCGACCGCCCGGAAACGGGTGGCCAGCAGCGCCGCGTCGTCGCGCGACCGCAGCCAGTCCTGTCGGTCGAACCAGGCGGCGACCTGCTCGCCCAGCGGCGGCTGGACCGTCTGACGCAGGTCCTCGATCCGGAGCACCGGGTCGGCGTGACCGCCGCGGCGCAGGTTGACCAGGCCGAAGCCGACCGCCTCCACCTTCTGCGCGTCGAACCAGTCCAGCCAGGCCGCCGCCCGGTGCGGGTCGGTCCCCTCGCTGGCGTCGGCCAGCCACAGGTCCACGTACGCCATCGGGTCCGCCACCTCGCGCTGGATCACCCAGGCGTCCAGCCCGGTACCGGCGAACCAGCCGGCGACCCGCTCGGCCCAGTCCTCGCCGGCGACGTGCAACCAGTTCGCCAGGTACTGCATGGTGCCGCCCTCGGTGAGCAGCTCCGGCGCGGCGGCGGCCAGCTCGGCCGCGACGCCGTCCCCGGCCCGTCCCGAGTCCCGGTAGCTGTGCGTGGCGGTGCCGGGGCCGACCACGAACGGGGGATTGCTCACCACCAGGTCGAAGCGGCGCCCGGCGACCGGGCCGACCAGGTCGCCCTTGAGCAGCTCCCACCGGTGGCCGTTGAGCGCCGCGGTGGTCGCCGCGAACCGCAGTGACCGGTCGGAGACGTCGGTGGCGGTGATCGAGCGGGCGTGCCCGGCCAGGTGCAGCGCCTGTACCCCGCTGCCGGTGCCCAGGTCGAGCGCGCTGTCGACCGGGCGCCGGACGGTCGCCCCGACCAGCGTGGTGGTCGCGCCGCCGATCCCGAGCACGTGGTCCGGGGCGAGGGGCTGACCGGGGCGGGCGTTGCCCGGCACGTCGGAGAGGACCCACCAGCTGTCCCCGTACGGCTCCAGGTCGACGCCCTGGCGCAGCCCGTCGCCGTACGGCTCGACCAGCCCGGCGCCGAGTGCATCGGTCAGTGGCAGCGGGGCGAGCGCCGCCCGTACGGCCGCCTCGGGCTCCGTCTGGGCGCAGACGAAGAGCCGGATCAGGGTGCCGAGCGGGTCGCGGTCCTCGGTGGTCCGCAGCGCGGCGCGGAAGTCGTTGCGGGTCAGTGCGCTGGTCGCCCGCGGGCCGAGCCGCTCGGCGATGCCGCTCGAGGTGTAGCCCGCGCCGGTCAGTGCCGTGCGGAGCTGGTCCACTCCGGCGGGGGAGAGCAGCATGTCGTATCCGTCCACGGCGTCCATCCTGCCCGCCGTGGCCGGCGGGGCGCCCGCAACCCCCGGGTGCACCGCGCCGGAACCACCCTCAGGGGTGGCCGAGACGGTCAGGGGGTGCCCACGGCCGCGCCGGCTGGATCGGCCGGCGCGGCCGGACCCCCTGGTGGAAAGGTCGGTGGGGGGAGCCGCGCTCGGCGGCGCCCCCCGGGGCCGAGGACGTCAGCTGAAGGTCACGTCCGAGCAGCCGTAGAAGGTCTCCTGGCTGTCCGACCGGGTCCACACCGAGTAGATGATGTGGTGGCCGCTCTTGCCGGACGGCAGGTTGCCGTTCCAGTAGTAGTGGCCGTTGCTGGTGCCGACGCCGCCGTTCTGCGGCGGGTTGGTGACCGAGCTGAACGGCGACGACTCAAGGTCGTTCCAGGTCAGCGGGCTGGTCGGGTTCCAGCCGTTCCGGGTGACGTACAGGTCGAACCGGCCGGGGTGCGCGGCCCAGTTGCTGTACCGGAACTGGATGTTCGCACCGGCCCGGACGGATGCCTTGGGGAAGTCGTTGCGGGCCAGGTCCCAGCCGCGGAAGGTGGAGTTGCCGCCGCTGCAGAGCTGGCCGTCCGGAACGAAGCCCCGGGTCCGGCCCGCGCCGTCCGAGCGGAGCACGCTGAACCAGTTGTAGAGCGGGCTGACGCCGCTCACGTTCGCCGCGGCGATGCAGCCGGCGTTCTTGTTCACGATGTTGCCCTGCGGGGTGAGGCCGTCCACATAGCACGCGTAGGTGCGGCTGGCCGGCATCATCAGCGCACCGTGGGCGTACACCGCGCCGGGGGAGACGGCGGTGAGGAGCCCGGCGGTCAGTGCCGCCGCGGTACCGACGACGGCGAGTCTGCGCAGCAGTTTCACGAGGTGGTTCCCTTCTGTCCGACCGGTGCGTGGTCGCGCGGTGCGGTCGTTGGTGGGTACCGGAGGGCGTTCGGACGTAGGTGGTGGCGTCCGTCGCATCGACGTCCGGCATGGGGGTCAGGACTCGGCTCCCCGGTCGCCGCGCACGGTTGCCCCCGTCCTGCGGCGATATGAACCATTGCAGCATGGACCGGCGGGGTTAGCAATAGGTGAGTATCGATATGTTTCCGGAAGTGCGCCGCGTCGGCGGCGGACGCCCGGTGCCGGCCGGTCACGCCAGCTGGAAGTCCGCGAAGTCGAAGCCGGGCGCCACCACGCAGCTGACCAGCACCGGCAGCTCGCCGGCGGGCTCGGCCGCCTGCCAGACGCCGCCCGGGACCACCACCTGCGGGCGCTCCCCGGCCGCCAGGTCGGCGCCGAGCCGGATCTCCGCCGGCTCCGTTCCGGGCAGCTCCGCCGAGCCGCCGAGCCGGAGCGTGAGCGGGCCACCGGCGTGCCACAGCCACAGCTCGTCGGAGCGCACCACGTGCCAGCGGGAGCGTTCACCGGGCTGCAACAGGAAGTAGATGGCGGTCGCCGCGTTGCGCGGACCGGCGTACCCGTCGGGGGTGAAGGAGTGCGCCGACCGCCAGGTCTCGCGGAACCAGCCGCCCTCGGGGTGTGGCGCCAGGTCGAGCCGCTCGGCCAGCGGGGGGCGGTTCGGCGTCGTCACGGGTGGCTCCCCTCGCTGGTACGGCCGCGGCCCGTCGTCCCGCCGCCGCGCACACCGGCAGCGTACCGAGTCGCGCCGGCGGTGTTGCCCGGGTGCGTCGATCCGGGCGCGGGCATCCCCGACGGGGCGCGCGGTGCCACGCCTCATCGGCGCCGGGACCGCCGCGGTCCCCGGCCCGCTGCCCGGGGCGCCCGGTCGACCGGCGTGCCGGACCCGGACCAGTGCGTGGGGCGGCGCAGCGAGTCGGGCAACCGGGTGTCGGCGCCGCCGCGCGCCGCGTCGAGCTGGGACTGGAGGAGGAAGATGCTGCCCCGCAGGTCGGCACCGCCCAGGTCGGCGCCGCGCAGGTCGGCCCCGACCAGGTCCGCTCCCCGGCGGTCCGGACCCGTCCGGCCGCGCCCGGCGCGGACCAGTTCGCTGGTACGCAGCAGCAGGGCGTTGACCTCCCGGCGGCGGGCCGCCACGTCCAGCCCGGCCAGTGCCTCCGGGCTGCCGAGGGTGAGCGCCTCGATCTCCCGCAGCGCGTCGTCGAGTTCGGCGCGCAGTGCGCCGGCCGGTGCCAGCCCGCGCGCCTCGGTCAGGTACCAGAGCAGTTCGTGCAGGTGCTGCATGACCGGGAACGCCCCGAACATCCGCGCCGCGATGGCGGGCGCCGTACGCCAGTCCTGCCCGCCGAAGGTGATCTGGGCGACCTTCTGCCCGGCGCCGAAGCAGTCGAAGACGGTACAGCCGGGGAAGCCGCGCTGCCGCAGGTCGCGGTGGATGCCGCAGCGCGAGTCGGAGCGCAGGTTCGGGCAGGGCTGCCCGGCCGGCTTGTCGACGGCGAAGTCCGCCGAGGCCGCGAAGGCGGGTACCACGCAGCAGAGCCCGAAGCAGCGTTCGCAGTCGGCTCGCAGGTCGGTTCGCCCGTTCCCGGTGGGAGCGGGCGGCCGGGACAGCTCGGACAAGGCGCGTGGTCTCCTGGCCATCGGGGTCACCCACTGTACGCGCCGGGACGCCCGAGAAGACCGGCCGGCGCGGTCAGAGCCCGGCGGCGGCGTCGTACCGGCGGCGCAGGTCGGCCATGCCCTCGTCGGTCAGCGCTGTGGTGAGGGCCTGCTGCTCCCACGGGTCGGGGAAGAGTTCCTTGACCCGGTCCACGTACCGCATGGTGGCGGTCGCCTCGGCGACCTGGATCCCGGGCGGCTCGGTGGACATGTCCATGATCAGCGGGCCGACCAGCTTGACGGCCCAGTCCCACGGGAGCTTCGGCTCGGCGACGCCGCACATGTGGAAGCCGTAGACCCGGTCGACCTCGGCCAGCGTGCTCGCGTCGGTCGGCTCGTAGCCGTAGACGGTGACACCGCAGACGACGCTCGCCGGCTTGTCGCTCTCCCGCTTGACGTGCTCACCGTGGCCGTGGTGCGACGCCGGGTCGGCCTGTTCGAGCACCACCTGCATCCGCTTGCTGATCTGACCGTTCAGGTCGGCCGGATCGGCGTCCGAGCCGGCGGCCCTGACCAGTACGGCCGCCGCGGCCGCCGCCGTCACCAGGATGACCGCCACCCACAGGAAGCGGTTGCGGTACCACGCGGGGGCGCTGGTGGGGGAAGACATGATCGTGCTCCATCTCGCCGGTCTGGTCCGTTGGGTGGCTGACTGTGGAGGGTCGGCTGGCTGCCGGATTGGCATGGCTCCCGGGTTGGCATGGCAGCGGGAATCGCGTGCCGCCGACGGGCCGCGCCGTCCGCTGTCGACGTACGCCCCTCCGGCGGGCTGCCCGGCTCTCTCCCCCAGGTGGTTGCCCCCACACTGCGGCGATGTCAGCCATTTCAGCACGGAGCGCGCATCGATGGCAACATCGACGTCCATCGTCATGTGCCCGGCCTGCGAACGGGCGGTGGGCGGCGCGGCCCACGACAACGCGATGCGGGCCCGACGTGCCAGGGAGGCGGCGGGGAGCGCGGTGCCGGTCCCGTGACTCCGCGCGTGGCGGGCCCCGTCGGGATGGTGCGGGGGGTCTGCGCTCAGCCGGAAGCGGCCGGGCGCGGCGCGAGCGACCCTGCCGCCGCGGCGGCGTAGAGCAGTGCGCCGGGGAGGAACGCGACGCCGATGCCGAGCGCCAGCAGCAGACCCCACCCGCCGATGACGAGCGCGGCGAGGAGGTCGACGATCCCGGCCGCGCGGCCGAGCCGGTGGGCCAGCAGCGGCGGCAGCGTCGCGAGCACCGGGACGCCGAGCAGATAGAGGGCCGCGGCACCGGAGTCCTGGACGGTCAGCGGCGCGAGCAGCAGCGCCACGCCCGCCGTGATCGCCAGTCCGGCGAGCCGGACCACCCGGGGTACGTCCGCGGGCCGCCGGACCGCCGTGGCCAGCCCCACCGCGAGTACGGCCAGCAGCGCGACCGTCGCCGCGATCAGCACCATCATCGCCCGCCCCCTTCCGCCGGTGGCCGAGCCGTGCGGTCACGTCCAGGCTAGGCCGGCCAACCCGTTCGGGCAGCCCCGTACCTGGCCGGCCGGGCCACCGGGCAGTATTGGCACATGACGCTCTCGCTGCCCATCGCCGCCGAGGCCAACGAACTGCTCCGGCGCGACCCGCTGGCCCTGCTCGTCGGGATGGTCCTGGACCAGCAGGTGAGTATGGAGAAGGCCTTCGCCGGCCCGTACGAGCTGGCGAGGCGGCTCGGACACGAGCCGGACGCGGCCGAGTTGGCCGGCTACGACCCGGAGGCGCTGGTCGCGCTCTTCGCCGAGCGCCCCGCCCTGCACCGCTTTCCGAAGTCGATGGCGGGCCGGGTGCAGGAGGTCTGCCGGACCCTCGTGGAGCGCTACGACGGCGACCCGGGCCGGCTCTGGGCGGAGGCGGAGGACGGCGCGGCACTGCTCGGGCGGCTCACCGGGCTGCCGGGGTTCGGGCGGCAGAAGGCGCAGATCTTCCTCGCGCTGCTCGGCAAGCGTTTCGAGGTGCGCCCGCCCGGCTGGCGGGAGGCGGCCGGCGCGTACGGCGAGGAGGGGGCGTACTACTCGGTGGCCGACGTGACCGACGAGGCGTCCCTGCTCAAGGTGCGGGAGTACAAGCAGCGAACGAAGGCCGCCGCGAGGTCGGCCGCCGCGGGCTGAGCCACCCCGCCGTTCCGTCGCCCTCCACGGCGAGCATGCGGCCGTCGAGCGCGGCGGTCAGGCTGCGGTCGGCTGGGCGAGTGCGGCCAGGGCCCGGCGTACGTCGGCGAGCGACACCGTCGCGGAGTCGTCCAGGTCGGCCAGGCCGGCCTCGATCCACTGCCGCATCAGGGTGGTGACGCCGATCCCCCGGGCCTCGGCGGCGGCGCGTACCCGCTCGTAGGTGTCCAGCGGCAGCCGCACCGAGCGGCTGACCATCGGCACGTCGGTGTCCGGGGTCGGCAGTTCGACGGGCGGAGCGCCGTCGATCAGGTCCGCGAGCCGCTCGTCGCCGGAGTGGAACTGCTTCGTCGCGTCGTGTCGGTCCACCGTCACCGCCTCCTGCTCGTTCCGGATGCCGTCGCCCGGCCACCGGGCCGCACTCGTCACCGTCGCCATCCCCGGATCGCCTCGTCGTAGCGCTTGGCCTCGATGTCGGTCAGGTCACGCGCCGACAGGACGTCCCAGTCGTTGTCGACCTGGTCGGCCTCGGCGAGCAGGATGGCCAGCCGTCGCCCGCGTCGCGCGGTCGCGTAGACCACCATCACGTCGTCGCCGAGGCGCCGGATCACCCGCCGCGCGCTGTGCAGCGCCTCCCACACCTCGCCGGGGGTGACGTCGTGGACCCGCAGGTTGCCCAGTGCCTCGTCGGTGAAGCTGAACCTGCTGCCCACTCCGGGAGCGTACCACGGACGTAACACGCGGGCGGTGTGACCGGCATCGGCTGGCGACCGACCGCGCGGAAGGTGAAAGTGGGAGTATGGGACGGCATCGGCGAGCGGGCCGGGGGGACATCCCGAGGAGGCAGCGGTGAAGCATCAGGCGTACCAGCCCATCCTGATCACCGACGCCCCGCGCAGCCAGGATGATCAACTGCGTACCCGCCAGCGCCGCTACATCGTGATGATGTCGGTCCGGGCGCTCTGCGTCGTGGCCGGCGCGATCCTGGTCGGCGCCAAGGCCCCGCTGCTCTGGCTCTGGCTGCCGCTCTGTGCGGTCGGCATGGTGCTCATCCCGTGGCTGGCGGTGCTGCTGGCCAACGACCGCCCGCCGAAGGAGGAGCACCGGTTCGGCGCCCGGATGCGTCGCCGGCACCTGGTCGAGACCCCGCCGCGCGCGCTGCCCGCCGAGGAACGACCCCACCGGGTCATCGACGCCGAGCCCTGAGCCGGCCCCGCCGGGGGGAGGAACCGCCCCGGCTCAGTCCGTCGTCGTCCCGGCCCGGTCCGGCGCCCCGCCCGGCCGGGCGCCGAGCACCGAGACGGCGACGCCGCCCAGCTCCACCGCCCGCTCCAGCGCCTCGGCCGGGCCCGCGCCGCGCAGCCAGCCGGAGAGCAATCCCGCAGCGAAGGCGTCGCCCGCCCCCGTGACGTCCCGCACCACCACCCGGCGGGCCGCCGCGACGGCCACCGCGCCGTCCGGCCCCGCCCAGACGGCCCCGGCCGCACCACGCTTCACCACCGCGTGCCGGGCCACCCCGGTCAACGACGTCGCCTGGTCGGCCGCCGACCCGGGACCGGCCAGCACCGCCGCCTCGTCCGCGTTGGCGAGCAGCAGGTCCACGCCGCGTACCCAGTCCAGAAACGCCGCCGGGCCGACCCGGCGCAACGGCTCCGCGGACGCCGCGTCGACGCTGGTGGTCAGTCCGCGTTCGCGCGCGCCGGCCAGCGCGCGCCGGCCGGCGTCGCGGGACCCGGCGTCCAACAGGGTGTACGCCGACAGGTGCAGGTGGCCGGCGTCCGGCGCGTCGGCCAGCGCGGCGTCCACGTCGGCGGGGTCCAGCCGGAGGTTCGCGCCCCGCTCGGTGATCATCGTTCGTTCGCCGTTCCCGGCGAGCACGAGCACGGTGCCGGTCGGCGCGTCGGGGCACCGCCGTACCGCGCAGTGCACGCCGAGTCCGGCCAGCTCGGCGACGCGCGACCGGCCGGCCTCGTCCTCGCCCACCGCGCCGACCAGGGTCACCGGATGCCCGGCCCAGGCCAGCCAGGCGGCGGTGTTGGCGGCCTGGCCCCCGCCGGTGAGCCGGATCGCGGCCGGGGTGTCCGAGCCGGGCGCGATCCGGCGGTGCAGCACCGCGAGCACGTCCGTCACGATGTCGCCGACCGCGATGATCCGCGGGGTGTCCCCGACCGCGATGATCTGCGGCGGGTCACCGACCGCCACGATCCGCGGTGGTGGGCCCATCAGCGGCCGGAGCCGGTCGCCGTCGTCGCGGCGGCTACCGCGATCCGCGCCGCCAGGGCCGCGTTGCGCAGGATGATCCGTACGTTCACCGCCAGGCTGGCGCCCTCGGTGGCGGCGTGGAAGTGGGCCAGCAGGAACGGGGTGACCGCCTTGCCGGTGATCCCGTCGGCGGCCAGCCGGGCCAGCCCGTCGGTCAGCGTCCGGTCGTGCAACTCCGGGTCGAGCTGCTCCTGCGGCGGCAGTGGGTTCGCCACGATCAGCGCGCCGGGCTGCACCGCCTGCGCCGCGCGGGCGGCCAGCACGGCGGCGGCCTGCTCCGGCGACTCGACCGACCAGTCCAGGTCGAAGCCGCCGTCGGTGATGAAGAAGCCGGGGAACCGGCGGCTGCGGTAGCCGACCACCGCCACGCCCAGCGTCTCCAGCCGCTCCAGCGTGGCACCGACGTCGAGGATCGACTTCACCCCGGCGCAGACGACCGCGATCGGGGTCCGGGACAGCGTCGTCAGGTCGGCCGACTCGTCGAAGGTCTGTGCCGCCTCCCGGTGTACGCCCCCCAGTCCACCGGTGGCGAATACCCGGATGCCGGCGGCGGCGGCCACCGCGCTGGTCGCGGCGACCGTGGTGGCCCCGTCCACGCCGGTGGCGGCGGCCACGGCCAGATCGCGGACGGAGAGCTTCGCCACCCCGTCCGCGCTGGCCAGCCGGGTCAGCTGGGCGTCGTCGAGGCCCACCACCAGTTCGCCGGCGACCATGCCGATCGTCGCCGGCACCGCACCGTTGTCCCGTACCGCCCGCTCGATCTCCCGAGCCACCCGCAGGTTGTCCGGGCGGGGCAGCCCGTGCGAGACGATGGTGCTCTCACAGGCCACGACGGGTCGTCCCGCGCGCAGTGCCTCGGCGACCTCGGCGCCGTACCGGATCTGATAGTCGGTCACGCTGGTCACCGTACGGGCCGGGCCGGCGGGGAGTTCCGGTGGACCGCTCGGCAGTGACCTGCCAAACTTGACCGTTGGCGGGGTCACTAGGGAGGAATTGCTGCCGTGAGCACAGAGGTTCTCGAGCGTCCGGAGCTGAAGGACGCGGACACCGGGCCGGAGATGTTCCATTACGTCCGGAAGGAAAAGATCGCCGAGAGCGCGGTCATGGGGACCTTCGTGATCGCACTCTGCGGCGAGACGTTCCCGGTCACCAAGGCGGCCAAGCCGGGCTCCCCGGTCTGCCCGAAGTGCAAGGAGATCTACGACTCGATGCGGGGCTGAGCCGGTGCGGCACCGCCCGCCGGCCGCGTAACATCCTGCGGTGACCGCCACCGCCGTCCTGCTGCTGGCCGACCTGACCGGAGTCGCGATCTTCGCCGCCTCCGGCGCCTCGGCCGCGGTGGCCAAGCGTCTCGACCTGTTCGGCGTCGTCTTCGTCGGCTTCGTCGCCGCGCTGGGCGGAGGCATCTTCCGGGACCTCGTCATCGACGAGGCCCCGCCGCTGGCGTTCGCCGACTGGCGGTACGCGGTCACCGCCGCGGTCACCTCGGCCGCGGTGTTCCGGCTCCATCCGCAGCTGGCCCGGTTGCGCACCACCGTGCTGGTCCTCGACGCGGCCGGGCTGGGCCTCTTCACCGTCACCGGCACGCTGACGGCGCTCGCCGCCGGCATGCCGCCGGTCGGTGCCGGCCTGCTCGGCATGCTGACCGGCATCGGCGGTGGCCTCGCCCGGGACCTGCTCACCGGGGAGATCCCGGTGGTGCTGCGCCGGGAGATCTACGCCGTCGCGGCGCTGGGCGGTTCGGTGGCGGTGGTCGCCCTGGACCGCGCCGGGCTCGCCGGCCCCGCCCCGCTGGTCGCCGCCGCGCTCTTCGTCTTCGCGGTGCGCCTGGTGGCGCTGCGGCGCCGCTGGTCCGCGCCGGTCCCCGTGGCGCACGAGGCCGGCGGCGCCCGTTCCGTGCCGGTCGCCGTGGCGCACGAGGCCGGGGGCGCCCGTGCGGAGCCCGGGGGCCGCCGCCCTTCCCGGCGCGCTGACGACGGCGCGGACCGGGGGCGTGACGACGCGGACCGGGGGCCGTGACGGCGCGGTCCGGGGGCGTCACGGCGCCGTCCGGGGGCGTCACGGCGCGGACCGGGGGCGTCACGGGCCCTTCCCGGTGCGGTCCCGCCGGCGCGGAGCCGCCCGGCGACCGGCCTCCGGGCAACGGGACGACCCCCGGCACCGTCCCGGTCCGCTGAGGCGGAGGGCGGTCCGGCGGCGGGGGCGCGGCGGCGGGTGCGCGGCGTGACGAGGTGACACTGCCGCGACGGCCGGGGCCGCTGTGGGCACGGTGTCGCACGGACCCTCGGGCGTCTGCTGGTTATGCTGGGACGGCCTTCGCGCTCGGTCCGGTCGCGGAGGCGTTTTCGTGGTCGGAGAGGAGTGGTTCTGCGTGGGAGCCCGGCTGCCGGTCACCGATGCGTTCCCGCCGCTGCGGGCGTGGCAGCGCAAGGCGCTGGTGGTGTACCTGCGTCGCCGGTCCGAGGACTTCATGGCCGTCGCCACCCCCGGCGCCGGCAAGACCACCTTCGCGCTGCGGATCGCCGCCGAACTGCTCGCCGACGGCACCGTCGAGGCGGTCACCGTGGTCGCACCCACCGAGCACCTGAAGACCCAGTGGGCAACGGCCGCCGCCCGGGTCGGCATCCAGCTCGACGACGCGTTCCGCAACGCCGACCTGCACTCGTCGGCGGACTTCCACGGCGCGGTCGTCACGTACGCCCAGGTCGGTGTCGCGCCGCACGTGCACCGGCGCCGGACGATGACCCGGCGCACGATGGTCATCCTGGACGAGATCCACCACGCGGGTGACTCGCGCTCCTGGGGCGACGGGGTGAAGGCGGCCTTCGAGCCCGCCGTGCGCCGTCTCATGCTGACCGGTACGCCGTTCCGCTCCGACGACAACCCCATCCCGTTCGTCACCTACGAGCGAGGGTCGGACGGCCTGCAGCGCTCCCGGGCCGACTCCGTGTACGGCTACTCCGACGCGCTCGCCGAGGGCGTGGTCCGGCCGGTGATCTTCCTCGCGTACTCCGGGGAGACCCGCTGGCGGACCAGTGCCGGGGATGAGTTGGCCGCCCGGCTGGGCGAGCCGATGACCCAGGACCTGGTCGCCCAGGCGTGGCGTACGGCGCTCGACCCGGCCGGGGACTGGATGCCGCAGGTGCTGCGCGCGGCCGACGCCCGGTTGCAGGTGCTCCGGGCGGGTGGGATGTCCGACGCCGCCGGGCTGGTGATCGCCAGCGACCAGCAGTCCGCTCGGGCGTACGCCCGGCTGATCGAACGGGTCACCGGGGAACGGGCGGTCGTGGTGCTCTCCGACGACGTGGGGGCCTCGGCCCGGATCGCGTCGTTCGCGGCGTCCGACCAGCGGTGGATGGTCGCGGTGCGCATGGTGTCGGAGGGCGTCGACATCCCCCGCCTCGCCGTCGGCGTCTACGCGACCAGCGCCTCGACCCCGCTCTTCTTCGCCCAGGCGATCGGCCGGTTCGTCCGGGCCCGGCGCCCGGGGGAGACCGCCTCGGTCTTCCTGCCGAGCGTGCCGCACCTGCTCGGGCTGGCCAGCGAGATGGAGGCGGAGCGGGACCATGTGCTCGGCGCGCCGAAGCGGCAGGACGGGCTGGACGACGACCTGCTGGAGCGTGCCCAGCGGAACGAGAAGGCCAGCGGGGAGCTGGAGAAGCGGTTCGAGGCGCTCTCCGCGACCGCCGAGCTGGACCAGGTGATCTTCGACGGGGCGTCCTTCGGCACCGCCGCCCAGGCCGGCACCCCCGAGGAGGAGGAGTACCTCGGCCTGCCCGGCCTGCTCACCGCGGACCAGGTGGCGGTGCTGCTGGGCAAGCGGCAGGCGGAGCAACTGGCCGCCCAGCGACGCCGGCAGGCCGGCAGCGAGCCGGTGCCCGCGCCCCGGCCGGCCAGCCCTCCGCTGAGCGCGGCGGAACGCCGGGTCACGCTGCGGCGGCAGCTCAACGCGCTGGTCGCCGCGCATCACCACCGCACCGGCCTACCGCACGGCAAGATCCACGCCGAGCTGCGCCGGCGCTGCGGTGGACCGCCCAGTGCGCAGGCCACCATCGAGCAGCTCGAGGAACGGATCGCGACCGTACAGTCGCTGTGAACCGCGGGTGTTCCGGGTGTTCCGGGTAATAGACGACCGGAGGCGCCCGTTCGGGCACCTCCGGTCAGCTATGTCGTGATGTGGTCAGTTCGCCATCAGTTCGGCGCCGCGCCAACTGAACTCCGGGTCAACCGCGTACCGCACCGTGATCTTCACGAGATCCTCGGCGTACTTGTTCGCGTGATGTCCACAGAACACCAGCTCACTCCCACCCGCGAGGGTGATCCGGAGCTTGCCGGCGGCGTTACAGCGGTCGCACCGTTCATCGGCGGCTGGGGGAGCCACCGTCTCGGGCGGCGG
Organism: Plantactinospora sp. CA-290183; assembly: GCF_050936375.1. Classification (NCBI taxonomy): domain Bacteria; kingdom Bacillati; phylum Actinomycetota; class Actinomycetes; order Micromonosporales; family Micromonosporaceae; genus Plantactinospora; species Plantactinospora sp. CA-290183. The sequence goes on along the minus strand of NZ_JBNJMX010000034.1, from coordinate 2,924 downwards.
CGTGAGGGTCGGGGTCATCGCCTGTCCTCCTGCGGTCGTCACCGATGAACACTCTCTCTTCGGTCGTTGCTCACCTATCGTCCAACACCCTTGTGGGGCTTGGCCTTCCCAGTGTGCCCCCGGGGGACCGATGTCACACGTGGTAGAGACAGTGTGCCGTGCCACCAGGGTGCCACGTCAACGATCACAATCGGGGAACCAGCCGATCACCAGACGGTGTTGTACGTCTGGTGATCATATCGACACGACTGGTTGACTTTTTGGATCAGTCAAGATAATCCCGCAGGACCTGCGAACGGGACGGGTGACGCAGCTTGGACATCGTCTTGGACTCGATCTGCCGGATCCGCTCCCGGGTCACCCCGTAGACCTGGCCGATCTCGTCCAGCGTCCGAGGCTGCCCGTCGGTCAGCCCGAAGCGGAGCCGGACCACGCCCGCCTCCCGCTCGGAGAGCGTCTGCAGCACCTGCTGGAGCTGGTCCTGCAGGAGCGAGAAGGAGACCGCGTCGACCGCGACGACCGCCTCGGAGTCCTCGATGAAGTCGCCGAGCTGGCTGTCGCCCTCGTCACCGATGGTCTGGTCGAGGGAAATGGGCTCCCGAGCGTACTGCTGGATCTCCAGTACCTTCTCGGGTGTGATGTCCATCTCCTTCGCCAGCTCCTCCGGGGTGGGCTCGCGGCCCAGGTCCTGGAGCAGCTCGCGCTGGATCCGACCCAGCTTGTTGATCACCTCGACCATGTGTACGGGGATGCGGATGGTGCGGGCCTGGTCGGCCATGGCGCGGGTGATGGCCTGGCGGATCCACCAGGTGGCGTAGGTGGAGAACTTGTAGCCCTTGGTGTAGTCGAACTTCTCGACGGCGCGGATCAGGCCGAGGTTGCCCTCCTGGATCAGGTCGAGGAAGGCCATGCCCCGCCCGGTGTAGCGCTTGGCCAGCGAGACCACCAGCCGGAGGTTGGCCTCCAACAGGTGGTTCTTGGCCCGCTCCCCGTCCCGGGAGATCCACATCAGGTCGCGCTGCATCTCCCGGACGAGCTTCTCCTCGCCCTCCTCGGCGGCGCGCAGCCGCTCGGCGGCGTAGAGCCCGGCCTCGATCCGCTTGGCGAGCTCGACCTCCTGCTCGGCGTTGAGCAGCGGGACCTTGCCGATCTGCTTCAGGTAGGCCCGGACCGAGTCCGCGGAGGCGGTCAGCTCCGCGTCCCGCCGCGCCTGCTTGAGTGCCTCGGACTCCTCGTCGTCCCATTCGAAGTCGTTGTCCGTCGCCGAACTGGCGGCGTCGGCCTCGGCGGCCTTGGCCAGCTCGGCCGGCTCCTCGACCACCACGTCCTCGATCACGGCGGCGAGCTCTTCCGGATCGATGTCGCCGTCGACGGGCTCGTCGGAGTCGGCCGCCTTGCCGGGGGAGGCCTTGGTGGCCTTGCCGGGGCCGGTCGCGCCGGCCTTCGCGGCCCGGGCCGGCTTCGCGCCCGCCTTGGCCGGTGCCTCGCCGGGCTTCGCGGCCACCTTGGCACCGGCCGGCGCCGGCCCGGCCGCGGGCGTCGCCTTGCGGGGTGCCGGCTTCCGGGCCGCGGTGGCCTCGTCGGCGGCGGGCGCCTGTTTCGGTGCCGGTGCCGCCGCCTTCTTGGTCGCCTTGGCGGTGGTGGCCCGGGACGCGGGGGTGGCGGAGCGGGCGGCGGCGACCCGGCGACGGGTGCTCGCCGAGCCGTCGACCACGACGGTCACGCCCGCGTCGGAGAGCGCGCGCAGGATCTTCTTGGCCTGGGCCGGAGTCACCTCAGCAGACTCGACGGTCCGCGCCAGCTCAGCCGACGTGAGCTGGCCGCCGGCGTTCTGCGCGTGAGCGATCAGGGTGTCGGTGAGCGAGCGTACGTCGGCGCCGGTGTGGCGGGGTTCTGTCACGAATGACCTTCCGGAGGCGATGGAGCGAGCACGGCCGGGGTCGGCCGGCGCAGCGCGAGGCGACGTGCCGGGCCGATGTGGTTGAGGAACCCCCGTGTCCCGGGCCGGCCGATGCTCGGCGGTCCGTGGCACGTGGGCAGGCGTGAATTGTAACGCCGTCTGCGGCGATCATCCCGCGCCGCACGCCGGAGACGCGGTCCGGGGCCACCGACTCTGTGCGCGTGTGGACTTTGTAAGGATGATACTCGCGCCGGGCATCGGACGTCACAGGCGTACGGGAAGGGGACGTATGCGCGGCACGACACCGGCTCCGGAGGAGTTGCTCGACATCGCGGTACGCGTGGCCAGACAGGCGGCGGAGACCGCCCGCCGGATGCGGGCCGAGGGGGTCTCGCCGGTGGCCACCAAGAGCACCGTCACCGACGTGGTGACCGCGGCCGACCGGGCCGTCGAGCGGGAGGCGGTCGCCGCGCTGCGCGAGGTGCGCCCCGACGACGCGGTCCTGGGCGAGGAGTACGGCGACGCCGAGGCGGCCGGCCCCGCCGCTCCCGGTGGCGTCCGCTGGATCCTCGACCCGATCGACGGCACGGTGAACTACCTCTACGGGCTGCCGCACTACGCCGTCTCGCTGGCCGCCGCGGTCGACGGCGAGGTCGTCGCCGGCGTGGTCCGGGAGCCGGTGACCGGGAACGAGTGGACCGCCACCCGGGGTGGCGGGGCGTACCGGGCCGGGCGGCGGCTGCGCTGCTCGGCGGAGACGCAACTCGGCAAGGCGCTGGTCGCCACCGGCTTCGGCTACGACGCCGCTCGCCGGGCCCACCAGGCCGGGGTGCTGGCCCAGCTGATCCCGCACGTACGGGACATCCGCCGGTTGGGTGCCGCGTCGATCGACCTGTGCCTGGCCGCCGAGGGGGCGGTCGACGCGTACTACGAGAAGGGCCTCAACCTCTGGGACCACGCCGCCGGCGGGCTGGTCGCCACCGAGGCGGGACTGCGGGTGGACGGCCTCTCCGGTGCGCCGGCC
>NZ_JBNJMX010000008.1:0-146477 GCF_050936375.1 Plantactinospora sp. CA-290183 | reverse complement strand
CGAGCTGACCACCGCCGCCGACCGGGAGCGGGCCGCCCGGGCCGCCCGGTCGGCGGAGCGGCCCGCCGACTACCGGGACTACGCCCACGTGGTGGTCGACGAGTCGCAGGACGTGTCGCCGATGCAGTGGCGGATGCTGGGCCGGCGGGGCCGGCTGGCCTCCTGGACGGTGGTCGGCGACCCGGCGCAGACCGCCTGGACCGGTGACCCGGCCGAGCTGTCCCGGGCCCGGGACAAGGCCCTGGGCCGGCGGCCCCGGCACGAGTACACGCTCTCCACCAACTACCGCAACTCGGCGGAGATCTTCGCGGTGGCGGCCGCGGTGATCCGCGAGGTCTCCCCCGAACTGCCGCTGCCGGTGGCGGTGCGCAGCACCGGCGTGCAACCGGTGGAGCTGGTGGTGCCGGCCGCGGAGCTGACCGACGCGGTACGCGAGGCGGTGACGAAGCTGCTGGCCGAGGTCGAGGGGACGGTCGGGGTGATCGCCCCGGTGCCCCGGCGGGACGAGGTCGCCGGCTGGCTGGACACCTCCGCCGAACCTCGGTTGCAGGTGGTCGACGCGATGCAGGCCAAGGGCATGGAGTACGACGGGGTGGTGCTGGTCGGCCCGGGGCAGATCCGGGCCGACTCCACGGCCGGGGTACGCACCCTCTACGTCGCGCTCTCCCGGGCCACCCAGCGACTCACCACCATCGAACCGGCGGGGTGAGCGGCGCGCTGCCGCCCACCCCGCCCGGCCCGACGATCGGCGGCGCGCCGCCCCCGGCGTCAGGGACGCGGAATCGCCACCGCCGTGTACGGGGTGTCCGGGGTGGGCGTGGTGCTGAACCGGGCGTTCGGCAGGTAGAGCCGGTTGCCGTACGCCGCCACCGTGGTCGGTACGTCGAAGCCGGGGTCGGTGAGCCGTTGCACCACCCGAGCGCTGTGCCCGGTCCGGTCCAGCCGCAGCACGGCGACGGTGTTCAAGCGGTTCTGCACCACGTAGAGCGTGCGGCCGTCGAGCAGCAGCCCGTCCCCGTTGGTGAGCAGTTCGCCGCCGAGGTCCACGGTCCGGGCGACCCCGGTCCGCGGGTCCACCCGGAACAGCAGCCCGGTCCCGGACTGGACGACGAGCAGCGCGGCACCGTCCGGCGTCCGGGAGATGCCGTTGGCGTTGATGCCGGCGCCGTAGACGATGTCGCCGGTCAGCGGCAGCCGGACCACCGCACCGGCCGGCGGTAGCTGGCCGCCCCGGGCCAGCGGTACCCGGTAGAGCACCGGGTTGGTCGAGTCGGTGAACCAGGCCGCACCGGGGGTCAGCACCACGTCGTTGACGAAGCTGGGCTGGTCGGTGAAGCGGTAGCTGGCGAGCAGCCGGCCGGTCCGGGTGTCGATCACCCGGCCGTCCCCGCCGGCACCGCCGGCGACGAACAACCGGCCCCGCGCGTCGACCTTCATGCCCAGCGACGGGGTGCCCGGACCGGGGTTGATCACCTCACCCCGCCCGGTCAGCAGGTTCGCCCGGTAGATCGCCCCGGTCGCCCGGGACCCGAAATAGGCGTACGGCGGGCCGCCGATCGCGATCCCCTCCGGTTGGAAGCCGGCGGGCAGGTCGAGGGTGCGCGGCGCGAGCGGCGCGGCACCGGCCGTGGCGGCCGGGGCGCCGGTGGTCACCAGCGCGGTGGCCAGGGTGAGGGTGGCGGCGAGCAGGACGGGGACACGTCGACGGCGACGCATGCATCGGCTCCCTTCGCGGCCCGGGAGCACCGGCCCGCACCCGGAACCCCGGGCGGCGGACCGGACCACCGAGCACTGTGGATCGGACTCCCCGGCACTGTGGACCGGTCCACCCGATCGGCGGTCCGGCCACGGCCAGGCTTCGATGATGCCAGGTACTCCCGGGTCCGCATCTCGGCGGCGCGATCGGGCGTACCGGCCCGCCCCGGGACGGCCGGGGCACGCGGCCGGCGCTTCCGGGACCGCCGCCCGGCGCCCGGGTCGGTACCGGGCCGGGGGTGCTCCCGGCCGGTCGGGCCCATCGGAATGTACGGATATCTCGGCTGCACACCGCCGGAGCGGGAAGGGTGTGTGCGTGGGCGGAGGTCATCACCACGGCGGGGGCTCGGTGTGGGCGGCGGAGCGGCACCGCGGCCGGCTCTGGGCCGCCTTCGCGCTGCTCGCCGCCCTGATGGTGATCGAGGCGGTGGCCGCGCTGGTCACCGGTTCCCTGGCCCTGCTCTCCGACGCGGGGCACATGTTCACCGACGTGCTCGGGATCGGCATGGCGCTCGCCGCGATCACGGCGGCCCGGCGCGCCGCCGCCGACCCCCAGCGCACCTTCGGGCTCTACCGCCTGGAGGTGCTCGCGGCGCTGGCCAACGCGGTGCTGCTGTTCGGGGTGGCGGTGTACGTGCTGGTCGAGGCGGTACGCCGGTTCGCGGCACCGCCGCAGGTGGCGGCCGGTCCGATGCTGGCGGTGGCGACGCTCGGCCTGCTGGCCAACGTCGCCGCGTTCGGGCTGCTCCGGGCCGGTGCGCGGGCGAGCATCAACCTGCGGGGCGCCTACCTGGAGGTGCTCGGCGACCTGCTCAACTCGGTCGCCGTCATCGTCGCCGCCCTCGTGATCATCCTGACCGGCTGGACCTGGGCGGACCCGGTCGCCGCGCTGGCCGTCGGGCTCTTCATCGTGCCCCGCACCTGGCGGCTGGGACGCAGCGCGGTGCGCATCCTGGTGCAGGCCGCCCCCGAGCACCTAGACGTCGGCGTGGTACGGGCCAGGCTGGCCGCCGTAGCGGGGGTGTGCGACGTACACGACCTGCACATCTGGACCCTGACCTCCGGCATGGAGGTGGCCTCGGCGCACCTGGCGCTCGACCCGGGCGCGGAGGTGGGCAGTGTGCTGGCGGCGGCGCGATCGGCCCTGCGCGAGGACTTCCACATCTCGCACGCGACCCTCCAGGTCGAGCCGGAGACACCCTCCGGCGCCTGCGGTCCCACCGACTGGTAGTTATGGGCAGCTTAAATTTCGTCGGCGCGTCGCAGGGTTTTGTCCGGTTACTTCCGGACCAACCAGGGCGATACGGATCATGCTCGACAACACGCTCCGCGCAGAGCGAGGCGGTGGCCGGTAGGCTCGGCACCGGTCTCCGCCGGGCGGCGCCCTCCGGCGCCTGCGGAGCCGCCGCCTAATCGCCACGTGCGAGCCGGGGAACCACGTATCTGGGGTGTATCCGCGTCAGCGGTAGGGATCTTCCGTCCCGAACCCGTCAGCTAACCCGGTCGGCGGCTGACGGAAGGACGGACGTTCTCATGCCGTTTCTGGCATCCACCGAAGGGGCACCGGCACGCCACGCCGCGGCCGCCCCACCCGGGGCTCCGCGAGCCGCCCGGGCCACCCCGACATCCGTACGCAGAGCCCGGCCTGCCGGCCGGCGGGCCACAGGGCCGGGCATCCGGCTGGCCACCGTCGTGACCACGGTGCTCGCCCTCGGCCTGGTCGCGGCGTTCGGCGGCGCACCCGCCGTCGCGGCGCCGGTCCAGGCGGCGCCCGGGCCCCTCTCCGCCGCGCCCGGCGACATCGACCGGAAGGGCAAGGCGGCGCCGACGACGCCCTGCGCAGCAGAAGAAGCGGGGTCGGCCGCCAGGCCGATGTTCGCCGGCCAAGCTGGCGGCCCGGTACGGTGCTGAAGGAGGCCGACTACCTCTCCGCGCGCCGCAGGCGTCGCCGCCCGCAGCGAGCGGGTGGGCGAGATGGCCGGCATGGCGTACCGGACCGGCCGGCTCGGGCAGGTCTCGGCCCTGCTCAACAGCGGTTCCCCGAGCAGTCTGGTGGACCGCGCCGCCGCGCTGGACAGCGTGGCCGCCAACGAGAGCCGGGAGCTGCGCGGCCTGCGGGACAGCCTGGACCTCCAGACCCGTACCAAGGCCGCACTCGACCAGGAGATCCGTGACCAGCGCAAGCAGGTCGAGGTGATGCAGACCCGCAAGACGCAGGCCGAACGGGCCCTGGTCGCGGCCGGCAGCGGCGGTGTCAGCTCGGGCGTCACCGGACGGGCGGCGTCGGCCAGGCCGGCACCGCGCAACTCCGACGGCTCCTGGCCGGACGAGTCGTGCAGCGTGGACGACCCGACGCCGGCCAGCGGCTGCATCACCCCGCGTACGCTGCACGCGCTGAACCAGGCCAAGTCGGCCGGCTTCACCCGGTACGTCTCCTGCTTCCGCAGCGGCGGCAGCGGCGAGCATCCCAAGGGCCAGGCCTGCGACTTCGCCGCACAGAAGAGCGGATTCGGCGGGGTGGCCTCCGGCGGCGACCGGACCTACGGCAACAACCTGGCGGCGTACTTCGTGAAGAACGCCGACCGCCTCGGCGTGCTCTACGTGATCTGGTTCAAGCAGATCTGGCTGCCCAGCAGCGGGTGGAAGTCGTACAGCGGCGGTAACGGGGACCCGTCCAGCGACCACACCAACCACGTGCACCTGTCCATGCACTGAGCCTCCGCCGGCACCGCCCGCCACCCCTGGGCGGTGCCGGCGGAGCCCACCGCACGGACGCGCGACAGCGCCCGCCGCCCTCGTCGACGAAGACGAGGACGGCGGGCGGTTGTGTCGGCGGGACCGGTACGACCCGCCGACCTGGACGGGGCCGGGGTCAGCAGCCGATCCGGGCCGAGCCGAGGGCCACGTCGTCGTACCAGAGCGTGTCCGCGCCCTCGCCGTAGCTCTCCCAGCCCAGCCGCAGGTCGGTCAGGCTGGGCCGCCAGTTCGCCCGGTTGAGCCACTGCCCGTCGATGTCGTGGGTCGGGGTGCCGTCCGCGGTCAGGCCGGTCACCGCCGCCCCGTCGACCCAGGTCGACAGCCGGCCCTGGGTGCCGTCCACCATGAACTCGACGCAGGTCCAGCGGTTGGTCGGCAGTGGCACGCTGAGCGCGACGCCGGCCGGGCTCTGCTCGGGCAGGGTGGCGTCGTCCGAGGCGCGGTTCCACTGGAGGGCGCCGTTCTGGCCCCCCATCCGGAGGTCCCGGTTGCCGTCGTTGGCGTCGCGCATGGCCAGGAACGTCACGTGCTGGGTCGGCAGCGCGGTGGTGTGCCGCACCCAGATCCGGCCGTACCGCACCGCGCCGAGACCGCTGAGATCGCGGTTGGCCCGGACGAAGACGTGGTTGCAGTAGCCGGCCGTGCCGTTGATCCGTACCGACCTGGTGCCCTGGTGGGCCACGGTGGTGTCGATGGCGGCCGTACCCGTGCCCTGGCAGTCCGGGTAGTTCACGCTCCAGTCGCCGGCGGGCGTGGTCCCGGTCTGGTTCTCGAAGCCGTCGCAGAGGCTGGCCGCGCCGCAACCGGCCGGGGGCGGCCCGGTGGTCGGCGGCGGGCTGGCCGGCGGGGTCGTCGGCGGTGCCGGGGTCGTCGGGCCGGTGGTCGGGGCGGCGCCGTTGCACGGCTCGCCGTTCAGGGCGAACCCGGTCGGCGCCGCCGCGTTCGCGGCGTAGCTGCCCTGGACGCCGAACTCGGCGGACCCGCCGGCCGGCAGTGCCCCGTTGTGCGCCGCGTTCCGGGCGGTCACCGCGGCGCCGGCCTGGGTGACCTGGGCGTTCCAGCTACTGGTGATCTGCTGGTCGCCACCGTAGGTCCAGGTGACGGTCCAGCCGTTGACCGCTGCGTCGCCGGCGGTCACCCGGACCGTGGCGGTGAAGCCGCCGCTCCACTGGTTGGCCTGGTAGTCGACCAGGCAGCCGGCGGCGGCCCGGGCCGCGGGCGCCACGACCAGGCCGACGGTGGCGACGAGGCACGCGGCCACCGTCGCCATCACGGCGACGACCACGGGCAGACGGGGGTACGGTGCGGAGACCCTCATGGGGATGGGATTCCTCTCGGCTGACCACCGCGGAGCCGGTGCGAACGGGCCCGGCGGTGCTGTTGCTACGACGGCGGGTGGACCGACGCGTCCCGCGCGTACGGCCCTCGTGCCACCCGAATGACCGGCTCCCGCGATCACGGATCCATCAGCGACGCACCGGCCAGCCCTGCGCGGTCGTCGGCGGTGATGGCGCCCGGCCAAGCTTAGAGACAGACATCGATGGATGCAAGAACGGCGCCGACGGCATGCCAGAGAGCGCTCTTTCGATCGCTCATCGCAGTTCGCGGCACCGAGCTGAGGTGGGCGGGGAGACCTGAGAGAGCGCTCTCTAAGGTACCCCGACCCCGGCCCCGACTGTCAACCGGGAGGCGCGGTCCACTCCGGAATCCGGCAAAGAAGACCGGCGCGCATTGACAGCCCTGAGCCGATCTGATGATCTCCAGGCAATGGCTCGTTAATACGGACGAAATCTCTCCCCGGCCGTACCGTCCCCCGACCGGAGGCACCATGACCAGATCCACCCGCCGAGCGCGCGGGTTGGCCGCGCTCACCCTCGCGGCACTCGCCGCCACCGTCGCCCTCGTCGCGCCCACCGGCGCCGGCGCGGACCCCCTCGGCGCCGGCAGCTACACCACCACCCGCCCCGCCGGCGCCGCCGGCCCCTCCGGCTGCGCCGACCTCTCCACCAACCCCCGGCGGTACGTCACCGGCAACGCCCCGGCCGGCGCGGTACCCACCAACGACTGGTGGTCCTCGCTGCTGTTCAAGCGCCTCGACTGCGCCTACTCCGAGCCGTTGCAGGCACACCCGATGGCCTTCGACCCGGTGGCGGGCGGGCTCGGCGTCTCGTACACCACCACGCCGACCGTCTCCGGCACCCCGACCACCGTCGGGGAGTACCACTTCCCCTACAGCACCGACTTCACCCTCGGGGTGACCGGACTCAACTCCCCCGACGTCAAGGTGGACGGCTGGACCGACTGGACCGTCTCGCCGTACTGGTCCGACGGGACCCGGACACTGCGGGCCACCGTCGGCCACGGCCTGCCGTTCGTCTACGCCCAGGTGACCGGCGGCGACGCCCGGCTCGCCTTCGGCGCCACGCCCACGGTCTGGGCCAACAGCGGCGCCCGGATCGGGTTCACCGTCCGCGGCCACGACTACGTGGCGTACGCGCCGACCGGTGCGACCTGGACGGTCAGCGGCACGGCCATCACCTCCACCCTGGCCGGCCGGGGCTACTTCTCGGTGGCGCTGCTGCCGACCACCTCCGGCACCCCGGCCGCCGAACGCACCGCCCTGGCCGACAGCTACGGCCGGTACGCCCACGCGCACGTCACCGGCACCCGGGTCGGCTGGTCGTTCAACCAGCAGACCAGCACGGTCACCGCCACGTACACGTTCAGCACCACGGCCCGGGAGGGCAGCGAGGGCAACACCGTCGTCTCGCTCTACCCGCACCAGTGGAAGAACCTGGCCGGCGGCACCCCGATCGGCCAGACGTACGTCTCCCCCCGCGGTGCGATGCGGACCCTGGTCGGGGTCGGCTCGTTCGCCACCGCGATCCGCTACCACGGGGTGCTGCCGGAGATCCCCGCCGTCGCCACCTCCAGCGGGGCCGACCTGGCCACCCTCGGCGGCTACCTCGACCAGGCCGCCACCGGCGACCCGCTGGCCGGCTTCGGCAACGACACCTACTGGACCGGCAAGGCGCTGGGCCGGGCCGCCCGGCTCGCCGAGATCGCCGACCAGCTCGGCCGGACCGCCCAGCGCGACCTGCTGCTGAACGCGATCCGGACCCGGCTCACCGACTGGTTCACCGCCTCACCCGGGGAGACCGGCCGGCTGTTCCACTACGACCGGGCCTGGGGCACGCTGGTCGGCTACCCGGCCTCGTACGGCTCCGACCAGGAACTGAACGACCACCACTTCCACTACGGCTACTACATCGCCGCCGCCGCCACGCTGGCCAAGTTCGACCCGGGCTGGGCCGCCACCAACCGGTACGGCGGCATGGTGAACCTGCTGATCCGGGACGCCAACGGCTTCGACCGCAACGATCCGATGTTCCCGTTCCTGCGCGACTTCGACATCTACGCCGGGCACGACTGGGCCTCCGGGCACGGCTCGTTCGGCGCCGGCAACAACCAGGAGTCCTCGTCGGAGGGGATGAACTTCGCCAGCGGGCTGATCCAGTGGGGCCTGGCCACCGGTGACACCGCGATCCGGGACGCCGGCCTGTTCATCTACACCACCCAGGCGCAGGCGATCCAGGAGTACTGGTTCGACTCGGCCAACGAGAACTTCCCGAGCGCCTTCGGGCACAGCACCGTCGGGATGGTCTGGGGCGACGGCGGGGCGTACGCGACCTGGTTCAGCGGCGAACCGGAGATGATCCAGGGCATCAACATGCTGCCGATCACCGGCGGCTCGCTCTACCTCGGCTACCGGCCCGACTACGTCACCACCAACTGGAACGAACTGGTGACCAACAACGGCGGGCAGCCCACCGTCTGGCAGGACGTGCTCTGGTCGTTCCGGGCGATGGGCGACCCCGACGCGGCGCTGGCCGCCTTCCGGGCCAACCCGAACTACGCGCCGGAGGAGGGCGAGAGCCGGGCACACACCTTCCACTGGCTGCGCAACCTCGCCGCACTGGGCCGGGTGGACACCTCCGTCACCGCCAACACCCCGCTCTACGCGGTCTTCACCAAGGGCGGGGCGCGCACGTACGTGGCGTCGAACATCACCTCCAGCCCGCTGACGGTGACCTTCTCCGACGGGCGGACGCTGACCGTACCGGCCGGCCGGACGGCCGCCACCGGCGCGTTCACCTGGAGTGGCGGCGGCGCCGGCGGCGGGACGCCGAACCCGACCCCCTCCCCGACCCCGACGGCCAACCCCACGCCGACCCCGACCGGCCCGCCGGTCACCGGCAACCGGCTCTTCGTCCGCTCCGGCGGGGCGCTGGCCGGCACGGCGGGCGGCGGGGCCACCACGGTGACGATGGCGGCAGCCAACGGCAACCACGACGGCACGCCGACCAACCCGACCACCCACCGGGTGTGCGGGCTGACCGGCAGCCACACCGGCGGCGCGACCGCGTTCAGCCTCTACGTCGACGCCGGCAGCGCGGTCGGTGCCGGGGTACAGGCCCGGGTCTCGTACGACTTCACCGGCTCCGGCACCTACAGCCGGGTGGAGACGTACGGCTACTTCGCCACCGACCCGGTGCCCGGCGCCGAGACGTACACCCAGTCCGCCGGACTCCGCTCGACCTCGGGAGCCTTCGCGGCGCTGGCCAACGGCTGCGTCCGGCTGGAGGTCTGGAACGCGATCGGTTCCGCCCCGACGACGCTGCGGGTCGACGCGACCGGCAGCCAGGGCGGCCAGTCCGCCCTCACCCTCCCCTTCACCCCCACCGCCTGAGGTGTAAGGAAGGGCCCCTTATTATCGCTTTTTGCATAGGAAGGGGCCCTTCCTAACCGCTCCGGCCGCCGCGCGAGGGCTTTCCGGGTCCGCCCGGAAAGCCCTCGCCGGTAGCTGCCACCACTGGACGCGGCAGAATCAACCCGTGCTGGTCGCCCGCTCGTTGCTGCTCTTCCTGCTCGCCGCCGTCGCCGAGATCGGCGGCGCCTGGCTGGTCTGGCAGGGCATCCGGGAACACCGCGGAATGCTCTTCGTCGCCGCCGGCATGCTCGCGCTGGCCGGGTACGGCCTCGTGGCGGCGTTCCAGCCGGACCCGCACTTCGGTCGGGTCCTCGCGGCGTACGGCGGGATCTTCGTGGCCGGCTCGCTCGGCTGGGGGGTACTCGTCGACGGCTTCCGACCGGACCGTTACGACCTGGCCGGCGCCGGCGTCTGCCTGCTCGGCGTCGCGATCATCATGTACGCCCCGCGCGCCTGACGTGTTAAGAAGGGGCCCTTCCTATGCAAAAAGCGATAATAAGGGGCCCTTCCTTACGGGGCAGCGGTCATCGCGCTCGATCTCGAACCGGCCCGTGAAAGTTTTGCAAGGCCGGCCTCCCGCACCCGCCCGACCGACCTGCGACGCCGGGGGGCTGCGGCCCCGTACGGCGGAGGATCTTTGCAAGCCGGGCGCCACGATTGCGGATAGAGCCGGCATATGTTCCGGGGGCCACTCCTTTACCACCCGGGAACCCGGTGGTAACTTGCCGACAACTCCTGCAAGAAGTTGCAGCCCGCTCCCCGCCCCGTCCCCCGCTCCCCCGCGCATGGGAGGCCGTAATGCGTACCCGAAGCCTGCTCGCCGCCGCCACCACCGGCCTGCTCGCCGCCACCCTGCTGGTCGGCGCAGCCCGCCGCGCCGACCAGGCCGCCGCCGCCAGTCCGGCCGGTCCCGGCCCCCGGGACGTCATCGTGCACCTCTTCCAGTGGCCGTGGTCCTCGGTCGCCGCCGAGTGCGTCAACGTGCTCGGCCCCAAGGGTTTCGGCGGGGTGCAGGTCTCGCCACCGCAGGAACACGTCGTACTGCCGGGCCGGGGGCACCCCTGGTGGCAGGACTACCAGCCGGTCAGCTACCAGCTGACCACCCGGCGCGGTGACCGGGCCGCCTTCGCCGGGATGGTGCGGACCTGCCACGACGCCGGCGTGAAGATCTACGTGGACGCGGTCGTCAACCACATGGCCGGCGGCGCCTCCACCGGCACCGGCAGCGGGGGCTCCACCTACCGCCACTACGGCTACCCGGCGGTGCCCTACGGCGACGGCGACTTCCACCACTGCGGACGCAACGGCAACGACGACATCGTCAACTGGGGCGACCGCTGGGAGGTGCAGAACTGCGAGCTGGTCGACCTCTCCGACCTGCGCACCGAGGCGGCCTACGTGCGCGGCCGGCTCACCGCGTACCTCAACGACCTGGTCTCGCTCGGCGTCGACGGCTTCCGGGTGGACGCCGCCAAACACCTGCCCGCCGCCGACCTGGCCGCGATCGTCGACCCGGTCACCGGCAGCCCGTACGTCTTCTCCGAGGTGATCGAGGGCGGCGCCGGGGAGCCGACCCCCGAGGAGTACGCCGGAATCGGCGACGTCACCGAGTTCCGCTACGGCGATGTCGTCGGCACCGCCTTCCGGGACGGCAACCTGGCCAACCTGAACAACCTCGCCTCCTCGATGCGACTCGGCTCCGCCGACGCGGTGGCGTTCGTGGACAACCACGACACCCAGCGCAACGGCCGGGCGAAGCTGACCTACCGGAACGGCTCGGCGTACGCGCTGGCCGAGGCGTTCATGATCGCCTGGCCGTACGGGGTGCCGCAGGTGATGTCGAGCTTCACCTTCACCGACCCGGAGGCCGGCCCGCCGGCGGCCGGCAACGGCACCACCAGCGCGGTCGACTGCGCCAGCGGCTGGGCCTGCGAACACCGCTGGCGCAGCACCGCCAACATGGTCGGGCTGCGCAACGCGGCGGCCGGTGCCGGGGTCACCAACTGGTGGAGCAACGGTTCCGACCAGATCGCCTTCGGGCGGGGCGGCGCGGCGTACGCGGCGTTCAACCGGGCCGGCGGCGCGCTGACCCGTACCTTCCAGACCGGCCTGCCGGCGGGCACCTACTGCGACGTGCTGAGCGGGGACTTCTCCGGCGGCTCCTGCACCGGGACCACGTACCAGGTGAACGCCGCGGGTCAGGTGACGGCCACGGTGCCGGCGAACGGGGCGCTGGCCCTGCACGTGAACGCCCGTACCTCGGGGACCCCCGGCCCCACCCCGCCCGGCTGCGCCACCGTGGCCACCGGCTTCGAGGTGACCGCGACGACGGCGTGGGGCGAGAACGTCTTCGTGGTGGGCAACGTGGCGGCGCTGGGCGGGTGGAACCCGGCGAACGCGGTGCCGCTGGGCTCGGCGAGCTACCCGGTCTGGCGGGGCACGGTCAACCTGCCGCCGAACACGGCGGTGGAATACAAGTACCTCAGGAAGAACGGCGACCAGGTGGTCTGGGAGGGCGACCCCAACCGGGTCCGGAACGTCGGCGCGCCCGCCTCCTGCGCCGTCACCTGGACCGACAGCTGGCGCTGAACACCGCCGGTGGGTGGACGTGGTGGCGGTCGGGTCCGACCCGTCACTACGTCCACCGCCGTACGCGCAAGGCCCACCCTCGCACCACGACCGGCGCGGCCGACGCCGGGAGCATCATCGGGATGAAGCTCACCCCGCCCTGGCGAAAGGGCCTGCTCACGCTGCACGTGGTGACCTCGGTCGGCTGGCTCGGTGTCGACGTGGTGCTGTTGACGCTCGGGGTGGCCGGCCTGCGCGGCGCCGACCCGGCGGTGGTCTACCCGGTGATCGGCCTGGTCGGGCTGACGCTGTTCGTCCCGCTCAGTGTGCTGGCCTGGCTGATCGGTCTGGTCAGCGCCGTGCTCACCCCGTGGGGTCTGCTCCGGCACCGCTGGGTCACGGTGAAGCTCGCGATCACCACGGTGATGGTGGGCCTGGTGCTCTTCGCGCTGCGCCCCGGCCTGCTGGTCGCCGCCGACGCCGCCGCGGTCCCACCGGACGGTGTCCGGGAACAGGTCGTGGTCGCACCCGCGGTGTCCAGCACCCTGCTGCTCGTCGCCACCCTGCTCTCCACCTACAAGCCGTGGGGTCGCAACCGGCGGGACGCCCGGCCGGTGCGGTCAGTGGCCGGGGCCGGGACCACCGTCGGGAACCTCCCGGCCGGCGGCCTCCAGCGCCGCCGGTAGCCGGGCGGCGAGGGCCAGGTGTGCGGCCCGGGCCTGCCGGAAGGCGTACCGGAACAGCGGAGTGGGGGCGGAGAGGGTGATCGTGACCTCCACGCGTACCAGCCCGTCGGGCTCCTCGACCAGCCGGGTGTGGTTCCGGACGCTCGTCCGGGGCCACTGCTCGGCCCTGATCACCAGTTCGTCCGCGCCGATCAGGAGCGTGTCGGCCCGGTAGGTCGTGCGGAACCGGATCGGCCCCCAGGCCAGCCGGTCGGTGATGAGATGACTGCGCAGCGCGCCCGGCCGGGGCGGCCGGGCACGTACCCGGAGGATCAGCGGGTGCAGCTCGGCCTGCCGGTCCAGGTCCGCGAGCAGCCGGAGCGCGGCGGGCACCGCACACCGGGCCTGGACGATGTACCCGAAGGATCCCGACCGTGCCACCTGGGCTCTCCCGTCTTCCGCGCCGGCCGGTGCCGAATTCGTGGCCCGGCCGACCTGCCGGTCCGGCGATGGCCGCACCCGCCCCGGCGGGGAGCCGGTGCCCCGCTGCGCGAATGGTGCCAGTTGCGAGCCGTCACGACAACGCCCCGGGCGGGGCAGACACATTAAGAGGGCCCGACAGGGTATGCAAAGGACATGAGTGGACATGTCATGGTCTTCGCCCCGGCGCCGCAGCTCACGGTGACGATCGACCAACCCGCCGACGAGACGGAGATCCATCTGCATCCCGGCGGTCAGGGCGTGTGGCAGGCAAGGATGATCAAGTGCCTCGGCACCCGGGTGGTGCTCTGCGCCGGCCTCGGCGGCGAGATCGGTCAGGTGCTCGAACCGCTGCTCGCCAGCGAGGGGGTCGACCTGCGGGTGATCCACCGGGAGTCGAGCAGCGGGGGTTACGTACACGACCGGCGGGACGGTACCCGTACCGAGATCGCCGAGGCGACCGGCCACCCGCTGACCCGCCACGAGCTGGACGAGCTCTACAACCTGGCCCTCGGCGAGGGACTGGGTGCCGCGGTCAGCGTCCTCAGCGGGCCCGGCCACCCGGCCCTCGTCGCACCGGACATCTACCGCCGGCTCGCCGCCGACCTCGGCAGCAACGGCAGCCGGGTCGTCGCCGACCTCTCCGGCCCGCACCTGGCGGCGGTGCTCGACAGCGGCCTGCACTTCCTGAAGATCAGCCACGAGGAGCTGGTCCGGGACGGCTGGGCCGCGAACGACAGCGAGGACGAACTCGTCCGGGTGCTGCGGGCGCTGCACACCGACGGGGCCGACTCCGTGGTGGTCAGCCGGGCCGAGAAGCCGGCCCTGCTGCTGATGGACGGGGAGGTCTTCACGGTCGACATGCCGCGCCTACAGGTGGCCGACGCGCGCGGCGCCGGAGACTCGATGACCGCCGGCGTGGCGGCGGTACTGGCCGGCGGTGGCGACCTGGCGCTGGCCGTCCGTACCGGGGCCGCGGCGGGAGCGCTCAACGTCACCCGGCACGGCCTCGGCACCGGCCGGCCGGAGGCGATCACCGAACTGGTCGAGCGGGTCCGGCTCGCCCCGCTGGGCACGGATCGACAGGACCGGATGACCCCCGACGAGCTGGCCCAGCGGACAATGACGGCATGACGCTGCGGGTACTGGTCACCAACGACGACGGCATCGGGGCCCCCGGGCTGCGGTGGCTGGCCCGGACCGCCCTCGATCGGGGACTGGAGGTGGTGGTGGCGGCCCCCCGGGAGGAGGCCAGCGGGGCCAGCGCCGCGATGAGCGCGGTGGAACGCGACGGCCGGGTGGTCGTCGAGGAGCACGTGTTCGAGGAGCTGCCGGGTGTCCGGGCGTACGGGGTGGGGGGGTCGCCGGGTCTCATCGCGCTGATCGCCCTGCACGGCGCGTTCGGGCCGGCGCCGTCGGTGGTGCTCTCCGGCGTCAACCGGGGCGCCAACGCGGGGCGCGCCGTGCTGCACTCCGGCACCGTCGGCGCCGCCTTCACGGCCGCGGCCAACGGCTGCCATGCGATCGCGGTCTCGCTCGACGTGCTCTCCCCCGGCGCGGGCCGGGACCGCGGGGGCGCCGCGCTACCGGTGCCGGACCGGGGCCGGGACGAGCGGCGGCACTGGGCCACGCCGGCCCGGGTGGCACTGGACCTGCTGCCCCGGCTGATCGCCGCGCCGACCGAGACGGTCCTGAACGTGAACGCCCCCGACGTGCCCCCCGAACGGCTGCGCGGGGTACGCCGGGGCTCGCTCGCGGGCTTCGGTCAGGTGCAGATGACGGTGGCCGAGGCGGGCAAGGGCTTCGTCCGTACCGCGCTGGAGGAGTCCGGTGAACGGGTCGCCCCCGGCACCGACGTGGCCTGGTTGGCCGAGGGATACGCCTCGGTGACGGCGATCAGGGCGATCACCGAGGTATCCGACGTGGATCTGTCCGGGTTGGACGATCAGGTCGACTGAGCCCGGAGCGGCGCGCGGGGCGCCGCTTCCGGGGCGGGTCAGACCCCGGGAAGGGGGGCCTCCGCGGCCGGCGCGGCGCCGGCGAAGTAGGGCTCCGGCGCACCGAACAGGCCGAGCAGGCCGGTGACCCAGAGCTGCCGGTGCACGAACCGGCTCGGTTCGGTGACCACGAGCTTGACGCCGCTGACTTCCGCGGTCTGGAAGCCGGCGACCATGGCGCTGATGCCGACGGAGTCGATGAAGCTGACCAGTCGCATGTTGAGCTCGATCCTGGACGGCCGCCCCTTGGTCAAGACCCCGGCGATCGCCTCACGAACCTCATACGCCGTATCGACGTCGATCTCTCCACGAGGCGCGATCTCCACTACTCCACCGGGCAGGACCGACTTGACGATCGACAGGCTCACGCGAGCACCTCCACTCGCCCATGTCCGGGCGCTTAATCAGTACGCGGGCCGCGACCGAGAGTATTCCTCTCACGGCCTCCATCGCCACCCTTCCAGCCGGGCAATCTGTTCAACGACCCGACCGGGCCATGCGATAACGGACGAAACCCCCTAAAGCTGCCCAGCCTCAGGCTCGGCGCCGCCCGCTCCCACGCCTTCAGGGTAGCCCGCATCCGGCGGGCGCTGTTGGAGGAGCCGTCCCCGGTCGCACCTCGCCCGGGGCCTCGCCCCTCCGGTGCGCGGGGACCGGCACGGGCTCGGCCAGCAGCTCAGGCTCCGCACACACCCGGACGGCCAGCAGCCGGACGGTCTCCTCGGCCGACCGCGCCAACTCGGCGACATCCCCGCCGCTGCGAGCCGGATCACACGTTCCGGCCGGGTCCCCGCCGGCCGTGGCCGCCCACCGCTCCATCGCCACCCGCAGCGCGGCGCCGAAGGCGTAGACGGTGACCCGGGCGCCGAGATCCGAGCCCGGCACCCCCATCCACATCAAGCCTGATGATGATCGTCAGCTCGCCGCTGGCCGGTGGCGCGGTGGCCGCCGGCGTGCCGCCGGTGAGCCCGGACGCGCCGCCCGCGGTCGTCGAGGCGATCACCCGGATCACCCAGCTGGCCTTCATGGACGGCATGCACACGGCGTTCACGGTCAGCGCCGCCCTGGCCGTGGTCCCGATCGTGCTGGCCTTCCGGATCAAGGCCGGCCGCAGACAGGAGGGACCGACGGCGGCCCACGTCCGAGCCGGCCCTGCGCTGCGGGACCTCCAGCCCGCCGCACCCGGCCGGCCCGTGCCGGCCGGATCTCCCGGTGGTCCGTGGGGCGCGCGAACTCCCGTGCACCACTAGCATTGGGACATCCGACCCGTTCCGTGGCGGACGGGCGGCCCGGGCTCGGGAAGGGACTGCTCATGCTGCGGAAGCTCATCGGACTGGCCGGTGTCGGGGCGCTGCTCGCGCTGGTCCTCGCCTGCGGATTCGGCTCCGGAGGCGAGGACGACGACGACGAGGAGGACTTCGCCCGGTCCGCACCGGTCGTCCTGGTCCGCTGAGGCGGACCCGTACCCCGGGCCACCCGCCCGGGGTACGGCGGCTCCACACCGGGCGGAACGTGCTCCCCGTCGCCGACGGGATCCAGTCGCCCGCCACCGTGAGCAGACCGGATCCGGCTGCGCGGGTGGGGCCGACCACGGGCAGATCCCGGGTCGCGCACGGGCAGATCCGGCGATGCCGAACCGGCAGGTCGGGGCGTCCCGCGACAGATCCGGGGCGCTCGCGGGTTTGCCGCAAAAGTCGCCTGGGCACCTCCGGATAGCAAGTCGCAACCGCGCCGAACTGAACAGACGCCTCTGTCCGAAGTGGCCGCTGCGTTCGGCAACCGAGGAGGTAACACCATGCTCGGAACCAACCTGCTGGATCGTCGAAGTAAGCCCGAGCGGATCGCCGACCAGGCGTGGGAACACCTGACCAACACGATGAGCTCGGCCGGCGACTCCGTCCGGCACGCCGCACACGGCACGATCGACCCGGTGCGGCGGACCGGCTCGCAGCTGACGGGACAGGCCGGTGACCTGGTCAGCACCGCCGCCGACGAGGCGTGGCACCGGGCGAACCGGGCCTACGACGCGCTCGCCGGCCGGCGGCCGGGCCTGCCGTGGGGCTGGCTGATCGGGGCCGGACTGCTCGGCGCCGCCCTGGGCTGGGCCGCCGGCACCGCCGCCCGGGCCGCCATTGCCCGCGCCGAGAACGAGCTGCCCGCCGCCGAGACGGAGCCGGTCGACTTCGTGGACGTGGACCGCAGCAGCTCGACGGTACGGCTCGACACCACCTGAGCCGACGTACCCGCCGGCCGGGGTTGCGCGCCGCCGGGCCGGGCCGCCGCAGACGACGGCCCGGCCGGCGGCTCCCGGCCCGGGTCACCGCGACGGTCTACAACGCCGAGACGCTCGCCGGGGCCCGCTCCGCCCGGCTGAGCGCGCGGAGCAGTGCGGTCGCCCCGTGCCGGCGTACCGCGAGGCGGGCGAGCAGGTCGAGCACCGGCTCCAGCACCGCCGACGGCAGCACCGGCGTGGATACCCCTACGCTCACCGCCAGATCGTCGGAGTGCACCGCGATCTCCATCATCCGGGTGAGCAGGAAGTCGTCGAGCCGCAGCGACCACGGCCCCCACGGCAGGTGCACCACCCGGTCGGCCGGTTCGGCCGGTAACGCCGCCCGCAGTTCGTCGGCGGCCCGCGCCACTCGGCGGGACAGCACCGCCGCCTCCGGGCCGGCCGCCTCCTCGCCGGCCCGACGGATCCCGACGTTCGCCTCGTCGTCCAGCCCGGCCCCGAGCCACCGGCCCCGGGCGTAGTGCTCCAGCAGGGGGATCGGCGGCTCCTGCGGCACCGGGTCCGCCAGCAGCGGGCGTACCCGGAGGACCTGCGCGGCGAGGTGGCCGGCCAGACCCCGTACCCCGAACTCGGGCAAGGCACTCGGCGCCGCCCAGCACCGCGCCACCGCCGCATCGCCCAGCAGTGCCGCGGCCGAGTCCGCCGCCGCCAGGTACGCCGCTCTGATCTCGCTCACGCCCCGCGCCTCCTACCGGTTTCACACACGCGAACACGGAACATAGTTGGATTGCAGCCTAGAGCCGGAACACGACCCGGCCGTCGACCTCCTCGCGGCCAGCCCGTTTACCGGCCGGTTCAGCGCCTCCTGCCAGGGCGTCCCGGGCAGGAACTCCGGAAGCACCACCACGGTACGCACGCCGAGGTCCCGCAGGTACGTGACGCTGGCCTGGTCGGGAAAGCCGGCCGTCATGGCGTGGGT
This sequence comes from Plantactinospora sp. CA-290183, assembly GCF_050936375.1. Classification (NCBI taxonomy): domain Bacteria; kingdom Bacillati; phylum Actinomycetota; class Actinomycetes; order Micromonosporales; family Micromonosporaceae; genus Plantactinospora; species Plantactinospora sp. CA-290183. Next base: position 128,272 of record NZ_JBNJMX010000008.1, on the reverse strand, counting down.
CTGTGCCTGCGAGGCCGGGGTGAAGGCGGCCAGCCCGTTCACCATCCTCGGGAAGCCGTCGGTGGACCAGAGCATCACGCTGTACTCCAGGGTCCCGCTGCTCGGCAGCACCAGCAGTGGCCCCTCGACGTCACGCAGCGCGGCCGGCTGGGGCAGCACCGGCACGTGCGGGGTGGTGTTGACCCCCTCCAGGACCACCAGCCCCAGCGGTACCAGCGCGGCCAGCCGGACCAGCACGGTGCCGGCACCGCCACCGCGGCCCGTCCGGACCCGCCGGCCGGGCGGCGCCGCTCCGCTGTCCGGCTCGGGTTCGGCCGGTGGCCCGGACGCGGACGCGGGGTCGGCCACCGGGTCCTCCCGGTCGGGCCAGCCGACCAGGGCCGGGCGGGTCAGCGCGGTCAACGCGCCGGCGGCCAGGATGCCGAGCAGCAGCGTGGTCCAGAGCACCAGCCGGCCGGAGGTACGGATCGCGTCCCAGCCGGGGACGTGCAGGACCAGGGTCGCGTACCCGGGGTTGCCGTCCCCGGCGAACTCGGTGCCGGCGGCCAGCGCGACGCTCGCCAGCACCCCCAGCCCGAGCAGCACCCGGTGCAGCGGGCGCCAGACCGAGAAGAACAGCCCCGCGAAGGCGAGCCCGATCAACACCACCCCCGGCAGCAGGGTCATCTCCCCGGGGAACGAGAGCAGCTCCCGGGCGGCCGCGTGCCGCTCCCCCCACAGCCAGTTCTCCGGTGGGGCGGTGAGGAATCCGCGCAGCGGCGGCGAGAACTGGTCCACCTGCTCCAGGGTCCGCCGGCCGGTCGGATGCCGGGCCACCACCTCCAGGTAGGGCAGGGCCATCAGCAGAGTGACCCCGGCGAAGAGGACGCCGCCGGCCAGGTCGGCCACGAGCAGCCGCCGCCCGAAGACCGGCCGGGTCCGCCGGCGCCACCACGACCAGCCGTAGCCGGCGCCGACGCCGAGGCAGAGCAACCCGAGGACGTAGCCGAACGGCAGTCCGATGCCGAAGCCGAGCGTGATCTGCCAGGCGGCCACCAGCCACCCGCCGAACGCCCAACCGGGGCGCCGCCGCTGCGGCCGGTAGCCGTGCCGCAGCGACCAGCCGTGACCCCGGGCCAGCATGGCCAGGGCGAGCGCGATGCCGCCGACGGAGAGCACGTGCAGGTGCCCGGCCTGGGCGAGCCGCCACGGAGCGAAGCCGAACGCCACCCCGGCCACCGCCGCGCCGATCCGCCCCGCACCGAGCTGCCGGACCAGCGCGTACGCCCCGACGAAGGCGAGCGCGTGCGCCAGCACGTACAGGATGTTGTACCGCACCACGGCGGCGACCGGGCCCTCGCCGATCATTCCGGCGGGGGCGTAGCCGAGCAGGGTGTCGGAGTACGCGTAGGTGTACGGCTCCGGGAAGAAGGGGTTCGAGTGCCAGAGCCGGGTCGGGTCGTGCAGCAGCGCGTGCCCGCCCCAGGCGACCTGCCACGCCTGCAGGGTCGGGTCACCGATGTCCTGCGGAATGGTCCGGGTGAGGTCGCGCAGCGTCGGCCAGGTCAGCATCACCGCCAGCAGCAGGCCGCCGAGCACCGCCAGCACCCACTCGTGGCCGAGCAGGCGCAGCGCGGCCGCGCCCGGACCGCCGGACCGCGCGCTGCCGTCCGCCCGCCGGCCGGCCCCGTCCGCGTCCGGCCGGGCCGGCGGCGTCTCCTGCTCGGTGGTCATCCGTTCCGTCCTCCCGGCCGGGCGCCTCGCCGGACCATCGACACCCGACGATCGGTGGCGCATCGACTTGTGATGATTACCGATGTGGTCCGGGCTGTCACTCCGGTCCGGCACGCCATCGCCCTGCCCCGGCTCACCTTCTCCGGATGAGGAGCGGTCACCCGGCCGTACCGGATGATCGGAACCGGTGGGCTGTCCGGCCGGCCAGCCTACCGGTCCAGCACGTCGGCGGGCCCGACCCACCGGCGTCCCGATCCGCCCATCCGGCCCCGACCCGGGAGGAACGAGGCGATGGCCACCTCCACGATGTCCCGAAGTGACCGTGAGATCCAGCGTGACGTGCTCGACGCGCTGGGCTGGGAGCCCCGCGTCCGGCCGAACGAGATCGGCGTGGCCGTGCAGGAGGGTGTGGTGACGCTCAGCGGCTGGCTCGACAACTACGCCGAGAAGTGGGCGGCGGAACGCGCCGCGCACCGGGTGGGCCGGGTCCGCGCGGTCGCCAACGACATCGAGGTACGGCTGCCGAACTCGGCCGAACGTACCGACCCGGAACTGGCCGCCGCCGCCACCCGGGCACTGGAGTGGGACGCCTTCGTGCCGGTGAACGACCTGGCGGTCACCGTCTCCAACGGCTGGGTCGTGCTGCGCGGCGAGGTCGAGTGGGAGTACCAGCGGCGGGCCGCCGAGGGCTCCGTCCGCCGCCTGTCCGGGGTGCGCGGGGTGACCAACGGCATCTCGGTGCAACCCCGGGAACGACCGGTGCCGGACGAGATCGCCGACCGGATCCGGAGCGCGCTGATGCGCAGCGTGGAGACCGACGCCGAGGGGATCGACATCCAGGCCCGGGGCGACACGGTGATCCTGGCCGGCGGCGTCCGGTCGTGGCTGGAGCGCGAGGAGGCCGAACGGGTGGCCTGGTCGGCGCCCGGCGTCGCCCGGGTGGACAACCACATCACCGTACGGCCGTGACGCCAGCGACGTCCACGCCCAGCGAGGAGCATTCGTGAGCACTCCCCTGCAGGTCACGGCGAGTCGACTCCGGGTACCCGTCACCGACGCCGACCACATCCGGGGACCGGTCGACGCCCCGGCCACCCTGGTGGAGTACGGCGACTACCAGTGCCCACACTGCGGGCTGGCCCACCGGAACCTCGTCGACCTGCTGCGCCAGCGGCCGGACGGGGTACGCCTGGTGTTCCGGCACTTTCCGCTGACCAACGTGCACCCGTACGCCGAGGACGCCGCCGAGACCGCGGAGGCGGCCGGGACCAGAGGCTGCTTCTGGCCCATGCACGACTGGATCTTCGAACACCAGGATCAGCTCGACCCGGTGCACCTGTCGCTGGGCATGCAGCAGATCGGCCTGCCGGCGGACGAGATCGGCGACGAGCTCGGCGCGCACGAGCACCTGGACCGGATCCGGGGCGACTTCGTCGGGGCGATCCGCAGCGGCGTCAACGCCGCACCCACGTTCTTCCTCAACGGGGTCCGCTACGAGGGCACGTACTCGGTCCCCGATCTGCTCGCCGCGGTGGACAAGGCCGCCGAGGGCTGACGCCGGCCCGCCGGGGCCCCCGCTCGACCGGCGCCCGACGGGCGGGGTCAGATCAGGTGGAGTTCGCGGGCCCGGCGTACCGCGTCGCGGCGACGGGTGGCGTCCAGCTTCCGGTAGATGTTGCGGACGTGCGTCTTGATGGTGTTCACCGACAGGGACATCTCGGCGGCGATCTCCACGTTGGACAGAATGCTCTGCAGGTAACGCAGCACGGTCAGCTCCCGGTCGGTCAACGGCTCCCCGGGCGGCCCCGCCACCGGGCCCCGGCCGGCGGGCGCGGCACCGGCGTCCAGCAGGTCGTTCAGCATCGGCCAGTACGCCGTACCGGAGTCCAGGTGGCTGGCGAGCAGCTCCCGTACCGGCGGGTCGGCCCGGGTGAAGACCCGCCGGAAGCCCTCCGGCTCCGCGAGCTGCAACACGCGTTCCAGGGTCCGGGCCGCCCGACGGTGGTCGCCGGAGAGCCACCCGGCCCAGGCGTCGAGCAGGCCGGCCTCCAGGCGCACCGGCAGCGGCCAGCCGGCGGCGCCGGGCGCGTCCCAGTCCGGCAGGCCTCCCCCGGCGGTACGGGGGTCGCCGGCGCGCAGCCGCGTCCGGGACAGTGCCACGGCCAGCGGCTCGACCGGCGCGAGCCGCTGTTCCAGGGCCGGCGTCACCAGGTCCCGGGCCGCCTCCAGGTCCCCGTGCGCGGCGCGCAGATCCGCCTCGGCGGCCAGCAGCAGGTGCGCCAGCGGCCGGACCTCCGGTCGGTCACCCAGCCGCCGACGGGCCGCGGAGAGCGCCTGGTACCCGGCGGTCAGGTCGCCGCGGTCCCGCAGGAGCTGGGCCCGGACCAGCCCGGCCACCGCGGCGGCCACCGGTTCGTCGACGTACTCCGGTGCGCCGGTGGCGAGGGCGAGCTTGGCCCCGGCGTCGTCGCCCCGGTCCCGGTGCAGGGCGACGAGCGCCTGCGCCAGGCGGGCGTGCACCCCGTCGGCCGGCCGGCCCTGCCCGCCGAACGGCGCCCCGTCGAGCCCGGAACGCGCCAGCCGCTCGGCGCTGCCCAGCTCACCGGCGAGCGCCCGGAGCAGGGCCAGCCGACCCAGGCAGACCCGGGCGGTCCGGGACAACCCGGCCCGCCGCGCCTCGGCCTGCCCGGCCGCCAGGTCCGGCTCGGCCGCCAGCTCGCCGGCACCGAGCCGCAGCGCGCCGCGTACCGTCCAGGCCACCGCCCGCCACCACGGATCGGGCCCGGTCCCGTCCGGGCCGCCGGGGCCGGCACCGCCGCTGCCGGCTGACACGAAGCGCTCGACGCCGCCGCTGTCGGCGGGTGCGAAGCGCTCGGCACCGTGGCTCCCGTCCTGCTCGGTGCCGAGCAGGGCGGCGGTGCCGGTGTGCACCGCCGGGGCGTCCCCGGTCAGGTGGGCCGCGCCGAGCCGCAGCGCGGCGCCGATCCGGCCCAACCGCTCCCGGCGCGAACCGTCGAGCACGTCCGCGTGCTCCGCCGCCTGGTCGAGGAACCCGACGGCCGCGACCGGGTCCCGCCCGTCCAACCGGTCCGCCGCGCAGGCGAGCGCCAGTTCGGGGTCGGTCCGGAGCAGGTCCGGCGGGGGCGCGGGCGGGGCCGGGCGGGCCGGGCCGGGCTGGCCGTACGGGACGAGGTCGGGCCAGCGCCGCAACAGCACCTCCGTCGCGTACCGCCAGTGTCCGCCGGCGAGCGCGTGCCGCAGCGCGTCCGCCGGCTGGTCGTGCGCGGCGAACCACACCGCCGCCCGCCGGTGCAGGCCGGCGACCTGCCCCGGCGGCCGGCGGCGCAGCTCGGCCCGGAGCAGTTCGCGGAGCATCGGGTGGCACCGGTACGCCGGCGGCCGGGTGCCGAGCGGAACCACGAAGCCGGTACGGCGGTCCAACTCGGACAGGAGCGGGGCGGCGTCCGGCTCCTCGACCAGCGCGCCGAGCAGGTCGCCGGAGAACCGGTCCAGCACCGACGCCCGGCACAACGCCTCGCGGGCCGACTCCGGCAGGTCGGCGAGCACCTCCTCCGTCAGGTAGTCGGCGACCTCCTGGTGCTCGCCGGTGAACTCCTCCACGAAGCGGGCCGGATCCGGATGGTCCGGCAGGGCGAGCGCGGCGAGCCGCAGCCCCGCCGGCCACCCCTCGGTACGCGCGAACAGCGTCGCCGCGTGCCCGGTGGCGAGCGGCACCCCGTGCGCGGTGAAGAGGCCGGCGCGCGGCGGGCGAACCGGGTCGGCGCGGACCTCGGTCAGTTCACCGCTGAGCCGCCAGCGGCGCAGGGCGAGCGCCGGATCGCTACGGGAACCGATCACCAGCCGCAGCCGGCCGGCGGCGTGCCGGAGCAGGAACTCCAGCCCGTTCGCCACCTCCGCCCCGTCCACCTGGTGGAAGTCGTCGAGGACCAGGATGGCCGGCTCGACCCGCCGGGCCAGTTCCTCGGCGAGGTGCTCCAGTTCGTACCCCGGGACCGTGCCGGGCCGCGCGACCGGTTCGTACCCGCCGTCCGGTTCCGGCCCGTCCGCGTCGGGCCGGAGGGCGGCGTACAGGCCTTGACCAGAGTCGGGGGCCGCTGTCACCCGGTTCCAGCGTGAGCCAGCCGACCGGTCCCCGGTGCCCGTCCCGCCCGGCCCGTGGGTCGCCTTTGAACTGGACGGCGGTCGCCAGTCCCGGGCGGCAGCCCGATCAGGCCGGTACCAGGAACCGGGCGCTGCGTCTTGCCCCAGCCGCCGGGGCCGAGACCGAGGTCACCGGCCGGCAACGTCCAGCGCCGAAGAAGGCGAGGCGGCGCGCTACGGCGCCGCCACCAGCTTGGCGCGCAGCAGCGGCGGCATCCGGTCCGGCGGCATCCCTCCCCCTTCCGGCCGTGCCTCGGGACGGCGCGTGGCGGATACCCGGCCGGGCCCGACACGCCCTTGCGGAGGCCCATGCCCGTCCGGGTCCGACGATGGCGGCTCGGGGACCGGATCGACAGCGAGCGCGGGGAGCTTCCGGAGATGAGCCTGGTCAGGGGCGTCGTCCTGGCGGCGGCCACGGTCGGCGGGACCGCCTTCCGGTGGGCGCTGTCGGCCCGGCGTCCGGCCCCGGACCGGCGGGCGGGGCACCGGGCCATGCGGCAGTACGGGGTGACAGCCGACCGCTTCCCGGCGAGGTCGCCCCGGCCGGCCGGCTTCCCGGACCGGTCGCCAACCTCGGCGCGGGGGTGTCGGTGACGGTACGCCCGGCACCGGGTGGCCGGGGCAGCGAACTGGTGGCCCGGTGGCCGGGCGACGGATCCGGGCTGCTCGCCGGGTTGGCGGCCCGGTTCAGCGGCGAGGACCGTGCGATGGCGGTGCGCTGCGCCCTGCGCCAGGCGAAGCAGTTGGCCGAGACCGGCGAGGTACTGCGACCGGACCACCCCCTGCCGGCCTCCGACACCGCCCCGCCCGCCGACACCGCCCCGCCCGCCGGTGCGGAGTGCGCCCCGGGCCGGCCGTGAGAGCCCTCTGTTGGCAGGGCCCCGGCGAGGTCGCTGTGGAACGGGTGCCGGATCCCCGGATCGTCAACGCGCAGGACGCGATCGTCCGGGTACGGCTCAGCGCGACGTGCGGGTGCGACCTGCGCCTGATCGAGGGCCGGTATCCGGCGATGCAGCCCGGTGACGTGCTCGGCCACGAGTTCGTCGGGGAGGTGGTGGAGGTCGGCCCCGAGGTACGCCGGCACTGCGTCGGTGACCGTGTCGTGGTCTGCGCGACCATCTCCTGCGGCCGGTGCTGGTACTGCCGGCAGGGGCTCTACGCGTGCTGCGACAACAGCGACCCCAATCCGGAGCTGGCCGAGATGGCCTGGGGCGCCGCCCCGGCGGGTGGGTTCGGGTACTCGCAGACGCTGGGCGGCTTCGCCGGTGGCCACGCCGAGTACGTCCGGGTACCGTACGCCGACCAGGGTGCGTTCCGGGTGCCGGACGAGGTCTCCGACGGGCGCGCGGTGCTGGCCGCCGAGTCCGCTCCCGCCGGCTGGATGGCCGCGGACCTGGGGGGTGTCCGGCCGGGGGACGTGGTCGCGGTCTGGGGCTGTGGTGCGGTGGGCCAGCTCGCGGCCCGGGCGGCGGTCCTGCTCGGCGCCGAACGGGTGATCTGCGTCGACCGGCTCGACGACCGGCTGGGGCTGGCCCGGCGGGAGATCGGCGTCGAGACCCTCCACCACGGTCGCGCCGACGTCGGCGCGGAGTTGCGTGAGGGTACCGGGGGGCGGGGGCCGGACGTCTGTGTCGAGGCGGTCGGCATGGCCGCGCAGCCGTCCGGGTCGCGCCCGCTGGGGCAGCGCCCGCGCGGTGCGGTGGAGCCGTCGGCGACGGTGGGCGAGGCGATCCAGGCCTGCCGCAAGGGCGGCAGCGTGTACGTGCTCGGGCTCTTCGCCGGCTTCGTCGACACGTACCCGCTGGGCGCGGCGCTGCACAAGGCCGTCACGGTCCGGGCCGCCCGGCAGCACGGCCAGCGCTACCTGCCGGCGCTGCTGGAACGGATGCGCCACGGCGAGCTGCGACCCGAGTACCTGGTCACGCACCGGTTACCGCTGGCCGAGGCGCCCCGGGGCTACGCGCTGTTCCGGGAGCGGCGGGACGGCTGTGTCCGGGTGGCCTTCACCCCGGACGCGACGACCGGCTGACGTACGCCTGCGGTCACCGCCCGTCCCGGCGGCGCTGCCGGGTTGACCCTCGACCTGGTCGAGGCGGCAGAATGCCCGGACGTGGACGGTGACCTGCTCAACATCGGCGAGATGGCCCGGGCCAGCGGGCTGACCGTCAGCGCCCTGCGGTTCTACGACGGCGCCGGTGTCCTGCCGCCGGCGACGGTCGACCCGGCGACGGGCTACCGCCGGTACGCGAGGCGGCAGCTCCGGGCGGCCCGGCTGGTGGCCGGCCTACGCCGGGTCGACATGCCACTGGCCGAGATCACCAGGGTGCTCGACCTGCACGCCGCTGACCCGGCGGCGGTACGGCGGCTGCTCGACGCGCACCTGCGCCGGTTGGAGGACGGGCTGGCCGACGCCCGACGGGAGGTCGCCCGGGTCCGCGCACTCCTGCTCGCGCCGGAGGAGCCCGGACCGGACCGGCCCGGAACCGGGGTGGGCATCCGGCTGACCCTGGCCGGGCGCGACCTGGCCGGGGCGCTCGACGCCGTACGCTTCGCGGTCGGCGTGGACCCGGAGCTGCCGATGCTCGGCGGGATCTGGCTGGAGGTCGAGGGGACCGTCCTGCGGCTGGTCGCCACCGACCGGTACCGGATGGCCGTCGCCGAGGTCGACGCCGACCCGGCGCGGGGCGACTGCGACGAACCGGCGCGGGGCGACTGCGACGACGAACCGGCCGCCCCGAACGGCGCGGCCGGCGGTGCCCGGACACCGGCCGTACTCGCCCCGGTCGGGTTCGTGGACCGGGCGCGCGGGCTGCTGGAGGAGGGCGGACCGGCCACCGTCGCGCTCGATCCCGCCGCGATCACCCTGCGGGCGGGCGGCCGGCGGCTCAGCGGGATCCCGCTGCGGCACGACTTCCCCGACTACCGCCGGCTGCTGCGGGAGGCCGTCGGGGGCCCGGACCGCCGCCGGGTGGTCGTCGACGCGGTCGCGCTGCGGGAGCGCCTGGCGGGCGTCCCGGCCCGGACGGTGGTACGGGAGGACGACGGCGTCCACTGTCCGGTCAACGTCCTCGCCGTCGACGCCACCGGTCGGCTGAGCGTGTCCGATCCGGACGCTCCGGCCGACCCGGACGCCCTGCGGATCGGGGTGAACCCGGAGTTCCTCCTCGACGCGCTCGACGCGGCCGGCCCGGGTCAGCTCCTTCTCGAACTCGACGGGCCGATCCGCCCGCTCGCCGTACGCCGGTCCGGTGACGACCGGGCGTTCTCGATCCTGATGCCGGTCCGCTGCTGACCGCCACCGCGGCGACCGGGACGGCCTACGGGTCGCCGCCGGCCGTCCGGAGGGTTCAGCGCAGCGCCGGATCCGCCGTCACCGTACGAGCGGTGGGCCACGCCCCACCGGCACAATCGCCGCGCCAGGCCGGTCAGATAACGCTCCGGGGCAACTCGTTGACCTAGAGTAGCTGGATGGCCTCTGCCCGTTTCAACCCATTGGTCCCCGGCGCCGCGCGTCGTCGGAGCACTGCGGTGATCGCGGTACTCGGTGCGGCGCTCCTGGTCGCGCTCGCGGTGAACGGCACGTCCGGCCCGACCGACCGGGCGCGGGTCGCCCCGGACGGGTCGAGCGGGAGCCCGGCCGGGCCCCCCTACGGCACCCCGAGCCCCGAGCCGGCGATCGAAGCGGCGCCGCCGCCGTCCACCCTGCCCGTGGTCGACTATGGACCGGCGCCGCGCGGCTTTCCCGCCGATCCCGCGCCGATGTCCGCGCTACGACTGGGCGAGGGCCTGCGGCCGATCCGCCGGGTCGCCGCGTACGACGCTCCCGGCGGCCGGCCGCGGGCCTTCCTGGCGCCGACCATCAGCGGCGTCGAGTTGACCATGCCGATCGTCGAGCGCCGGTCGGGCTGGGCCGCCGTGCTGCTCCCCTCGGCGAACCGCACCGTGGCCTGGGTACCACCCGGGCCGTGGACCACCGTGGTCCTTCGGGACCTGGTCGTCGTCGTCCGGCGGACCCACCGGCTGCACTGGTACCGGGACGACCGGCTGGTCCGGTCCTGGCCGGTCAGCCTCGGCCTGCCGGTCAGCCCCACCCCGCTGGGCCGCACCTTCATCCTGGGCACGTCGCGCCTGCCCGGCCGGGTCTACGCCGACACCGAGGTCTTCGCGCTCGGCTCGGTGCCGGACGACCCCGGCTCGGTGCCGTCCGGCCTGCGTGGCGCGCACATCGGGCTGCACACCTGGTACCACGACGGCGAGTTGGGCCGGAACACCACCAACGGGTGTATCCGGTTGACCAGGTCCGGTCAGGAACGCCTGCTCGCGGAACTCCGGCCCGGTACCGAGGTGCTGGTCCTCGACCGGTTCACCGCTCCCAGCCGGTTGCCCGGCGCTCCCGATCCGGCCTGAGCCCCTCCGCCGGGGTCGCCGCCGGGTTCGCGTCCCGGTCGACCAGGATCCAGCCGCCGTACGGGTCGCGGGACAGGTCGTAGGTCACCAGCACCCGGCCGTGCCGCTCCAGCACGATCTCGGAGAGCATCGGCTCCACCGGCCGGCTCACCGCTCCCCCTCCGGGCCGGGCAGTCGCACCGGGCGGCGGCCCTGCCGGGGCAGCCGGGGCCGGTCCGCGACCGTCCGGGCCGGCGGCGGCCAGGCGGGCAGGGCCGGAGCGGGGCCGGGCGCGGTGTCCCGCCGGGGTGGCGTTGCGCCGGACCCGACCGGCGGGGCGCCCGCCGGCGGCTCCGACCCGGGCCGGCCAGCCCGGTAGCCCAGCTCGCCGAAGCAGCTCAGCAGGAGTACGGCCGCCAGCACGGCGACCGACGCCGGGAGCAGCGTCGCGCCCAGCACGGCGGCGAGCAGGAATCCCAGCCCGACCACCAGGCCGGTGAGCATCCGTTGCACCCGCGGGTCGCGGCCGGCGCGGGTCAACAGGATCCCACCGGCGTACCCGACCAGCGCCGCGCCGACAGAACCGGCGACCGGCGCCCAGCCGGTCCGCTCCCAGCCGGCGCGGGCCAGGATCACCCGGACCACCGGGTCCAGCCCGCAGAACAGCACGGCGCAGTGCCACTCGGGCCGGCGTGGGGTCAGGTAGAGCCGAGCCCCTTTGGCGTCACGAAGTAACGGGACGGCTACTTTCCATGCCCGCTCGGGCACGGTACTTTGCACTGGCAGCATCGTTCGCCTCTCAAGCCAGTCGATGTTGCGGTCACATGGGTCGGGCCCGCTGCGCCAACAGCGGGCCCGATCATTTTTGCCTCCGGCCAGGATTACGCACAGTCAGCCGTGCCCCTACCTTCCCGCGCCGAAGGAACAAAAAGTTCTTCCTGTCGGAAACTGGCGCTTCGCCTGACACGGCTCGTAGTCATAGGGTTACAGAATGGGTAGCGTCCGGGACAAGCCCCCTTCCCAGTGGGACTGCGTCGTCTTTCTGGCTGTCGCCAGGCATAAGAGCAAGAAGCGCGCCGTCGAATCCCTGTCGGCCGAGTACCAGGAGAGCATCACCACCAAGGGCGTCGACAACATAGTCCGCAAGATAGACGACTGGTTGAAGGAAAAGACGTTCAAGGAGACGTACAAGGGGAATCTGGAGTTGACCATCCGCGGTAAGCGGTTCCTCCGGTTCGCCAACAAAATCGTCAGCAGTTATCAGGAGGAGCGTCGCCCGACCACCCAGCGACTGCTCCCGAAGATCGTCTGCCTGCCGCACCACGTGAGCATCACCAGCCGACTGGAGTGCGACCTGCGGCACGAGCACCCGGACCACGAGGACCAGGTGATCGTCGAGGAACTGGGGCAGGGGCTCGGCAGCGACGAGGACTTCGAGGACGAGGCGCTCTTTCCGCTCACCCTCGGCCACCACGAGATCACGATCGGCAACAGAACCGCCGCGTACGAGGAGGAACTCCAGTCCGACCTGCTCTACGCGGCCCAACTGGAGGCGATGGTGCCGGCGGAGTACCCGCGGGAGCAGCTGGGCCTGGCCGAACTGGTCACCGCGCACCGCGCGATGCTGCCCACGGAGAACTCCCGTTCGCGCCGGCTGCTCGCCGACCGGATCGCCGGGCAGCGGATCGAGGCGCCGCCGAAGGAACTGTGGGTCGCCGCCGACACGTACGGCATGCCGACCGCGGTGCACCGGGTCGCCGAGGACCATCAACGGTTCGGCTCCGGGTCGAAACTGGTGGTCGTCGCGCCCTCGGACGTCGCACTGCTCTACAAGGGCGGATCGCGGTTCGGCGGATCCGGCGTGGAGGCGTCGAAGTGGGTGCCGCTGCACCACGAGCAGGAACGGCTCGAACTCGGGGTGTATGTGACGACGACCAATCCCCGACCCAATCATCTGCGCCCGATCGTCGACAGAATAAAGCGGATCTGCGAGGAGCTTCCCGAACTCGGTGGTACGCGCCCCGCTCAGCGCATCCCCCGTCAAGGACGGGATTCGGTCAGGTCGCGGGCAGCTCGGCGGAACTGACCGGGCCGACCGCGCGCGCCGGAGCCGGTACGCCGAGAACTATCTTCTCCGTGACGGTTACCTAGCGTAGGGTAGCGCCCCTCGGGTGACCTGCCGATCTTCATGATCAGTTCATCCCGCCGCCGGTGCCGGTTCGGCTGGTCGAGCGGCGCGCCGCGCAGCATCCCGGGCATGCCGATCCGTACCAGAATTCTCGCCGGACTGGGCGCCAGCGCCGCCGCCGGCGCGGTGGCGCTAGCCGCCGGCCTCCCGCCCGCCGCCGCGGCCACCCCGGCGCGTGTCGGCGCCGGAGAAGAGGCGGACCGCGCCGCGGTCGCGGCCGGGCCACCGCCGCTCACCGCCACCCTCAGCAGGGCCTATCCCGCGTTCGACGCCAACCAGGGCATCGCCGTGGACGACCGGTACTTCTACGTCGTCGACAACCGCAGCGTCACCAAGCACGACAGGGCCACCGGGCGGGCGCTGCTGCAGTTCGCCTCCGACCCGGACGGGCCGATCATGCACCTGGACAGCGCGGTGGCGGTCAACGGCAGGCTGTACGCCGCGCACTCCAACTACGACGAGTCGCCGATGGAGAGCTCGATCGAGGTCTTCGACACGAAGACGATGCGGCACGTCGACACGCACAGCTTCGGGATCTACCGTGGCTCGCTGACCTGGCTCGACCGGCACGACGGCGCCTGGTGGGCCGGCTTCGCCAACTACGACGAGGTGGCCGACGGCGAGACCGAGCCGTACGGCGAGACGTACAACACCCAGGTCGTGAAGCTCGACGACCGCTTCCACGTGGTCGAGTCCTGGACGATCCCGAAGCCGGTGCTCGACCGCTTCAAGCCGATGAGCAACTCCGGTGGATCGTGGGGACCCGACGGGCGGCTCTGGCTGACCGGGCACGACCTCGGCGAGGCGTACGTCATGAACCCGCCCTCGGCCGGAGCGGAGCTGGAGTGGGTCGGCACCGTCACCCTGCCCGGGGTGGAGGGCCAGGGCATCGCCTGGGAACACGCCGGCAACCGGTCGACGCTCTGGACGATCAAGCGCTCCACCAAGCAGGCGTTCAGCTTCACCGTGCCGTACCGCGCGATCAGCGACCCGAGCACGCCGACCTGGCGCGTCCTCGGCCCCGGCCAGTTCCAGCAGTGAACGCCGGCCCGACACCGCGCGTCCGCACGACGGCGACCGCCGGTCGCCAGTCTCCCCGCCCGGAACGGAGAAGCATGCGCACCACGCTCGTCGCCGCCATCACCAGCGCCGCGCTGCCCCTGCTCGCGGTGACCGGCGCTCCCGCCCCCGCCACCGCCGGACCCGGCACCGCCGGCCGGGCCGCCCCGGCGGAGTTGCCCGCGACCATCTACGGCGGCGCCTGGCCGACCAGTCACGTGCAGGGTGTCGCCGTCGACCGGACGCGCGGATTCGTCTACTACTCCTTCACCCAGATGCTGGTGAAGACGGATCTGGCCGGCACCGTCCTCGGCACGGTGACCGGCCTGACCGGACACCTCGGCGACCTCGACCTCAACCCCGAGGACGGGCGGCTGTACGGATCGCTGGAGTACAAGGCCGAGAAGGCCTTCTACATCGCCATCTTCGACGTCGACCGGCTCGACCGGATCGGGATGGACGCCGAGACCGACGGCGTGATGACCACCGTCCACCTCAAGGAGGTGGTCGACGACTTCGTCGCGGACCTGGACGGCAACGGCGTCTTCGACGGCGACACCGCCGACACGGCCGACCACCGGTACGGATGCAGCGGCATCGACGGCGTCTCCTTCGGCCCGCAGCTCGGCAAGAGGCACGGCCGGAACGTGCTGATGGTCGCCTACGGCATCTACGCGAACGTCGACCGCGCCGACAACGACTACCAGGTCCTGCTCGAGTACGACGTGCGGAACTGGGGCCGGTACGAGCGGCCGCTGCGCCAGCAGCAACCGCACCGCAGCGGCCCGCAGCGGGTCGACGACAAGATCTTCGTCCGGACCGGCAACACGAGGTACGGCGTGCAGAACCTGGAGTACGACGCACACACCGGCAACTGGATGATGGCCGTCTACAAGGGCACCAAGCCGCAGTTCCCCAACTACTCCCTCTACCTGGTCGACGGTTCGGCGAAGCCGCGCCGCGCGCAGATCCTCGGTCAGCCCCGCCGGGAGACGGGCAACGTGGTCCCGCTCGCCCCCGCCGGCCTGCGCGATCCCGAGACCGGCGTCCGGGGCTACGAGTCGCTGGGGGACTACGGCCTGGAGTCCCTGGGCCGCGGCCGCTTCTACATCGCAACCGGCAAGGCCGTGACGGTGGACGGGGTGACCCGGCAGGACGCGACCCTGACGTTGAACCACTGGACCGGGCAGACACCGACCCCGTTCGCCCCGGTCTCCTGACGGCCCGCCTACAGGCCGCGGCCTGACGTACCTCCGGTCGGTGTCCCGGGTCCTCCTCCCGGCGGCACCGGCCGGGGCCCGGACGGCCGGCGGTACGCCCGTACCCGGCGGCTCGCATCGGCCCCGGTAAGATCCTCCCGCCACTGGAACTCGTCATCGGGATGCGGGAGCGCGGGCCGATTCCTACCACCTGGACCGGGAAGTCATCCAGGGCGTCAGCCGGCGGATTGAACCGTCCGGCCCGCCCGGACGAACTACCTGACGTGCGAGATCGTCCCTCCGCTCACCCGTACCGGCCCACCCGCGCCAAACTCGGCCCGCTGGTCGCGGTGCTGCTGCTCGCCGGCCTGTCGGCCCTGGCCGGCCCGGCGGCCACCCCGGCCAACGCGCACGCCGCGGTGGTGGCCACCACGCCGGCCCGCAAGGCGGTGCTGGGCTACTCCCCCACCGAGGTCACGGTGCGGTTCAGCGAGCCGGTCAGCCTGGTACCCGGCCGGGCCCAGGTGCTCGCCCCGGACGGCAGACGGATCAACGCCGGCGAGCCCTCGGTACGCGGCGACACCCTGCGCATCCCGATCCGGGCCGCCGACCGCCCGCTCGGCACGTACCTGGTCAGCTACCGGGTGGTCTCCGCCGACAGCCACCCGGTCGCCGGCGGCTACACCTTCGCGGTCGGCGCCGAGTCGGCCGCCGCGCCGACGCTGGCGGACGACCCGGTCCGCCCCGACGTGCGGATCGCCGTCCCGCTCATCCGGTACGTCGGGTACGCCGGACTGGTCCTGCTGATCGGCCCGACGCTGCTGCTGGCGCTGCTCTGGCCGGCGCGGCTCTCCCGGCGCGGGCCGGTCCGGCTGGTCCGGGCCGGGCTGGCCCTGGTCGCGGCGGGCGCCCTGGCCGGGCTCTGGGTGCAGGCCCCGTACACCAGCGGCGCCGGCCTGTTCGACGTCTCGGCAACCGAGCTGCGCCAGGTGATCGGTTCCGGCTACGGGCTCGTGCTCTGCGCCCGGCTCGGCATCCTGCTGCTGGTCGCGGCGCTGCTCCCGCCACTGCTCCAACCGCAAGGAAGGGCCCCTTCTTATCGCATTCTGTATAGGAAGGGCCCCCTCCTAACCGCCCTGGTGCTGCTGCTCGGCGTGGCCGGGCTGGCCACCTGGCCGCTGGCCGGGCACGCCATCGCCTCCCCGATGCCGCTGGCCAGCGCCGTCGCCGACGTGCTGCACCTGGCCGCCGCGTCGGCGTGGCTCGGCGGGCTGGTCACCCTGGCGGCGTTCCTGCTGCGGGCGGCACACCCCCGTACCCTCGGGGTGATCCTGCCGGTCTGGTCCCGGTGGGCGACCGTCGCCGTGCTCTGGCTGGTCGCGGCCGGTGCGGCGCAGGCACTGATCGAGATCGGCACGCCCGGGGCGCTCGTCGGCACCGACTACGGCCGGCTGGTGCTCGCCAAGGTGGCCCTGCTCGGGCTGGTGCTGACCGGCGCCGCGCTGGCCCGCCGGCTGGTGCGGCGGGGCGGGGCCGGGACGGCACCCGGGCGACTGCGCCGGCTGGTCGGTCTGGAGGTGGCGGTCAGCCTGGTCATCCTCGGGCTCAGCGCCGCGCTGGTGCAGACCACGCCGGGCCGCAGCGCCGGGACCGAGGTCGAGACCGCCGCCGCCTCGGACACCTTCGCCCAGACGCTGGAGAGCCCGCTCTACACCCTGCAGTTCGACATCTACCCGGTGCAGCTCGGCGAGCACAACACCGTGCACGCGTACCTCTACACCCCGGACGGCAAGCCGCTGCCGGCGGTGGAGTGGACGCTGACCACCGCACTTCCCGCGCTCGGGGTCGAGCCGGTGGCGACTCCCATGCTCGGCGTGCAACCGCACCACGCGGTCGGCGCGGTGAACTTCCCGGTCGCCGGCCAGTGGCAGCTGCGCTTCACCGTACGGACCTCCGACATCGACCAGGCGAGCGTCACCACCACCGTCCGGGTGCGGTAGCGGCCCCGGCGGCCGTGGCGAGCGGTCCCGCTGATGACGACGACGCGTTCGCCGGCCGGTCAGGGTCGCCGAGCAGCCAGCCGTTCTCCTCGGCGATCCGCACCGCCTCGGCCGGGTACGCGCCCCGGTCTTGCCGATCGCGGCGGAGAGATGGTTGCGGACCGTCCCCTCGGCCGGCGGGCGTGCGTGCCGGTAGAAGTTGGCGGTCATCCGGACCGTCTCGCCCACGGTCAGGTCCTCGCCGGGCTCGATCCGCAGGCTGAGCCCGGCGACGGCGGTCACCGGACCGTACGTCCTGGTCAGCTCGGTCAGTTCGACGGCGGGCGGCGTCCCGGCCGGGACGGCCGGCGGCCGGGTCGCGGGGATTGTGGTCGGCATACCGGCAATGTTTCGCCGCCCCGGTGCCGTCCGGCCGGTCCGCGCGTCACGTCCCGACCATGACAATTGTCAGCGCCGGCCGGGGTGGGCGGCCCTCGCCGGCCCACCCCGGCCCAGCGGCCCAGCGGCCCAGCGGCTCAGTGGCCGCGGTCCAGCCACTCCGCCAGGTGCGGCGCCTCGTCCCCGACCGTGGTGCTCGGGCCGTGCCCGGTGTGCACCCGGGTGTCCGGCGGCAGGGTCAGCAGCCGGGTACGGATCGACTCGACGATGGTGCCGAAGTCGCTGAACGACCGGCCGGTCGCCCCGGGCCCGCCGGCGAAGAGGGTGTCACCGGTGAAGACCGCCCGCAGCTCGGGTGCGTGGAACGAGCAGGCGCCGGGGCTGTGCCCGGGGGTGTGCCGCACGTGCAGGCCGGTGCCCGCCACCTCGATCACCTCCCCGTCCCGCAGCTCGCCGCCCGGGGCCAGCTCCGGGTGCACCATGTCCCAGAGCACCCGGTCGGCGGGGTGCAGCAGCACCGGGGCGCCGGTCGCGTCCGCCAGCGCCGGCGCGACGCGTACGTGGTCGTCGTGGGCGTGGGTGGCGAGGATGGCGAGCACCCGTCGGCCGCCCACCGCGGCCAGGATCGCGTCCACGTCGTGCGGCGCGTCGACGACGACGCACTCGGTGTCGTCACCGATCACCCAGACGTTGTTGTCCACGTCGAAGGTCTGGCTGTCCAGGGAGAAGGTGCCGGAGGTGACCGCGTGGTCGATCCGGGCCGTCATCAGAAGACCACCACCGAACGCAGCACGTCGCCGTGGTGCATCTTGGCGAACGCCTCCTCGACCTGGTCCAGCGCGATCTCCTCGCTCACGAACGCGTCGAGGTCGAGTCGCCCCTGCAGGTAGAGCGACGTCAGCATCGGGAAGTCGCGGCTGGGCAGGCAGTCGCCGTACCAGCTCGACTTCAGGGCCCCGCCGCGCCCGAAGACGTCCAGCAGCGGCAGGTCGGGCACCTTCATCTCCGGGGTGGGCACCCCGACCAGTACGACGGTGCCGGCCAGGTCGCGGGCGTAGAACGCCTGCTGCCAGGTCTCCGGCCGCCCGACCGCCTCGATCACCACGTCGGCGCCGTGCCCGCCGGTCAGGTCCCGGATCGCCTCGACCGGGTCGGTCTCCCGGGCGTTCACGGTGTGGGTGGCCCCGAAGCCGCGCGCCCACTCCAGCTTCCGGGGGTCGGTGTCGACCGCGATGATGGTGGTGGCACCGGCCAGGGCCGCACCGGCCACCGCCCCGTCGCCGACGCCGCCGCAGCCGATGACCGCGACGGAGTCGCCGCGGGTCACTCCGCCGGTGTTCATCGCCGCGCCGAGCCCGGCCATCACGCCGCAGCCGAGCAGTCCCACGGCCGCCGGACGGGCCGCCGGGTCCACCTTGGTGCACTGCCCGGCGTGTACGAGCGTCTTCTCCACGAACGCGCCGATGCCCAGCGCCGGGGAGAGTTCGGTGCCGTCGGTGAGGGTCATCTTCTGCGCCGCGTTGTGGGTGGCGAAGCAGTACCACGGCCGGCCCCGGCGGCAGGCGCGGCAGTTTCCGCAGACGGCACGCCAGTTGAGCACCACGAAGTCGCCCGGCTCGACGTCGGTCACCCCGGCGCCCACCTGCTCGACGATCCCGGCCGCCTCGTGTCCGAGCAGGAACGGGAAGTCGTCGTTGATGCCGCCCTCCCGGTAGTGCAGGTCGGTATGGCAGACCCCGCACGCCTGTACCCGCACCACGGCCTCCCCGGGCCCCGGGTCCGGTACGACGATGGTGGTCACCTCGACGGACGCTGCCTTGGACCGGGCGATGACGCCGCGCACTTCCTGGCTCACACTGCCTCCTCACGATGGGCGCGATGGCCGCGCTGCCCATGCTCACACGGAACGGCCGGGTTTCGGCAGTGCGGGGTGCGCCGGACCGGGCGGACGGGCCGTCCGGTCCGGTGAGCGGCGTCCGGTCTCTGCCGGACCTGCTCAGCGGTGACGCCCGGAAGGTGACATCGCGATCGAGCGTGATGCCTGTGGGGCATGAATATGCCTCTGAGGCATCACGCTCATTCGCCGGATGTGCCCTCGACCGATCCGGGCGGCGGCGGGTGGCGGGCCCGGGAACACCCGGCGGCCGGCCACGGTTACACCCGGGTACGACCGCAGTAGCGCCCCGGATTGGGGGCGCTTCCGGTAGGGGCTTGTGTGCCCTGCCGTGAGGTGCGGTGCCGGATGTCCGATTTCCGGTCGTGATCGACTCGGTGTGTTGGGCGGTTGGCTGGAATGCCGGACCCCCGCCCACGGTTACACCACCGTACGCCCGGAGCACCCCCGCCCGGGCGTCACGCAATTCTCCCCCCGGCTGCCCGCCTCTGGCGCAGGGTCGGGGTTTCCCCCGGACAATGGAAGGCGACCATCATCATGACTTTCGTGAACCGATGGCTACCGGCCATCACCGACACCCCCGTACGCAAGGCCGCGCTCGGTATCGCCGGGCTGGCCGTGGTCGGCGGCGCGTTCGCCGGACCGATCCACACCACCATCGACACCCCCACCCCGACCACCACCACCGCCGCGGCGGTGCAGGCCGTCGACGCGCGCCCCGCCGCGCAGGCGTCGAAGGTGCTGGGCTACGACTACAAGGCGCAGGAGAGACACTACTGCGCCCCCGCGGCGACCCGGATCGCCCTGTCCGCCCAGGACACACCCCCAGCCAGGACGAGGTCGCCAAGCAACTGGGCACCACCGAGGCCGGCACCAACTCCGCCGAGGACACCACCCGGGTCCTCAACACCGCCGGCGGTAAGGACTACCACACCGTGGCCATCCCGGACCCCGCCGCGAAACCCGAACAGGTCGACCGGCTACAGACCGACCTGGTCCACGCCATCGACACCAACCGGCCCGTGGTAGCCAACATCAAGGGCACCGCCACCGACGTCGACGGCGGCACCCACTCCTACGAGGGCGGGCACTACCTCACCGTCGTCGGCTACGACGACCACGGCCACAAGGTCAAGATCGCCGACCCGGCCGACCCGAACAACAACGAATACTGGATGACCAGCACCACCCTGGCCAACTGGATCGCCGAACGCGGCTACTCCGCATAACCGGCCAACACCAACCGGTCA
Source organism: Plantactinospora sp. CA-290183 (assembly GCF_050936375.1). Classification (NCBI taxonomy): domain Bacteria; kingdom Bacillati; phylum Actinomycetota; class Actinomycetes; order Micromonosporales; family Micromonosporaceae; genus Plantactinospora; species Plantactinospora sp. CA-290183. The sequence goes on along the minus strand of NZ_JBNJMX010000008.1, from coordinate 108,044 downwards.
CCACCGACAAGGGCCAGCCCCCACCCGGGAGCTGGCCCTTTCGTCGTACCACCGTCCAGCCCGATCGCCACGCCTCGCGGGGGGCGTACGACACCTGCGCCACCCGGCCGTCGGGGTCGAGGGTGAGGTCACCGACGAGGGTGGTGGTCACCGTTCTGTGCGCGGCGTCCGCCTTCGTGCGCGCCGTGAAGTGGTACGCCCGGGGGCCCTGCTTGGTGATCTCCGCCTCCGCCCGGCGCAGCACCTCGAACAGTTGCTCCCGATCCACCGAGCCGCTCAGCTCCCCGTCCAACAACCACGGGTCGTACCGCAGCCGGTCGTGCCGGCCCTCGTCCCGGACGAACTTCCCGTCCCTGGCGTGCAGGTAACGCACCCCGTCGATCAGCCGCTCCTCCCAGCCCCGGCCGGGGGAACGCAGGTAGACGGTCGCCCTGGCGGGTCGAAGGCACCCTCCGACGTCACGGTGTAACCGGGCGGCGCATGCCCGCCGCCGCTCTTCGTCCCCGTGCCCGTCGCCGTCACCCGGTAGCTGATGTTCTCGCTGGCGGCGATGGCCGAGGCCAGTTCCATCCGGGGCGACGGCGCCTCGGCGGTGATGCTCGGGCCGTCCGGCGCGGACGGCTGGGCGACGGCGGTCGCCGCGACCACCCCGACCGCGAGCACCGCACACGAGGCGCCCACGACCGCCGCCGTACGGCGGCGCCGCGCCCGCACGCCGACCCGCAGGATCCGCTGGGTCGGCGGCACCGACTCGGGCTCACCGTCGAAGGGCGGGTGGACGTTACGGCGGGGGGTGCTCGCTGAATGTTTGTGCTGATGTTACGCATTAGCCCGGCGGAGGCGTTCGGCTGCCTGCGCCCGCAGCGCATCGGCGCCCGCCGGGGTGCCACCGCACAGTGCCAGCTCCCGGGCGTTGTACGCCGCCATCCATAAGCTGGCCGCCCATGCCATCTCCAGCTCCACGGCCGTCAACAGGCGCCCTCGAATGTCTTGGTAAGCCACCAGGAACGCCTCGGAGCTGTCGATCGGCGCCAGCGTGGGCGGCCCGGAACTGGCGAACGACCCGCTCGCCGCTCCCACCAACGCCGCCTCCGGCTGCCATGCCAGGCTGTCCCAGTCGTGCACCGCCCACACCTGCCAACCCTGCCACCGCAGGTTCTGCGCCTCGAAGTCGGCGTGGCCGAGCACGCACGGCAAGCCGGCAGCCAGCAGCCGCCCCCGGGCTCGCTCAGCCGTCTGGACAATGTGCTCGGAGACGCCACTCTGGTCCCGGCCGTCGAGAAAGTCGATCGCCGGCCACACCCCGGAATCGGTGTGGTCCCAGCGCACCCAGGGCGGATTCGGCAGCGGCGGCGCGACGCTCACGCCGGCAAGTTCGGCCATCAGCCCGGCGAACACCTCCGCGCAGCGCATGGCTATGTCCGGCGAGTCCCCGTGCAACACCTCGCCGCCGGGCCGGTACTCCTCGGCGTGCACGGCCAGCGCACCGACACCGACCACCGGCGTGAGCGGCCGGGCACACGCAAACCCGCGCTCGGCCAGCCGAGCCTGCGCCGCGACACACGACCCGGCCCGGCCGTCGTCGGCGCGCGCCTTGACCACGACGTCCCTGCCGCCGGCCAACCGCAGACCGAACACCATCGAGACCTGTTGCGACTGGAACAGCAGCCCGACGGGCTCCCCGCCCAGATGGTCAAGACACCAAGCCGGTAACCAGTCCGGCAGCTCGTCCAACGGCACACTCAGGACTGTGCCATAGGCACCGCACACACCGGCAGTTTCTGCTCTCGCGAACCGGAAACATGCAGGTCACCGCCTCAAGTCGGCCCAAGACCCAGAATGGTGAGCCAAGTCGGGTTCAAGACGAGGACACCGGTAGGCCTGGATCTGGTCCGGCCGCACGGCCGGCTGAGCCCTACCGGGACGACAACCTCGTCACCGACGTGCTTCGAGGAGGGGCCGCAGTCTTCGCTGGAAGGCGGCCTCGTCGATGCCCCGGGCCAGTTTCCGGATGTAGCTCATGCGATACGGGCAGCTCTCCTCGGCGCCCTGTCTGCCCCGGACGCTGAACTCGCCGATCTTCCGGCCGCTGCGCGCCTCCCGCACCGTGACGTGGTAGACGCTCTCGAACAGGTCGAAGGTGAAGGGGTGACCACCGGCCAGCAGGGCTTGTTCACTCGCGTAGTTGCAGGTGACGTCCTGGCGCGAGTCCTGGGTCGCCACCACGCGTACGCAGACGAGGAGCTGCACCTGATCGTGATTCGTGGGGTCGGTGAACCGCTCGTACCGGGGTTCAAAGCCGTCGGGCAGCAGGATCTCGGCGTACTCGATCGACTCCTCGTCGGAATATCCGACCATCGCCATGGGGTGTGGGCCGCGGCCGGCGAAGGGCCGACTGGTCAGGTTGTAGACAAAGAGCTTCGGCGACCGGCACGGGTCGGCGTCGGTGTCGCTGCGGGTCTGTGTCGGCCCGGAGGGCGGCGGAAGGGGTGGGAGCCGTCCGGAGGACGGCGGGCCGCCGGGCCGATCCGGCGGCCAGGTGCACGGCCCGGTCAACGTGACGGTGAACCGCCCACTGTCCAAAGCCATTTCCATGAGCAACTCGGTGCCGTCGTCGTGCTCGCCGGTGATTTCCCGGACGTCGGCGGGGGTGCCAGTCCGCAACCGCTTGGTACGTTCACCAAAGCCCTCGCGGATCATCCAGGTGTCCACGTCGTCGAGGTACTTTTCGGCCTTCTGGCCAGCGGACACCGTCATCTCCGCCCGCGGCCGGACACCCCAACTCGGACCGCCGGCGCGCAACTCCGCGCAACCCACATTCCGGGAGTGGCTGGGCGGGGTGGCCTGTGCTTCGGGTTCCAGCGCCCCGTTCACCGCGCGGGACAGGTGTTCGGTGAGTCGCTGCTCGAACTCCTGGGTGGTCACCACGGGCGCCGGCGGTTCCGGTCCGGTCTCGTCGGTGCAACCGGCGAGCACCAACACCCCGCACAACGTCATACCGAGTCGGCGACTCCACTGGCCAGCCATCGCACCCCCGATTGTTCCGTCGGCACCGCAAGCCGAGAGAAGCGGGATGTTCTGTCCCGGACCCTACCTGTTCGTCCGCACCGTCGGGTGACCATTGAAGAGTACCGCCAGCTCCGTCGCGACGGTGGCGAGGATCGCCATTGCCAGCGACCACGGGTGCCGAGGAATGTCGACGTGACGCGGTGCGAACGGTCCTCGACCACCTCGATCAGCTCGGCGAGTTGAAGCCGAGCCTCGACCACCGCGACCGACCCCACCTGACGGCACCACGCTCCGATGAGGGCGGGATCGGTAGAGACGGCGTCGGTCCCGCAGCACGCACGGACACACTCGACCTCGCCAAAGATGATGCCCTCGCTCAGGGGCGATGGTATTTCGACCGACACATCCGCCATTGCCGCTCCTTCCGCGAGCTCGCCGCAACGATGACGGTCACCGGACCGCACTCCTGCGGCTGTGGTGGCCACCGGGCCGGATCGTCCGGCGACCACGTCGCCGGAGTCATGAGGTTAGGACCTCTTGTTACCGTCGCCCGGGGACCGGCCAACTCCCGACCCGCTGGCTCCCGACCCGCCGGCTCCGGGCCGGCTGGCTCCGGACCGGCTGGCTCCGGACCGGCTGGCTCCGGACCGGCTGGCTCCGGACCGGTCCGGCGAGGATCGTCGCGTGCAGCGCGGGAGCCGTCGGTCGCCCTGCGACACCGGCCGTACGCAGCTCGACGTATCACGACGGTACGCGTTTGCCGGACGATTCTTGATGCCGCTACTCGCAGCCGACGCCGTCACCGTCCCGGTCCAGGTGCCTGGCGTAGCCCGGGTCACCGCGACGGATCGGCGCCGCCCCGGCGGCACGTACCGCCGTGCAGTTCTTGTAGTACACCGGCGTCGTCCCGCCGTCGTCTCCGTCGTCGCCGCCACCGTCGTCACCGATGTCACCGTCGCCGCCGTTGTCACCGTCGCCGCCGTTGTCGCTACCGCCGTTGTCGCCGGTGCCGGGGGCCGCCCCTTCGACGGACTCGCAGGCCCGCCCGTCGCGGTCCCGGTCCAGCGCGGTCCGGTACCCCGGTCGGCCCTCGCGCAGCGGCGCCCGTTCGGCGTCCCGTACCGCTGTGCAGTTGGCGTAGTAGACGGGCTTCGGTGCCGCCTTGCCCGCGGTCGGCGTCGGAGTCGGCGCGGCGGTCATCGCGGCCGGGGTGGGCTCCGGCTCGCCGGCGGTCGGCGGTGGTGGTGCTGGGGGCTGCCCGATCGTCGTCGGCGCCGCCGCCGGCTTCCGGTCCGCCCCGCCGCCGTCGGGGTTGGAGAGCACCGCGACGGTCGGGCCGCCGCAGCAGACGAGGACGAAGAGGCCGCCGAGGCTGATCCCGACCTGCTGCGTGAGGGTGAGCCGGGCGAACCAGTTCGGCGACCGCCGCGGTTGCGGTCGCGGCGGTACGGCGGCCTGCTGCCCGGTGCCGGCAGACGCTGGATAGTGCCAGGGATCCTGCGGTGGTGGGTACGACATGGTCGCAGTGTTTCGCCGCGCGAGCACCGGCGACACCGGGCGATCGGCCGCGTAGCCGTCAGGTAACCGTATGTCGCCTCAACGGGGGTCAGCCGTGCGGCCCCGCTCCGGCGACCGCTTCGGTGGACGTCCCGCCGTCGGGTGTGCGGGCCGGTGCGCCGCACCGCTGACCGACGTGGACACCCGACGGGCCGGCACCACCGGACAGCCACGGAAGATCGGCGTACGGCCTCGGCCACCGGACGGACGACACTGTTCGGAGGCGATCCCGGCCGGGCCCGCGGCGGCTGTGAGCGGGCCGGCATGGCGTCGAGCATCTGCCCGTCCCGGGCCGGCGGGCCCGGTGCGGAGGCTTGTCGCCTCCGCACCGGGCCCTGGAAAATCCCGGAGCAATCAGCTGGCAGAGCAGGTGGGGCTCAACCCCGTGCCGGTACCGGCACCCTGCAAGGCGAACTCGGTCGACTGGCCGGGGGCGATGGAGCCGTTGGAACTGATGTTGGTGAACTGAACCGTGCCGCTGTTCCCGCTGCGGATGACGTTCCAGGCGTTGGTGACGCTGGCGCCTGACGGCAGGGTCAGGGAGACCGTCCAGCCGTTGACCGGCGAGGAGCCGGCGGTGACCCGGGCCGTGACGACGAAACCGCCCGTCCACTGGTTGATCGACACCGATGCCGAGCAGGCACCACCGCTCGGCGGAGTGGTCGGCGGAGCGCTCGGGCCGTCGGAGAGGGTCGGCGTCTGCCAGTCTCTCCACTCGGCCAGGTTGCCGGCCTTCCTGCTGGAGATCCGGAAGGTGCCGGCGGAGTTGCCCGTCTTCAGCAGGAACTTCTGGATGTTCTGCTGCAAGGGGGTACGCCATTCAGACCGCGAGGCGCAGTGGGTGCCGTCCTGGACATCAGACCAGTAGGTGATGTTGTCCCCGGCACCCAGGGCCTTGTAGACCTCCGCCCCGCCCAGGGCCGCCACGCTGCCGGACCTGGCACCCAGCCAGTCGACGTGGGGATTCTCCATGATGAACAGTCCGCGGGGCGCGACCATGCCCACCATCTCGTGCGTGTCCACCGGCAGCGCGTTCGGGTTGCCGGTGAAGGAGCTGAACGCGTCGCCGAGCCACGGTTGTTCGCCGTAGGCGCTGCTCAGGGGCTGGGAGCCGGATTCCCCGGCGATCGCCCGGAGGGCGGGAACGCCAGCCGTACCCGACTCGATCGGCATGGTCAACGCGATGCGCTGGTCGAACACGCCGCTCACGAAGGCGCCCTTGCCGTACCGCGAGCAGCCCGTGACACCTGTCGAATCGGCTTGGAGGATGCTGCCGCCCGACTGCTCGATGACGTCGATGATCCGGCTCACGCCCCAGGCCCAGGCCATCAGCAGGCCCGTGCTGCTCGAGGAGCCGTAGACGCTGTAGAACGCGCCCTGCTTGTTGTTGCGCGGGGTGCCCTCCCGGCCAACCGCGAGGGGGTCGTAGTTGATGACGGCGGCACCGGCGGCCCTGATGGCGGCCGTGTCCGCTCCGAATCCACCCAGGACGACGACCGCCGGGAAGGGCCCGGAACCACTCGGCAGTTGCACGCTCGCCGAGAAGCTGGCGCTTCTGCCCTGGTCCGTCACGTTCACCGTGATGCTGGAATTGGAGACCGTACCCGTGACCGTCGCCGGCTTTGCCGGCTTCTGGCCGTAGACCGATCTCTCCGCCAGTTCCCTGATCTCTGCCCGTCGGCACCGCCAGTCTGACTTGGTGGAGATGCGGGTGCCGTCCAGCTTCCTGAAGGGATCGGGAAGCCGGGAGTTGGAGGTCTGGGGGGCGTTGGGCACCGGACAGTCGGCGCCCTCGTCCTCGACGGAGGCGGCGGCGACCGCGAGGCCGCGGAGGAGGGCGGCCTCGGCGGTCGGGGTGTTCGCTACGACCGATACCGCGCCAGCGACCGCGAGCGCCGCTACCGCCAGCACGACGACCGTGGAACGGATCTTAGAGCGGCCCGAGTCGATGATCACTAGGGCTCTCCTTCCGGGTGGGCGATGGAAGCGACGACAAGGATCGAAGATCACGGATGTCGACATTGATAAGTTTCAAGGAAGCGACTGAAACATGTCAATACATGACGACGCGCAACCCTCCTCGCCGACACCACCTGGTGATCACCGAAGGTGACACGACCGACCAGGGCACCTCGCTCGGCATCCGCCCGATGACCCGGCCGCCCCCTGACCTGCGGCTACCTGGCCCCGGACCGCGCCGGCCGCACCCGAGGATGCCGGGACGGGCCGCCGTATCGGCACCGCGAGATCTCGGAAAGTTTCCGGTAACAGGGGTCTCACTGCCGTCGATGTGGCCAACGCGAGCACCCCGCCGGCCGGGGCGCGGCGGCGCCCGCGACGACCGACCGAGCCTCGGGGCTGCCGTACGGCGTCGCGCGGGCCGAATCCGCGGGCCCGGCGCTGTCGGGCCCGCGCCAGGAGGTGACCGTCGGCGGCGGGCGGCAGCGTCCCAGCGGGGTGACGACCTTGCCGCCTTCCGCGGCTAAAACGACCTCGCCCACCACAACGCGCCGAAACCCCGTTGCCCGTCCCAACATCAACGAACTACTGTTCATCCAAGCAACCACGCGGAGGAGATCAGCGAACATGTTATGGCACACCGGCCTCGAAGCGCAGCGACTGACGTCGCTGTGCGAGGCGAGCATGCCCGGCAGCGGGCGGGTCTCCCCGATTCACAACTGCACGTGGGACAGGTGGCGCGGATAGCCTCCAGCGAGGACACGCCGCCGCCCACCCAGATCGGGACCGGGCGGCTTTTTCGTTATCCGGCAACAACTTCACAGGGGCGTAGCTCAGTTGGTCAGAGCGCCGGCCCCAAGAATGTCATCCCGGCTTGGGAGACCTGCCACACGCCTACGAACCGGTGTCGGCAGGACAACGTCGAGCGAGTCCGCGCGCCACGACTCGCCTGGTACTACGGCAACAAGGAAACCGAGATCGCCACGATCTCCGAGCGGACGAGGAAGTACCGGGAGCGGAACCCGACCGCCACGCAGAGCGGACCCATCGGCGGTACATGGAAGAGAAGGCAAAGAAAAGTGCATAGGGGTGTGGCGCAACTGGTAGCGCAGCGGCCTCCAAAGCCGAAGATTGCAGGTTCGAATCCTGTCACCCCTGCTTTCCCCCGACCTCGGCCGGCGGGACTGGCTCAACTTGAGAACTCCACAGCGGATGGCATACATGGAAGCCCGGCCAGCGGCATTGCTGGCCGGGCGGATCCGGGGCGAGGGAGACGGTTGACCCGCCTGTTCTGGGAACAGGAGACACCGAGTTCGATTCTCGGGTTCCGGACGCATGGGCTTGTGGCGCAGCAGGTAGCGCGCCGCTCTGGCAGGGCGGAGGTCCCCGGTTCGAACCCGGGCAGGTCCACGCACATGCCCTCTTGGCGTAACGCGGCGAGCGCGCCCGGTTGAAGCCCGGGAGGTCTCCGTTCGACTCGGGGAGGGCACCATGGCGAGTTGGGCCAACGGTCAGGCCGCCGGGTTCCAAACCCGGAAACAGGGGTTCGACTCCCCTACTCGCTGCGGGATCGAGGTGTTAGAGCACGCGCCCGGTACGCCCGAGGTGGCCGGTTCGAGTCTGGCCAACGGCTCTCATGCGGTTGTAGCTCAGCAGGTAGAGCACGACGTTGCCAACGTCGAGGTCCCCGGTTCGAGCCCGGGTAGCCGCTCCACACCACCGGCCACAACGACAGAAGGGAGGATCCGGTGGACGTCCTGGTCATCAACGCCGACCTCGGCCCGCTCCACCGGGTCAGTCTCCGCCACGCGGTTCGGATGCTGTGCCGCAAGGTGGCCGAGATCCACGAGGCCGAACCCGACCGGCTGATCGGCGTCTACCCGATGCCGAAGGTGGTCCGCCTCGTCCGGTACGTCGTCACCCGGTGGCGGTTCAGTGCCGGGCCCGCCTGGTCGCGGTCCGGCGTCCTCGCCCGCGACGACCGGCGCTGCGGCTACTGCGGCGCCGAGGCGAGCACCCACGACCACATCCTGCCCCGCTCCCGCGGCGGCCGGAACACCTGGGCCAACACCATCGCATCCTGCTACGGATGCAACCAGCGCAAGGGTGACCGCACCCCCGCCGAGGCGGGCATGGTTCTGCGGTTCGAGCCGGCGGCCCCGTCGTGGGCCGCGCTCGCCCGGCGCTGACCGCGGCCGGGGGGTTCCACCCCGCCGGCCGCCCCTGCGGGCTGGTGCAACTGGCAGCACGCCGCGCTCTGAACGCGGAGGTTGGAGGTTCGAGTCCTCCGCCCGCAGCTCACGCCCTCGTAGCCCAACGGCAGGAGGCACGGTCATGAGGCGGCCGACAGTGCGCGTTCGAATCGCGCCGAGGGCACCGCGCCGGCGAGCCATGGTGGCGCACCGGCCTTGTAAGCCGGCAGCCGCGAGTTCGACTCTCGCCGCCGGCTCCACGCCAGGCAGCACGACGGGTGGTGCACCGCTCTCGTACGGCGGAGGTAGTCCGTGCGAGTCGGACCGCTGGCTCCATGGGGTGAGTGCTGGTGCACAGCGTCGCTTTGCAAGCCTCGCGTGCGGGGTTCGACTCCCCGACACTCCACGCAGGCCCGGGTAGCCCAACGGTAGAGGCCGCCGGTTCAGGACCGGTGTGTTGCAGGTTCGACTCCTGCTCCGGGTACGCATGCTTCGTTAGCTCAGTCTGGTCCAGAGCACCGCCCTGTCACGGCGGAGGTCGTGGGTTCGAGTCCCATACGAGGCGCCGGGGAGGGTTGGCGGAGAGGTCTGTCGCGCCGCCCTGCCAAGGCGGACCGGGTAACTCCGGCGTCGGTTCGAATCCGACACCCTCCGCCACGTCGTCGTGGCCAAGCAGGTCAAGGCACCTCGCTGATGACGAGGAGATCGGTGGTTCGATCCCACCCGACGACACCGTGCCCCCATGGCGCAGTTGGAGAGCGCGCGACGCTACGAACGTTGAACCGAGTACCGTAGTACGGTGACAACTAAGCGATGCTCGAACTGCGAGAAAGAAAAGCCGCTCGAAGAGTTCCACTCGCGACAGATCAAGACTGGCCGCTCGTACTATGCGCAGTGCAAGGTATGTCACCGACGGTACGCCCGCCAGCACTACGCCAACAATAAGGCGGCGTATCTTACTCGGACCAGGGAGCGCAATACCGAAACGACCCGAATAGCCCGGGAGTTCTTGGTGATTTACCTTCGCGCCAACCCGTGCGTTGACTGTGGAGAGCCCGATCTGGTGGTATTGCAGTTCGACCATTGTCGGGGAAACAAGGTGGCGCATGTTAGCGACATGGTGCGCCGCGGTTGGTCTCTGGCAACGATCAAGAAGGAAATTGAGAAGTGTGACGTGGTGTGCGCGAATTGCCACACCCGGCGTACCGCCAGCCGATCCGGGTGGTGGAACTTGGCCCTGTAGCTCAACGGATAGAGCGGCAGCCTACGAAGCTGCGTCATGTGGAGGTTCAAATCCTCTCGGGGCTACATAGGGTGCGCGCTCGCAGTTCGGGCCACACTACTGCCCGTACCGGAGTCGGTGGGCGCGCGGGGCTACCGGGAGAGGTCGTTTCCCCGGCGCCGGCCCGGCGGCAGGGCGGGAGTGATGTACCCGGCGCCTGCCCTCGGTCGCGACGAGGCGGGAGGCTGACGCATCCGGGACCGGGGAGCCCCGACCTTCCGCGGTCCACCTCGGGACGTAGCTCAGCTTGGTAGAGCACGCGGCTGGGAGCCGCGCGGCCGTCGGTTCGAACCCGGCCGTCCCGACCATCGAGTTGTGGCGCAGCTTGGTAGCGCGCATCGTTCGGGACGACGAGGCCGCAGGTTCGAATCCTGTCAACCCGACAGTGGAAGGTACCGGCCCGTGGGGGCCAGCCGGTCTTGAAAACCGGAGGCGTCGGCAACGACGGGCGTTCGACTCGTCTGCCTTCCGCCACGCGTCGTTAGCTCCAGTGGTCTAACCGCCGGCTCTCAACCGGCAGACGGGGGTTCGGCTCCCTCACGGCGCACCACCAATCACCCGGTGGCTCCGGGTCACCCGTTGCCAAAATTCCCCACTACTCGTCCTGGTAGCTCAGTGGGAGAGCACTGCCTCGACACGGCGAAGGCCGGAGGTTCGAATCCTCCTCGGGACACGCGACGCGCGTTCGGCCATGGGTAGTCCCCTGGTCTTCCAAGCTGGTGAGGCGGCTTGGAGTCCCGCCCGCGCGAGCATTCTGGCGTAATCCGTAATGTGGTAGCGGTCCGGACTGTTGATCCGGCGGGTGTAAGCCCTCTACAGGTTCGAGTCCTGTCGCCAGAGCCAGGCAGGTGCCGGCTCGCCACGGACACGTCGTCGGCGGCGGGTACGCCTTCGGCATCGTGCGTCCGATCCTCGTGCGGCGCAGCGCGCCGCCCTACCCGTATAGCTCAGCGGTAGAGCGCCGCTCCTACAAAGCGGATGCCCCAGGTTCGATCCGGCCCTCGCTCGAAGGTTCGGCGTAACTCACCAGGACACTTACTACATTCGCAAGCACTATCAAGGCTTGATCGTGTGCCCGAGTGGTTAGGGCTTCGCCTGCAAAGCGACTGTACGTCGGTTCGACTCCGACCACGATCTCCAATCGTCAGGGAGGTTCGAGTCCCGGCTTCGCCTCGATGCCATCTGCTGTGGATCCGGCAGGCGGAGCGTTGGCTGCTCGATCGCCCCTCATAAGGGCGGGAGGCCCGGGTCGGCACCGGGGCCTGCCACCAGAGGGCGCCATCCACGCGACGGACGCTCCAACTGCTGCCGCGTCACGACATGGGGTGGTCACGGGGCCACCCGAGCGCGCGCATGCTGCCATGCCGGTTCGCGTGCCGACCATGCATGATGTCACGGAACCACTTCTCCGCCGGGGCCGACCACAACGGTTTGACCAGACACGCGGTGACCGAGGAGGCATCCCGTCACGGATGGCACACACCGCAGCTCAACGACCTTGACCACCGGCTCCCTCCGACTCCGAGAGCGCCCAGCCGCTCGCCCGGACAGCTGATGAGGCTCCGATGAAAATCCAGATCCGACAGTCCCAGCGAGGCGCCGAGGCCGAATTCGTGAGAGGGCTTGAGTGGCTCTTCGACCCACCCGGCAGCCGTCCCCCGGACTGGGACCGCGACCGCGCCGTAGAGCGCACCGCGCAGATCCTCGCCCACGAGAACTGCGCACTGTTTGAAGCCCGCTCGCCTCAGGATCAGTTGGTCGGCGTGGCCAGCGTCTACCTGGACATCCTGTCGGTGCGCTTCGGTCGTCGGGCCTCGATCGAGGATCTTGTTGTGCACCCCGAGTGGCGCTCCCGAGGCGTCGGGACCATCCTGCTGACGACCGCCAGGGCGTGGGCGCACGAGCAGGGCGCCGACTACGTCTTTCTGGAGTCCGGCGTCACGCGAACCGAAGCCCACCGCTTCTACCTCCGCGCAGGTGCGACCCACGCGGCCGCGGCGTTCAGGTGGACCACGGATGCCTGAGCGACGCTAGATCGCCAGGCAGATCTCCGTGCGCAGGGCCGGAGCGCCGTCGACCGGGGCCGGCTCCTCGGCCGTCGGCGCCACACCGCCGGCGGCGATCCGGTCGAGGGTACGCAGGCCGAGTGGCCGCACGCCGCCGAAGATCGTGTAGTTCGGTCGCAGCGCCGAGTCGGCGAAAACCAGGAAGAACTGGCTGCCGTTGGTGTCCGGTCCGGCATTGGCCATGGCCAGCACTCCGCGGGCGTAGACCTTCCGCTCGCCGGTCGGGTCGGTGGGCGCGGGCGGCAGGTCCGTCGGCAGCTCGTCCCTGTACCGGTATCCAGGACCGCCCGCACCCGTACCCGATGGGTCGCCGCACTGCAACACCTTCAGCGTCGGGTAGGTGGTGAGCCGGTGGCAGACGGTCCGGTTGTAGAACCTGTGCCGTACCAGGTGCAGGAAGCTCTGCACGGTGCATGGCGCCTGCGCACGGTCGAGGTTCAGCGGGATGAGACCGAGGTTGGTGATCAGAGTGGTCGTCACCGTGCCACGGTCCGGCGTATGCCGGGGATCGCGCGGCAGCGGGACCGGTCGCGCCGCCGGCTCGTCCGGAGTCTCGGTGTACTGGCAGGGCCCCTTCGTCACCTCCGGCGACGCGGCGGCATGTGCCGGAGCGGCGCCAGCGCCGAGAAGCAGGCCGGCAGTGAGCACCGTGACAGCGATACGGTGTGGCGCCACGTTGTCCTCCATTGTCCGGCGGGAGTTCCCCCACCCGGTCTAACGGACATCGATGTACTCGTCAAGGTGCACGGGAGCACGTGATGACCCCCGCCGTCGAGGCGATCGGCCGTGCCAGCTGCACGCCGTCGACGACCAGGTCGTACACCACGAGACCACACCGTAGAGGGCCGTGGATCTTCTGCCGATGACAGTGCGTCGCGAATGTCCGCATCGATCGTCTCTTGTTCGATCCCCGTTGATGTATCGGGGTGCAGTTGTGGTTTGCACCGCGATGCGGTTGATCGGGGCTCTCTCCGGCTACCCCTACCGGATTATCTCGTCGCCGAAGGTCGCCGCTAGCGCCTTCGCGATCAGGTCGGGCAGATCGCTGCGTCCGTCGTCCTTCGCCCATCGCACCAGCGCCGCGTGCATGGCGGCCAGGCAGGCGCTGGCCGCGGCCTCGGCTTGAAAGGCCGCGTCCGGGTCGGCGGCCTCGTCCCCCAGACTGTCCACGATGGCCTGTTGAAGCACGTAGTGGTTGTCCAGGTGCCTGGCGCGCAAGGCGGGCGTCGAGATCATCAGCCGCAGGCGCGCCAGCAGGAACCGGTCGTCCCCTGCGGTCAGCGTCCGCGCCGAGTCGACGAGCGCGCTGCCGATGCGGCGCACCAAGGGCTGCCCGGCGGGCATGGCGGCGATCCGCTCAGCGACCAGTGGGCCGTTCTGATCGACCAGCACGAGGTCCTCCTTCGTCGGGAAGTGCCGGTACACCGTCATCGCAGACACGCCCGCAGCCTCGGCTACGTCGTTCACGGTCGTGCCGTCGTACCCGCGCTCGACGAACAACCGGACTGCATGCACCTGGATCATGCGCTGCGTCTCGGCCCGCCGTTGCTCCCGCAGTGTTGAGTGCTGCTCGATCATATGATAGACACTACCATCCCGGTAGCTGCTAACATCTAGGGAGTAACTAACATTATGGGTGATCTGATCGGCAGGACTGCACTGGTGACCGGCGCTTCGCGCGGCATCGGGCAGGCGATCGCGATCCGGCTGGCAGCGCGGGGAGCGATGGTCATCGCGCACTTCGGCACAGACAAGGACGGCGCGAGGGCGACCGTCGACCAGATCGTGCAGGAGGGTGGAACGGCGTACGCCGTCGGCGCGGAACTAGGCGTGGACGAGGATATCGAGACCCTGTTTACGGGGGTTGAGGCCGGCCTGGCCGGGCAGCCGCTCGACGTCCTCGTCAACAACGCGGCGGCGCCACCCGCGGGCCCGCTCGGCGCCACGACACGGGCAGCCTTCGACCATCTGTTCGCGGTCAACGTACGGGCGCCGTACTTCATCATCGAGCGGGCGTTGCCCCTGCTCCGCGACGGCGGCCGGATCATCATGATCTCGTCCGTGGCGACCCGCATGGCCAACGCCACCCAAACGTCGTTCGCCATGACCAAGGGCGCGGTCGAGACGATGACCCTGACTTTGGCCAACCAGCTCGGCACCCGGGGCATCACGGTGAACGCGGTCGCGCCCGGCGCCACCCGGACGGCGACCAACGGACCAGTCTTCGAGGCAGCGGGCCTGGCCGAGCTGATCACCGGAATGACGGCGCTCGATCGGCTTGGCGGGCCCGGCGACGTCGCCGACGTGGTTGCGTTCCTGGCCTCGGACGCCGCGCGCTGGGTCACCGGGCAGGTAATCGACGCGAGTGGCGGCCTTTTCCTGGGCCCGCGCGCCTGACGACCCGGGCGCCCGCCATCTCACGGCGGGCGCCCGCCGGTCGGCTCAGCGACCCATGAGCTCCAGCGTGTCGATCACCCGCTTCCAGAAGCCGGACCAGCGGTCGACGCTCTTGGAGCCCCCCGTCACATGGTCAAGCCATCGCGACAGGACGCGCGCTCATGCTGCAGATACAGCAGCTCACAGTGCAGCGCTGGTGGTTCAGCACTTTCGCCGTATGCCGCTGCGTCGGTCAGGACGCCGGCCGGTATAACGAACTGCCGCGGCACGGTGTGTCCAAGAGGGGGACCAGCCTGCCTTACCTGGAGCCGTTTGGCGGCTGGTAGCCGCGCCCGCCGGGCTGGGTCTCCTGCCATTCTTCGACGAATGCCCCTCCAAGGAGCGCAACCGGAAGGGTCGAGGTACCGACCACCAGTAATAGGCCGAATGCGGCGAGCAACCAAGCCTGCCCGGTACTTCGAACTCGTCGAGCCCGAGACCACAGCCACACCGCGACGGGATACGCGACGAGCGCCGGCACCCCGAGCCCGAGGACGAGGAACGGACTAGGCCCCGAGTCACCTGAGATGCCGGACAGCACAAAAAACAGGGCGGCTGGCAGCGCGCAGATGCCGAGCGTGCACATGGCCGTAAGCAGAAGCCAACTGGGCAACTGCGACGGCCGGGCGGTCTCCATGCGGCGACCGTACCGACCGCGCGCACCGTTACAACGAACAGCCGCACCGGAGTTCGGAGGGCGAGTCCGGTCAGCGGTCGGCCTCGTATCGGTCATTGCAGGCGGCGAACGCGGTTCACTCATCTGCCGCCGATAAAGCGCGGTGCCGACCGCGACTCCTGGCCGCCGGCCGCATCCGCTGACGCACACCGGCGGAGAGCACCAAGCTCGGGACCACTCCTCCAGGTGGTTGCCACGAGCGATGACCGCAGGATCATGGGCAGCGGGCCGACCGATTAGCCACCGCCCCGAACCGCTCAGGCGACACCTGGTTGCAACGGTTCGGGTAGCGCCACATCCGGTTTCATGTTTCCGCAGCTCAGGCGCTGTTGGTGGGCCGGAGGCATCACCATGCGAACCGCGTCGCCACCATCACTGGTGATCTTCTACCGCTGCGTTTGAGCGGGTCACGGGCGCGAGGAGGTGCCCGATGAACTTCATAGGAGCGCAATCGGGCGCGGTCAGCGACTCAAGCCGCAGCGTCACGCGGCTCAAAACTGACACTGAGGCTCACATCCAACGCCGCCGCCAACCGCTCCAACACCGGCAACGTCGGAACGGTCCCGCCCGCCTCAAACCGAGCAACCGCCGACTGGGTCATCCCCGATGTCTGCGCGAGCTGCGACTGACTCCAACCCCGACGCTCACGAAGCTCCCGCACCGCACGGCCGAGCTCAAACGCCAGCCGCGCCGCGTCGTACGCCTCCTCGGCTCCGGGCTCAGCCATGCGCCGGTCGCGCATGGCGGCCCAGTCTGCCCGTTCATCCATGGCCTAGCCCTTCTCCTCTTCAACGCGGTGCGCCTCGTCGACACACCGAGCCAACGCCCGCCGCGCCCGGTCGACCTCTCGATCGTCGCGCATGCGCGTCTTGTGGAACACCGTCAGCAGGATGATCCGCTTGTCGGACGCGATCCAGTAGGTGACCCTTACCGCCTGCCGCTCGAGGTAACCGCAACTCGCGCAGCTTCCCATCAAGCTGCTTCGTGTACGGCTCACCCAGCAGCGGGCCCTGCTCCGCCAACAGATCGACGTAGAACGCCGCCCTGGCAAACAGTGCAGTTGGCAGGCTTTCCAGCCACTTCTCGACCTCCGGCTCCAGCTCAACGACACCCCAGGTCATAGCAGCAATGCTATACCAACGACGACTCGTAACCAGGCGACGACATCAGCCGAACCAACCGTCGGCTGCGGCGATGGTCCGCATGCCGATCAGAGCGCACTGGGAAGCCGCAGGCCAGAGAGGTATGTGGGCCGGAGGCATCACCATACGAACCGCACGGCGACCGTCGCCGGTAATCCACTTCCGCTACCTACGACCGGGTCACGCGCCAATCGGGGTGTCCTGTGACGAGCCGGAACGGCAGTCGACCCCGTCTGACGCGGGCTGCTCCCTCAGGCCACTCGGCCGCAGCATTTCTTATACTTCGTTCCCGATCCGCACCAGCAGGGGCCGTTGCGTGGCGGCGGCCAGGCGATGACGCCCTGCTCGGCGATCGTCTCGCTGTAGCGAGCCCGACCGCTGCCTGATCTGGCACAGATCTGGCACGTAGAGGGATTCGACACCCAAGACAGCGGTAGCCCTGGTTCCTCGAGATCACTCCCGACCAGGGCTACCGCTATGTCTTCCGCAAGGGTGGGGCGGGCGGGACTCGAACCCGCGACCGAGGGATTATGAGTCCCCTGCTCTAACCGACTGAGCTACCGCCCCGCGCGGGGCGAGCCCGTGCAGGGCGAGAATAGCAACCGGCATCGAAGCCGGGGTGACGCCAGGCGGGCGGCCGGAGCAGGGTCAACCGACCAGCCGGCGGAGGATGGCGCCCGCCGCCTGCCAGCCGCTGGCAAGCGCTCCCTGTACGGAGGGGCTCGCCCGGTGGTCGCCCGCGAGGTAGATCCCGTCGCCCATCGCCACCGCCTTGCGGAGCCGTCCCTGCGGTGCCGGGGCGGCGGGCAGCGCCGCCGGCACGGTGACGGTGGTCAGGTGCTCCCAGTCGTCGGTCGGGCGGCCGTACAGCCGGGCCAGTTCGGCGCGGACCATCGGCTCCGGCGGCGGTGCCGGCCCGGCCACCGAGGTGGCGATCAGGTGTCGCCCGGCCGGTGCGTACGTCGGGGCGGCCCGGCTCGCCACCACCGTGTTCGAGACCAGTTCCCGGCGGTCCCCGTCGAGCAGCAGGACCGGCTCGTCCAGCGGCGGCTCGACCGCGGAGTGGTAGTACGTGGTCAGCCCGTGCATGTGTACCCGGCGCAGGGTTGGCAGCAGGGTGCGCACGGCCGGCGGGTCGACGGCGACCAGCACCGCCCGGCAGCGGATCTTCCCGGCCGAGGTCTGCACCAGCCCCGGCCCCAGCCGCGTCGCCGCCACGTTGAGCCGCAGCAGGTACGCCGGCAGGGGCGCCGCCACGGCCCGGGGCAGCGCCGCGATCCCCGCCGCGGGCAGCCCGATCCGACCCCGCACGAACGACCGGAGCACCATCGCGAAGACGTGGCTGGAGGTGGTCAGCTCCCGCTCGCCGAAGACACCGGAGAGGAACGGCCGGAGCAGTTCCTCGACGATCCGCTCGGAGAGCCCCGCCCGGCACAGCGCCATCTCGGTGCTCAGTTCGGGCCAGGCGAGCAGCCGCGCCGCCGGGTAGACCGCGCAGCGGGTGGCCAGCGCGGCCAGCCGGACCCGGTCGCTGACCCGCCCGACACTGTTGACGGCGCCCAGCCGGCGAGGGTCCGGCACGGCGGTGGGGGGCCGCATGTCGCCGAGGGGTGGATCGGCCCGTCCCAGGCCGGCGGCGTCGGCCAGCCCGGTCAGCATCGTCCGGCCCGCCCCGAGCGGCTCCCGCAGCGGATGCACCATCCGGTGCAGGGTGGCACCCCGGCGTACCAGCACGCCCGGGGTGAACAGGCCGAGTTCCAGGGTGGCCAGGTCGAGCAGCGCGGCGAGGCGCGGATAGGCGGTGTTGACCACCCAGGCTGCGGTCGGCAGTGAGCCGTCCACCGCGTCGGTGGCGACCCGGCCGCCGAGCCGGTCGGCGGCCTCGACGAGCACCCACGGGGTACCGGCCCGGTGCAGGCGGCGGGCCGCGGCCAGTCCGGCCAGTCCACCGCCGACGATCACCACGTCAGTCTCGGTCGGCAGGTCCGGCATGTCCTCCCCCGCCGCCGTCCGGAGGTCCGCTGGTGCGGGCCAGCCGGGAGGGCCACCAGATCGCCGGCCCGATGTCGTAGGCCAGCGCCGGGACCAGCAGCGACCGCACGATGATGGTGTCCAGGAGTACGCCGAGCGCGACCGCCACGCCCAGCTCGATCAGGATCACCAACGGCAGTACGGCGAGCGCCGAGAAGGTCGCGGCCAGCACGATGCCGGCGGAGGTGATCACCCCCCCGGTGACCACCAGCCCGCGCAGCACCCCGGCCCGGGTGCCCCGCCGGACGGACTCCTCCCGCACCCGGCTCATCAGGAAGATGTTGTAGTCGATGCCGAGCGCGACCAGGAAGACGAACGCGAACAGCGGGAACGACGCGTCGACGCCGGGAAAGCCGAAGACGTACCGGAACAGCAGCGCGCAGAGCCCGAGGGTGGCCAGGAAGGACAGCACCACGGTCAGGATCAGCAGTATCGGGGCGAGCAGGGCGCGCAGCAGCAGCGCCAGGATCACCGCGATGACACCGAGCACCACCGGGATGATCAGGTTACGGTCCCGGTCCGAGGCGTCGGCGCTGTCCACGCTGATCGCGGTGAAGCCGCCGACCACCGCGCCGGCGTCCGGTACCGCGTGCACGGCGGCGCGCAGCCGCCGTACCGTCTGCTCGGCCTGTTGGCTGTCCGGCGCGGCCGTCAGGGTCGCCTGGAGCTGGACCACCCCGTCCACCACCCGGGGTGGGCCGGCGGGCGGCGCCGGGATGCCCGGCGCCGCCGGGGCGGCGGGTGCCGCGTCGGCGGCCGGTACGGCCCGGACCTCGGCGACGCCCGGCACCGACCGGGCCGCCGCCGCCACCCGGTCCACGGTGCCCTCCGCGGTGAAGATCGTGGCCGGGCTGCCCAGCCCGCCGGGGTAGTGCCGGTCGATCACCTCCTGGGCGATCACCGAGTCGGTCCGGCCGGTGAAGAGCTCCGACTGGCCCAGCCGGGTGGCCCCGAGCTGGGTCAGCCCGACGGCGAGCCCGATCAGGAACAGGGTGGTCACCACCCAGACGAGCCGGGACCGGCGGGCGATGAAGTTCGCGGCCGGCTTCCACAGCCGGCCGACCGAGGCAGCGTCCTCGGCGTACGGGGAACGGGGCCAGAACGCCCAGCGGCCGCCCAGCAGCAGCAGGGCCGGGAGGAAGGTGAGCATGACCACGAGGGTGGCGCCGATGCCGACCGCGGCGACCGGGCCGAGCGCCTGGTTTGAGGCGAGGCTGGAGAGCAGCAGGCAGAGCAGCCCGGCGATGACGGTGCTGCCGGAGGCGAAGATCGCCGGCGCGGCGCCGCGCCAGGCCACCACCATGGCCTGGACGGTCCCCTTGTGCCGGCAGAGTTCTTCCCGGTAGCGGGCGATCAGCAGCAGGGCGTAGTCGGTCCCGGCACCGAAGACCAGCACGGTGAGAATGCCCTGGGCCTGCCCGTTCAGCATGATCACGCCTTCCTTCGCCAGGAAGTAGACGGCGAGGGAGGCGAGCGCGTACGACAGGCCGGCGGCGAGCAGCGGGATGACCCACAGAATCGGGCTGCGGTAGACGACGAGCAGGATCACCAGCACCACCACGAGGGTGACCAGCAGCAGCGGCCCGTCGATCGAGGAGAAGACCTCGATCAGGTCACTGAGCAGTCCCGCCGGACCACCGACGACGACGGTCTCCCCGCCGCCCCCGTGGCCGGCGATCCGGCGCAACTCCTCGACGACCTCGCGGACCTGGTCCCCCGCGGTGTTGTCGATCGGCACGATCACCTGGAGCGCCTGCCCGTCCTCGCTGGGTATCGGCGGCGGCAGCGGCGCCACCACCCCGGGCACCCGGGCGAACCGCGCCGCGTCGGCCTCTGCGCGCTGCCGGTCGGCGTCGGTGATCCCGCTGTCCCGGCTGTAGACGACCTGCGCCGGGGTGGTCTGCCGCGCGACGAAGCGGTCGGCCAGCTGCTGGGCCCGGGTCGCCTCGGCGTCGGAGGGCAGGAACGCGGCGTTGTCGTTGGTGGCCACCTCGCTCAGCCGTCCCGCGTACGGCCCGGACACCGCGCCGACCACCAGCCAGCCGATGACGAGCAGGGCGGCGACCAGCAGGACGGCACGCCTGCGCGATCCGGCCATTCCCTCACCACCCGCGTGTCATGCCGCACCCGATGCTGCGGCCGCGTATCGGCCCCGGGCGGACGCCCGGGCGACAGGGACCGGGTCATGAGCGGGTCCCAGATACGACGATGCCCGCCGACGGGGCCGGCGGGCGGGATTTGGGAAAGCTCCCCCGTTTGGACTCGAACCAAAAACCTGCCGGTTAACAGCCGGCTGCTCTGCCAATTGAGCTACGGGGGATCGCGGTGTGTCCGGCACTGGATCTCTCCGGCGCCGTGCGACGGCACAAGAGTACAGGACACCCGGGGGTGGTGGGCTACCGGGTTATCGCCCCCGGGGCCGGGGTGTCCGGACCAGCGACGCGGGAGCCCCTAGATATCGGGACAAATAGCGAGGCTTCACGCTCTCGCGCATGAGCTTGGTGGAGGATGGGTACTGAGCTGGGGACAGACGACGCAGGCGCGACACGGCCGACCACCGGGGACATCCGGGGGCACGGTTCGCGTCAAGCACGGAAGGAGCCGCCATGCGCGGAAAGCTGTGGTTCGTCGGCGGGGTGGCTGTGGGCTTCGTCCTGGGCGCCCGCGCGGGCCGGGAGAAGTACGAGGAGCTGGTCGTCAAGGGGCGCAAGGTCCTTGACCACCCCACGGTGCAGGAAGCCGCCGGGGTGGCCCAGGCGCAGGCCAACCGCCTCTACAGCGAGGGCAAGGACCGCCTGAGCCAGACCAGGCTCGCGGAGAAGTTGGGGCAGGACAACGGCACGTCCGCGTTGGGTTCCGACTCCGACAGCAAGCTCGCGGGTACGACCGCCGGATCGGGTACGACGGCTCCGTCGTCGCCCTCGACGCCGACGGGTTCCACCTCCCGGGCGAAGCCCTCCGGCGGAGCCAACGGCACCACCCTCTGACCTATCGACAGGGCCTCCCCCTGATCGCGAAGAGTCCGGCTCGCCACGGCGGGCCGGACTCTTCGCGATCATGAACGGGGGTGCTCAGTCCTTGCTGCTGAACGCGGCGTCGAAGGCGGCGCTCGGAGCGTCGAACGCGAGCCGGCGGACGAACTGCAGGGCCTCCGGCGCCCCGACCAGCCGGTCCATTCCGGCGTCCTCCCACTCGATCGAGATCGGGCCGTCGTAGCCGATGGCGTTCAGCGCCCGGAAGCAGTCCTCCCACGGGACGTCGCCGTGCCCGGTGGAGACGAAGTCCCAGCCCCGGCGCAGGTCGGCCCAGGGCAGGTGGGACGAGAGCCGGCCCCGGCGCCCGTCGCCGGTACGGACCTTCGCGTCCTTGCAGTCCACGTGGTAGATGCGGTCGGCGAAGTCGAAGATGAAGTTCACCGGGTCGAGTTCCTGCCAGACGAAGTGCGACGGGTCCCAGTTGAGCCCGAACGCCGGCCGGTGGCCGATCGCCTCCAGGGTGCGCTTGGTGGTCCAGTAGTCGTACGCGATCTCGCTCGGGTGCACCTCGTGCGCGAACCGCACCCCGACCTCGTCGAAGACGTCGAGGATCGGGTTCCAGCGGTCGGCGAAGTCCTGGTACCCCTTTTCGATCATCGACGGCGGGACCGGCGGGAACATCGCCAGGGTGTGCCAGATCGACGAGCCGGTGAACCCGACCACGGTGTTCACCCCGAGCTTCGCCGCCGCCCGGGCGGTGTCCTTGATCTCCTCGGCGGCGCGCTGCCGTACGCCCTCGGGTTCGCCGTCGCCCCAGATCCGGGCCGGCAGGATGTCCTGGTGCCGCTCGTCGATCGGGTGGTCGCAGACCGCCTGCCCGACGAGGTGGTTGGAGATCGTGAACACCTGGAGGTTGTACTTGGCCAGCGTCTCCCGCTTGCGCTCGACGTACGAGGGGTCGGCGAGCGCCTTGTCGACCTCGAAGTGGTCGCCCCAGCAGGCGATCTCCAGCCCGTCGTAGCCCCACTCGGAGGCGAGCCGGCACACCTCCTCGAACGGTAGGTCGGCCCACTGGCCGGTGAAGAGCGTGATGGGTCGCGCCATGGTCTTTCTCCCTGTCGGTCACACGGGATTCGCGACTGCGCCACGTCGGGCGCCGGTGGGGCGGGGCGAGGATGACCGTCCGGAACGTGGCGACACCCCGTCGGAGAAACCGGCGGGTGCGACGGCACCTGAGCCGCACGGGTTGCGCCTCCCGCCCGACCACCGGCCACCCCCGGGGGTCGCCAACCACACTCTAAGCCGTACCCCCCGCGCCAGGAACCCCCACCACCCCCTCATGATCGCGATGATCAGGGAGTCCTTCCCGCGTGTCGTCGGCGTGTCGCCCCCACCACTCCCTAATCACCGGGATCAAGGAGTGGCGGGGGCGAGCGGCGGGCGGCGGGCCGGCGCGGTGGTGGGGGTGGGGGTCGCGCGCCCGCCCGCCGCCCGCTCATTTCAGGGCAGGGTCCACTTCTGGTTGGCGGCGCCGGCCACGCAGTCCCACAGGTGCACGTCCTGGCCGTCGGCGGAGCTGTTCGCCGAGACGTCCAGGCACTTGCCCGACACCGGGTTGCGCAGCGTGCCGTCGGCCTGGACCGCCCAGCTCTGCGCGGCGGTGCCGTTGCAGGTCCAGAGCTGGACCTTCGTACCGTTGGCCGTGGCACTGCCGGAGATGTCCAGGCACTTACCGAGGGTGCGCAGGGTCTGGCCGGTCACCGTCCAGCTCTGCCGGGCCGAACCGGTGCAGGTGGAGATCTGCGCCTGGGCACCGTCGGCGGTGCTGCCGCCGTCGATCTCCAGGCACTTGCCGGCCAGCCCCCTGACCGGACCGGAGCCCGACGGGGTGGTGCCGCCCCGGACCAGGGTGAACTCGTCGACGTCGTACAGGCCCCCGCCGGAACCGGCGACGGTCAGGTAGACGTTCTGCGCCCCGGACGGTACGCCGGACAGCGCGGTGCTCACCTCCGCGTAGCTCTCCCAGCCACCCGTGTTCGGCACCGTCACCGAGCCGAGCACCGGGCCGGTGGCCGAGCCCGTACGCACCTGAAGGGTGCCGCCGGCCCCGCCGGAGACGACCCGGGAACGGAACGAGGTGACCCCGGTCAGGTCGAGCCCGTTGTACGCCGCCCAGTCACCCGGGTCGAGGTACCCGATCGTCGAGCCGCCGTTGGCGCCGGCCTTGCCGACCACGGTGACCCCGCTCTGCGTGCTGAACGCCTCGGCCTGCACGGTGCTCCCGGGCCCCGGGTCCGGACCGCCGCCCAGCTCCTTGATCCGGATGTTGCGGAACGCCACGTCGTCACCGTCACCGTGGTTCTGGATCCCGATGTGTCCGGCGAGCGAACGCACCGGATCGGTGTTGGTGAAGTCGTTGATCAGCACGCCGTTGAGGTAGACCCGCAGCCGCTCCCCCTCGACCAGCAGCTCGTAGTTGTTCCACTCCCCCGGCGCGTTGAGCGCCGCGTCCCGGGCCGCGATGTCCGCCGACTTGAACGAGTAGACCGCCCCGGTGGTCCGGTCGGCCGCGTCGGTCGCGTCGATCTGGATCTCGTAGCCGTTGTTCACCGCGGAGTTCGGGTCGGTCGACGGCGGGAAGCCGATGAAGATCCCCGAGTTGTCGTCGCCCGCCATCCGCCAGTCCAGCTTCAGGGAGTACGAGGTGAACTGCTTGGCGCTGTACCAGAACAGCCCCATCCCACCGACCGAGGTGAGCGTGGCGTCGGAGTTGGTGAAGTTACCCGGCCCGGCCTGCGACCAGCCGGTGGTGGAGCCGTTGTAGAGGCTGCTGTAGCCGGTCTCCGGCCGGCAGTCGGCCTTGCTGCGACCGGCGGCGTACCGGATGCCGCCGAGCAGGTGTGCCCGGAAGGCCGGCTCGGCGTACGAGGCCTGGGTGTGGCCGCCGCCGGTGTAGAAGGAGCGACCGCCCTCGTACGTCTTGCACCACGCGTGCGGGTGGTCGGCGCCCATCCCGCCACCGGAGTACGACGACTCGTCCAGGGTGGCCAGCACCCGCGCCGTGGACCGGGCGTTGGTCCGGTAGTTGTACCACTCGTCGGTGCGGGTCCAGGTCTGCGGCAGGTGCGCGGTGGCGGCGTGCCCCCGGTGCTCCACCTTGACGTTGGCCTGCTGGATCGCCGGGTGCGAGGCGAAGTACGCCCCGACGAGGTTGCCGTAGAACGGCCAGTCGTACTCGCTGTCGGCGGCGGCGTGCACCCCGACGTACCCCCTGCCGCTGCGGATGTAGGACTCGAACGCGCTCTGCTGGCCGGCGTTGAGCACGTCCCCGGTGGTGTTGAGGAAGACCACCGCCTCGTACTGGGCCAGGTTGGCGGTGGTGAAGGCGGTCGCGTCCTCGGTGGCGGTCACGGTGAAGCTGTTCGCCGCGCCGAGTTCGCGGATCGCCTGGGTGCCGACCGCGATCGAGTCGTGGCGGAAGCCGGCGGTCTTGGAGAAGACCAGGACGTCGTACGGGGCGTCGGCGGCGCTGGCCGGGCCCGCCGGGGTGGTACAGGCGATGACGGCGAGCGCCGCCATCGCCGTACCGAGGACGGGACGGAGCAGTCTGCGCATGGGTGCTCTCCCTCTGAGGGCGGTTAGGAGGGGGCCCTTCCTCTACAGAAAACGATAGGAAGGGCCCCTTCCTTACATCCGGAAAATCAGGGCAGGGTCCACTTCTGGTTGGCGGCGCCGGCGACGCAGTCCCACAGGTGCACGTCCTGGCCGTCGGCGGAGCTGTTCGCCGAGACGTCCAGGCACTTGCCCGACACCGGGTTGCGCAGCGTGCCGTCGGCCTGGGCGGCCCAGTTCTGCGCGGCGGTGGCGTTGCAGGTCCAGAGCTGGATCTTCGTACCGTTGGCGGTGCCGGCGCCGGAGATGTCCAGGCACTTGCCGGAGTTCCGCAGCGTCTGGCCGGTCACCGTCCAGGTCTGCCGGGGTGTGGCGGTGCAGGTGGAGATCTGCGCCTGGGCACCGTCGGCGGTGCTGCCGCCGTCGATCTCCAGGCACTTGCCGGCCAGCCCCTTGATCGGGCCGGAACCGGACGGGGTGGTGCCGCCGCCGGTGTTGATGGTGAAGGCGTCCAGGTCGTAGAGCGCCCCGGTGCCGGAGCCGGCGAACGTGAGGTAGAGCGTGGTGGTGCCGGCCGGCGGCGCGGAGATCGTGCCGGTCACGGTGGCGAAGGTCTCCCAGCCGCCGGTCACCGGAACGGTCGCCGAGCCGAGCACGCTGCCGGTGGCGGAGCCGGCCCGCACCTGGAGGGTGCCGCCGGCGCCGGCCGAGGAGACCCGGGCGCTGAACGAGGTGGCGTTGGCCAGCCGGTACGGCTGGAACGCGATCCAGTCCCCGTTGTTGATGTCGCCGACGGTCTGCCCGCCCTCGGCGGCGGTCTTGGTGAACTTCGCGACCCCGGACGAGCTGCCGTAGTGCTCGGCCTGGCGGTGCTTCGGCGCCAGGACGTGCTGGGTGTGGGTGGTCAGCCCGCCCCGGTCGGTGTACTCCGCGTCGAAGACCGGGAAGATGTTCGCCGCGTCGTCGTGCTCGCCGTCGACGGGGATGGTGATGGTGCCGGAGCAGCCGTTGGCCGAGGTGATCTGGTGGCCGTGGGTGTCGTGGCCCAGCACGTAGGTCATCTTGGCCCGGGAGCAGTCGATCGTCCCCTCCTCCGGGTCGGTGACGGTGATCTGGAACGGCACCGTCTCACCGAAGGCGACGAGCTGCCCGCTGGCCGGGGCGGTGATGGTCACCGTCGGCGCGGTGTTGCCGACCCCGACGGTCACGCTGGCGGTCCCGGTGGCGCCGGCCGGATCCCGTACGGTCAGCATCGCCGTGTAGGTGCCGTTCGCGGTGTACGTCTTGGTCGGGTTGGCCGCCGTGGAGCTGGTGCCGTCGCCGAACGCCCAGGAGTAGCTCAGGGCCCCGCCCTCGGGGTCGGAGGAGCCGGCCGAGGAGAAGGCGACGGTCAGCGGGGCGGCCCCGGAGGTGGGGGTGGCGCTGGCGACCGCGGTCGGGGCCCGGTTGCCGCCGCCGACGTAGTCGAAGCGGTAGAGGGCCGAGTTGGCGTCACCGTTGAAGTAGCCGGTGCCGTAGTCGAGGACGTAGAGGGAGCCGTCCGGGCCGAACGCCGAGTCCATCACCTGCTTGCCGACCCAGGGGAAGGTGTCGATGGTGCCCGGCGATCCGTCGCCGTTGACGTGGATCGGCTTGATCCAGCCCCGGCCGAACTCCGTGGCGAAGAACTGGCCGTCGAAGGACTGCGGGAACTTCGTGGTCGACGGGTTCGAGGCGCTGTACCGGTAGACGGGGCCGCCCATCGGCGACTCCGAGCCGCCGCCGAACTCCGGCGGGGTGCCGGCGTCACCGGCGTACCGGATCCAGGCCGGCCGGGCCGCCGGCAGGGTGCCCTGACCGGTGTTGCGGAACGAGTTGTTGGTCGGCCCGCCGCCGCAGTTGTACTTGCCGCCGGACGGACCGTCCGGGAACGTCCACTCGTTGTACGTCTCGGTGCTGGTGTTGGTGCCGGTGCAGTACGGCCAGCCGTAGTTGCCCGGCGAGGCGATCCGGTTGAACTCGACCTGGCCGCTCGGTCCCCGGTTGGGGTTGGTGGAGCCGGCGTCCGGGCCGTAGTCGCCGACGTAGACCACGCCGGTGGCCTTGTCGACGCTCATCCGGAACGGGTTGCGGAAGCCCATCGCGTAGATCTCCGGGCGGGTGTTCGCGGTGCCCGGTGCGAAGAGGTTCCCGGCCGGGACCGAGTACGTCCCGTTGGCGTTCACCTTGATCCGCAGGATCTTGCCCCGCAGGTCGTTGGTGTTGCCGGCCGAGCGCTGCGCGTCGTACGCGGGGTAGCGGGTGGTCCGCTCGTCGATCGGGGCGTAGCCGGCCGACTCGAACGGGTTGGAGTCGTCGCCGGTGGAGAGGTAGAGGTTGCCGGCGGCGTCGAAGTCGATGTCCCCGCCGACGTGGCAGCACATGCCCCGGTCCGCCGGTACGTCGAGGACGGTGACCTGGCTGCCCATGTTGAGGGTGAAGTCGGCGTTCAGGGTGAACCGGGCCAGCCGGTTGACCCCGGCGAACGGGGCGAACTGCGCCGCGGTGCCGTTCGCGGGCGCGCCGCCGGCCGGGGTGGACAGCGGTGGGGCGTAGTAGAGGTAGATGTGCCGGTTGGTGGCGAAGCCGGGGTCGACGCCGACGCCCTGCAACCCCTCCTCGTCGTGGGTGTAGACCGGCAGGGTGCCGACCACGGCGGTGTTGCCGGCCGCGTCGGTGCGGCGCACGGTGCCGTTGCGGGCGGTGTGCAGCACGGATCGGTCCGGCAGCACCGCGATCGTCATCGGCTCGCCGACCTCGGCCACGCCGCGGGCGAGGGTGACCTGCTGGAAGTCGGCGGCGTTGATCGGGTGCGCCTGGGCGGGGGCGGTGGCGCCGAACACCGCCGGTACGGCGGTCGCCACCAGCAACAGCGCGGTGCCGGTCGCCCGCCATCGCCGGCTGGGCGTGCTTCGATGGTCTGTTCTGGACATACGGTGCCCTTCCCTCCTGACCAGGACTGCCAGGCAGGGCGCGCGCCGTCGCGCCAGATGCCGTAGCGGTGGGGTGCCGACCCGAGCTGCTCGGTGGGCCGGGCGATGGTTAACCGCGCCGCCGGTTACATCGGTGAAACATGTGTGTCTTGGCGACGACACTAATTTCTTCAGGTAGATGTGTCCATACCTTCTGCCACAGCAGATTGGACTTTCGTTTACAGGGAGAAAAGTTGGCCCCATCTGGACGGTCCGGTGCCGGTGGCCGGACGGTGCGGAGCTGGAACAGCCGGCAGGTGGACGGACGATGAGCCGACGATGAGCTTCCGGTGCCCGTCGGACCTACAGTCGCCGCGAGGGCCCCACGACGCTCGCCGTGCGACCGGCCAGCCGGTCAGCCCCGCGCCGAGGACGACAGGAAAAGGCGCCACCGCACCCCACCGGCCGCCCCTGGTTCCCCGGCGCGACCTCAGGATCCCCAGTCTGCGGAGGTACAGGTCATGCGCCAACGGAACGTCCAACCAGGGGCCACCGGCAGGGTGACGGCCCGATGAACCGGCACCGCCGCTTCCCCGCGCCGCTCGCCGCGTTCCTCGCGGCGAGCCTGGTCTTCGGCGGCGCGCCCGCCTCGGCGCAACCACCGGCGGCGGCGAAACCCGCGCCCGGGCCGTCCACGGCGGCCGACCCCGCGAGCCCACCCGACCCGTCGACCGTCGCGCGCCAGCAGCGCGACCAGGTGCTGCCGAAGGGCTGGCAGGCCTCCGCCGACACGGCCTGGACCACCAGCGGCGACAGCACCGGCTTCCACCTGCTGGTCGCCGAGTCGAAGACCGGCTACACCTGGCGCACCGCCGCGACCCTGGTCGAGCCGCTGATCCAGAGCGACCAGTGGATCGGCAACGCCTGCCTCACCGGCTCCGGAGACCGCGCCGTCGTGGTCTACCAGCCGCGTCACTTCACCAACCGGTCCCACCTGTTCGACCGGGGTGCCTTCGCCGCCATCGTCGACCTGGGCACCGGGCGGGTGACCAAGCTCGACCTGACCGTCAGCGTCGCCTACCACAACCCCGGCTGCGGTGCCGGCGAGACCGCGGTGCTGAGCCAGGGCGGCGCGACCGACCTGGGCAGGACCCGGCTGCACGTCGTCGACACCACCCGGGGCAGTACGGTCAGCCGGCACGAACTGGCCGGCCAGGTGACCTCCGCGGTGCCGTTCCGCGACGGTGTCGCCGCCGCCGAGGGCGGCCGCATCTTCGCGCTCGCCGCCGACGGCACCCGTACGACGGTGACCGAGACCGCAGGGGTGGCCGCCTACCTGCGGCCGAACGCCGCCGGCGGGCTGTCGTACCTGGAGATGGCCGACGAGGCGACGACGGTGGTCCGGCACACCACCGGCGGCGGCTCCCGCGAGCTGGCCCGGGGACCGCTGGCCGAGGTCGGCCTCTCCGCCGGCACCGGTGGCCGGGCCTTCATCACCGGCAACCCGAAGAGCGTCGCCGCGACCCTCCCGGCCGGCGTACGGCAGCTCGCCGTGCCGGTCCGGGCGGCGGTCTCCACCCTGGGGCAGGTCGCGGTCAGCGACGCCGGCCCCACCCGGTCCACGGTGGCCGGCGCGGCCGCGCCCCGACCCGCCCCCGGCGACGCCCGGCCGGTCAACCTGGAGGCCCGGGTGCCGGCGACCGGCCGGACCCTCGGTTTCCAGGTCGGGCCCTTCGACCGGACCACCGACCGGATCGACGAGGGCAGGCGGCCGGCGCCGATGTTCCGGGTGGCGGCCGCGACCCGCGGTGCCAGCCCGCTGGCCGCCGGCTCCTCGACCAACCCGGTCGACGACGACCGGTACTGCTCGGTGCCGCGCAACGACGTCCGGTTCCAGGTGGAGCAGCCGCACTGGCAGCAGATCGAGTGGGCCGCCAACCTGGCCGTGCAGCGGGCACTGACCATCCAGCGCCCGGCCAACTGGCGCGGCACCGGGCTGCCGGCCTGGTCGCCGCAGGGCATGTTGCCGCCCCGGGACCTGGCCGGCGGCGGGCGGGTACCCGCCCAGATCATGCTCGGCATCCTGGCCCAGGAGTCGAACCTGTGGCAGGCCTCCTGGCACGCCCTGGAGGGCGTACCGGCCAACCCGCTGATCGGCAACTACTACGGCATCGAGAACGAGGACGGCTGGCTGATCAACTGGGCCGACGCCGACTGCGGGTACGGCGTCGGGCAGGTCACCGACGGCATGCGGCTGGCCGGCAAGGGGCGGCCGGGCGAGGTCATCCGGCCGCTGAACGAGCAGCGTGCCATCGCCGCCGACTACGCCACGAACATCGCCGCCGGCCTGCGCATCCTCCAGGACAAGTGGAACCAGCTCTACAACCTCGGCATCCGGGTCAACAACTCCGACCCGTCGAGGATCGAGAACTGGTTCGCCGCGGTGTGGGCGTACAACACCGGGCTGAACCCGCAGGCGGTCACCGGCGGCACCGGCTGCTCGCCGGGGCCGTCGTGCACCGACGACCGGGGCAACTGGGGGCTCGGCTGGTCGCAGAACCCGGCGAACCCGGACTACCCCTTCAACCGCCTCGGGTTCCTGAACGGCCTGAACGGGGAGGGGTCACCGGGTGACGCCGCACGGCCCAACCAGTGGCCGTACCCGGAGAAGGTGATGGGCTGGGCGGCGTTCCCGATCGTCAAGTCCGACTTCCGGACGCCCGACGACTACTACCCCGGCTACCTCCAGGCGTGGTGGACCAGCCCGGTCGCGCGCACCTCCGCGATCCGGCCGCCGGTGCGGACCTTCTGCACCACCGCCAACAACTGCTCGGTCAACCCGGCCGGCCAGGGGTCGTGCGGCTACAGCGACTTCCACTGCTGGTGGCACTGGCCGGTGGTCACGAAGTCGGTCTGCGAGCAGGACTGCGGCTACGAGAACCTGCGGTTCAGTCCGGGCGCGGCGGAACCGGCGCGGGGCACCCACTATCCACCGGAGTGCGCGGTGAACGGGATCCCCTCGAACGCGCTGATCGTCGATGACCAGCCCGACGACGTACCGGTCATCCGGTCCGACCGCTGCGCGACCCCGACGACCAACCGGGGCACGTTCAGCCTCCAGTTCAGCGGCACCTCCGCCGGGCTGTATCCCTCCAAGGTGGACATGCACCAGATCGGCGCCGGCCTGGACGGGCACTTCTGGTTCGCCCACGAGCAGAACGACGGCAGCGAGGCCGCGTACAAGGTGAAGGTCACCGGCACCTGGCGGCTGGGGCAGACCCTGAACCAGTGGGCCCGGGTCTTCGTGCACATGCCCGGACACGGTGCGGACAGCCAGCAGGCGCACTACACGGTCGACCGGGGCGCCAGCGCCACCCCGGCGGCCAGCCGCTACAAGACCCGTACGCTGCCACAGCGGCAGGGCGACGACCGGTGGGTCCCGCTCGGCGTCTTCCAGTTCAACGGCACCCCCACGATCAGCATGAGCAACGTGACCCGCAACGGCGGCGGGCTGGGGGTGGACAACGTCGCCTGGGACGCGGTGGCGTTCGTCCCGCTGAGCGCCAAGCCGCGCAACTTCGTGGTGGCGCTCGGTGAGTCGTACTCCTCCGGTGAGGGAGCGGCGACGAACGCCGCCCTGGACTACTACCACGACTCCAACCACAACGGCGACGGGATGGAGGACTACCGCAACGGCTGCCATCGCTCCCGGCACGCCTGGTCCCGGAAGGCCTTCCTCCGGGACGACCCGCAGCAGCGCAGCATCGGCACCCGGGCGGACAGTCTCGATCCGAACATGGACTACCACCTGCTCGCCTGTTCCGGCTCGGAGACGGACCACCTGCTGCCGACCGGGGTGAACCCGATCTCCGGCAAGCGGGTCAACGACCCGCTCACCGGGGCACCGTTCCGGAACGCCTGGGGTGATGTCGCCCGGGGCGCCCGGCGGGAGGTCTCCCAGCTCGACAAGGGCTTCCTCGACGAGAACACCACGCTCGTCTCCCTCTCCATCGGGGGGAACGACATCAAGTGGAGCGCGGCCCTGCAGAACTGCATCCTGCTGCCCATACCGTGCCAGGAGGCGGAGATCGACGGGCAGCGGGCGGCGGACTACCTTCCCCGACTGATGCAGTTCGAGATGCGGGAGTCGGTGCTCACGGTGTTGCGGGCCATCGCACAGGAGGCACCCAACGCGAAGATCATGCTGATGGGGTACCCGGAGCTGATGGACAACGACGGCAACTGCGTCGAGTGGCTGGGGTACGGGATCTCGGACTCGGAGGCCGACTGGATCAACCAGACCGGCCGGGAACTCTCGGACGTCCTCGGCGAGATCGCCGCCGCCGCCCGGACGGCCGGGATCCAGGCCCGGTTCGCCGACCCGATCGCCAACATGGACTTCGCCGGGCAGGCGATCTGCGGCAACCCGGAGACCATCCACGGGATCGTCGCGGCGAAGACCGATGGTGAGGTCCCCGACGAACCGCTCCAGCCGTCCCAGCAGTCCTTCCACCCGAAGGTGACCGGCACCACCAACTACGCCAGCACCTTCAACCGGGAACTGCGCAACTGGGGCCTCTGACCGCTTCGCCCGTGCCAGGGCCGGTCCGATCGGGCCGGCCCTGGTCCACCTCTACACCTGCCGGTCGACCGCCTCGCCGGCCAGCGCCGCGAGCACCTCGGCGGTCCCGCCGAGCAGCGGGGCGTCGGCGAGCGCGGTCAGCGCCGCGTCGGCGCGTACCTTGATCATCTGCTCGATCCGGTCCAGGGCACCGGTGTCGACGATGATCTCCCGCAGCTCCGCCGCGCCATCCGGATCGAGATCCGGATTGCCGAAGAGCGCCTTCAACCGCTGCGCCTGGCCCCGGTCGGCACTCCCCCGGGCCAGCGCCATCATCACCGTCGGCTTCCCCTCGCGCAGGTCGTCCAGGATCGACTTGCCGGTCAGCGCCGGATCGCCGAAGACCCCGAGTACGTCGTCGCGGAGCTGGAACGCGTCGCCGAGCGGGTCACCGAACGCGGCGAGCGCGGTCAGCAGCTCGGGCGACCCGCCGGCCAGCGCGGCGCCGATCTGCAGCGGCCGGGTCACCGTGTAGCGGGCCGCCTTCATCCGGATCACGGTCAGCGCGCTCGCCACCGAGCCGTCCCCCACCCCGGAGACCAGGTCCAGATACTGCCCGGCGATCACCTCGGTACGCATGGTGGCGAAGACCCCGTACCCCCGGTGCACCTCGTCCGGGGTCAGCCCGCACTCGTGGAACATCTGGTCCGCCCAGGCGGCGCAGAGGTCGCCGCAGAGCAGCGCGGTGCTCCGCCCGTACGAGGCGGGGTCGCCGCGCCACGCCGACCGGGCGTGCAGGTCGGCGAAGAGCCGGTGCACCGAGGGCTCGCCCCGGCGCCGGTCGCTGCCGTCCATGATGTCGTCGTGGATCAGCGCGAAGGCGTGGAACAGCTCCAGCGCCGCGGCGGCGGCCACGATGGCGCTGCCGTCCGCGCCGCCCGCGCCGCGCCAGCCCCAGTAGCAGAACATCGGGCGCAGCCGCTTGCCGCCGGCCAGCACGAACCGGTGCAGCGTGGTGAAGACGCCCCGGGGCGCCCCGTCCGGCCAGTCCGGATCCTGCCGGTCGAGGAACGCGGCGAGCTGGCTGTCCGGCGCTTCCGCAGCTCGCCGAGATCGATGTCCGGCACGATCGCCGTCACGATCGCTCCCCGGCCAGCCCGGCGAGGCCCAGCAGCAGTTCCTTGACCTCGGTGGCGGCGTACCGGTCCCGGCCCACCGACGGATCCGAGCAGAGCAGCACCGGGGCGTCCGCCGGGTCGGCGGGGAGCCGGCCGTGCGAGCCGCGTACCGCCCGGGCGCCGGCGTCGAGCCCCACCACGCTCATCAGGTAGCGCATCCCGAGCTTCTTGCGCGCCAGCGCCACCGCCGCCCGGCGCTTGGCCGCCCCGGGCGCGGCCGGGTCGAAGAAGAGCTCCGCCGGGTCGTACCCGGGCTTGCGGTGGATCTCCACCAGCCGGGCGAAGTCCGGCGCCTTCGCGTCGTCCAGCCAGTAGTAGTAGGTGAACCAGGCGTCCGGCTCGGCGACCAGCACCAGTTCGCCGGCGCGCGGGTGGTCCAGCCCGTGTTCGGCCTTGCCCGCCTCGTCCAGCACCTCGGCGACCCCGGGCAGCCCGGCACAGAGCTTCGCCACCGCCGGCACGTCGGCCGGGTCCTTCACGTAGACGTGCGCCACCTGGTGGTCGGCCACCGCGAACGCCCGGGACGTCCAGGGGTCCAGGTACTCCATCCCGTCCTGGGTGTAGACCCGCAGCAGCCCCTCGGAGCGGAGCAGCCGGTTGACGTCCACCGGTCGGCTGGCCTCGGTGATGCCGTACTCGGAGAGCGCCACCACTGTCGCGTTCCGGGCCGCCGCCGCGTCCAGCAGCGGGCCGAGAATCCCGTCCAGCTCCGCCGCGGCCGCCGCCGCCTGTGGCGAGGACGGGCCGAAGCGTTGCAGGTCGTAGTCGAGGTGCGGCACGTAGACCAGGGTCAGGTCCGGATCGTGGTCGGCCATGATCTGTTCGGCCGCCCGGCAGATCCAGGCCGAAGAGGGCAGGCCGGCACCCGGACCCCAGTAGGTGAAGAGCGGGAACCCGCCCAGCTTCGCGGTCAGCTCGTCGTGCAGCTCCGGCGGGTCGGTGTAGCAGTCCGGCTCCTTGCGCCCGTCGGCGTAGTAGATCGGCCGGGGCGTCACCGTCCAGTTCACGTCGGCGCCCATCGCGTACCACCAGCAGACGTTGGCGACCGTGTAGTCCGGCCGCTCCCGGCGGGCCGCCTGCCACACCTTCTCCCCGCCCACCAGCGCGTGGTGCTGCCGCCAGAGGAACACCTCGCCCAGGTCGCGGAAGTACCAGCCGTTGCCGACGATGCCGTGTTCGGCCGGCGGCACGCCGGTGAGCAGGGTGGCCTGCGCCGAGCAGGTGACCGCGGGCAGTACGGTGCCGAGTTCGGTCTGGCAGCCGGCGTCGGCCAGCGCCCGCAGCCGGGGCATGTGGGCGAGCAGTCGGGGGGTCAGCCCGACCACGTCGATCACGACCAGTGGATTAGTCATCGTGTCTCCTCAGCAACGGGGCGGGGGCCATCGGGCCGGCGGGGCCGGCAGGGGCCGGGGTCAGACCCAGCGCGGTCAGCTCGTCGCGGGCGAACGCCAGCTCCGCGGCGATCCCGTCGGCCAGCTCCGCGTCCGATCCCGGGCGCTGCGCCGCGGGCAGCACCCCCCAGGTGTACGTCTCGACGTCCAGGTGGTCGCATCCGGCGACCGGCCCGGCGAACAGCTCCCGCAGGGCGTCCCGCAGCACCGGCACCGTCGACTCCAGCGGCGGGGCGGGTGCGGCGTGCAGCGGCACGTGGTAGTGCACCCGCCAGCCGCCCGGCAGGCCGGCGTCCAGGGCCTCGTCCAGGTCGTCGGCGGCGTGCGCCGGGTCGGCCGGATCCACGGCACCGGCCGGACCGGCCGAGCCTCCGCAGGCTTCCGTCCGCGTCTGGTGCAGGAAGCGCGGTTCGACGTACCCGCGCAGGGTGTCCGCGGCCGCGACCGGGTCGGCGGCGGCCAGCGCGGCGGAGACCTGCACCTTCACCACCGGCAGGCCGGCGGCACGCAGCCGGGCCAGCGCCTGCGCCGGTTCCTCCCAGGCGCAGGCGAGGTGCGCCAGGTCCAGGCAGATGCCGAGCCGGTCGGTGTCCATCCGGGACAGTTCGGCGACCGCCTGGGTGGTGGACTCGACCACGCAGCCCGGCTCCGGCTCGAAACCGACCCGCACCGCCCGGCCGGACCGCCAGGCGACCTCGGTCAACCCGGCGGCCAGCTCGTCCAGCACCCGGACCGCCCGCCCGGCCCGCCCGGTGTCCCACGGCTCCCGCCAGGCCAGCGGCAGGGTGGAGATCGAGCCCCGCACGGCGTCGTCGGGCAGCAGGTCGACCAGCACCGTGGCGAGGTTGAGCGTGTAGACCAGCCGGTCCCGGGTGGTCCAGTCCGGCTCGTAGACGGCCTTCTTCACCACCGGCGCCTGGAACGCCTGGTAGGGGAACCCGTTCAGGGTCACCACCTCCAGGCCGCGCGCCTCCAGCTCCGCGCGGAGCCGCCGTCGGGCCTGCGGGTCGGCGGCCAGCCCGGCCGCGACCGGTGCGGCGAGCCACAACCCCAGTCCCAGTACGTCGGTGTCGAGCCGCCGCCGGATCCGCACCGCGTACGTGTCGAGTTGCGCGACGATCCCGGCGAGGTCCTCGGCCGGGTGCA
Source organism: Plantactinospora sp. CA-290183 (assembly GCF_050936375.1). Lineage (NCBI taxonomy): Bacteria > Bacillati > Actinomycetota > Actinomycetes > Micromonosporales > Micromonosporaceae > Plantactinospora > Plantactinospora sp. CA-290183. Next base: position 71,901 of record NZ_JBNJMX010000008.1, on the reverse strand, counting down.
CGTTGGTGCAGTAGCTCAGGTGCACCAGCTGCCCGTCGGCGTGCCGCAGCCGCATCAGCTGCCGCCCCGCAGGATCGAGTTCCCCTCGTACGTCGACGGGGGTGGTGGGGCGGCCACCTCTCCCGCCGCCGCCGGCGCCCAGTCGCCCGGCGCCTCCTCGGCCAGCTCCAGCCGGCCGGACTGGCCGTAGAACTCCACCGGGTTGCGCCAGAACACCCGGTCGACGTCGTCGTCGTCGAACCCGGCGGCCAGCATCGCCTCGGCGGTGGCCCGGGTCAGCAGCGGATCCGACCGGCCCCAGTCGGCGGCCGAGTTGACCAGCATCCGCTCGGTGCCGTACCTGCGCAGCAGCTCCACCATCCGGGGCGGGGACATCTTGGTGTCCGGGTAGATGGAGAAGCCCAGCCAGCAGCCGCTGTCCCGGACCAGCGGGACGGTCACCTCGTTGAGGTGGTCGATCACCACCCGGCCCGGGGGCAGGCCCGACTCGGCGATCACCGCGAGGCTCCGCTCGGTGCCCCGGGCCTTGTCCCGGTGCGGGGTGTGCACCATCGCCGGCAGTTCGTGCGCGACCGCGAGGGCGAGCTGGGCGGCGAAGACCGCATCCTCCTCCGGCGTCATCGAGTCGTAGCCGACCTCGCCGACCGCGACCACGCCGTCCTTGTCGAGGTACCGGGGCAGCAGGTCGAGCACCTCCCGGCAGCGCGGGTCGTTGGCCTCCTTGGGGTTCAGCGCGATGGTGGCGTGGTGGCGGATGCCGAACTGGCTGGCCCGGAACGGCTCCCAGCCGACCAGCGAGTCGAAGTAGTCGACGAACGAGGCGGCGCTGGTACGGGGCTGCCCGAGCCAGAACGCCGGTTCGACCAGTGCCCGTACCCCGGCGGCGGCCATCCGTTCGTAGTCGTCGGTGGTCCGCGAGGTCATGTGGATGTGCGGGTCGAAGATCCGCATCACACCTCCCTGGTGCTCAGTCGGTCCAGCAACGCGGTCGCGTCGGCCGGCATGTCCCGCCCCGCCGCCCGGCGTTCCTGCGCGAGGCCGGCCAGCATGATGGCCAGCTCGCCGTCGGCGCGCGCGTCGAGGCGGTACACGACGGACAGGGGGATCCCCGTGAAGACGCACTTGAGCACCGCCTGCCGCCAGGCGGGCTGGTCGAGCCGGTCGGCGTACGGGCCGAGCGCGGCGGCGACCAGCCGGGTGTCGTTGGTCCGGATCGCGTCGTGCAGCAGCGGCACCCCGGCGTCCCCGATCGGCAGCAGCGGCAGTGCCCGCAGCACCGCCCGCTTCTCGGCCGCGTCGCCGTACCGGTAGAGGGCCTCGACCTGCCCGGCCGCGTCGGCCGCCGGCAGGGCGGTCAGCAGCAGCACCCGGGCGGCGTCGTCGGCGGTCCAGTCCGGCAGGTCCGGCAGTGGGCTCCGGCCACACCTCCGGCCGGCCGCCGCGAAGAGCCGGCCGACCGCCGCCGGTTCGGCCGCCGCCCGGCGCAGCGCCTCGGCCAGCCAGCCCCGGTCGGGCAGCCGCTCGTCCGGTACGGCCTCCAGCGCCGCCCGTAGTCGTTCCGGTTCCATCGGTCCTCCCCAGGCCGTTGATCCTCGTGAGACGGTCCGTTCCCCCGCTTCACCGCCGGTCGGGCGGGCTCAGCGCGGCGGCGCGCAGAAACTCGATCGAGTGGGCCGCGACGCTCGGCGCGGCGTGCGAGTGCCGGGGCAGCTCGACGGCGACCAGCCCGGCGTAGCCGGCGTCGGCCAGGGCGCGCAGCACCGGCGGGAAGTCGATCTCCCCCGTGCCGAATTCCAGGTGCTCGTGTACGCCCCGACGCATGTCGTCGATCTGCACGTTGACCAGGTGCGCGGCCACCTGCGCGACGCACTCGGGCACCGGGGCCGGCTCCAGGCAGCGGCAGTGTCCGATGTCGAGGGTGATGCCGAAGCGCGGCGGGGCGCCGAGCGCCTCGTACAGCCGCCGCCAGTCGGCGATGTCGGCCACCAGCATGCCCGGCTCGGGCTCGAAGCCGAGCACCACCCCGGCGGCGTCGGCGACGCCGACCAGCTCGGCGGAGCCGGCGACCAACCGGTCCCAGGCGGTCGCCGGGTCGACCCCGGCCGGCCGTACCCCGGACCAGTAGGAGACCGCCTCGGCGCCCAGGTCGGCGCCGATCGCGACGGCCCGGCGGAGGAACTCGACCCGGAGCGCGGAGTCGTCGTGCAGCAGCGTCGGCGCGTGCTTGTGCCAGGGGTCGAGCAGGTACCGGGCCCCGGTCTCGATCACCACCCCGAGGCCGAGTTCGGTGAGGCGCCGGCCGACCGCCGCCACCCGGGCCGCGAGGTCCGGGCCGAACGGGTCCAGGTGGTCGTGGTCCAGGGTCAGCGCCACCCCCTGGTAGCCGAGGTCGGCGATCACCCCCAGCGCGTCGTCCAGCCGGTGGTTGGCGAAGCCGTTGGTGCCGTACCCGAACCGCAGGCCGGGGGTCGCGGGGTCGGGTGTACCGGGACCGGGGGCGGTGGTCATGTCGGGGAGACCTTCCGGGCCAGCCGGCGGCCGAGCGGGGCGGCGGCGGCCACCGCGACACCGAGCACCGCCGCGCCGGCCCGGGCGACGAGCGCGCCCTGCAGGGCCGGCAGGCCGGTGATCCCGGCACCGACCGCCGCGCGTACCCGGGCCGCCCGGGGATCGGCCGCCACCCGGGCCTGGGCGGTGCCGTACTGGAGGCCGTACCAGCCGGCGAGGGCGGCCGGCACCAGCGCCCGCCAGCCGGGCACCCGGCTGCTCGGCGCGGCCCCGGCGGCCAGGTCCCTTCCGGTCCGGCCGGCGACCGCGGCGGCGGCGACGGCGGCCGTACCGGCCAGGGTGGCGGCCGGCAGCGCGCGGGACGCGCCGGAGACCTCCCGCCGGGACAGCGCGGTGACCGTGTACGTGTGCGCGGCCACCGTCAGCGCCGCCGGTACCGCCCGGGACGGGCGGCCCTGGCTGGCCCCGAGCAGCACGTCCAGGCCCCGGCAGGCGGCCATCACCGCCGGCCCGGCGGCGGTGTTCTTCGCCACCAGGTCGTACGCCCAGATGGCGCCGGCCAGCGGCACCGCGGCGGCCAGCGCCCGGCGGCCACCGGTCAGGCCGGCCAGCGCCACCCCGGCGGCGGTCAGCCCGGCGGAGACCCCGAGGGCCAGCCCCGGGGAGATCCGGCCACTGGGGATGGGGCGCTCCGGCCGCTCCCGCGCGTCGAGTTCCCGGTCCGCCCAGTCGTTGGCGGCCATCCCGCCCCAGTAGAGCAGCACGGATGCCCCGGCCAGCCCCGGCACCCGGCGGTCCAGCGCGCCGGCGGCGGCGGCCCCGGCCACCACGTCCCCCGGTACGGAGAGCGCGGCCGGCGCCCGGACCAGCTGCACCAGGTCAGCGAGCGACGGCATCCGGTGTCCCCTCGGTACGGTCGGTGTCGAGCCCCCGGGCGAAGGCGCAGAGCGTGGCCCACTGCTCGGCGAGGGAGTGCGGGACGTCGCCGAGCGGGTCCTTGAAGAAGAACGCCAGCTCGCTCAGGGCACCGGTACGGCCGGCCCGGTGCGCGGCGGCGGTGAGCCGGGCCAGGTCGAGCACCAGCGGCGCGGCGAGCGCCGAGTCGCAGCCGTGCCAGCTGAACTCCATCCGCATGGCGGTGCCGAGGAAGCCGGAGAAGGTGACCAGGTCCCACGCGGTCTTGAAGTCGCCGATGTCGTCGACGTACTCGATCCGGGTGTTGCCCTGCGGGACGTAGCCCAGCGTCTCGCCGAGCACCCGCTGCTTGCTGGCCGACTTGGCCGCGTTCGCCGCCGGGTCGGCCAGGTTCGCGCCGTCCCCGCCGCCGAGCAGGTTCATTCCGGACCAGGTGCGCACCCTGAGGTTGCGCATCGCGAACATCGGCGCCAGCACCGACTTCACCAGCGTCTCGCCGGTCTTGCCGTCGTGCCCGGCGTACGGGACGCCGGCCCGCTGGGCCAGCTCGGCCAGGGCGGGCAGCCGGGCGCCGGTGGACGGGGTGAAGTCGACGTAGGAGCAGCCCGCCGTGAAGGCCGCGTAGGCGTACGCGGAGCTGGGCGGCAGCGGTGTGCCGACGGCGAGCGCGGCGTCCAGTCCGGCCAGGTCGGCGTGTCCGGGGTGGGCCGCCGGGACCGGCTCGGTCGAGGAGACGTTCACCACCACCACCCGGTCCAGCCCGTGCCGCTCGCGGAACCCGGTCAGGTCGGCGACGATCGCCTCGATCACCGCCGCCTGGCGGTCACCGGTCGGCGCCGGTCGCAGGTCCGCCTCGACGGCGCCGAGTTCCTCGGTCAGCGCCGCCACCAGCCGGGCCGGCAACACACCCGCCTCGGCCAGCGACTCGGCCTTCTTCGCCAGTGGGGTGGTGGCCACGTCGTGGCCGCCGAAGACCAGGTCGGCGAGGGCCGGCAGGGCCGCGGCGCGCAGGGCCGGTAACTCCGTCACGCAGCCGGTCGGCTCGGCGAGCCCGGCCCGCAGGGCGAGCGCCCCGATCGTGCTCGTCACCGCCACCGAACCACGTCCGCCGACCAGCCAGACACCCGTACGCATCAGTGCTCCTCCCTCCGGTGCCGGCTCGGGCCCTGGGGCGCCGACCGGGGTGTACGAGGTCGATCCGGGCCGGTGCGGACCAGCTCGTCGAATCCGCCTCTCTTCGACATCCTGCCTGGCGGGACATCCTTTCGCGATCTTGGGGAGTCCGCGATCACGGGAAAAGCGCCCCGTCCGCCCGACCGTCGCGGTGGAACATCCCGTGCGGCAGCGCCGGAGTCGGCGGCAACGGCGCTGCCCGGGTCCGTGACCGTGCGGGCGGACGGGGCTGGTAGGCAGGGCCGGTCGGCGTCTCGGCCCTGCCTCCCCCGCATCCGGTGACGACCGGGGCGGCCGTGCGCTGCCGGCCCCGGTCGCATCTCCCTGTTCAGTTGTGCCGCCACCCCTCGTCGCGGCGGTGCGGCGGGTCGGCGGTCGGCGGTCGGCGGGGGCGTCCGGTGCGGGGTGCCGGCGTGGCCGGCCCGGTGCCGCCCGGGTGGGGGTTCGCGCTCCCGCTGTCGACCGCTCTGCGGTGGCTGTCCGATCTCCCGCCGGGCCGTGGGGACCGGCGGTGCCTGCCGTGGTGCCGCCGGCCGATGCCCGGCCGGCCCGGTTCCGGCGTCCGGCGCGACCGGGGAATCCCGGTCCGGCCGCGCCGGACGGCCGCATTACCTGCCGTACGCGCCACGTCCGGAGGGGGCTCCGGCGCGCGGGCGTACACCCTCCGGGGTGACCTCAATCCGTCCGCGGGGCGCAACCGCGGCCGGACCCTCGCCGGTCACTCCGGAAAGCCTCGGGTCGCCGGCGACCGCCCCGTCCGTGCGGACGGTCCGGCCACCGGTGACGGGTGGACGTCGCCTCCCGGCGGCGCCGGCCACACGCCCCTGGGCGGGACGGCCGGCGTACGCCGGTGACGGGTGGTTACGCGGCCACGGAGGCGAGCGCGGGTTCCACCTCGGTCCAGGACGAGCCCAGCTCCGCCGAGCGCGCCACGGCGTCCAGCACGAGCTGGACCTGGAGCGCGTCGGCGAAGGAGGGCGCGGGGTCCGAGCCGGTGGCGATCGCCTCCAGGAAGTCGCGCATCTCGTGGGTGAACGAGTGCTCGTAGCCGATGATGTGTCCCGGCGGCCACCACGCCGACATGTACGGGTGGTCGCCCTCGGTCACCAGGATCCGCCGGAAGCCCTGCTCCGCCGACGGCTCCGTGGCGTCGTAGAACTCCAGTTCGTTGAGGCGTTCCAGGTCGAACACCACCGAGCCGAGCGAACCGTTGATCTCCACCCGGAGCGCGTTCTTGCGCCCGGTGGCGAAGCGGCTCGCCTCGTACGTGGCCAGCGCGCCACCGTCCAGTTTGGCCACGAAGACCGCCGCGTCGTCGACGGTGACCAGGCCGGTCGGCCCACCACCGCTGGCGCCGTCGGCCGACGCCGCCAGGCCGGAGGACTCCGCCGGCAGCGGACGCTCCTTGACGAACGTCTCGGTGATCGCGCTGACCCCGCTGATCCGCTGACCCGTGACGTACTGGGTCAGGTCGATGATGTGCGCGCCGATGTCGCCGAGCGCGCCGGAGCCCGCCCTGTCCTTCTGCAGCCGCCAGACCAGCGGGAACTGCGGGTCGACGATCCAGTCCTGCAGGTAGACCGCGCGGACGTGGCGGATCACGCCGAGCCGCCCGGAGGCGACCAGTTCCCGCATCAGGCTGACCGCGGGAACGCGGCGGTAGTTGAACCCGCACATCGTCCGTACGCCCGCCGACTGTGCCCTGGCCGCCGCGGCGACCATGGCCCGAGCCTCCTCGACCGTGTTCGCCAGCGGCTTCTCGCACAGGACGTGCTTGCCCGCCTCCAGCGCCGCGATCGTGATCTCGGCGTGGCTGTCGCCGGGTGTGCAGACGTCGACCACGTCGATGTCGTCCCGGGTGACCAGGTCACGCCAGTCGGTCGTGTGCCCTTCCCAGCCGAGCCGGTCGGCCGCGTCGGCGACCTTCGACTCGTCCCGGCCGCAGATCAGGGCCATCCGGGCCCGCACCGGCAGGTCGAAGACGCGGTTCACGGTGCGCCACGCCTGCGAGTGCGCGGCGCCCATGAACGCGTAGCCGACCATGCCGACCCGCAGTTCTCGTTCTACAGTGGACAAGGTGGGTCTCCCCCCGGTGTGTCAGAACCCGAGCTTGCTGTACGCGCTCGCGTTCTCCTTGGTGATCGTCTCCGACGTCAGCGTGATCTCCTTCGGGACCTGCAGCTCGACCAGGTCGGACATGCCCCGGCCCTGGGCGATGAGCCGGGCCAGCGAGATGGCCGAGGAGGCCATCGACGGGCTGTAGGTCACGGTGGCCTTGAGCACGCTGTTGTCGGCCGCGATCGCGTCGATGGCGGCCTTGGAGCCGGCGCCGCCGACCATGATGAACTCGGAGCGGTTCGCCTGCTGGACCGCGGCCAGCACGCCGATGCCCTGGTCGTCGTCGTGGTTCCACACCGCGTCCATCTTGGGCAGTGCCTGGAGCAGCTGGGACGCCTCGGCCTGGCCGCTGTCCGCGGTGAACCGGGCCGACCGGGTGTTGGCCACTCTGAAGCCGAAGGTGGCCAGCTCGGCCTTGAAGCCCGCGGAACGCTGCTGGGTCAGCTCCAGCTCGTCCATGCCGGCGATCTCGCCGATGATCGGGTTGGCGATCCCCTTGGCCCTCATCTGCTCGCCGATGTACCGCCCGGCCGCGACGCCCATGCCGTAGTTGTCACCCATGATCTGCAACCGGTACGCCAGGGCGTCCGGGAACGCCCGGTCCAGGTTGACCACCGGGATGCCGGCCTTCATCGCCTCCAGGCCGAAGGCGTTCAGCTCCTTGCCGTCGTGCGGCAGCAGCACGATCACGTCCGGCTTCTGCGACAGCAGGGTCGAGAGCGCGGCCCGCTGCGCGGCGAGGTCCTGGCTGGCCTGGACCTGCTTGAACTCGACGTCGGTGTAGACCTTCGCCTGCGCCTCGGCGTTCTTGGTGATCGCGGCGAGCCAGCCGTGGTCGGCGGCCGGGGCGGAGAAGCCGACGACGACGCGCTTGCCGGCCGCGCTGTTCGGGTTGGCGGCGCCGTCCGCCTCTTTGACCTGCTCGTTTCCGCCTGCCGGGGTTTCGTTGCTGGTGCAGGCGGTGAGCAGGGCGCCGGCGCCGACCGCGGCTGTGCCGAACAGCAACCGGCGACGCGACAGGTCGCGCACGGGCCGGAGCGGATCGTGCTTGGTCATGACGACCTCCTGGTATTCAACTATCGGTGGGGGTGGATGTGGTGCTGGCGGCCGGGGCCGCCCGGGGGGACTGCCCAGGGGTGGATCAGCTCGCCGAGGTGAGCCGGTTGCGGCTGAGCATCTGGGTGACGGACCTGAACCGGAACTGCTGAGCCAGTACGGCGACGACGATGATGCCGCCCTTGACCATGTTCTGCGCCTCGGTCGAGAGGCCGTTGATCGCGAACAGGTTGGTGATGGTGGCGAAGATGATCACACCGAGCAGGGAGCCGACGATCGTGCCCCGCCCGCCGCTGAGCAGCGTCCCACCGATGATCGCCGCGGCGATCGCGTCGAGTTCGTAGAGGTTGCCCATGGCCGCCTGCGCCGAGTTGGCCTGTGCGGTCAACATGATGGCGGCGATCCCGCAGCAGAGGCCGGAGAGCCCGTAGAGCAGCACCGTGTGCCACTTGACGTTGATGCCGGCAAGTCGCGCCGCCTCCGGGTTGCCGCCGACCGCGACCGTACGCCGGCCGAAGGTGGTCCGGTTGAGCAGTACCCAACCGGCGGCGACCACCGCGGCGAGGATGAAGACCAGGACCGGGATGCCGAACAGCCTCGTGCTGGCGATGCCGTTGATCGTGGTGTTGCTGGAGACCTGGGTCTGCTTGTCCGAGAGCTCGGCGGCGAGACCACGGGCCGCGACCAGCATGGCCAGGGTGGCGATGAACGGCACCAGCCGGCCGTACGAGACGAGCAGTCCGTTGAGGAGCCCGACGGCGACCGCGACCACGATCGCGGTGAAGATCATCCCTCCCGCGCCGTAGCTCTGGGTGGCGACCGTGGTGGCCCAGACCCCGGCCAGCGCGACGATCGCGCCGACCGAGAGGTCGATGCCGCCGCCGATGATCACGAAGGTCATGCCGACGGTGACCACCCCGACCACGGAGGCGAGGGTGAGGATCGACAGGATGTTGTTCCGGACCCAGGCGCCGTCGCCGTAGAGGTCGGGTCGGGTGATGATGCCGATGACGATCAGCGCCACCAGCACGCCGACCAGGCCCAGGTTGCGCCGGAACGATTCCGCCCCGTCCGAGGCCCACCAGCCGGCCCCGCCGCTGGCCGTCCCGGCGCCCGCGTGCGGCACCGTGCCGGCACCGGCCGGCGCCGGCGAGACCGGCGGTGACTGCGCCGGCAGGTCCGCGGCGGGAGCCGGCGCGGCCGTCTCAGTACGTTCACTCATGCTGGCGCGCCCTCCATCAGCGACCCCGCCATCACGAGGTCGAGCACGGTGTCTTCGTCAAGTTCTCCGGCCGGAGCCTCGTGCACGACCCGGCCCTCCCGCATCACCAGCACGCGGTCGGCCAGGCCGAGAACCTCCGGCACCTCACTGGAAACCATCAGTACGCCCACTCCCCGGGCAGCCAGCCCGCGGATGACCTGGTAGAGCTCGGCCCGGGCGCCGACGTCCACGCCCCGGGTCGGCTCGTCCAGCAGCAGCAGCTGCGTCTCGCCGAGCAGCCAGCGGCCGACCACGACCTTCTGCTGGTTGCCGCCCGAGAGGGTCCGCACCGGCCGGCGGACGTCCCGGGGCCGCAGTTCCAGCCGCTCGGCGATCTCCTCCGCCTCCACCCGCTCCCGAGCCGCGTCGGTGAAGCCCAGCCGGGCCCAGCGGGTGAAGGTGGCCAGCGTGATGTTGCGGTAGATGGGCTGGCCGAGCAGCAGCGCCTGGCTCTTGCGCTCCTCCGGGGCCATGCCCATGCCGGCCCGCACCGCCGCTCCGACGCTGCCCGGCCGCACGTTCCGGCCGGCCATCGAGACCGTGCCGGTGTGCGCTCGGCGGGCGCCGAAGATGGTCTCCAGCACCTCGGAGCGGCCGGACCCGACCAGGCCGGCGATGCCGACGATCTCGCCCCGCCGTACGGTCAGCGAGACGTCGGCGAACTCGCCCTCCCGGCTCAGCTCGCGGACCTGGAGCAGCTCCTCGCCCGCCGGTCCGGCGGTGGGGCGCTCCGGGAAGACGTACTCGATGGTCCGGCCGGTCATCCGGCTCACCAGGTCCCGGGTCGGGGTCTGCCGGGCCGGCAGGTCCGCGGCCGTGGTGCGGCCGTCCTTGAGTACGGTCACCCGGTCGCCGATCTCCCGGATCTCCTCCATGCGGTGCGAGATGTAGATGACCGCGATGCCCTGGGCGGTCAGCTCCCGGATGATCCGGAACAGGTTGCCGACCTCGTCGTGCGCCAGCACCGCGCTCGGCTCGTCCATGATGATCAGTCGCGCGTCGTGCGAGAGCGCCCGGGCCATGCTGACGATCTGTTTGCCGGCGGCGGGCAGCGCGCGCACCATCCGGCGGGGCGGGATCTCCGGGTGACCGAGCCGGCCGAGGATCTCCCGGGTGCGCCGGGCGATGTGGCCGCGGCGGACGAAGCCGAGCCGGCGCGGCTCGTGGCCGAGGAAGGCGTTCTCCGCCACGTTCAGGTCCTCGACCAGGTCGAGTTCCTGGTAGATGGTGGCGATGCCGGCCTTCATCGCGGCCTGCGGGTTGGCGAAGCTGACCGGCTCGCCGAGCCACTCCACCTGCCCGGAGTCGGGCCGGTGGGCGCCGGAGAGCACCTTGATCAGCGTCGACTTGCCGGCGCCGTTCTGCCCGAGCAGGCAGTGCACCTCGCCGGCCCGCACCTCCAGCTGCACGCCGTCCAGGGCGCGTACGCCCGGGAATGTCTTCACCACGTCGGTGAGGCGCAGCACCACCTCGCCCGGTACGGCGTCGTCGGGCGCGCTCACCAGCGGCTGCCGCTCGCCGGTGGCTCCGCCGTCGGCGCCGGCCGTGCCGGTGCCCTCCGGTGCCGACCGCCCGTCCAGGCCGGTCGACTCGTCCTGTCCCGTCATGACGCCTCCGCGAATGCCACGTCCGTGGCGAGCACGGCCGCACCGGTGACGCCGGCCCGCGACCCGAGTTCGGAGAGGACCACCGGCAGGTTGCCGGTGGCCAGCGGCAGTGAGCGCCGGTAGACCACGCTGCGGATCTCGGCCAGCAGGATGTGGCCGAGCTGCGCCAGCCCACCGCCGATGACGATCATCGACGGGTTGGCGAAGCTGACCAGGCCGGCGAGGACGCCACCGACCCGGCGGCCGCCGTCGCGGATCAGCCGGATGCAGGTCACGTCCCCCTCGATGGCGCCCTCGGCGACGTCGAGCGCGGTGACCGTGCCCGTCGCGCCCAGCCGTTCGGCGAGCGCCGGCGAGGTGCCGGTACGGGCGGCGACGCTGGCCTCCCTGGCCAGGGCGGCCCCGCTGAACAGCGCCTCCAGGCAGCCGACGTTGCCGCAGGAGCACATCGGTCCGTGCGAGTCGACCTGGATGTGTCCGATGTCGCCGGCGCAGCCGTCGGTGCCCCGGTAGACCTCGCCGGAGAGGTAGATCCCGCAGCCCACACCGGTGCCGATCTTCACGAAGAGGAAGTCGTCCACCGAGTGGGCCACGCCGCCGTGCCGCTCGCCGATCGCCATGATGTTGACGTCGTTGTCCACCACGGCCGGGCAGCCGTGCTCGCGGGTCAGCAGCTCGCGGACCGGGAAGCGGTCCCAGCCGGGCATGATCGGCGGTGAGACCGGCACCCCGTCGCGGAAGCTGACCGGCCCCGGTACGCCGATGCCGACGGCGTGCAGCCGCTCGTAGGCCCCGTCCACCTTCGCCTTGTGCAGCAGTTCGTTGACCCGTTGCAGGATCACCTTGGGGCCGGAGCGGATGTCGGCGCTCTCGGCGTACGCGGCGACCGGTTCGAGCCGGCCGTTGACTATCTCGACGTCGATCGAGCTGGCGCCCAGGTCGACCGCGGAGAACCGCAGGTCGGGGTTGAGTTCGACCAGGGTGGAGCGGCGGCCGCCCCGGGACGCGGCGAGCCCGGCCTCGGCGACGTAGCCGAGGCTGACCAGCCGTTCCAGCTCGGCCAGCAGCCGGGGGCGGGGGATCTGGAGCCGGTCGGCCAGCTCGGCGCGGGACACGGCGCCCTGGTCGCGCAGCAGGCGCAGCAGGCGGAGGTGCAGTGGTTCCATGGTGCCTGGCGTTCACCTCCGTCGGGCACGTGTCACGTCGTGGCAACGCCAGCGTGTTGTGCCCGACACAGTAAAAGCCTTCTGCGCCGGCTGTCTAGAGCTTCATCCAATATGACGCTAACTTTTGTCCAAGAGGACAAAAGTTGATGAATGATCAACGAAGACCGGAGGTCGGTCGTGCTTGCGCAGCTTGCGGTCGTCGCGAAGCTCCACGAACGGCTCCCGATCGGCCGGGCCCCCCGACCGGATGCGGCGTTCCCGGAGCAGCTCCGCACCCAGCTCGGCACCGAGCAGGACCGCCAGGTTCGACAGCCAGAGCCAGACCAGGAAGACGATGACGCCGGCAAGCGAGCCGTACGTCCGGTTGTAGGAGGCGAAGTTGGCCACGTACAGGGCGAAGGCGGCGGAGACCACCGCCCAGGCGAGCACCGCGAAGATGCCGGCCGGGCTGATCCAGCGGAAGCCCTGCCGCGCGTTCGGGGTCGCCCAGTAGAGGATCGCGAAGATCAGGCTGACCAGCAGCACCAGCACGGGCCACTTGACGATGTCCCAGGCCAGCACCCCGGCCGAGCCGACACCGAGGCGCCGGCCCACCTGCTCGGCCAGGCGCCCGCTGAAGACCAGGAGAACCAGGCTGATCAGCACCAGGACCCCGACCAGGGCGGTCACGCCGAGCCGGAGCAGCAGGGTCTTCACCAGCGGGCGCCCCTCCGGCACGTCGTACATCGCGTTGGCCGCCCGCATGAAGGCGCCGACGTATCCCGAGGCGGTCCAGAACGCGACCACCACACCGAGCGCCGCCGCCAGGCTCGCCGCCCCCGCGCTCCCCTGCACCTGGGTGAGCCCGGCGAGCAGGATGTTGCGGGCCGACTCAGCGGGCACCACGTCCCGGATCACGTCCCGCACCCCGCGGATGGCCGCGTCGCCGAGCAGGCCGAGCACCGAGACCAGCACCAGCAGGGCCGGGAAGAGCGACAGCACGCCGTAGTAGGTCAGCGCCGCGGCCCAGTCCGTCAGGTTGTCCGCCTGGGCCTCCCGGAACGTACGCCGGAGCACCCGGCGCCAGTCGGCGGCGGAGAGCCGGCCCGGATGCCCGCTCGACTTCTCGTCGCCCACCTCGATGCTCCGTTCCCGCGACGGCCTCACGGAAAAAGGCGCCGAGAACACCGAGAGTAGTTGCCGCCGAGGTGGCGTTGCCGGCATCCGGACGGATCAGCCAGGTGGCCCTCGCTACTTGCAGAGCAGCCGACCCATCCGGCGGGACGCGACCGCCAGGCCCAGCGCGGTGATCCCGAGCAGGTAGAGCACGTCGAGCACCTGACTCCAGCCCGCGCCGGTGACGGTGATCCCCCGGACCAGCTCCACCGAACGGTAGAGCGGGGTCACCTCCACCACCCAGCGCAGCGCCGAGGGGTACGCCTCGGCCGGCACGAAGGTGCCGGAGAAGAGGAAGAGGGTGAACTGGGCGGAGCCCATCAGGTCGAAGTCCTGCCAGCTGCGCATGTACGTGGAGAGCGCCATGCCCACCGCACCGAAGGCGAAGCCGACCAGCACCGCCGCCGGAAAGGCGGCCAGGGCCCGGCCGGCGCCGGTCAGCCCCATCCCCACCATCACGCCGAGGAAGGCGGCCGAGTAGAGGGTGCCGCGCAGCATCGCCCAGCCCAGTTCGCCGAGCGCGATCTCGAACGGCTGCACGGGGGTGGCCAGGATCCCGTCGTACAGCTTCATGTACTTCATCTTGCCGAAGAAGTTGAATGTCGTTTCGGCCAGCGCTCCGGTCATCGCCGAGGCGGCGAGCATCGCCGGCGCCACGAAGGCCGGGTAGCTGACCACCTCCCCGCCGGGCAGCGTCAGGTCGCCGACCAGCGCACCCACCCCGACCCCGATGGAGAGCAGGTAGAGCAGCGGCTCCAGGAAGCCGGAGATCAACACGATCCAGTACGCGGAGCGGAGCGCGGCGACGTTGCGCTCGGCCACCGACACCGAGCGCCGGGACGCCCCCTCGAAACTGATCAGCCGGGGCAGGACGACGCTGACCACGGAACTCCTCCTCCGGACACACGTTCGCCATCTCTGGTCAGGACCGCACGGCGGTCAGAACACCAGCCGCCGGCGGAACCGCCAACTGGCCAGCAGCCAGCCGCCGACCGCCCAGGCGGCGAGGTAGAGCAGGTGCCCGGGGACCGACCAGACGGGCGCGACGCCGAGCGTGGCGGCCCGGCACAGGTCGACCGCGTGCCACAGCGGCGAGGCGTACGCCAGCCAGCGCAGCACGGCGGGCAGCGACTCGACCGGGAAGAAGACCCCGGCGAAGAGCGTCATCGGGATGACCCCGAACCGGAACAGCAGCGCGAGGTAGCTGTCGCTGCGCACCGACGAGCTGTACGCGAAGACCGGGGTGGCCACCGCCACCCCGAGGAGCAGCACCAGCGGCAGCGTGGCCACCGCCCAGGGTGAACGCAGCGCGCCGAAGAGCGCGGCGACCGCCAGGAACGCCGCGCTGCTGGTGAGCACCCGGAACAGCACCAGGCCGAGGTGGCCGCCGAGGATGTCGCGCACCCGCAGCGGCGCCGCCGCCTGGGCGAAGTAGATCCTGATCCACTCGAAGTTGCCGAGCACCGGCCAGGAGGATTCCCCGATGGCCACCTGGAACGCCGTCGAGGCGATCAGGCCGGGCACGATGAATTCGAGGTAGGGCACCCCGGCGACGTCGGCGTCGACGAAGGCGCCGACGCCCAGCCCGAAGCCGAGCATGGTGAGCACCGGGAGCAGGAACGAGGAGAAGACGCCCGCCCGCCAGGTGCGCCGGTAGGCGACCAGGTGATATTCGAACACCGCGAGCGCGGGCAGCCGGCCGACCAGGGTGGTCGGGGGCCGGTCGGTCCGCGCGGCGCTCTCCAGGGCGGTCATCAGTCCACCAGCGTCCGGCCGGTCAGGTGCAGGAAGACGTCCTCCAGGCTGCTGCGCCGGACCAGGACGCTGGCCGGGGTGAGCGCCCGGGCGTGCACCTCCGCGACCGCCGCGTCCCCGTCGGTGACGTAGAGCAGGATCCGGTCCGGCAGCACCTCGATCCGCTCGCCCAGACCGGCGAGCTTGCCGGCGAAGGCATCCTGGTCGGCGCCGGCGAAGCGCAGCTCGACCACCTCGCGGGTGGAGTAGCGCGCGATCAGCGTGCGCGGCGAACCCTCGGCCGCGATCCGACCGCCGTCCATCACGACCAGCCGGTCGCAGAGCTGCTCCGCCTCGTCCATGTAGTGGGTGGTGAGGACCAGCGTGACGCCCTGCTGCTTGAGCCGGAACAGCCGCTCCCAGACCAGGTGCCGGGCCTGCGGGTCCAGCCCGGTGGTCGGCTCGTCGAGCAGCACGATGTCGGGCTCGTTGACCAGCGCCCGGGCGATGGTCAGCCGCCGTTTCATGCCGCCGGAGAGCGGCTCCACCTTGCTGGTGGCCCGCTCGGCGAGCTGCACGAAATCCAGCAGCTCGGCGGCGCGCTCCCGGGCCACCCGGCGGGGAATGCCGAAGTAGCGCGCGTAGGTGGTCAGGTTTTCCCGGACGGTCAGCTCCGGGTCGAGGTTGTCCAGCTGGGGGCAGACGCCGAGCCGGGCCCGGATCGCCGGCCCGTCCCGCCGGGGGTCCATCCCCATGATCGTCAGCTCGCCCTCGGTCGGCGGCGAGACACAGCCGATCATCCGCATCGTTGAACTCTTGCCCGCGCCGTTGGGTCCGAGGAAGCCGAAGGCCTCGCCGGCCCGCACCTCGACGTCGATCCCACCGACGGCGGTGAAGTCGCCGAACCGCTTCACCAGCCCTCTCGCCCGGATGAGCGCCCCGTCCGCTGCCACGGCGTCGACCCTAGCGGCCCGGTCCGACACGTCCCACCGAGTTTCCACGCCCCGGCCGTGCCGCGCGACCGCGGCCGGTGTCGGCCACGGTCCTCCCCGGACACCGGCCCCCGGCAGCGGGTTTTCCCGCTTCGGAGGACTTTCGGCAGATTGGACAAAACTTTGTTGCACAGTGGCCGAACTTTGATTCGACGCGCCCTATCTTCGGCCCCGCTCCTTCGGTACGGTCCGCTGCAGGGAGATCCACCGCCGGGCGCCGTCGACCGGCCCGGCCGGTTCCCCCGCCGGGACCTCGGCACACGCCGGTACACCCCGCCCGACCCACCGCACCGACCCATGGCGGCAGCTCGGCCGCCAGCGGTGGACGCGAACCGCCATAGGTAGAAGGGACAGTGATGGGCACCGACGCAACCCCCACCGCCACCACCGATGCCTGGAGCCGCCGCGGCTTCCTCGGCCTCTCCGCCTGCGCGGCGGCCAGCGCCATCTCGCTCTCCGGCCCGTTCACCGGGGTGGCCCAGGCCGCCGAGGGTGGCGCGGTCCGCGACGCGCGGGGCACCCGGCTGCCGGTCGGCCGGATCGGCATCCAGCTCTACTCCGTCCGCACCGACCCGGCCCCGTTCGCCGAGAAGCTGCCGCTCCTCGCGGGGCTGGGCTTCAAGGAGATCGAGTTCGCCGGGTACGGCAACGGCACCCCGACCGACGCGGACATCCTGGCCATCCGGAAGATCCTCGACGACAACGGTCTGAAGGCGGTCGGCTCACACGTCGGCTTCGACGCGCTCTTCGGCGACCTGACCCGGCAGCTCGACATCGCCCAGATGCTCGGCATGAAGCACATCGGCACCGCCAACGCACCCACCGGCAGCCGCTACAGGGCCGACTGGCGGATCGCCGCCGACCGGTACAACGCGGTCGGCGGGGCGGCGAAGGCGCGCGGGCTGAAGTTCTACCAGCACAACCACGACGGGGAGTACAACTTCCTCCTGGACACCGGCCCGCTCGACGCGGGCGGCAAGCCGACCCGGTCCACCGGGCAGCGCGGCCTGGAGTACTTCTTCGGCCTCACCCAGCCGGACCTGGTCTACTTCGAGATGGACATCTACTGGGCGTACCAGGCCCAGGTGCGGTTCAAGAGCTACCTGGACGAGTACGGGGTGACCCGGCGCGACACCTTCGACCCGATCAGGACGATCAGCAAGCAGCAGGAGCGCTTCCCGCTGTTCCACGTCAAGGACGGCGTACTCAACGCCGAGGGCACCAGCCTGACCATGACCGAGTACGGCGTGCCCGGCGGCTACGTGCCGTTCGAGCAGTTCTTCGCCAGCCTGACGTCGACCGACGCCCACCACTACATCTGGGAACAGGACAACGCCGGCACCACCCCGCCCGAGCAGGGCGGCGTGTACGGCGCGGCGGAGCGCAGCTACGACAACATGCGCGCCACCCGCTTCTGAGGTGTAAGGAAGGGCCCCTTCCTATACAAAAAACGATAGGAAGGGGCCCTTCCTTACACCCTGGGTCAGAGGTCGGGGTCGGCGCCGGCCTGGGCGGCCGCCACGATCCGGTCGGTCTCGGAGACCACCTCGGCGTCGTCGGCCGGCGTGCCGGGGTCGTACCGGACCGTCCAGGTGAGCCCGTCGACCCCGCGTACCCGGCGGGCCGCCACCCGTACGCCGCCGGCGGGCAGCCGGTGGTGCGCGGTGTACGCCACCGAGCGGGTCACCCGGGCCCGTACCTGGTGCGGCACGTCCGCCGGATCGAGCAGCAGGTACGTCCGCGCCGGCCCGTCGGCCAGCACGAGGTAGCCGTCCCGCTCGGCGACCCGCTCCGCCGGGGTGACCGCCAGGTCCCGGCCCGACCAGACGGCCTTGTGGATGTCGTGCCAGCCCAGCCGGCCGGCCTCGCCGGGCAGCCACAGCCCCCGGTCGGTGACGACCAGCACCTCGTCGCCCTCGCCGACCCGGGCCCAGTCCAGCACCCGCTCGTCGCGGTCCAGCGCCGGCCGCAGCGCTGCGGGCAGCCGCCGGGACCGGGAGAAGAGCTTGAACGCCGCCATGACCTACAGCCCTCCCATCGCCTGCTCGCGCAGGGCTCGCCCGTGCTGCTCCAGCGAGAGCAGCTCACCGAAGAGCGCGAAGTACTCGTCCTTGTTGGCCGCCGGATTGATCCGCTGCACCTTCGACTTCAACTCCCGGATCCGGGTGGTGACCGCGCCCCACTCCAGCCGGGACAGCGTGATGGAGACGTACCGGGGATCGGGTTCGGTGTCGATGCGCAGCGGCTCGACGGCGAGTTCGCCGATGAGCGCGGTGGCGGCCAGGTCACCGCAGGCGTCCCGGACCCGCTCGATCCAGACGGCGCCGCCGGTCCCGCTCGCCGCGCCGCCGGCGGCCGCGACCGCCTCCCGCACCTCCCGGTGTACGGGGTTCAGGTAGGCCTCCGCGGCGAGTGCGTCGAACATCGGGCCGGCCAGCACCGGCACCTGCAACGCCAGCTTCAGCGCCTCGCGCTCGACCATGGACTGCGGGCTGTCCACCCCCTGCTCGCCGGACCTGACCCGGGCGGCCGGGGCGGGCCGGCCACCCCGGTTTGGTGCGGCGGATCCGCTCCCCTGCCCGGCCGCCGCGTTCAGCACCGCCCGCTGCACCGGTTCGATCTCCATGCCGAGGTCGCCGGCCAGCTTGCGGACGTACTCCGGGCGCTTCTCCCGGTCCTTGAGCTTGGCCACCAGCGGCGCGGCCCGGCGCATCGCCTCCACCCGGCCGTCGACGGTGTCCAGGTCGTAGCGGGTCAGCACGTGGCGCAACGCGAAGTCGACCAGGGGTTCGCGGCGGGCAACCAGGTCCCGCACCGCCAGGTCGCCCTTGGCCAGCCGCAGGTCGCAGGGGTCCATGTTGTCCGGACTGACCGCGATGAAGGTCCGCCCCACGAACCGCTGGTCGTCCTCGAAGGCCCGCAGTGCCGCCTTCTGCCCGGCCGCGTCGCCGTCGAAGGTGAAGATGATCTCGCCGGCCACCGCGTCGGTGTCCATCAGCAGGCGGCGCAGCACCGAGATGTGGTCGCCGCCGAACGCGGTGCCGCAGGTCGCCACCGCCGTCGGAACGCCGGCCAGGTGGCACGCCATGACGTCGGTGTAGCCCTCCACGATCACCGCTCGACCCTGCCGGGCGATCTCCCGCTTCGCCTGCGAGATGCCGTAGAGCACGTGTGACTTCTTGTAGATCGGCGTCTCGGGGGTGTTCAGGTATTTCGGGCCGTCGTCGTCGTCGAAGAGCTTGCGCGCGCCGAACCCGATCACGTCGCCGGTGAGGTCCTTGATCGGCCAGAGCAGCCGGCGCCGGAACCGGTCGATCAGGGAACCGGACCGGGCCTCGCGGGCCAGCCCGGCGCTGACCAGTTCCGGCCCGGTGAAGCCCTTCTGCCGCAGGTGCTTCGTCAGCGCGTCCCAGGTGTCCGGGGCGAAGCCGCAGCCGTAGGTCTGGGCGGCGGCCCGGTCGAAGCCCCGCTGGGCGAGGAACTCCCGGGCCGGCCGGGCGGCGGCGGTGCCGAGCTGGCCGGCGTAGAACTCGGCGGCGGCGGCGTGCGCGGCCACCAGGCGCTGCTTCTGTCCCTGCTGCGGGCGGACCGGCGCCGGCCCGGCCTCCTCGTAGCGCAGCTGGATGTTGGCCCGGGCGGCCAGTCGTTCGATCGACTCGACGAAGCTCAGGTGCTCGGCGTCCATCAGGAACTTGATGGCGTCGCCGCCGACCCCACACCCATGACAAAAGAAGACATTTCGGGCGGGCGCCACGGTGAAGGAGGGGGTCTTTTCGTCGTGGAACGGGCAGAGGCCCTTGAGGTTGCCGCCGCCGGCGGACCGCAGCGTGACGGTCTCGGAGATGATGTCCGCGATCGAGGTGCGTTCACGGACCAGCGTGATGTCCTCGTCCCGGATCCGCCCAGCCATCCGCCACCTCCTCCGGCGTACATCCTGCCCTGCCCGGCGGATCTCCTGCCGAAGGGGTGTCGGGCCCGGCGGCGGCCCCGACACCTTGTGGCCACACGCTGTTACCCCGTCGCAACAGGCGGCCTACACTGCCCGGCATGGTCAGCCCCCTGGTCCGCCGCCGGCGTCTCGCCACGGAGCTGCGCGCCCTCCGCGAGGCCGCCGGGTTGACCCACGAGCAGCTCGGCCGGCAGGTCGGCATGCACCGGTTGAAGATCAGCCGCCTGGAGACGGCGACCAGCCGGCCGAACGTGCCGGACGTGATGAAGCTGCTCGACGCCCTCGGGGTCACCGGGGCCCGGTGGCACGCGCTGGTCCAGGTCGCCCGGGACGCCGGCGACCGTGGCTGGTGGGAGCGGTACGGCACGGACATGGGCGGTCGCCAGCAGGTCTACGCGGACCTGGAGGCCGGCGCGGTGACGGTCCGGGAGTACCAGACGGTGGCGGTCCCGGGGCTGTTGCAGCTGCCGGACTACGTCCGGGCCCGTTCGGAGCAGAGCGTCCGGATGGGTGAGCCGATGCCGGCCGACCTGGCCCGCTCGGTCGAGGCCCGGATCGCCCGCCAGCGGATGCTGCGCCGGCCGGGGGGACCGAGCTACGAGGTGGTGCTGGAGGAACTGGCCGTACGGCGGCTCGGCGCGCCGCCCGAGGTGATGCTCACCCAACTCCGGCACCTGGTCGAGCTGGTCGGTGATCCGGCGGGGCGGACGGCCGTACGGATCCTGCCGATCGAGGCGGAACTGCCCGGCTACCTGCTCGCCCGTACGCCGTTCTCGCTCTACACCTTCGCCGATCCGGCGGATCCGCAGGTGGTGGCGATCGACACGGAGACCGAGGACCTCGTCCTCACCGAGCCCGAAACGGTACTGCGCCACCAACGCCTGTACGCCGAACTGCGCGACGCCGCGCTGCCGATCGAGGCGAGCCTCGTTTTCCTGATGGAGGCGGCCGACCGGATCAGTTCCGGCCGCCGGACCAGGAATGCGAAACCCGCGGCGGGAGAGGGCTGAGGCGGCGAATGGCGAAGCAGATGTTCGGCCAGTGGCACAAGTCGAGCCGGAGCATCGGCGGCAACGACAACTGTGTCGAGGTGTCGGTCAGCACGGACGGGCGGGCGGTCGGGGTACGGGATTCGTGGGATGCCGGTGGTCCGATCCTGGTCTTCACGCCGCTCGCCTGGTCGCGTTTCGCCGCCGCGCCGCCCGCGCCCGACCCTCGCTGACGGGCGTCGATTTCCGCGCGCAAGCGCATCCCGGGCACGCCGATTTGCGCGGTCGGCTTCCGGTTTTCCGGCCCGGTCCGTCGGGGCCGGGCACCGGCGTCGTGGCCGGCAACCGCCGCCACCTGCGTTAAACAGCGGTTTCGGGCCTTGCTTTCGTTGCGTAGCCGGGGGAATACTGATCAGGTCTTAGACGTGAACTGTTCACACATATCGGCGAACTTGCATCTGTAGTGCCACGTGGATCGTCTCACTGTCCTTGACCTGTCGACGGAAGGGCGCCGTCATGACCTCCGTTTTCCGTGAACCGAGCCCGGTGGACGACCTTGACGTGGTCACCATCGAAGAGGCACCCCGACTCTGTGCGCTCTACCGGACCCGAGAACCCGAGTTACCCGCGCACGAACAGCCGCCGGAGGGAGTGGCGGGCTGGGTATTGGCCTGGCCGGACGGATCGGCGCTCACCCTGGTCACCGAGGGCGGCCGGCGACAGATCATCACCGCTCCGCTCGCCAGCGTGCAGAAATTCTGGACCGGTGTGCTGGCCGCGGACCTGGTCGCGGTCAATCGCGCCGCGGCGTGAGCGGTGCGGTGGCAGCCGCGCCGCCCGACGCCGCGCGAGCATTCCCGCGAATAGCGGAATGGACGCCTCTCCCGGCGCGTCCCGCCCGGTGACAGCGCCGCCGTCGTAGCCGGTGCGCCGCCGGCCGCCCGGTCCGGGCACCGTACCGACCCGACGTACGCTGGCTGCCACGGACCGCCGCCGGTGGGCCGTGGACAGGCCAGTTCGTCCCGAGGAACGCTCATTCGTCTGGGGAGAGGTCATGGGCCAGGGCGTACACGTGCAGGAACTGCCGGGCATCGGCAAGCGGTACGACATCGATCTCGGCCACGGCGGCGATCGGATCTCGGTGGTGGTCCGCCGCGACGGCACCCGGGACCTGTACGTCTTCACCACCCGGTCCGACGACCCGACCGCCGTGATCGAGCTCACCGAGGAGCAGTCCCGGAAGGTCGGCGCGGTGCTCTCCGGCACCTTCTTCGCCTGACGGCCGCTGTCCCCGACGTCAGGCGAATCCGCCCGGCCCCACCCCGGCGCTACTCTCGACGCCGCCACGCCCTTGCCCGACGCGCCCGGCGTCCCGGCGCCACACCCGGTGGGAGACCACGCGATGCACGCTGACCTGATCGGCCTCGGTGCGCTGGTGCTGGTGGCCGGGCTGCTGGCCCGGGGAGGGCGGCGCCTGGGGCTGCCCACGGTCCCGTTCTTCATGCTCACCGGCATCCTGCTCGGCCCGGCCACCCCCGGGCCGGTGCTGGTCCGGCATCCGGAGGACCTGGCCCTGCTGGCCTCCGTCGGGCTGGTGCTGCTGCTGTTCAACCTCGGCGTCGAGTTTCCGATCGGGCAGGTGCTCGGCAGCGGCCGGCGACTCTTCATCGCCGCGGCCTGCTCCATCGGGCTCAACGTCAGCGCCGGGCTCGCCCTCGGCTTCGGCCTCGGCTGGGGCACCTCCGAGGCGCTGGTGATAGCGGGCGCGCTCGGCATCTCCTCGTCGGCGATCGCCACGAAGCTGCTCATCGAGCTGCGCCGGCTGACGAACGCCGAGACGCCGATCATCCTGGGCATCATCGTCATCGAGGACCTCTTCCTCGCGCTCTACCTGGCGCTGCTCTCCCCGATCCTGTCCGGCGCCGACTCGGCGGCCGAGGTCGCCCTGCACATCGGGATGAGCTTCGGCTACCTGCTGCTGCTCCTGCTGCTGGCCCGGTACGGCGCGCGGGCCGTCACCATGCTGATCGGCAGCCACTCCGACGAACTCCTCGCCATCCTGATGGTCGGCCTGGTGGTGCTGGTCGCCGGTCTCTCCGCCGAGGTCGGCGTCTCGGACGCGATCGGTGCGCTGATGATCGGACTGGTCGTCGCCCGGACCGCCGTACGGGAACGGGTGGAACGGCTCGTCCTGCCGCTGCGGGACGTCTTCGCCGCCGTCTTCTTCGTGGCCTTCGGGCTCAGCATCGACGTCGGCGCACTCGGTTCGGTGGCGGTACCGGCGGTCCTCGCCGCGCTGATCACCGTCGTCGTGAACATCGGCGCGGGGCTGATCACCGGCTCGCTCTTCGGGTTCAACCAGCGCGGCGCCGCCAACGTCGGGCTGACCGTGCTGGGCCGGGGCGAGTTCTCCCTGATCCTGGCGACGCTGGCGCTGGGTGCCGGGCTGAACCCGAAGATCGGGCCGTTCGTCGCCCTCTACGTGCTGATCCTCGCCGTCCTCAGCCCGATGCTCGCGGCGCAGTCCCGCTACCTGGCCCGGGTGATCCCGGACCGCCTGCTCCGGTCCCGCTGGCGCTACGTGCGCGAGGAGACGATGAGTACCGCCTGCACCCACCTCGACCGGATACAGATCACCGAGAGCGACGCCGAGGCCTGCCCGCAGTGCCTGGAGACCGGCGAGGACTGGGTACGGCTGCGGATGTGCCTCACCTGCGGCGCCGTCGGGTGCTGCGACGACTCGGCGAACAAGCACGCGACCGGGCATTTCGAGGAGACCGGGCACCCGTTGATCCGCTCGATCGACCCCGGTGAGGAGTGGCGCTACTGCTACCTCGACGGGGCGCTGGTCCGGGAGCCGATCGGGCCGCGCCCGACGGTCGGCTGAGCGTTCCGACGCGCTACCCGGCGTGCGAGGGACGCGGTCCCCGGCGCGGGTCAGGAGCCGGCCTGGGCCGGCAGCAGGTGGCTCACCTGCGGGGCGCCGTCGGCGTGCGACAGGGCCCGCAGTTCGGCCGCCTGGTCCGCCTTGGTCAGCCGGCCGCCGTGCTGCCGCAGGTGCTCGTCCCAGGATGGCAGCTCGTAGACCTCGATGAAGCGGTCCGTCGACTCGCCCTCCCGGTACAGCCCCCACCGCATCGCCCCGGTGCGCTGCCGGGCGGCGCGGACGTCCTCCATGGCCGCCACGAACGCCCCCTTCTGCTCCGGCCGGACGGCGTAGGTGAGGATCACCACCACCGGCCCGACGCTCGGGTCCGGCTCGTCCACCAGGTCCACCTCGGGCCAGTGGGTCGCCGGGTCCCGCTCCACGGCGCGCAGGTCGGGAAGCGGCCAGACCCGTACGGTCAGCGCGCCGGCGATCATCAGCACGGCGGCCCCGAGGTGGGCGACGACGAGGCTGGCCAGATCCGCCACCACGCCCCAGGCGAGTGCGCCCAACGCCTGCCCGCCGGCGAACACCACCTGGTAGACCGCCAGCCCCCGGGCGCGTACCCAGCCGGGGAGGAAGAGCTGGACCTCCGCGTTGATGTTGGACAGCACGGTCACCCAGGCGAGTCCGGCCGGGACCAGCGCCGCCAGCACCACGGCCTCGTCGCGGACCAGCGCGATCACCAGCAGGGCCAGCCCGTAGACCAGCCCGGCCAGCAACAGGAAACGGTTCGGGGAGAGCCGCGACCGGACCCAGGGCAGCGCCAGCCCGCCGAGCACCGCGCCGACGCCGAGCGCGGCCAGCAGCACGCCGTACCCGCCGGAGCCGAGACCCAGGCGCTGGTTGGCGATGAGCGGCAACAGTGCCCAGAGCGCGCTGCCCGGCACCAGGAAGAGCAGCGCCCGCAGCAGCAGGCGCTGCACGATCGGCGAGTGCCGGACGTACCGGCCGCCGGCCCGCAGCGCGGCGGTGAACCGCTCCGGCACCTCCACCGAGCGGGACGTGCCGGGCCGCCAGCGGATCAGGGTGAACGCGAAGAACGCGAAGGCGAGGGTGTTGAGCGCGAAGACCAGGGGCACGCCGGTCCAGGAGATCAGCAGGCCGGCCACGGCCGGACCGACCGAGCGGGCCATGTTGACGCTGATCGAGCCGAGCCCGGAGGCGGACTGGAGCAGGTTGCGCGGGACCAGGTCCGGAATGACCGCGGCCCAGGCCGGCAGGGTGAGCGCCTGGCCCACGCCGAAGGCGAAGGTCAGGGTGAGCAGCAGCGCCGGGGGCATCCGGCCGGTCGCGGTGAGCAGCGTCAGGCCCAGCCCCACCGCGACGATGAAGAACTGTACGGCGATCAGCAGGTGCCGCCGGTCGAAGCTGTCCGCCAGGGCACCGGCGGGCAGGGCGAGCAGCAGGATCGGCAGCATGCTCGCGGTCTGCACCAGGGAGACCAGGGTGGACGCGCCCGGTTCGCTGATCAGCAGCCACTGCGCGCCGACGGTCTGCATCCAGGTGCCGATGTTGGCCACGAGCATGGCGACCCACAGGTTGCGGTACGCCGCCACCCGCAGCGGCGCCCAGGCCGAGGGGGGCGGTTCGGCGGAGGCCGGCCCGGCGCTTACCATCGCCCGTCGGCGCGCAGCACCTTCTGCCCGGAGACGTAGAGGTCCTCGGCGCGAAGCAGCAGCAGCCGGACAACCTCCGCCGCCACCTGCTCGGGCGGTGCGGACACGGTGTCGAGGAACTCGGCGCCGACCCGTTCCTGCAACCGGGTGTGCATGGGTCCCGGGTGGATCTCCATCACCTTGACGCTGTTGCTCCGCTGCGCCTCGGCCAGCGACTCGACCAGGCTGGTGCCGAAGCTCTTGGTGGCCCGGTAGAGCGGGATGCCCGGCCGGGGGACCTCGACCGCCAGCGCCCCGACGTACACCAGGTTGCCGTGGCCCTGCCGGTGGAGCTGGATCAGCGCCTCCCGCAGCAGGTAGGCGGTGCCGAGCACGTTCACCTCGACGGCCCGGCGGATCAGGTCCGGGGAGAGCTCCTCCAGGGCTCCCCCGGCCCACATTCCGGCGCAGTGCGCCAGGCCGTCGATCGTGCCGTACCGGTCGATCACCTGCGCCAGGCTGTCCCGCACCTGGTCCGGGTCGGAGACGTCACAGACCAGGCCGTCGCAGCCGAGTTCGTCGCGGGCGGCGGAGACCTCTCCCGGCACGTTGCCGAGGACCACCACCCGGTGTTCCGCCGCGAGGATCCGGGCCACCTCCAGCCCGAGCCCACTGGTGCCGCCGTCCACCACGAAGGTCCTGGGCTCCATGCCGCTCCCGCTTCCGCCTCGCCGGCCCCGCGCCGACGCGGCGCCCTACAAGGAGGTTGTCACCTGCGGCGCGGCCGTGCGGCCATGATCGGCCAATCGCCGGACCGGGGCGGGCGGGCAGCGGGGCCGAAACGGCGCAGCCGGTGGCTCACCGGGACAGACCCCCCGGCCGCCGGTCGGTCCGCCGTCGCGGGGTGACCGGGCACCCGCCCGGCGGCGCGGGCCGCCCGCCGGTTCCCCGGAGGAGCTGTGCGCCCACCACGCGACGGGGGTGCCGCGGGCCGGCGCGACGGCGCGGGCCCCCGGGACGGCATCGAAGGGTTGAAGGTTTGTTTCATCGCTCGGTCTCT
This sequence comes from Plantactinospora sp. CA-290183, assembly GCF_050936375.1. Lineage (NCBI taxonomy): Bacteria > Bacillati > Actinomycetota > Actinomycetes > Micromonosporales > Micromonosporaceae > Plantactinospora > Plantactinospora sp. CA-290183. The sequence goes on along the minus strand of NZ_JBNJMX010000008.1, from coordinate 45,694 downwards.
ATCCGTCAACCAGGCGTCACGCCAGGTTCTCTCCCGTGGATCTTGCCGTTAACGGCCGGCCCGGAGGGTAGGCGCCCATGAGGAACCTGAGTCGTCGCACCTTCGTCCTAGGTGGACTCGTCACGGCCGGTACGGTGCTGGGGTCGTGGCACGCCGTCCAAGCCGCCGTCCCGTACCCGTTCAAGCTGGGCGTGGCCTCCGGGGAGCCGGAGCCGAACAGCGTCGTGCTCTGGACCCGGCTCGCACCGTCGCCACTGAACGCCGACGGGCAGGGCGGGATGGCCAACGCCGACGTGACCGTCGAGTGGCAGGTATCCAGCAACGAGCGGTTCAGCTCCCTGGTCGCCTCCGGATCGGTCACCGCCCGCTACGCGCAGGCCCACTCGGTGCACGTGGTCGCCGGCGGGCTGGCGCCGGACGCCGACTACTACTACCGGTTCCGCGCCCAGGGGCACATCTCGGCCGTCGGCCGGACCCGCACCGCCCCCGCCGTCGGCACCTTCGGCCGGGACCTGGTGATGGCCTTCGCCTCCTGCGCGCACTACGAGTCCGGCTACTACACGGCGTACCGGCGGCTGGCCGAGGACGCGCCGGGCCTGGTACTGCATCTCGGCGACTACATCTACGAGGGCGGCACCAACACCTCGGCGGTGCGCCAGCACGTCGGCGGCGAGATCGTGACGCTGGCCGACTACCGCCGCCGGTACGCCCTCTACAAGTCCGATCCGGACCTCCAGGCGGCCCACGCGGCGGCGCCCTGGCTGGTGGTGCCCGACGACCACGAGGTGGAGAACAACTACGCCGGCACGGTACGGGAGAACAACACCCCGGCGCTGACCGCGGCGCAGTGGACCGCCCGGCGTGCCGCCGCCTACCAGGCGTACTACGAGAACATGCCGCTGCGCCCCGCCTCGACCCCGAGCGGCAACTCGATCCCGCTCTACCGTCGGGTGCGCTGGGGGCAGCTCGCCAACTTCTACATGCTCGACACCCGGCAGTTCCGCAGTGACCAGGCGTGCGGCGACGGCAGGAAGGTCTGCGCCGACGCCGACCTGGCGTCCCGCTCGATCACCGGGGGCGCGCAGGAGAGCTGGCTGCTCGACGGGCTCGCGCAGCGCACCGCGACCTGGGACATCCTCGGCCAGCAGGTCTTCTTCGCCCGGCAGTTCGACGCCGCCGGCGCCGGCAACATGGACGCCTGGGACGGATACCGGGCCTCCCGCTCCCGCATCCAGCAGGGCTGGCGGGACCGGGCGGTACGCAACCCGGTCGTGCTCACCGGCGACGTGCACCGGGCCTGGGCCAACGACCTGAAGGCCGACTACGCCAACTCGAACTCGGCGACCATCGGCACCGAACTGGTCTGCACCTCGATCACCTCGGGGGGCAACGGCAGCGGCAGCACGACCATCCCGAACGTGGCCACCAACCCGCACCTGAGGTTCCACTCCGACCGGCGCGGCTACGTCCGTACCACGATCAGCCGAGCCCAGGTCCGGGCCGACTTCCGGACCGTCGCCTCGGTGACCGAGCACGGCGCCCCGGTCTCCACCCTGCGTTCGTTCGTCATCCTCGACGGCCAGCCCGGCCTCCAGGCCGGATAGTCCGGCCGGAACAGAAAGAGAGCCGCAATGACAGCCTTCGCGTCGTTGATCGTCGCGTCCACCCTGGTGGTGTCCGCCGCACCGGTCGAGGTGGCGGCCGCCGAGGTGACCTGGGCCACGGCCAACAGCGTCGCCACCGGCGACCAGGACTTCCCGGCCATCGCCGCCAACCGCACCGGCCAGGTCGCCGTGGTCTGGGAGGACGACCGGTCCGGCACCGACCCGGCCGACAACGCCCACTCGGAGATCTACCTGCGGCTGTTCACCAACGGCACCCCGGTCTACGAGGTCAAGCTCTCCGGCGGCGGCACCAGCGGCACCGCCTGGCGGCACCTCAGCCCGGACGTCGGCCTGGACGACCGGGGCAACGCCGTGGTCGTCTGGGCCGACGACCCGGACGGCAACGGCGTCTACAACATCCCGTACCGGGTGGTCTCGCCGACCGGCACGGTCCGGGCCTCCGGTCAGGCCAACGCGAGCGCCGCCGGCACACAGATCCTGCCGAAGGTCGCGGTCGACCCGGACGGCACGCCGAACAACGCCGCGGCGACCGCCTTCACCGTGGTCTGGGAGGACATCCAGGGGACCGGTCCGGCCACCGTCAAGGCCGCCGGCTACACCAACATGACGACCAAGGCGTACGAGGTGTCGGCGAGCCAGACCACCGGGGAGCACCACCGGCCGGACGTGGCGGTGTCGGCGTCCGGCGAGGCGCTGGTCACCTGGGACGAGGACGCGGACGCCAACGGCTCGTACAACATCGGGCTGACCCGGCTGGCCAGGGCCGACGGCGCGGTGGTGCTGTCCCGGCGTACCGCCAACTCGATCGGCGACGGCCAGCAGCGGACCTCGGCGGTGGCGGCGAACTTCGCCGGCGACTTCACGATCTCCTGGGTTTCCGACCACACCGGCAGCGCCGGCGTGTGGAGCCGCTCGTTCACCGCCGCCGGCACCGCCCGGCACGCCGAGGTGCAGACCTCGACGGGTGCGGGGGCCGGCGGCCCCACGGTCGGGATCGACGACCGGGCCAACGCGGTGGTGGGTTGGACGGTGCAGGGCGCGAACCCGGACGTCTGGCTGCGCGGCCTGAACCCGGACGGTACGACGGGTGGCGGGCGGCTGGCCGCGCAGGCGTTGAGCCAGTCCACCGCGGGCCGGCAGGAGCAGATGGCGGTCACCTCCTCGCCGTGGAGCGAGGTGGGCATCGCCTACACCGACGACGCCGACGGCAACCTCTCCGACCAGATCCTGCTGGGCGTCGGCCCGACCAACGCCGAGTGGCTGACCCTCCGGGCGCCGCACCGCTGACCGGCGGCCGGTAGGCCACGCCGAGCGCGTGACCCGCCCGGCCCGCAAGGCGCCGTTGATCGCGGTGATCAGGGAGTGGATGAGGCGACGCGCCGGACAACACGCGGAACCGTTCCCTGATCACCGCGATCGTCGGCTCAGCCGGCGGTGAGGCGCCGGTGCCAGGCCAGCGCGGCCGGGTCGGTCAGCGAGGCGACCTGGTCGACGACCACCCGGAGCCGGGCGGCGTCGTGCGGCGCGGCCTTCCACAGGGGAGCGAAGACCGGATCGAGCGCGTCCGGGGCCCGCGCCGTCAGCGCGGCCACCAACTCGGCGAGGATCTCCCGCTGGCGTACGTACCAGCTCTCCGCACCCGGCCGGCGCATGACGTAGCGCAGCGCCATCCCCTTCAGCAGGGCACACTCGGCACGGATCCGCCTCGGCACCACCAGCTCGGCGGCGTACCGGCGCAGTTGGCCGGCGCCGAACCGCTCCTCGGTGGCCGCCACGGCCGCCGCGACGAACCGTCCGGTCAGCACGCTCGTGCTGCTCTTGAGCGCGACCTGCGCGGCGTGGCTGCCGTCGTAACCGGCCAGTGGCGCCAGCACGGGATCGTCGAGCAGTTCGGTCAGCACCCCGGCCAGGTCGTCGGCCGACTCGTTCGAGTAGCGCCCGGCCACGTCGACGCAGAGCGCGGCCCGCTCGTCCGGATCGTCGCGCAGCAGCGGCAGCCGCAGGTAGCCGCCGTGCACCCCGTCCTCCACGTCGTGCACCGAGTAGGCCACGTCGTCGGCCCAGTCCATCACCTGGGCCTCCAGGCACTGGACGTCGGGCGGGGCGCCCCGGCGCAGCCAGGCGAAGGTGTCGGCGTCGTCGGCGTACACCCCGAACTTGGCCTGCCCCGGGCGGCGCGGCCACGGGTATTTGCAGGTCGCGTCGAGGGAGGCCCGGGTCAGGTTCAGCCCGGCGGACCCGCCGTCCGGCCCGAGGACCTTGGCCTCCAGCCGGGCCAGTACGCGCAGCGTCTGGGCGTTGCCCTCGAAGCCGCCGCAGGCCTGGGCGATGCTGTCCAGGGCGGCCTCGCCGTTGTGCCCGAACGGCGGGTGCCCGAGGTCGTGTGCCAGCCCCGCGACGTCCACCAGGTCGGGATCGCAGCCGAGCCGGGCGCCCATCTCCCGGGCGATCTGGGCTACCTCCAGCGAGTGGGTCAGCCGGGTCCGCAGGAAGTCGTCCGTGCCCGCGGTGTGCACCTGGGTCTTGGCGGCCAGCCGGCGGAAGGCGGCCGAGTGCAGCACCCGGGCCCGGTCCCGCTGGTAGGGCCCGCGCCCGTAGCCGGTGTCCTTGGGCGGCTCGGCGACCAGGCGTTCGGCGTCGGGCTGGCTGACCACCCCGCCCTGTCTCACCGACACCGCCTCACGCCCCCGTACGCCCCGGTCCCGTGCCCAACCGCGGAGAGGGTCAGGAGCGGCCGGCCAGTACGCAGAATTCGTTGCCCTCGGGATCGGCCAGCACCGTCCAGGTGTCGTCCGGGGACTGTCCGACGTCGACGTGCCGCGCCCCCATGTTGACCAGCCGCTCGACCTCGGCCTCCTGGTCGGCCGGGCGGAGGTCGATGTGCAGCCGGTTCTTCGTCTCCTTGCCCTCGGGCACCGGTACGAAGATCAGGCCCGGCAGCGTGTCCGGTCCGCACCGGATCTCCACCTCGTCGGGCAGCTCGTTGACGATCTGGTAGTCGAGCGCCTCGGCCCACCAGCGCGCGAGCCGAGCCGGATCAGCGGCGTCGACCACCAGGTTCTCCCAGACGCTGCCCATCGATCACACCTCCACGGCGAGGGAAGGGAAACTCGCGTGCCGAACAGGGTACGCCGGCCGGCCGACGCCGGTGCGGCAACGATCCCCCGACACTCTGCGCGGTCGGAGAATGTCTCTGGGCAACAGTCGATCAGCCGAGAGTTGTCACACAATCGCCCATGGTCAGGGACCCCGTGCCGGCATCGCCCGGTGTAGCGTGCCGGAGGCGGAAGGTTACCGGCCGGGAACCGCAGGCCCGGCGGCACGGACCGATCTGAGGAGAGACACCGGTGAACACTGATGCCGCTCTGCTGGCCGAACTGCACCGGCTGCGCCGCGCGGTGCCGCAGATATCCGGCGCGGTGGTCGCGGCCGTGGACGGGCTGCTCGTCGCCAGCGACCTGCCGGGTGCCGACCCGCACCACATCGCCGCCCTCTCCGCGGCGTGCCTCGGCATCGGACACCGCTTCGCCCATCTGGTCGGTCACGGCCCGCTGCGGGAATCCGTCGTCCGTGGCGCCGACGGCTGGGTGGTCTCCTACCCGGCCGGTCCAAACGCGATCCTGACCGCGGTGGCGGTCCCCGAGGCCGACCTGGGCCGGCTGCACGCCGAGGCCCGCCCCGCCGCGCAGCGGCTCGGCGCGCTCTGGGAGGCCGCCCGGCAGCCGACGGTGGCGACCGCGATCCCCCCGGTCGACGACCCGCACGCGCCGCTGGCCACCCGGACGCCGATGGCCACCCTGCCGGCGAACCTTCGCGGCGCGGGGTGGCGCCCGTCCGGCCGCGAGTGAACCCCCGCCCGCCGCCGCACCCGGGCCGGATCGTCGTCCGGTGCCGGTGCCCGCGGGCAGGCACCGGCACCGCGCCCGGCGGTCACCCGGCGGAGGTGCCGGTCAGCGGCTGTCCGAGCCGGCCGCCGAAACCACCGCCCGGCCGGCCTCCAGCCGCGCCACCGGCACCCGGAACGGTGAGCAGGAGACGTAGTCCAGCCCGACCTCGTGGAAGAAGTGCACCGACTCCGGGTCGCCGCCGTGCTCGCCGCAGACGCCGAGCTTGAGCCCGGGCCGGGCCGCCCGGCCCTCCTCGCTGGCGATCCGGACCAGCCGGCCCACGCCCTCGGCGTCGATCGACTCGAACGGCGAGATGCCGAAGATGCCCAGCTCCAGGTAGCGCCAGAAGAAGGCGCCCTCGACGTCGTCCCGGGAGAACCCCCAGCCCATCTGGGTCAGGTCGTTGGTGCCGAAGGAGAAGAACTCGGCCGCCCCGGCGATCTGTCCGGCGGTCAGCGCGGCCCGGGGCACCTCGATCATCGTGCCGATCAGCACCTGGACCGGCTGTTCCCGGGTCACCTCCGCGATGATCTTCTCGGCCTCGGCGCGTACCGTCTCCAGCTCCTGGACCGCGCCGACCAGCGGCACCATGATCTCCGGCTTCGGGTCGCCGCCGCCCCGGGCGCACTCCACCGCCGCCTCGACGATCGCCCGTACCTGCATCGCGAACAGGCCGGGGATGACCAGCCCGAGGCGTACCCCGCGCAGGCCGAGCATCGGGTTCTGCTCGTGCATCCGGCGTACCGCGCTCAGCAGCGCCTCGTCCCGGCCGGCGTCCTCGCCCCGCTCGTGGGCGACCGCGACGTGCACGGCGAGTTCCTCCAGCGGCGGAAGGAACTCGTGCAGCGGCGGGTCGATCAGCCGTACCGTGACCGGTTGGCCGTCCATCGCCTGGAAGATCTCCAGGAAGTCCGCCCGCTGCAGCGGAAGCAGCTCGGCCAGCGCCGCCTTGCGGTCCGCGTCGGTGCTGGCCAGGATCAGCCGCTCCACCAGCGCACGCCGGTCGCCGAGGAACATGTGCTCGGTGCGGCACAGGCCGATCCCCTCGGCGCCGAACCGCCGCGCCCGGGCCGCGTCCTCGCCGGTGTCGGCGTTCGCCCGCACGCCCAGCCGCCGCTGCCCGTCGGCGTGCGACATGAGCCGGTGTACGGCGACGACCAGCGCGTCGTCGGCGCGCTCCGGGTCGAGGGTCCCCTCGAAGTAGCGCACCACCTCGGAGGGCCAGACCGGCACCTCGCCGAGGTAGATCCGGCCGGTGGTGCCGTCGATGGAGATCACGTCCCCCTCGCTGATCGTCTGCCCGCCGACGGTGAACCTGCGGCCCGGGACGTCCACGTCGAGGGAGTCGGCGCCGCAGACGCAGGTCTTGCCCATGCCCCGGGCGACCACGGCGGCGTGGCTGGTCTTGCCGCCGCGCGAGGTCAGGATGCCCTGGGCGGCGATCATCCCGGGCAGGTCGTCCGGGTTGGTCTCCCGGCGCACCAGGATGACCGCCTCGCCGGCGTTGCCCAGCTCGACCGCCCGGGGGCCGTCGAAGACCACCGTGCCGACCGCCGCGCCCGGGGACGCCCCGATGCCCCGGGCCACCGGTGTCAGGTCGTCGCTCACCTTGAACCGGGGGAACATCAGTTGGGCGAGCTGGGCGCCGTCGACCCGGCGCAGCGCCTCGTCGAGGTCGATCAGGCCCTCGTCGACGAGCTGCGCGGCGATCACGAACGCGGCGGCGGCGGTCCGCTTGCCGACCCGGGTCTGCAACATCCACAGCTTGCCGCGCTCGATGGTGAACTCGATGTCGCACAGGTCGCGGTAGTGCTCCTCCAGCCGGGCCATGATCGCCAGCAGCTCGTCGTACGCGGGCTTGTTCAGCTCTTCGAGCCGCTGCAACGGGACGGTGTTGCGGATGCCGGCCACCACGTCCTCGCCCTGCGCGTTGGCCAGGTAGTCGCCGTAGATGCCCTGGGCGCCGCTGGCCGGGTCCCGGGTGAAGGCGACCCCGGTGCCGGAGTCCGGGCCGAGGTTGCCGAAGACCATCGCGACGACGTTGACGGCGGTGCCGAGGTCGGCCGGGATCCGTTCCTGGCGCCGGTAGAGCACCGCCCGCTCGGCGTTCCACGACTGGAAGACCGCGTTGACGGCCAGCTCCAGCTGCTGCCGGGGCTGCTGCGGGAACTCCCGCCCGGTGTGCTCGACGAAGATCTTCTTGTACGCGTCGACCAGCGCGCGCAGGTCGCCCGCGTCCAGGTCCAGGTCGCTGGTGGTGCCCTTGGCCTGCTTGGCCTCGTCGAGCGCCTGCTCGAACTCCTCGCCCGGTACGTCACAGACCGTCTTGCCGAACATCTGGATGAGCCGGCGGTAGGAGTCCCAGGCGAACCTGGCGTTGCCGCCCGCCTGGGCGGCCAGCCCGGCGACGCTGGCGTCGTTGAGCCCGACGTTGAGGACCGTCTCCATCATCCCCGGCATCGAGTATCTGGCGCCGGAGCGCACCGAGACCAGCAGCGGGTCGGCCGGATCGCCCAGCCGCTTGCCCATCCCCTCCTCCAGGGTGGCCAGGTGCGCCGCGATCTCCTCGGGCAGCCCGGCCGGCTGCCTGCCGGTGGCCAGGTACGCCTTGCAGGCCTCGGTGGTGATGGTGAAGCCGGGCGGTACGGGCAGCCCGAGGTTGGTCATTTCCGCCAGGTTGGCGCCCTTGCCGCCGAGCAGGTCCTTCAGGTCCCTGTTGCCCTCGGAGAAGTCGTAGACGTACTTCTGTTCCGCCGTGTGCTGCGATGCCACCGGAGCCTCCCACGCGCGCCGTTCGACACTGAACGATGGTTTAGCCGCTCTCTACGTACCCCTCGGAGGGCGTCCCGTATCCGGGGGAACGAATGGCCGTTGGTGGGCGAAGGCTAAGCGACGGACGGGCGACCTGGGAGGCTTCGGTGACAATGTGCACAGGCATCCGGCCTGTCCGTGTTCGCGAGGTTGCGTGGGAACGATCCCACGGTCACCACTGAGCATTGCCGGGTCGTCGTCACCGCTTCGACATCACTGGTTCACAGTCGTACCACAGGGTGATCAGACCTTGACAGGCGGCCATTTCGAACGTACGTTTCACGGGATTTGCCCCGAATCATTTGCGGCTTCCCCCCGGAGATGCCTGCCGTGCGACCTACCACTTCCCCGCCCCGGTCCGCCCCGGACCCCACCACCGACGCCCAGGTCCGCCTCACCGACGTGCTGCCCGCCCCGGTGCGGGTGGAGCCCGCCGCCGGGGTCGAGTTCTTCCTGACCCCCGGCACGACGATCCGGACCACCCCGGCGCCCGCAGCCGGCGACGTCGGCCGCTACCTGGCCGAGCTGCTGCGCCGTCCCACCGGCTACCCGCTGCCGGTCGTGCCCGCCAACCCCGCCGAGGCGGCCGGCGGGATCTCCCTGCTGCTCGTCGAGGACGACGATCCGGCGGCCGGGACCACCCCACCCGCGACCCGGGCGCAACCGCCGGCGACCGACTCCCCCCGGGCGGCGACCGAGGGGTACCGGCTGGAGGTGACCGCGACCGCCGTGGTGATCCGGGCCCGGACCGCCACCGGGCTCTTCCACGGGGTGCAGACGCTGCGCCAACTGCTGCCGGCGAAGATCGAGTCCCGCCGGCGGCAGCCGGGCCCGTGGCGGGTGCCCGGCGGGTCGATCTCCGACCACCCCCGGTTCGCCTACCGGGGCGCGATGCTCGACGTGGCCCGGCACTTCTTCGCCGTACCGCACGTGCTGCGCTTCATCGACCACCTGGCCCGCTACAAGCTCAACCACCTGCACCTGCACCTCACCGACGACCAGGGGTGGCGGATCGCGGTGGACTCCTGGCCGAGGCTGGCCACCGTCGGCGGCGCCACCGAGGTGGACGGCGGCCCCGGCGGCCACTACACCAAGGAGGACTACCGGAAGATCGTGACGTACGCCGCCGCCCGGCACATCACCGTGGTACCGGAGATCGACCTGCCGGGGCACACCAACGCGGCGCTCAACGCGTACGGCGCGCTGGCCCCGGACGGGATCGCACCGCCGGAGTACACCGGCACCGACGTCGGCTTCAGCGCGGTGGCGGTGCACAGCGACCTGACGTACCGGTTCGTGGACGAGGTGCTCGGCGAGGTCGCGGCGCTCACCCCGGGACCGTACCTGCACATCGGCGGCGACGAGGCCTTCACCCTCTCCCCGGCGGACTACGCGGCGTTCGTGGACCGGATCCAACCGCTCGTCACCGGGCACGGCAAGGCGGTGCTGGGCTGGCACCAGATCGCGGCGGCCGGACACAGCCCGGGTCGGGTCGTGCAGTACTGGGGCACCGGCCAGGCCGACCCCGCGGTCGCCGCCGCCGTCGCGGCCGGCGCCCGCCTGCTGCTCTCCCCCGGCAACCGGACCTACCTCGACATGAAGTACGGCCCGGCCACCCCGCTCGGCAAGGACTGGGCCGGCTTCGTGGAGGTGCGCACGGCGTACGACTGGGACCCGGGTGCCTACCTCAGCGGCGTACCCGCGGAGGCGGTGCTCGGGGTCGAGGCACCACTGTGGACGGAGACGGTGGCCTCGGTCAGCGACATCGAGTTCATGATCTTCCCCCGGCTGCCGGCCATCGCCGAGCTCGGCTGGTCGCCGGCGTCGACCCACGACTGGGCGGACTTCCGGGCCCGGCTCGCCGGGCACGGACCACGCTGGACGCTGGCCGGCATCACCTTCCACCGCTCGCCCGAGGTGCCGTGGCCGGCCGCCACGCCGGCCCGCCGGGCGAGCATTCCGGCACCCCGGTCGGCCCCGGGCGAGCCGGACGGCAGCACCCCGAGCGGCGTACCGGAACCGGCCGGTGGCACGGACAGCGCGCCGGCGGCGCCGGCCGGCTGAGGTTGTGGTGTGGCACGGGCTCACCACGGAGCCCGTGCCACCCGATTCAGACCGCGAAGGTCAGCACAGCTCGGTGGAACCGCGCTCCCGGAGATGGGCGTCCGGGATCCAGCCCACGTAGAGCGGTCCGCCGTTGCCGTAGCGGACCCGGCTCCACGACTCGTAACCGCCCACGTTGTCGCCGTTTTCGATGTAGCAGTCGAGGGTGACCCAGTGCCGGTCCGGCACCATGACGACCCTGCTGCACCCGACGTGCGGCCCGGTCCGCATGTTCACCCCGGCCGTGCCGGACGCGGCGATCACCTGGTCGCTGCCGACATCCTTGTCCGAGTACCCGTGCGCGCAGCCGGCCTGGGCCGCCGAGCCGGTCAGGAACACCGTGGCGGCGGCCAGCGTGACCGTCGCCATGCCCACCGTCGACAACGCCCGGAACGCACGGAACGGCCCCGACCGGGTGTCCCTGCGCCGCATCACGCCTCGATCCACGGGGTGCACACCCAACCCGCGCCGGCGTGGTTGTAGCAGGCCCGGAACCGGTCGTCGTCCACGGTGCTGTTCGGCACCGTCGCGGTGTCCCGGGTGCCCTGGAACCCACCGATGACGCTCCGGGACTGGGTGTGCGAGGTCAGCCAGCCGTAGGTGCCGTTGACCTGCCGTTCGACCCGGATGACCCAGCTGTGCCCGATGCTCGCGGTCGCGTCGTCCACCGTGAGCCTGGTGTACATCGTGCAGCTGGAAGTGCTCCGCAGGTGGACGCTCGACCAGCTGCCGCCGTCCAGCCAACCCCCGCCCACGGCACCGCCGCAGGCGGCCGAGGCCGACGCCGGCGCGAGCGCCACCGCCGAACCGGTCAGACCCACCGCGAGGACGGCCAGCGTGCCCAACCGGCCCGCCCGGGTACCGAGTTTCGTGCTCATATTCATCACTGCCCCTTCGATCGTCGCCCTGGCGCGTCCAGGCCACCAGGACGCTAGAGACGCTCCCCATCGAGTCGTCATCGATCGACCCCGCGATCGACATCCTCTCCCGAGGCAGGTATGACGGCCTCCGGGCGCCGCTCGGTGAACGCCGTATTCCAATGTGGTGTTGTCGGTTTATCCCATCAGCCATCACATGACAGCTAATGCGGACAATGGCGGTATCCACCTTTTGCGCCGATCATTTCGCCGTCGGCACGGACCGTGGCAGGTCCCACAACGGGTCGGCGCCTACCGTGCGCGACCTTCCCCGGCCGCCTCGTCGAAGATCGAATGCCGCGCTCACCAGCGACGGATCGGGCCCGGACGGACGCAACTCGTTGACGTCTATACCGCCAGAGCCGCAGGCCATTGACATCCACCTACAGGCTCCGAGAGCATACGTCCCACCAACCGGACGACGATCGGGGGATCGTTCGTGGAGTTTCGGATTTTGGGCCCGCTCGCGCTGGCATCCGGCGCAGCGAACGACGTAGGTGGCCCTCGTGAACGCAAAATCCTTGCCGCCCTGGTACTGATGGCCAACGAGCCGGTGTCCACCCAATACCTCATCGACGTGGTGTGGCACGAGGCCCCACCGAGCACCGCACGTCAGCAGGTGCAGAACTGCGTCGGCGCGATCCGGAGCAGGCTGCGCCGGTCGGGCATCAGCGCCGAGATCGCCCGCCGCGCGACCAGTTACAGCCTCCAGCTCTGCGAGGAGCAGGCCGACGTCCTGGTGTTCCGGCGCCTGTGCGCGGACGCCGACCGGTTCGCGGCCCGTGGCGACATCGTCGGCAGCTGCGCCCACCTGCGGAACGCGCTCGCCCTGTGGCGCGGCCACGCCCTGGAGGACATCGACTCCGAGGTCCTCACGGGGCGTGCGGCCGCCCTGGAGGAATGCCGGGTCCGGGCGATCGAACAGTACGTCCGGCTGGAGATCACCCAGGACAGGGCGGGTGAGATCCTCGCCGACCTGTTCGGCTGGATACGGCAGTACCCGTACCACGAGGGGCTGCACGGCTTCCTCGCCGAGAGCCTGGAGAAGGTGGGCCGCACCGCGGAGGCGATCCGGGTCCTCCAGCAGTTGCGCCACCGTCTCCGCGACGACCTCGGCATCAAGGCGGGTGCGGCGGTGCTGGAGGTCGAACAGCGTCTCCTGCTGCGCTCCAGCCAGCCTCGGTCGGCGACCGGTCCGGCGGCAGAGAATCGCGGGGATCTGGTCCGCACCATCGAGTCCGCGATGTCGAGCCTCTCCGCCGTCCTCGACATCCTCGCCCACACCAATCGCCTCGGCCTGAGTGGACCCGGCAACGACCCCGGGGTGGTCACCGGTCGTTGAGCAACCCCGGTCAGCCGCCGGAGTCGGCCAGTTCGGCTCCGGCGGGCACCTCGGCGCTGTCCCGGTCCGCGAGCCAGCCGTCCGGTAGGAAGACCTTGCCCGGCGAGTTCGTCCGGCCGCGCGGCTGCCCGAGGGTGCTGGTCGGGAAGGGTTCGACGGCGTCCAGCTTCCCCAACAGGTCGTCCAGCTCGGCCAGGCTGTTCACCATCGCCAGCGACCGCCGCAACTCGGAGCCGACCGGGAAGCCCTTGAGATACCAGGCGACATGCTTGCGGAAGTCCACACACCCGTCGCGCTCACCGGCGCGTCCCCTGCCGGCGGCCCGTACCGCGCCGTCCACGCGGTCACCACCGGTCCCACCGTGGTCACCCGCGGTGCCGTCGCCCGCGCCGGGCTCACTTACGCCGTGCTCACCCGCGGTGCGGTCGCCACCGGCGTACCAGTCCACCAGCAGCTCCGCGTGCCGGCGCATGGTCGCCGACACCTCCCCCAGGGACGGCAGTCGACGTTCGGGCCGCCCCTCGAAGGCCGCCGTCAGGTCCGCGAAGAGCCACGGCCGCCCCAGGCAGCCGCGGCCGACGACCACCCCGTCCGCGCCGGTGTGCGCCATCATCCGCAGCGCGTCGTCGGCCTCCCAGATGTCGCCGTTGCCCAGCACCGGCACGTCCAGCGCCTGCTTCAGGGTGCCGATGGCGTCCCAGTCCGCGCTGCCCGAGTAGCGCTGCGCGGCGGTACGCCCGTGCAGGGCGACGGCGGCGACCCCGGCGTCCTGGGCGGCGAGCCCCGCCTCGACGTACGTCAGATGGTCGTCGTCGATGCCCTTGCGCATCTTCACCGTCACCGGCACACCGGCCGGGGCCGCCGCCGCCGCCACCGCCGCCCCGACGATCCGGGCGAAGAGCCGCCGCCGCCACGGCAGCGCCGCCCCGCCGCCCTTACGGGTGACCTTGGGCACCGGGCACCCGAAGTTGAGGTCGATGTGGTCCGCCAGGTCCTCCTCGACCACCATCCGGACGGCGGCGGCGGTGACCGTCGGATCGGTGCCGTAGAGCTGGAGGCTGCGCGGCCGCTCGTCACCGCCGAAGGCAACCATCCGCAGCGTCCTGGGGTTCCGCTCGACCAGGGCCCGGGTGGTCACCATCTCGCAGACGTAGAGCCCGCCGCCCTGCTCCCGACAGAGCCGCCGAAAAGCGACATTCGTGATCCCGGCCATCGGAGCGAGCACGACCGGCGGCCACACCGAATGCCCCCCCAACACCAGGGGTGTAAGGAAGGGCCCCTTCTTATCGCTTTTTGCATAGGAAGGGCCCCCTCCTAACCGCTCGCTCATAGCACACCTTTCACCGCACCGCTGCGTCGTACACAGGGCACCCGGTTATCCACAGCTTGCCGAAACAGCCCTGACAACGTACGCCGGCCCCGGGCAACCTGCACCGATGACCACAACCAACCCATCCGATGATCCGTCGAGCAGCATCAGTGATCTTGCCCTCCGGCAACAGCAGATTGTGACACGCGCCCAGTTGCTCTCCGCCGGCCTGGACGACATGCACATGTACCGGCAGACCCGGCGCGGCCGGTGGCAACGGATCCTTCCGGCAACGTACGCCCTCGTCACCGGCACGCTCACCGAGGAGCAGCTCCGCATCGCCGCGTCGCTGTACGTCGGTCGGGGCGCGCAGATCACCGGGCTGGCGGCCCTGAGCTGGTACGGCTTCCGTTACGTACCGAAAACCGACAAGCTGCACCTCGTCGTGCCCCACGGGGCGCGCCGGATGTCCGCCGGCCACGTGCTGGTGTGCCGAGCCCTCGCCCTCGACGACCGCGCCCGGGACGCCGGTCTCTACCAGGTGTGCTCCCCGGCCCGGGCCGTCGTCGACGCCGGTCGGGTGCTGCGTGACCTTCGTACGGTGCGGGCGATCCTGGCGGAGGCGATCCAGCGTGACTTCGCCGACCTGCCCGCCCTCGACGAGGAGGTGACCCGGGCCCGCCGCAGCCGCACGGCACTGGTCAGAAAGGCCTTCGAGGAGGTGGCGCGGGGCGTACGGTCCTCGCCGGAGGCGGAGCTGCGGGAGTGCCTGTCGGCGAGCCGCCTGCTTCCCGAGATCCTCTGGAATCCCCGGCTGGTGGGCTCGGACGGCGCGCGCCTGCCCACCCCGGACGGTTACCTGGCGGACGCGGCGATCGCCCTGGAGGTCGATTCGCAGGAGTTCCACTTCGCCCCGGCGGACTGGCACCGCACGATGGACCGGCACAACGAGCTCAGCCGGTACGGGGTGCTGATCCTGCACTTCCCGCCGGCCCAGATCCGGCGGGAGCCAGGGCGGGTACGTCGCATCGTGGAGGACGCGTACCGGTCCCGCCGCGGGTTCGGTGCCCGATGCGGGGTGTTAACAGGGGCCCCTTCCTCTACAGAAAGCGATAAGAAGGGGCCCTTCCTTACACCTCAGCAGCCGGGGAGGCGCTCGATCAGGTAGCGCTCCACCTGGTCCAACGAGACCCGTTCCTGGGTCATGCTGTCCCGGTCCCGGACCGTCACGGCGTTGTCCTCGAGGGTGTCGAAGTCGACCGTGACGCAGAACGGGGTGCCGATCTCGTCCTGCCGGCGGTAGCGGCGGCCGATCGCCTGGGAGTCGTCGAACTCGACCGTCCAGCGCTTGCGCAGGGCCGTGCTGAGGTCGCGGGCCTTCGGGGAGAGGGCGGGGTTGCGGGAGAGCGGGAGCACCGCCACCTTGACCGGGGCCAGCCGCGGGTCGAAGCGGAGCACGGTGCGCTTGTCCACCCCGCCCTTGGTGTTCGGCGCCTCGTCCTCGTCGTACGCCTCCAGCAGGAAGGCGAGGACGGCCCGGGTCAGCCCGGCGGCCGGCTCGATCACGTACGGGACCCAGCGCTCGCCCTTCTCCTGGTCGAAGTAGGACAGGTCGACGCCGGAGTGCTTGCTGTGCGTGGAGAGGTCGAAGTCGGTGCGGTTCGCGATGCCCTCCAGCTCGGAGAACTCGGTGCCACCGAACCGGAACCGGTACTCGATGTCGACGGTGCGCTTCGAGTAGTGCGAGAGCTTCTCCTGCGGGTGCTCGAAGAACCGCAGGTTCTCCTCGGAGAGGCCGAGGTCGAGGTACCAGTTCCAGCGCTCCCGCAGCCAGTACTCGTGCCATTCCTCGTCGGTGCCGGGCTCGACGAAGAACTCCATCTCCATCTGCTCGAACTCCCGGGTCCGGAAGATGAAGTTGCCGGGGGTGATCTCGTTGCGGAACGACTTGCCGGTCTGGGCGATGCCGAACGGCGGCTTCTTGCGCGCCGAGGCGGCCACGTTGTTGTAGTTGACGAAGATGCCCTGCGCGGTCTCCGGCCGGAGGTAGTGCAGGCCCTCCTCGCTCTCCACCGGGCCGAGGTAGGTCTTCATCAGGCCGTTGAACATCCGCGGCTCGGTGAAGGTGCCCTTGTTGCCGCAGTTCGGGCAGTTGAGTTCGGCGAGCGAGGCGGGCGGCTGCCCGTGCCGGGCCTCGTACGCCTCCTCCAGGTGGTCGGCGCGGAACCGCTTGTGGCAGGACTGGCACTCGGTCAGCGGGTCGACGAACGCGTCGAGGTGGCCGGAGGCGGCCCAGACGTCCCGGGCCAGGATCACCGCCGAGTCCAGGCCGACGATGTCGTCGCGTTGCTGCACCATCGTGCGCCACCACTGGCGGCGGACGTTCTCCTTCAGCTCCACGCCGAGCGGGCCGTAGTCCCAGGCTGACCGGGTGCCCCCGTAGATCTCGCTGGACGGGAAGACGAAGCCGCGGCGCTTGGCGAGACTGACGACGGCGTCGATACGGTCGGCTGGCATGGCTACCTCCTACACCGGCTGGCGGCCGGCGGGGACATGATCGGGACGATGAGCGGAACCTGGTTCGGAACGTTCGACGGGGGCATGACGGGCGACCGCGGGAACAACGGTACGGTCACCCCGGACCCGAGCCCAGCAATTTACTCCACCCCGGGGGCCGCGCCGCTGGCGCCCACCGGGGGAGCCCGGCGGGTGGGATCGGGGGCGGGGGCGCTCAGCTGACCGCGCAGACCTTGAACGCCCCGGTCGACCCGTCCTGGTCCAGTACCGCCCGGAGGTTGTCCTGACCGCCGCCGGTGTAGGTGACGTCGACCGGCACGGCCAACTCGGTGGTCACCGACACGTCGCCGACCTGGAACGAGGCGATCTCCGGTTCCGAGGCCACCCGCTCCTCGAACTCCCGGGGCGACTCGCGCCGCTTCGCGTCCGCGCAGAGCTGGTCGTACGCCTCGCCGAAGTCCTCCCGGCGGAGCGCGTCGAAGTAGTCGCCGACCACCGCCTGGGCCTGCTCGTTGACCGCCTCGGTCCCGGAGACGAAGAGCCCGACCAGCGCGGCGCCACCGCCACCGCAGCAGAGCAGGAGGGCCAGGGCGGCCACTCCGAGTCCGAGCCACATCCGCACCGTGCGGCCCTCGGTCGGGGGCGCGGCGAACGGGGGGACGGCGCCCGGCCCCGGCGGGACCGTACCGGCACCGGGCGGCGGGACCGGGGCACCGGGCGGGACCGGTCCGGGGTACGACGCCGGGAAGCCGGGCGGTCCGGGATTGGTCATGACGGCAAGGGTAGTGCCCGGAGTCTCATCGACCGGCGTCGCCGGCCCGGTCGCTGCGGGTGATCTCGACCGGCCCGTCCGGTTCGGCGCTGGCCAGCGTCTCGTACGCCGAGGGCTCGTCCAGGGACTCGGCGAGCAGCGGGGTGGCGTGCACCTTGACGTCGAAGGCGCCCAGGGCGCGGCGGTAGGTGCCGACGGACTCCCACTCGGTCACCAGGCACCAGGCGCGGGTGTCGTCGAGCGCCCGGAGCAGTTGACCGCGCCGGTAGCCGGGCCGGGCGGCGAGCACCCCGAGCGCGGTGTGCGCCCGCTCGGTGAAGGCGGCGGCGGCCTCCTCGGCGACCAGGAACCGGTTGGTGACGAGCACGTGTGCCTCCTTGCGGCGACGGGCCGTGTCCGCCGCGACCGGGGCTCGCCGGGGGCGGACCACGGGCCGCCCCGGAGCCGATGACGCCTCGGCCCGGGTGCGCCGGCCGGGGTGGCGGACGGTGACCTCGTAGAGTCTGTGGGATGCAGCGTACGCAGAGTGTCCTGCTGGCCCGCCTGGCCCGGGTCAACCCGACCGCCGTGTTCCTCGCCGCGCTGGTGGTGGTGCTGGTCGCCCTCTTCGCGCCGGGGATCATCGGCGGCGGGCTTTTGCTGCTGCTCGGCGCCGGGCTGGCCGCCCTGCTGGTCACCACCTGGCCGGTGCAGCGGCCGGCCACCCGGGTACTGCGGCTGGTCATGCTGACCCTGCTGGTCGGAATCGCCCTGGTCAAGATCCTCTGATCGGGACCTCCGCCGTGGTCCTGGAGGACGTGAGGCACTCTCATGCAAGCATGCGTTTTTGACAATCATTCTCATTGTCGCGGACAGTGGATGACATGCTGATCCGCTCCGCCTCCCGTACCGTCGCCCTCGCCGCCGCCGGACTGCTCGCGCTGGCCACCGCCACCGCCTGCGCCGACGACGCGGGCGGCGCCGACCCCGACCGGGTCGACGTCGTCGCCGCCTTCTACCCCCTGCAGTTCGTCGCGGAGCGGGTCGGCGGGGACGCCGTCCGGGTGACGAACCTGGCGAAACCGGGTGCCGAACCGCACGACCTGGAGCTGAACCCGGGTCAGGTCGGACAGGTCACCGAGGCGGAGCTGGTGGTCTACCTCGCCGGCTTCCAACCGAACGTGGACGAGGCGGTGGCGCAGCAGGCCGGCGACCGGGCGTTCGACGTGGCGACCGTGGCACCGCTGCTGGACGCCGCGGCCGGCGGGCACGAGCACGAGGGTGAGGGCGAGGGCGCCGCGGAGGAGCACGCCGAGGAGGCCGGCGGCGCCAAGGACCCGCACGTCTGGCTGGACCCGACCCGGCTGGCCGCGATCGGGGACCGGCTGGCCGAGCGGCTGGGCGGGGTCGACCCGGACCGGGCCGCCGACTTCACCGCGCGGGCCCGGGCGCTGCGCACCGAGCTGGAGACCCTCGATTCCGAGTACGCCCAGGGCCTGCGGACCTGCCAGCGGCGCGAGATCGTGACCAGCCACACCGCCTTCGCCTACCTCGCCGAGCGCTACCGGCTGGAGCAGGTCGGCATCTCCGGGCTCACCCCCGAGGACGAGCCCGCCGCCCAGCGGCTGGCCGGGGTCACCGCCGAGGCCCGCGAGCACAAGGCGACGACGATCTTCTTCGAGACGCTGGTCAGCCCCAAGGTCGCCGAGACCATCGCCCGAGAGGTCGGGGCGAAGACCGCGGTGCTGGATCCCATCGAGGGCCTGCAACCGGGCAGCACCGGGGACTACTTTTCGGTGATGCGCAGCAACCTGCAGACGCTTCGGACCGCCCTGGGCTGCTCGTGACCGGGCCCGTCGTCAGCGTCGCGCACGCCGCGGTCGCCTACGACGAGCGCCCCGTGCTCCGGGACGTCTCGCTCACCCTCACCGCCGGCGACGTGGTGGCGGTGCTCGGCGCCAACGGCTCCGGGAAGTCGACCCTGATCCGGGCGGTCCTCGGCCTGGTACCCCTGGCCGCCGGCGAGGTCACGCTCTTCGGAACCCCCCGGCGCCGCTTCCGGCAGTGGTGGCGGATCGGGTACGTGCCGCAGCGGATCGGTGCCGGCAGCGGCGTACCGGCCACCGTCGCCGAGGTGGTCGCCTCGGGCCGGCTGGCCCGCCGGGGCGTACTGCGGCCACCCGGACGCGCGGACCGGACGGCGGTGGCCGAGGCGCTGCGGGCGGTGGGCCTCGCCGACCGGGCCGGTGACCCGGTGGCCACCCTCTCCGGCGGGCAGCAGCAGCGCACCCTGATCGCGCGGGCCCTGGCCGGGCAGCCGGAGCTGCTGGTCCTCGACGAGCCGACCGCCGGAGTCGACGCGGCCAGCCAGGACGCCTTCGCGGAGGCGCTGCGCGGATTCGTCTCCGGCGGCGGTACGGTGCTGCTCGTCGCCCACGAGCTCGGGCCGCTCGCCACGCTGATCAGCCGTGCCGTGGTCGTACACGAGGGGAAGATCGCGCACGACGGCGCGGTGCCGGAACCGGCCGGGCACCACGCGGCGCCCGGACACGACCACGTCCACCCGCACGCGCCGGAGGAGTCGGTGGGGATGTGGGGCGGATGAGCGGGGTGCCGGCATGAGCCTGTTCCAGTACGACTTCATGATCCGTGCCCTGGTCGGGGCGCTGGTGATCGGGCTGACCGCCCCGGCGCTCGGCATCTACCTGGTGCAGCGGCGGATGTCACTGATCGGCGACGGTGTCGGACACGTGGCGCTGACCGGGGTCGGGGTCGGCCTGCTGCTCAACCGCTCCCCCGTGCTCGCGGCCGTGCTGGTCGCGGCGGTCGCCGCGGTCGCCATCGAGCTGGTCCGGGAGCGCGGCCGGACCTCCGGCGACGTCGCGTTGGCGCTGATGTTCTACGGCGGGATCGCCGGCGGCGTGATGCTGGTCGGGCTCTCCGGCAGCCGCAGCAACGCCAACCTGATGGCGTACCTCTTCGGCTCGCTGACCACGACCTCGCCGCAGGACCTGGTGGTGATCGTCGTGCTCGCGGTCGCGGTGCTGGCGACGATGATCGTCCTGCGCCCGGCGCTCTTCGCGATCTGCCACGACGAGGAGTACGCCCGGGTCTCCGGCCTGCCGGTGCGGGCCCTCAACCTGCTGCTCGCGGTGACCACCGCGGTGACCGTGACGATCGCCATGCGGGCGGTCGGGCTGCTGCTGATCAGCGCCCTGATGGTGGTGCCGGTGGCGACCGCGCAGCTCTTCACCCGGGGGTTCGCCGGCACGATGGCCGCCGCGATGGGGCTGGGCCTGCTCGCCTCCGGCTCCGGTGTCTGGCTGGCCGGCACCGCCAACACCGCGCTCGGGGCCACCATCGTGGTCCTGGCGATCGGCCTCTTCCTGGTGGTGGCGCTCGGCGTCGCGCTGCGCCGGGCGCTGGGCCGGCGCCGCGCCGTACCGGCCGTACCGCCGAGCGTCGAGCCCTGTGACGTGGTGCTGGACGCCGCTCCCGGCGCGGCGGCGCGGCCGTCCGACGCCCTTCTGGGGCGCTGAGCCGGGTACCCGGCCGCCCCGACACCGGCAGTTGACCTTGACATCGGTCGGGCGCACGCTGGTATCGCCCCAGAATTGGTTACCGTTACGGGGTGACGAGCACGAACCACTACGAGGCCTACGCCGGCGCCGGCGAGCTGCTTCGCGCGCTCTCCGCGCCGATCCGGCTCGCCATCGTCAGCGAACTGGCCCACGGCGAGCGGTGCGTGCACGAGCTGGTCGACCAACTCGGCGCGCCACAGCCGCTGGTCTCCCAGCACCTGCGGGTACTGCGCGGCGCCGGGGTGGTGCGCGGCTCGCGGCGGGGCCGGGAAATCGCGTACGCCTTGGTCGACGAGCACATCGCGCATATCGTGGCGGACGCGGTCAGCCACTCCGGCGAGGCGACGTGACCCGGCCCCGACCGGCGGAGGCCCCGTAACACGGTCTTGCGACAGCGGCGGACAATCATCGACGGGGGGCAACCCGATGCGGCGCAGCGGGAGGGCGAGATGACGACGGCAGACGGCGGCACCGCGGTCCGCAACACCCGGCAGCGCAGCGCGGTCAGCGCGCTGCTGGGCGAGGTGGAGGGCTTCCACAGCGCCCAGGACCTGCACGCGATGCTGCGCGAACGCGGCGAGCGGGTGGGCCTGACCACCGTCTACCGGACCCTCCAGGGGCTGGCCGACTCGGGCGAGGTCGACGTGATGCGGCCGCCGGGCGGCGAGCACCTCTACCGCCGGTGCAGCGAGGGCCACCACCACCACCTGGTCTGCCGGGCCTGCGGCCGTACCGTCGAGGTGGAGGGGCCGGCCGTGGAGAGCTGGGCCGAGCGGGTCGCCGCCAAGCACGGCTTCGCGGACGTCAGCCACACCCTTCGGCACCTGCCCGGCCTGCGCCGCCCGCTGAGCCGGCGGCACCGGGGCCGGCGGCCCGTCTCGCCCGGAATTGCCTCGGAGCCGGCCGCCCCGGCGCGGGCCAGGCCATCGCTGCACCGTCACCTCCGAGCGAGCGAAGGCTGTAGCGATCATGCGCTGGTCCCAGATGCACATTCCCACGTTGCGCGAGGACCCGGCGGAGGCGGACGCCCCGAGCCACCGGCTGCTGCTGCGGGCGGGCTACATCCGGCAGCTGATGGCGGGCCACTACAGCCTGCTTCCCCTCGCGGTCCGGGTCCGGGCCAGGGTGATGGCCGTGATCCGCGAGGAGCTGAACGAGATCGGGGCGCAGGAGTTCCTGCTCCCGACCATGCACCCGGCCGAGATCTGGCAACGTACCGGCCGGTGGGAGCTGATGGGCGACCTGCTGTTCCGGATCCGGGACCGCAGGGGGGCCGAGGCGGCGCTCGGCGTCACCCACGAGGAGATCTTCGCGACCCTCGCGGCGGAGCTGAACTCCTACCGGGAGCTGCAGCAGGTCTGGTACCAGTTCCAGACCAAGTACCGCGACGAGCCCCGCCCGAAGGCCGGGCTGATGCGGACCCGCGAGTTCACCATGAAGGACTCGTACAGCTTCGACCTCACCGCCGAGGGGCTGGACCGCGCCTTCGACGCACACCAGGCCGCGTACGAGCGGATCTTCAAACGGCTGGGGATCCGGGCGATGGCGGTGGCGGCGTCCAGCGGCGCCATGGGCGGCTCGACCTCGACCGAGTTCATGTGCGCCTCCCCCGCCGGCGAGGACGACGTGGTGCACTGCCCGGGATGCGGCTACGCGGCCAACCTGGAGAAGGCGACGTCCCGGCTGGCCGAGCTGGTCGACGCGGCGGGGCCGGACGCCCCGGAGCGCTTCGACACCCCCGGCGCGCGCACCATCGACGACCTGGCCACCAGCTACGGCGCGCCGGCCGACCGGCAGGTCAAGACCCTGGTGTACGCCCTCGACGGGCAACTCACCCTGGTGCTGCTGCGCGGCGACCACACCCTGGTCGAGCAGAAGCTGATCGACGCCACCGGCGCTGCGACGGTACGCCCGGCGCACGCCGACGAGATCCGCGCGGCGCTGGGCGCCTCGCCGGGCAGCCTCGGCGCGGTCGGGGTGACCGACCTGCCGATCGTGGTGGACGAGGCGCTGCGGGGCCGGCGGGACATGTTCACCGGCGCCAACACCGACGGCGTACACCTGCGGGGTGTCGACGTCGACCGGGACGTCACCGCCGGCCGCTGGGCCGACCTGCGGGCGGCCGGCGCCGGCGAGCCCTGCGTCGACTGCGGGCAGCCGTTGCGGGTGCTGCGGGCGATGGAGGTCGGGCACATCTTCAAGCTCGGCTACAAGTACAGCGAGGCGCTCGGGGTGACCGTGCTGGACGAGGCGGGCAACCGGGTGATGCCGATCATGGGCAGCTACGGGATCGGGGTGGAGCGGGCGATCTCCGCCATCGTGGAGTGCCACCACGACGACCGGGGCATCCGCTGGCCGATGGCGGTGGCACCCTTCCAGGTGGCGGTCGTGGTGGCCCAGGCCGACGACGACGAGGTGGCGAAGGTCGGCGAGGAGATCTACCGGCAACTGCGGGCGGGCGGGATCGACGCGATCATCGACGACCGCTCCGAACGGGCCGGGGTGAAGTTCCGCGACGTGGAACTGACCGGCATCCCGGTGCGGGTCACCGTGGGGCGGCGCGGGCTCGCCGACGGGGTGGTCGAGCTGACCCTGCGGGCGACCGGCGACACCGAGCGGGTCTCGGTCGAGGCGATCGTCGCCGAGGTGGGCCGGGCCATCGCCTCGGCACCCTGACCGGCGATCCGCGGTACGGCGCGCGGCGCCGGGTCGTGGCACGCTGGCCGGCATGAGGATCTACGCCGATCGCTTCCCGGCCGCCGCCCGCCAACTCCTCACCGACCTGCTCGTCCTCGCCTGGGTCTACCTCTGGATCCGCGCCGCGATGTGGCTGCACGATCTGGTGCAGAAGCTCGCCGTACCCGGGCAGAAGCTGGAGGGGGCCGGCGGTGGACTGGCCGACAACCTCGCCGACGCCGGCGGCAAGGTCGGCCGGTTGCCGCTGGTCGGCGACGAGCTGACCGCCCCGTTCGAGCGGGCCGCCGACGCCGCCCGCTCGATGGCCGACGCCGGCCGCGACCAGCAGGCGCTGGTCGGCGACCTCGCGCTCGCCCTGTCGCTGGCGCTGCTGGTCTTCCCGCTCGCACTGGTGCTCTTCGGCTGGCTGCCGCTGCGGGTGCGCTGGATGCGCCGGGCCGGCGCCGCCCGCGCCCTGCGGGCCGCACCGGCCGGGCGGGACCTGCTGGCACTGCGGGCGCTGGCCAGCCAGCCGTTGCCGAAGCTGACCCGGATCCATCCGGACGTCGCGCAGGCGTGGCGGCGCGGCGACGACGCCACCGTGGACGCGTTGGCCGCGCTGGAACTGCGCGCGCTGGGCCTGCGCGCCGGCCCGGTACGCCGCTGACGGTACGGTTCACGCCGGGGCGACCTCCGGCCTGGCCACCGGCGGCCAGGAGCAGCCCCGCGGGCGACCGGATCTCGCGGTACACGAGAATCGGCACGTGACCGACGACTTTCCCCGCCGCCCGCTGGGCGCCACCGGCCTGCACGTCACCCCGGTCTGCGTCGGCGGCGGGCCGCTGGGCAGCATGCCGGACGTCTTCGGGTACGACGTCAGCACCGAACGCGGCACCGAGACCGCCGTCGCCGCGCTGACCGGACCGTTCAACTTCCTCGACACGGCGGCCGGCTACAGCGACGGGGAGAGCGAACGGCGGATCGGCGCGGCGCTGGCCCGGATCGGCGGCGTACCGGAGGGCTTCGTGCTCGCCACGAAGGTGGACCGGGACTTCGCCACCGGGGACTTCTCCGGTGACCAGGTCCGGCGCTCGGCCGAGGGGAGCCTCCAGCGGCTGGGGCTGGACCGGCTGCCGCTGGTCTACCTGCACGACCCCGAGCACATCAGCTTCGAGGAGGGGATGGCGCCGGGCGGCGCGGTGGAGGCGCTGGTCGCCCTGCAACGCGAGGGCCTGATCGCGCACCTCGGGGTGGCCGGCGGCCCGGTGGAGCTGATGGCGCGGTACCTGCGCACCGGCGTCTTCGCCGCGCTGATCACGCACAACCGGTGGACCCTGGTGGACCGGTCGGCCGGTGACCTGATCGACGAGGCGGTCTCGCTCGGCGTCGGCGTGGTCAACGGGGCGCCGTTCGGCGGCGGTGTGCTGGCCAAGGGCACCGCCCAGGTCGGCAACTACGCCTACCGGGAGGCCGACGACGAGGTGCTCCGGCGGATCCGGGCGATGGAGGAGGCGTGCGCGGCGTACGGCGTGCCGCTGGGCGCGGCGGCGCTGCAGTTCTCCCTGCGCGACCCACGGGTCGCCTCGACCATCGTCGGTGTCTCGCGCCCGGAGCGGATCGCCGAGACGGCCCGGCTCGCCACCGTGGACATTCCCGAGGAACTGTGGCAGACGCTGGCCCCACTCACCGCGCCGAGGGAGTCCTGGCTCTACTGACTTGGCGCTACGCGCGCCCGGCGTCTGGCTGTCATGGAGCAGCCTGTGCCGGACCGAACATCGTGGTTGATGCCGGGCAGCACAGCGGGCACGGCACGTGCACTGACTGCTACCGTTATCGTGATCCACCGGTCAATCGGATGCGGGTGAGCAGGTCGCGTATCTCCCGGGCTTCGGGGTGCTCGGGGCCGCGGGTAGCGACGAGATCATCGTGGAGCGGACGGAGGATCTGGTCGGCCTCCCGGAGCCGGTTCGCGGCCAGCAGAAGAATGCCGATCTGCGTGCGTAGCTCCAGCGCGTCCCGGCTGCGATCGTCGTGCTGGCGGCGCACGTGCTCCTGGACGGCCCGAAACCCCGCGAGCGCGGCGTCGGTGTCGCCCAGCTCGGCGTGGCAGTACGCCGCCTGTTTCTGGCACTCCAGCACCCGCGGGTCGTCCGGACCCGCCCTCCAGGCGAACGCGTCGGTCAGTTCCTCGAACGCGGTCAGCGCCCGACGGACATCGCCACCGAGAAACAACACCGCCGCGTGGGTGTTCCGCAGTTCCAACACGCGAGGGTGGTCGAGCACGCCTTCGGCGTCGGCCGACGTCAGCGCCGCGTCCAGCACCATGACGGCCTGCGAGAGGCGGTCGGAGTCGACGAGTTGCTGGGCCCGTTCTTCGGCGACATCGAGTTCTTGGGCGAGCGCGGTGGGCAACGCCTGTCGTTGTGCGACCACGCGCGACGGAGCCGACGGGGTCGGTCGTGGCACGCCCGCTGGCGCGACCAGGCGGCGCGGGGCGAGCGGATGCCGGTAGGGGCGGGTCGGGTCGGGCGTGGCCCCGGGATCGGCACCGGGCTCGCCGGTCCGGGCGGCCACGGGAGCACCCGGCGCCGGCAGGAACGGGCTGAGCCGGTCGAACACCTCCTGCGCCGAAACGGGACGGTCCTCAGGCGCCTTCTCCAGCAGGTCGAGGACCAGCCTCTCGATTGCCTCAGGAACGTCGGCCCGCAACCCCCGAAGGGGTGTCGGCCGGTCGTGGACATGCTGTAGTGCCGCGTCGTTCGCCCCGTCGAAGAGCCTCTTCCCGGCGAGCATCTCGTGCAGCAGGCAGCCCAACGCGTAGAGGTCGCTTCGCGGGCTGACACCGACACCATGGAACTGTTCGGGTGACATGTAGTCCCGGCTGCCGATCATCTGCCCGGTCCCGGTCAACTGGGTGACGTCGGTCCGGAGCACCGCGGCGACTCCGAAGTCCAGGACCTTGACATTGCCGTCCTCGTCGACCATGACGTTGCTCGGCTTGAGGTCGCGGTGGACGACCGGAATCGCGTGGGCGTGGGACAGCACGGCGCAGACCTGGGCCGCGATGCTGACGGCCCATGGCACGGGAAACGGACCGTGTTCGGCGAGGAGGTCGGCGACGGTGACGCCGCGCACGAGCTGCATCACCAGATAGAGCTGTTCGACGGCGTCGGTGCCCCGGTCGATGGCGGCGTCGTAGACGGCCGGTACGCCGGGATGTTCGATCTTCGCGGTGATCCGGGCCTCGCGGCGGAAACGCTCGGCGAGTTCCCGGCGCAGCTCGGCCGGATGGTGGCGGTCGCTGCGGATCTGCTTGACGGCGACGAGGCGGTCGAGGACCCGATCGTAGCCCTGCCAGACCGTTCCCATGCCGCCGTCGTCCAGCGGCTGCACCTCGTAGCGGCCGGCGATCAGTCGCGGATGCCGGGACCCCACGCGTTTCCTCCTCGCGATCACGTTCGGTCAGTCTGTCGTGGACGACGCGAACATGTCTATGCGTGCGCGGGATTAGGACATCGGCCCCGAGAGACCGGGGCACCCCGCCGGGCGGGCTCAGGCCACGTCGGACAGACCGTGCCGGCGTCGGATCATCCGGTACGCGAGACGCCGGGCCTCCCGGGTCAGCCGGCCCCGGAACTCGTTGTCGGCGAAGTACCGCTCGGTGAACTTCGTGTCGGCCTCGGCCCGCTCGACCATGATGTCCCGGAAGCGGGCGTCGAACGGCAACTCGAAGTCACCTTCGTTGCGGCTGGCCACGGCCGCCTCCTGAAGCTCGGCGTCCTCGGCCGCCGCGACAATGCGCTCCTCGACGCTCAGCCGGTCCGCCTCGCTCATCCCCTCGCCGTACCGCCGGTTGAAGTCCTCGATGAGTTCGGAGAGCAGGGCCTTCTCCGGGTCCCTGCCGATGCCGCCACCGCTGCTGTCGAAGCCGGGCAGGAGCTGCACGCCTTCCGGCTCCAGGGTCATGTCGTGTTCGCCGGTCTTGGCCACCCGGAGGTGGGTCAGGTCGACCTCGCCGATGTCCATGGCCGGATCCTGACGTCGGGGCAGCCGGTTGAGCAGATGCTTGCCGAAGAGGTAGAGCGCCTCGAGGTCCGGGTCGACGAACTGCATCACCTGGGAGAGGAAGCCGTATTTGCGGACGTAGTCGGTGAGGTCCGAGCGGAACATCTCGGCCGCGTCGGCATCCTCGGCGGCGAGCCGCTCGAAGCGCTGCCGGGCCGGGTCGGTGAGCTGGTAGAGGGCCGCGTGACGGCGGTCCCACCGGTGGGCGGGCGGCTGCCCGGCCTCGGTCGAGCCGGGCGCGGGCTGGGCTCGCAGGTACGCCTCGGCGAACTCCCGCAGCTCCGACTCCACCAGGATCTGGTGGTCCATCACCGCTCGCTGGATCCCATAGAGCAGGTTGGGGTCGCTGGGGGTGGCGCGGGCCTCTTCGAAGTACGGCTTGAAGGCGGCCTGGATGTCCTCGGCGTCGTTGGCGAAGTCCAGCACGAACAGGTCGTCCTGGCTCTTCAGCGGGTGGGTGCGGTTGAGCCGGGACAGGGTCTGCACGGCCGCGACGCCGTCGAGCGGCTTCTCGACGTACATGCTGGTCAGCAGCGGCTGGTCGAATCCGGTCTGGTATTTCTCCGCGACGACCAGGATGCGGTATTCGGTGCGGGGCGGCGCCGCGCCGGGGCGGCCGGTGCGGGCGGCGGCGTAGGGGTCGTCGGCCCGGGTGTATCCGAACACCTCGGGCAACTCCCGTTCGGAGAACCCGTTCAGCCCGGTCTCGGTCACCTTGACCCCGTCCACCTCCAGCTCGCCGGAGAACGCGACGAGCACGCCGATCTCCGGGCAGCCCAGGTCGTCGGTGGCCTTGACCAGGGCGTGGTACATCCGTACCGCGCTCTCCCGGGACCGGGTCACGACCATGGCCTTGGCACGGCCGCCCAGCCGGTGCGCGGCCCGGGTCTGGAAGTGGTGGACGATCACCTCGGCGTGCGCGCCGAGGGTGGCCGGGTTGAGGTAGACCAGCCGGGCCAGTTGCGCCCCGGCCTTGCCCGGGTCGACCTCGATGTCCTCGGCACCTTCCTTCGCCACCCGCCAGTACGTCTGGTAAGTGGTGTAGTTGCGCAGCACGTCGAGGATGAAACCCTCCTCGATGGCCTGGCGCATCGAGTAGATGTGAAACGCCCGCATCTCATTGGTGATCGGGTCGAGGATGCCCCACTTGTCGAGGGTCTTCTGTTTCGGGGTTGCCGTGAACGCGAAGTAGGAGACATTCGGGCGCTGCTGGCGGGAGCTCGCGGCGGCGAGCAGCAGGTCGCCGTCCGCGGCGGCATCCTCGGCGCCCTTGCCGCTCAGCACCCTGCCCAGCTTGCTGACGCTGTCGCCGGAGTGCCCGGAGTGCGCCTCGTCGACGATCACCGCGATCCGCTTCTCCTTGAGCGCATCGATGCCGTCCAGGACGTACGGGAAGGTCTGCACGGTCACGATGACGATCTTCGTGGCGGTGTTGGCCAGCGCGGCGGCCACCTCGGCGGACTTCGACCCGCCGGAGCCGGTGATCCGCTCCACCACGCCGGGGGTGTGGTCGAACTGGTAGATCGTGTCCTGGAGCTGCTTGTCCAGCACGGACCGGTCGGTGATCACCACGATCTTGTGGAACACCGGCTTGTTCGGCTCGATCCACCCCGCCGCGACCGAGTCCGGGTCCAGGGCGCCGGGGTTCGCCGAACCGTGCAGGGTGGAGAGCCGGTGTGCCAGCCAGCCGATCGTGTTCGACTTGCCGGAGCCGGCGGAGTGCATCACCAGATAGTTGCTCCCCGAGCCGGCGCGGGCGGCGTGTGCGGTCAGCCCGAGCACCGCGTGCCACTGGTGGTAGCGCGGGAAGATCAGCGTGCGGTCGTGCACGCTCGTCCGGCCGCCGTTACCGGCGCCCCGGCCCCTGGATTTGGCGGCCTTGGGATCCTCCACGTGCAGGAACCGCTTCAGCAGGTCCAGCCAGGCGTCCGGCTGCCACACCTGCTCCCAGAGGTACGAGGTCCGGTAGGCCGGTCCGCCGAGGGCCGGCACCGGCGGGTTGCCGGCACCGCCGGGGTTACCCGGCCCGGCGGTGCCCTGGTTGAACGGGAGGAAGGCGGTCTTCTTGCCCCGCAGGCGGGTGGTCAGGAAGACCAGGTCCTCGTCCACCGCGAAGTGCACGAGGGTGCGTCGGGCGAAGAACGGGTCCTTCGGGTCGCGATCGGACCGGTACTGCTCCTTGGCGTCCTCGACGGTCTGCGGACGCTGGCTGGCGGAACTCTTCAGCTCGGCGGTGGCGACCGGGATCCCGTTGACGAAGAGTGCCAGGTCGACCGACTGTTGCGGGGCACCGGCCGAGAAGTGCAGTTGGCGGGTCACCGAGAGCCGGTTCCGCCGGTAGTCGTCGAGCGCGCCCTCGGCGATGGTGTGCGCCGGCCGGAAGTAGGCCAGCCGGATCCGGACGCCCCGGTCCCGGACCCCGTTGCGCAGCACGTCGAGCGCGCCGCGTTCGTCCAGCTCGCGGGCCAGGAAGCGGGTGAACTGGTGCTGGGCGACGGGTTGGTCACCCCCGGCGTAGCCGATCAGAGTCTTCCACTCCTCGTGTTGGGTGGCCCCGATGAACTCGAAGAGGTGGCCGGTGTCCAGCCCGAACTCCGGCCGATACGACTGCTGGTCGCCACGCTGCCATCCCGAGGCGAGCAGCGACTCGAAGATCTCGCGCTCGAACGCCCCTTCGGTCAGCACCCGCTCGCTATTCATCAGCCGCCCTCCCCGGTCAGCAGTCGTGTCACGTCGCGCCAGAGTTTGTCGAAGGACGGCGAGTTGTCCCGGGCCATCTTCAGGTCGAAGACCGCCGCGAGCGCGGCCTGGTCGGCGGCGGGCTTGTAGGCCCGCCCGTCGGTCCGGCGCTGCTTCAGCCAGCCCTTGCAGTCGCGCGGCCCTTCCGCGTCGGCGGGCAGCGCGAGATCTCCGGCCAGGCCCCGATGCCCGCGCAGCGAGGGCGCCGAGGCGAGGAACCACGCCTCGAACTCCCGGTTGGCCAGCACGACCGAGCTGGGCCGGTCCCCCCTGGCCGCGTGGATGCGGGCGAGCAGCCGTGGGCCCAGGTCGGCCGGACAGTCGTCGTCGGCGTCCAGCAGCACCAGCAGACCGGCGTCCGGGCCGGCGTGTACGGCGGCGGTTTCGACGTACCGCTCCAGACCGAGCGGTGCGGTCAGGGTGCCCCGGGACACCCGCAGCGGGCGGGCGACCTGGACCCAGATGTCCGGGGCGATCTCGGCGGCCATCCGGCGCAGCAGCACCGGCACCGCCCGCTCCTCGCCCTGACCTTCCACTATCGCGGCGATCGTGGCGCGGCTCATCGCCCGACCTCACCTCCGGCGGGCCACGGTCCGGGACTCGCCCCTTCCGGCTGCATCTGGCCGCTGCGGTGCAGCTCGCCGATGCTCATCAGCCCCTTCTCCACGATGGTGCGCCCACCGGCGTCCACCTCTCCGATCCGGGTCACGCCGTCCACGTTGGCCACTGCGCGCACGTGGTCGAGCCGGACGTACTCGTTGTCGAGCAGTTCCGAACTCTGACTGGTGACGATCACCTGAGCGCGCGCGGCGGCGTCGTCGAGCGCCTCGTAGAGCGCGCCGACCCCGGCCGGGTGTAGCCCGATCTCCGGCTCCTCTATCCCGATCAGAGGCATCCGTCCGGTGGAGACGGCAGGTTGGAACAGCGCGGCGAGCACCCCGGCCGCCCGCACGGTCCCCTCGGACAGGTTCTCCCGGAGAAAGGTCTGCACCCCGTCGTCGTCCCCGGCCTGGAACCGCGCCTGCACTGTCGAATACCGGCCCTCCCGCCGCTCGTCCACACCCAGCGCGTTGGGCACCAGCGCCGACAGGTAGGCGTCCAGTCGCTCCTTGCCCAGCGGGTCGGCGCCGTCGAGCGCGCCGAGGACGGGACCCAGATGCTGTCCGGCCGGGCCAAGCACGGGCCGTTTGGTGACCGGCTCGTCCAGCGCGCGCAGCACGGCCGGGTCCAGCTCGTAGAAGGTCATGCCCCGCAGGCTGGACTCCAGGGTCGCCTGCGGCTCCTCCTCCCGGAGGATCGTGGCGGAGAGCCGCAACCGCTGGCTGCGGCCCGGCACCTCCAGCGGCAGCCGCAGCACCCCGTCCGGTTGCCGGATCTCGCCGGTCTCCCGCAGCACCAGCAGCGGCAGCAGGCCATCAGGGTCCGGGCCGACCGCGAACCCGTACGTCGCGGGGACCGCCTCCGCGCCGGCCACCCGGGGCCGGAGCATCAGGTCAAGCAGGATCTCGAAGGAGCCGGCCACGCCGCTCGGGCCGCGATGCAGCAGGGCATCCAGGCCGCCCCGGTCCGACACCGCCTGAGGCAGCGAGGTCCGCAGGGCATCGGCTACCAACCGGAGTACGTCGAGGAAGTTCGACTTGCCCGACGCGTTGAAGCCCAGGAGCACGGTCAGCGGCCCCAGCGTGACGTCACAGTCGGCGATCGACCGATAGTTCCTGACCCGGACCCGCCTGACGAACGGCACCGGCTGCGGGCCGAGCCCGAACCCCTCGCTCACGACACCTCCACCCCCCGAGCGGTCGTCACGTCAATCTGCCCCGTCACCGCCGCCGTAATAAGCGCCTGCCGCCGCTCGGCGAGGAGCTGAAGTTGGCGATGGACGGCGTCAATGAGCTGGTCGATACGAGCATTATCCTCGCGAATCCGTTCAACAATCTGCTGCTGCTCGTATAGTTCTGGCAACGGGATCCGGAGCATCTGCAGATCGGGAACGTAAATCGTTTTGTGTGTCGATCCCATGGCCAAGCGGCCGAGCAGGTCCTGCCGCATTGCTCGCAGGCACCACAGGAGATAGAAGGGATTCAAGCGCGGACCGCAGGTCCAGGTCACGAAATCCTGGCTGGTCGCCATGCTGTCACCCATGACAGCAGAGTACCCCGCCGATGCGGTGCGGCAGAGAACGACTGTTCCCGGAGGATGTAACTCGGCGGCGCTATTCGCAAGGCCGAGCGCACTAATCCGCTCGCGGGTCTCGGTGATGACCTCGCGCCGGTCATCGCGCACTTGACTGACTTCCCCCGTGGTGATCCACGGGATGATGCAGTCTGTCCACCACTCCGGATGCGACCGGCTTGGCGTGTGCCCACTTCCCATTCGCGCCACAAGTCCCAGGCGCACCTCCGGCCAGTGGGCAGGCAGCACATCCGTCCAGGCAAGCCTTGACGTACGCTGGCTTGGCTCGGCAAGTCCAGTGATATGTGAAATAACGCCGACATCGCGCCGCTCCCGCAAAAGGTGCGTGACCCGACGTTGCGCCTCGGTTAATCCATCAATCCGAGCCACTTCAGCGTCGAGGAAGTCGGCGATGCGGCGCTGCTCGCGCAGACTGGGCAATGGAAGCTTTAGGTTGCCCAGCTGTTCGAGGTTCAACCCATCGCGATTCCCACCGACCTGTAGCGAAGATATCTGCTCCTGCGCATTGAGCGCCGAGAGCGCGTATGAAAGGAACCGAGTGTCCGCATCCTTGCTTGGTCTAACGATGCAGACATGCTGATTGACGTTGGCTCTACCAAAACCGTCCGGCACGTAGGTGACCCGTCCAAGCGAAGCGCCAGTAATGTTGACGAGGACGTCTCCATTACGCACCCGAGAAGCCCGCATTTCATGATCAACTTCATGATCGATATACACGACGTCATCGAGCTTGAGACCGTCAAAGTGAATATTCTGACTGCGAAGGAAAATTATCCCTTCGTCCTTGTAGGACTCGCCGCCACCGTTGGGGGTCTTTCCACTACCGATCTTCGTGGTGAAGGTCTTGACGCGCCGCAGTCTCCATAGAGCGGTCGGAGTCTGAATCACGCTGTCACCTGGCCGAGGAGGGTTTGGATTTCTGCTTCCAGGGCCTTCAACTCGGCGTCGATCTCTGCCAGCGGGCGGGGTGGCTGGTAGACGTAGAAGTGGCGGGTGAAGGGAATCTCGTACCCGACTTTGGTCTTCTCGTGGTCGACCCAGGCGTCCGGGACGTGCGGCAGGACCTCACGCTCGACGTAGGCGTCGATGTCCTCGTCCAGCGGGACGTTTTCGAAGTCGCGCAGCTCCGGGTCCGGCTCGGGGGCACCCTTGACCATCTGCACCTCGCCCTCCGGGTCCCGGACACCGATCACGTCGCGGAGCGCCTTCTGGAACGGTGCCCCGGCGGGCCAGAGCACCCCTGCTTCGGCCATGCTGCCGCGCAGCGCGGTCCACGCCGCCTTCTTGGTGGACCATACCGAGCCGAGCAGCGGCTTGAGAGCACTCTCCAGCGCGTCGGAGCCGATCAGCCGCTGGAGCGCCTTGGATTCGCGTACCCGGGTCAGGGTTTCCTCGGTGACCTCGAAGCGGAGCTTCAGCGGGCGCTCGACCGTGATGCGGTGATAGCCGAAGTCGCGGTTGCGAAAGATTTTCACCTTGCCGTGCTGGGGGTGCTCGGGGTCGGCGGCGATGGCGGGGCCGTCCGCGTACATCCGCATGATCTCGTCGATCTGCTTCTCGTCGATCATCTTGCGCTTGTCGCCGAGCGACTTACGCATCTTGACCCAGTAGTCCCGGGCGTCCACCAGCATCACTTTGCCACGGTGGGCAGGGTCCTTGTGGTTGGTGAGGATCCAGAAGTACGTGGAGATGCCGGTGTTGTAGAAGAGCTGGTCGGGCAGGGCAACGATCGCCTCCAGCCAGTCGTTCTCCAGGATCCAGCGGCGGATCTCCGACTCGCCGGACTCGGCGGCGCCGGTGAAGAGCGGCGAGCCGTTGAAGACGATCGCGAGGCGGCAGCCACCCTCGCTGACCGGCCGCATCTTGTCGATCATGTGCTGGAGGAAGAGCAGCGAGCCGTCGTTGATCCGGGGCAGGCCGGCGCCGAAGCGACCGTCGAAGCCGCGCTCCTGGTGCTCGTCCCTGACCTGTGCCTGCACCTTCTTCCACTCCACCCCGAACGGCGGGTTGGAGAGCATGTAGTCGAAGGTGCGGTGCTTGAGCTGGTCGTCGCTGAACGAGTTGCCCAGCTTGATGTTGTCGACCTCCTGATTCTTGATCATGAACTCGGAGCGGCAGATCGCCCAGGACTCGGGGTTGAGCTCCTGGCCGAAGGCGTACACCTGGGCGGTCTTGTTGTGCGCGAGGATGAACTCCTCGGCGGCGGTCAGCATGCCGCCGGTCCCGCAGGCCGGGTCGTAGATCCGGCGAGGCGCACGCGGCACCTTGATCTCGTCCAGGTCGGGGGCGATGAGCAGGCCCGCCATCAACTTGATCACTTCGCGTGGGGTGAAGTGCTCGCCGGCGGTCTCGTTGGAGGCTTCCGCGAACTTCCGGATCAGCTCCTCGAAGGCGTAGCCCATCTCGTGGTTGTCCACCACGTCCGGGTGCAGGTCGAAGTCGGCGAACCTGCCGACCACCAGGTGCAGCAGCTTCGCCTCGGCCAGGTGGGCGACCTGCTCGGCGAAGCGGTACCGGTCGAAGACCTCGCGGGCGTTCTCCGAGAAGCCGTTGAGATAGCCCATCAGGTTGCGGACGGCGTCGTCGGGTGCGTTGGCGATCGATTCGAGCGTGTGCTCGGTGGTGTTATAGAAGCGGTAGCCGGTCGGCCTGGCCAGGTACGGGCTCGGATCGACGCCCTTGGCCTCCCACTTTGCCTTCTCCGCCAGCACCGCGTCCCGGGTCGGCTCCAGCACGCACTCCAGGCGGCGCAGCACCGTGAACGGCAGGATCACCTTGCCGTAGTCGGCACGCTTGTAGTCGCCCCGGAGCAGGTCCGCGACCTGCCAGATCCAGTTGGCCAGATTCTTCGGCGTCGGGTCGCTCACCGGGGTCCTTTCTTGTCGTACCGCGCGGCGCGCCGGGCACGGCGTCGTCCGGACCGAGTCTTTCACGAGGGGGTTTGACCGTAATCCGCCGCTTGGTCAGCTCTCCCGCCAGCCGATACCGCCCCGGGTCCACCGACAGTTCTCCACAGAACTCCGAACTCTCCACAGGTCTCCACCGACACCTTCACCGTCTGAGCAGGAGTCGCTACTGTGCGGCAGCAAACGGCGCGACGTGAGGGGGACACAATGGAGGACCACGATGAGCAGCCCGGCCAGCAGCCCGGCAGATGGGTGGTCGACGCACCGCTGATCGAGTTCATCCGGGCGCACCTGCGACGGATGCGGGTCGCCGCCGGCCTGAGCCAGGAGCAGTTCGGCAAGCGGATCAACTTCTCCGGCTCCCAGGTCAGCGCCGTGGAGACCGGCACCCGCCCACTCGATGCCCGCTATCTGGCCCTGGCGGACCGGGAGCTGGAAACCGGCGGTCTCTTCGTGGAACTGCTCCGGGTCGCCACCGACGGCGGCCGGCAGACCTGGTTCCGGTCGTGGCGGGAGACCGAACGGAACGCGAAGAGCCTGCGATGGTTCGAGCCGAACCTAGTACCGGGACTGTTGCAGACCGAGGCGTATGCCCGAGCGGTGATCACCGCTGGCAGCCGGCTCAGCAGTGCGGAAATCGACCGCCGGGTGACGTCCCGGCTGGAACGGCAGAAACTCCTGACCCGGGAGTTGCCGGTGCAGCTCTTCGCGGTGCTGGACGCGACCATCCTCGACCGGCTGATCGGGACCTGCGCGATCATGCGCGAGCAACTCGACCACCTGGTGACCATGGCCGAACTGCCCAACGTCGACCTGCTGGTCGTGCCGACCGGGATCGGCATGTACGTCGGGCTGGCCGGGCCGCTGGCGCTGGCCGGCCTGGAGGGAAACAGTTGGATTGGTTATCTCGACAATCTGCTCCGTGGTCAGATCATCACCCATGCCGACGAGATTGATAGCCTGCAAGAGGCGTGGGAATGCATCCGCAGCGAGGCGTTGCCACGCCAGCAGTCCCTCAATCTGATCAAGGAAGCGGCGCAGAAATGGATCTGAGCAACGCCCACTGGCGCATCTCGACCCGCTCCTCCAACGGCGGAGCCACCTGCGTCGAGGTCGCCGACAACCTGCCCGGCGCCGTACACGTCCGGGACAGCAAGGACCGGCAGGGGCCCGTCCTCACCTTCGGCCCCACCGCCTGGCGCGCCTTCGTCCACACCCTCGAGCCCGGCTACCTGAAGTAGATTTCCTTCGCTTCTCGGAACTCGTCCATCACCACGCCCTTCACATCTTCTCGCCCGGGCGCGGGATCCGCCGGCGCACGTCCTCGGCGGTCGACGGGCCGGGCTGCCAGGTGGCGACCCACGGCAGGTCGGCGGGCGGGGTGAGCACGCCCTCCTCCAGGAAGGCGTAGCGCCCGGCGAGGACCCGTTTCGCCGCCACGTTGTC
This sequence comes from Plantactinospora sp. CA-290183, assembly GCF_050936375.1. Classification (NCBI taxonomy): domain Bacteria; kingdom Bacillati; phylum Actinomycetota; class Actinomycetes; order Micromonosporales; family Micromonosporaceae; genus Plantactinospora; species Plantactinospora sp. CA-290183. The sequence goes on along the minus strand of NZ_JBNJMX010000008.1, from coordinate 8,826 downwards.
GACCGAGTCGGTGTTCTCCCACAGGCTCCGGAACAGCTCCGCGATCCGCACCCGGGCCTGCCGGCAGAAGAGGTCGGCCAGTTCCACACCCTCCGGCCGGGTCTCCCGCTCGGCCTGGGCCCGTACGCAGACCGCCGACATCGCGAACAGCTCGGCGCCGATGTCCACGATCCGGCCGAGGAACGCCTGCTTGCGCTCCATCCTGCCCTGCCACCGGGACATCGCGTAGAACGTCGACCGGGCCAGCTTGCGGGAGGCGCGCTCCACGTGCCGCAGGTGGCCGGCGAGCGGCCCGTACTCGGCGTACCCGTTGGGGGTCTGGCCCCGGCCGACGGCGAGGGTCGGCAGCCACTTCGCGTAGAACGCGCCGGCCCGCGCCCCGGCCCGGACCTTGCGGCCCAGCTCGGCCTTGGGGTCGATGATGTCGCCGGCCACCGAGAGGTGCGCGTCGACCGCCTCGCGGGCGATCAGCAGGTGCATGATCTCGGTGGAGCCCTCGAAGATCCGGTTGATCCGCAGGTCCCGCAGGAGCTGCTCGGCGGCGGCCGGGCGCTCACCCCGGGCCTGGAGCGACCCGGCCGTCTCGTAGCCGCGTCCGCCCCGGATCTGGATCAGCTCGTCCGCGATCCGCCACGCCATCTCGCTGGCGTAGAGCTTCACCAGCGCCGCCTCGATCCGGATGTCGTTGGTGTCGTCGTCGGCGAGCATGCAGCAGAGGTCCAGCATGGTCTCCATGCCGTAGGTGGTCGCGGCGATGAAGGAGAGTTTGGTCGCGACCGCCTCGTGCTCGCCGACCGGCCGGCCCCACTGCACCCGGTCGGCCGCCCACTCGCGGGCCACGTTGAGCGACCACTTCGCGGCGCCGACGCACATCGCGGGCAGCGAGAGCCGGCCGGTGTTCAGGGTGGTCAGGGCGATCTTGAGGCCGCGGCCCTCGCCCCCGATGACGTTCTCCTTCGGTACGACGACGTCGTGGAACCGGGTGACGCTGTTCTCCAGCCCGCGCAGGCCGAGGAACTCGTTGCGCCGCTCGACGGTGATCCCCGGCGAGTCGGCCTCGACCACGAACGCGGTGATCCCGCCCCGTCGGTCCTCGGTCTTCGGCACCCGGGCCATCACCACCAGCAGGCTCGCCACGCTGCCGTTGGTGGCCCAGAGCTTGACGCCGTTGAGCCGGTAACCGGTGCCGTCCTCGGTCGGCTCGGCGATGGTGCCCAGCCGGGCCGGGTCGGAGCCGACGTCGGGCTCGGTGAGCAGGAAGGCGGAGACCTCGCCGGCGGCGAGCCGGGGCAGGTAGCGCTGCCGCTGCTCGTCGGTGCCGAACATCTTGAGCGGCTGCGGCACCCCGATCGACTGGTGTGCCGAGAGCAGCGCGCCGATCGACGGGTTCGCCGAGCCGGCCAGCGCCAGCGCCCGGCAGTAGTGCAGATTGGACAGCCCGAGGCCGCCGTACCTCTCGCCGATCTTCATGCCGAACGCGCCGAGCCCCGCCAGGCCCTGGAACACCTCGTCCGGGATCCGCGCGTCCCGCTCGATTGCGGCGCCGTCCACATCGGAACGCACGTACTCCGCCAGCCGTCCCAGGAACTCCTCGGCCTTTGCCGCGCGCTCCGGATCGGGGCGCGGCCACGGGTCGATCAGGTCGAGTCGGAGCCGGCCGAGGAAGAGTTCCTTGCCGAAGCTCGGTCTGCCCCATTCGAGCTCGCGGGCGGCCTCGGCGACCTGCCGGGCCTCCTGCTCCGAGACCTGGCCGGCCTCCTTGGGCAGCGGGCCGGTGCCATCCTCCGGTCCACCCGCCGCCGGCCGGCTGTTCTGCGTCGTGGTCACGGCTGCCCCCATTCGGGTACGGGTCCCAGCGCTGCCCGCCAGAACGACGTTACTCCGCGGTGTTACCCAACAGTAGGATCTGTCTATCCTGCGACACCGCCGCCGCGGTCCGCCAGCCCCGCCAGCAGTACGCCCAGCAGACGCGCCAACCCCGCCTGCTCGGCGGGGGCGAGGCTGTCCAGCAGTCCCTGCTCATGGTCGAGGAGGTCGCCGACCGCTCCCTCCACCGCGCGGTGTCCCCGATCGGTCAGCTTCACCGGTACCGCGCGACTTCCCGGCTCCGGCGCGAGCCGGCTGACCAGCCCCTCCCGCTGCGCCCGGTCCACCCGCTGCGTGATCGCCCCGGCGGTGACCAGGCAGCGGTCGGTGAGTTCCCGGGTCGAGAGCCGGTACGGCGGCCCCGAGCGGCGCAGCGTGCTGAGCAGGTCGAGGGTGGCGGCGTCCATGCCGATCCTGGCCAGCGTCCGGCGCCGCTGGTCGGCTAGCAGCTTGGCGGCCTGGTGGATCCGGGTGAAGACCTCGATCGAGCCGACCGGCACGTCGGGCCGCTCCCGCCGCCACGCGCCGGCGATCTGGGCCGCGAGATCGTTCGGGGGCTGCTTGGACTGACTCATGCCTGGTAGTGTCGCACGCACGTTTAGCGCTAAACGAAGAATGGCGACGTGAGGAGTGGTGACATGGGGAGCCGGGACACGCGGGACGTCGTGGTGACGGGTGGGGGGACCGGCATCGGCCGGGCGGTCGCCGGAGCGTTCGCCGCCGCCGGGGAACGGGTGGTGATCACCGGCCGCCGTACGGCGGTGCTGGCGGAGACCGCCGCGCTGCTCGGGCCGAACGTCCGCGCCGTACCCTTCGACGCGACCGACCCGGCGCAGGTGACGGCGGCGCTCGATGCCCTGCCGGCGCGGGTCGACGTGCTGGTCAACAACGCGGGCGGCAACACCGACATCGGCGCGGGCCACCCCGGCGACCTGACCGGCCTGGCCGCCGCCTGGCGGGCCAACCTCGACGCCAACGTCCTCTCGGCGGTGCTGGTGACCGCCGCGCTGCGCCCGCGCCTCGCGCCCGGCGGCGCGGTGATCAGCCTCAGCTCGATCGCGGCGCACCGGGGCGGCGCTGGCTCGTACGGGGCGGCGAAGGCGGCGGTCGAGGCCTGGAACCTCACCCTGGCCGAGGAACTGGGCCGGGACCGGATCACCGCGAACGTGATCGCCCCGGGCTACATCGCGGAGACCGAGTTCTTCGGCACCGCCATGACCGAGCAGCGGCACGCGACACTGGTCGCCCAGACCAGCACTGGTCGGGCCGGCACCCCGGCCGACATCGCCGGCAGCGTGCTCTTCCTGGCCTCACCGGCCGCGAGCCACCTCACCGGGCAGGTCCTGCACGTCAACGGCGGAGCACTGGCCGGCCGGTGAGCGCCCCTCCGGCGCGACCGGCGCTCACCGGTCGTAGGACGCGTAGCGGTGGACCGCGTGCCCGGTGTCGATCAGGAAGCAGTACTGCCGGAGCCAGTCACCGTCCGTGGTGACCTGCTGGAACAGGATGCCGCTGCCGGCGCCGAAGAGCGCCACCGCGCAGGACCGGTAGTCCCGCCCGCCGAAGTACTCCTGAAGCTCCTCGTGGTGCTCCGCGAGGTCGTCGGCGATCGCGGTGCTCACCGCCTCGACCGCCGCGGCCCGGGAACCGCCGGAATGGATTATCTCCGCTCCGTAGACCCCGAGCCGCAGCGCCGCGATCCTGGCGGCCGCCGGGGGAACCTCACCGATCCCCGCCACCAGTTCGTCGACCACGGCGTGCACCGCGTCGAAGGGTTCGGAGGCCGCCGACAGCGGACGCTCCGTACCGGCGTCGGGCGCCAGCCAGGGACGGTGCCCCGGCGTTTCGACGTGCCGGAACCGGGAGATGAGCTGGAAGTACGACTCTTCGCAGGATCTGCAGTAGTAGCCGTGCGGTGCGCCATAGGCGGTGTCAGACAGCCGCCTGACCCCATCCGCGCCGCAGAAGACGCAGGTGCGCGGGCCGGTCTCCGCCTTCTCGGCGGCCGATCTGCGCCGGAAGAACCACATGGTGGCCCAGGCTACCCAGATTCGCCGGGACCGGTCCCGGGCGAGGCCGCTACCGGCCAGAGGTCCCGCTACGCCGCCGCGCGCTGCTCCGCCTCGGACATCGTCTCTTCCTCGTCGTCCTCTTCCTCGTCGTCGCCCCAGTTGCGGCGCAGGAACGGCAGTCCGGCCCAGAAGGTCAGGAACCAGATCGCGGTCACCGCGCTCAGCACGAACGCCACCGGCCGGGGCAGCACGAAGTCGGTGATCAGCAGCACCGAGCTGACCATCGCGATGAGCATGAAGGCGAGCCCGCCGGTAGCCATGGCGTGCCCGAACCGGACCAGTTCGGGCTTGCGCCCCTGCCGGAACAGCGCCCGGTGGAAGGCGACCGGCGAGATGATCAACGCGGTCGCGGCGGCGGCGGCGAGCAGCGCGACGATGTACGTGTCCTTCTGGAACTCGTTGACGTCCTCGAAACCGGTGCTGAACGGCAACGTGAGGAGGAAGGCGAACAGGATCTGGACCCCGGTCTGCGCCACCCGCAACTCCTGCAACAGATCAGTGAAGTTCCGTTGCCAGCGCTGCTTCTCGGTTTCCCTGGTCACCCAGGCCACCTCCCGTTTCCCTCAGGTTCCGGGCCAGTTTGCCCGAACGCCATGATCATGAAACGCGAGGGGGACTCATGACCGGATCACCCTATTTTGTCCCTCCCTTCCGGGTGCTCGCCGTGCCCTGGCCGAGCCCAAGAACGAAGCGACCATTGTGGACAGTCAGCTGCACGGCCGAGGCGCGAGCCCGACCACCGTGTTGCCGAACCACCCGACCACATCGAACGGGTACGAGCCCTCACCGGTACGCCGCCGTCAGGAACCGCGCCGGATCCGGCCGGCGTACCGGGCCTCCAGCGCGTTGTTGTGCTCGTCGCCGGCCGGGATGTTGGCGGAGAGGTAGACCGGCGGTGTCTCCCCGGCCTCGATCATCCGGGCCACCACCTCGACGGTGATCTGCTGGGCGAGCAGCGCGGCGGTGATCGACGATATCGCGCCGACCGCGCCGCCGCCCGGCAGCGGCAGGGCGGCGTCCCCGAACGGGGCGCCGTTGTCCAGCGCCACGTCGGCGAGGTCGCCGAGCTTGCGCCCGGACGGGTGGCGCGAGTCGACCCCGGCCGAGTGCTCCGCCGAGGTGATCGCGACCAGGGCGTGCCCGCGCTCCTTGACCAGCGAGGCGAACTCGACGATGGTGCCGTTGACGCCGGAGTTCGAGGCGATCACGAAGATGTCCGGTGGCCGGACCGGCGCCAGGTCCAGCAGCCGCCGGGCCACCGTCGGGTCGCGTTCCAGGGTCGGCCCGAGGATGTGGGCCGGCTCGCCGCCGTGCAGCACCAGGTCGCGCAGCGCGATCCGGTTCGTCGGGACCAGCCCGCCGGCCCGGCCGGCGATCTCCATCGACAGCGCCTCCGAGTGGCCGGTGCCGAAGGCGTGCACCACGCCGTCGGCCCGCAGCGCGGTCGTGATCAGCTCGGCCGCCCGGCGTACGCCGTCGCGTTGGCTCGCCGCCACCCGGGCCATCGTCGCGGTCACGGTTTCCAGGTAGCCCTCGGCGCTCAGTGTCACCAGTCCTCCGACTTGTTCGTGCGATCCATCCGGCGGGATCACGATGCCACGGCGGGAACCGCCCCCGCCCGTGGGCTCACCGTGCCGGGGTGATCCGGGACAGCACGGCGTCGGCGAGCGCCGCCGGTGCCTCCTCCGGCACCCAGTGGCCGACCCCGGCCAGCGGCACGAAACGGTAGTCGCCGGTGACCCGGTCGGCGCACGCCCGCGCCGCGACGGAGCCGATCGCCACGTCCCCGTCGCCCCAGACGAACGTGGTCGGCACCGGCACCGGACCGGTCCCGGCAAGGTCCTCGGTCGACAGGGCCCGGTACCAGTTCAGCGCGGCGGTCAACGCGCCGGGCCGGCGCAGCGGCTCGACGTACCGCTCGACCCGCTCGTCGGGCACGCCGGTGAGCACCCGGCGCAGTCCGGCCGCCTCGCCGGCGAGCAGCAGCCGCTCGGCCTTGCCGGTCAGCCGGAAGAAGCCCACGTACGCCGAGCGGGCCCGCTGGTCCAGGTCCTCGGCGATCGCGTACGCCATGGCCGCCGGGTGCGGGACGGAGACCGCGGTCAGGGTACGGACCCGGTCGGGGTGTTCGGCGGCGAGCCGCCAGGCGACCAGTGCCCCCCAGTCGTGCCCCACCAGGTGCGCCTCGGTCACGTCGAGCGCGTCGAGCACCGCCACCGCGTCGGCGACGCACTCCGTCAACCGGTAGTCCCGGACCTCGGCGGGGCGGGCGTCGGGCGAGTAGCCGCGCTGGTCCAGCGCGTAGCTGCGGAGCCCGGCCGCGTGCAACGCCGGCAACAGGTCGTCCCACTCGGCGCTGTGCTGGGGGAAACCGTGCAACAGCAGGACGGGTTCGCCGTCCTCGGGGCCGCCGGCGTGCAGGTCGAAGGTGAGTCCCCGGACCGTGATCCGCATGCCCGAAGCGTACGCCGCACCTCGCCGGCCGGCGCCGACCGCGGCGGTGGCCGGGTGTCCCGGGCCACACCCAGGCTGCCCACAGCTATCGGCCAGGACTGATCCGGTGCTAGCGTCTGCGGGACAACTGCACATCCGACAGGGGAGCGCACAGCGCTGAGAGTGCGGGCCGACGCCCGCAGACCCTCGAACCTGATCTGGGTAATGCCAGCGCAGGGAGTTCGGTCGAGTCTCCAGCCGCGCCGCAGTCCGGGCCTCCGGACCGCGGCGTGCGTCTTGCCCGGTCAGGTCGGCGACTGGGAGGCACGTCCATGCACCAACCCACCAACCCCCGGTGGCGTACCGTCGACATCGTCATCGCGTCGGTCATCGCGGTCGCGTTCGGCGTCATCTTCTGGGCCTGGAACCTCGTCTGGAGCGCCACCGAGGGGGCCTTCACCTTCTTCCCGCCGGCCCAGGCGGTCATCTACGGCGTGTGGCTGCTGCCCGGCGTGCTCGGCGGCCTGATCATCCGCAAGCCGGGCGCCGCGCTGTACTGCGAGTTCGTCGCCGCGTTCGTCTCGGTGCTGCTCGGCAGCCAGTGGGGGATGCTCGCCATCCTGCAGGGCCTCGCCCAGGGCGTCGGCGCGGAGGCGGCCTTCCTCGCCACCCGTTACCGCTCCTTCCGGCTGCCGGTGGCGGTTCTCTCCGGCGCGCTCGCCGGACTCGCCGCCGCGCTCTTCGACCAGATCCGCTACTACTCGGAGTACGACTTCGACTCGTTCCGGCTGCCGGTCTTCGTGCTCACCGTGGTCAGCGCGGCGATCATCGCCGGTGCCGGCGGCTGGGCGCTGACCCGGGCGCTGGCCCAGACCGGGGTGCTGGACCGTTTCCCCGCCGGGCGCGACCGCGCGGCCGTCTGACGGACCGGACGAGCGGGGAAGCGGCACACGATGAGCGCGGTGCAGCTGCGCGGCTTCGGCTGGCGGCACGCCGGGCGCCGGGCCTGGGCCGTACGCGACGTGGACCTGCGCGTCGAGCACGGCGAGCGGCTACTGCTGCTGGGCGCCTCGGGCGCCGGCAAGAGCACCCTGCTGGCCGCGCTGGCCGGCCTGCTCGCCGAGGATTCGGGCGAACAGGCCGGCACCGTCGAGATCGACGGACTGGACCCGCGCAAGGCCCGGGAACATGTCGGCATCGTCTTCCAGGACCCGGAGACCCAGCTGGTGATGGGCCGCGCCGGTGACGACGTGGCGTTCGGGTTGGAGAACCGGGGCGTACCGGCGGTGGAGATCTGGCCCCGGGTCGACCGGGCGCTGGCGCGGGTGGGCTTCCCCTACGGCCGCGACCGGGCCACCGCCGCGCTCTCCGGGGGTGAGCAGCAGCGGCTCGCGCTGGCCGGGGTGCTGGCGCTCCGCCCCGGCCTGCTGCTGCTCGACGAGCCGACCGCCAACCTCGACCCGGCCGGGGCGGCCCTGGTCCGGGACGCGGTCCGGGACGCCGTGGACGCCGACACCACGCTGATCCTGGTGGAGCACCGGGTGGCGGAGGCGCTTCCCCTGGTCGACCGGGTCGTGGTACTCGAACCGGGTGGCGGGGTGCGGGCGGACGGCCCGCCGGCAGCGGTCTTCGCCGCACACGGTGCGGAGCTGGCCGCCGCCGGGGTCTGGGTTCCCGGGCCGCCGCCGGCACCGCGCCGGGCGGCGTCCGGGCCCGGCGAGCCGCTGCTCTCCGCCGAGCGGCTCGGCCTGCCGCCCCGGCTGGCCGCGACGGACCTCGGGGTACGCGCCGGCGAGGCGCTCGCGGTGCTGGGTCCCAACGGCGCCGGCAAGTCGACCCTGGCGCTGCTGCTCGGCGGCCTGCTCCGGCCCGGCACCGGGCGGCTGCACGGGACCGCCGCGCTCGCCGGCCGGTACGCCTCGACGCCACCGCACCGGTGGCCGGCGCCCGAGCTGGCCCGCCGGATCGGTTCGGTCTTCCAGGACCCGGAGCACCAGTTCGTCAGCACCACCGTCTTCGACGAGCTGGCCCTCGGCCCCCGCCGGCTCGGCCAGCCGGAGAACGCGGTGAGGTCCACGGTGGAGGAGCTACTGGACCGGCTCCGGTTGGCGGAGCTGGCCCGGGCCAACCCGTACACCCTCTCCGGCGGGCAGGCGCGGCGGTTGAGCGTGGCGACGGCCCTGGCCACCGCGCCCCGGCTGCTGGTCCTGGACGAGCCCACCTTCGGCCAGGACCGGCGCACCTGGATCGAGCTGGTCGACCTGCTCGCCGGGTTGCGCGACGCCGGACACGGCGTGGTCACGGTCACCCACGACGCCGACTTCGTCGCGGCGCTGGCCGACCGGACCCTCACCCTCGACGGTCGACCGGGCGGGGGGCGGGCGTGATCCCCTACCAGCCGATCGCGACGCCCGGCGCGCCGCTGGCCCGGCGCAACCCGGTGGCCAAGCTCGCC
>NZ_JBNJMX010000047.1:0-13215 GCF_050936375.1 Plantactinospora sp. CA-290183 | reverse complement strand
CTGGCTGGCGCTCGCGGCCCACGCGCCGCTGTGGATGCGCGACCGGTACGCGGAGCTGATCCACCTCGGCGCCGGCGCGGTGCAGGCCGCTCGGACAGTGCGGGACCATGACCTGCAGGCACGGGCGCACAACCACCTCGGCGTCACGTACGGGATGACGGACCGGCTCGACGCCAGCGAGGCGGAGCTCCGGCTCGCCCTGCGGCTGTGGGAGGAACTCGGTGACGACAACAGTGTTGGCCGGGCGTTGAACAACCTGGGGCTGATCGCCCGACGCCGTGGTGAGCTGCGGGAGGCGATCCGGTGCCACGAGCGGAGCCTGGCCCTGTTCCGTCTGACGGACGACCCCAACCGGGCGGCCCGGGCGCTGGGCAACCTCGGCCACGTGTACCAACGCCTCGGTGACTGGGAACGGGCGATCGGAGTGCTCGGGCAGGCCGTCGACGCGTTCCGGACGCTCGGTGACCGGTACCGGCTGGCGATGGCGATGGGGCACATCGCCGACACGACCCGGCTGGCCGGGCGAGCCCGCGACGCGGTCGAGCGGTACGCGGAGAGCCTGCGTGTGATGCGCGAGACCGGCAGCCGTCTCGGCGAGGCCCGTCAGCTCTGGGGGCTCGGCAACGCGTGGCGGGACCTGGGTGAGCCGGAGGTGGCCCGGTCGCACTGGCACCGGTCGCTGCGGATCCTGCACGGCTGCGGGCAGCTCACCGACGGCGAACTGGAACGGCTCCTCGGCCAACCCTCGCCCGACCCGCCGCTGCCGCTCCAGTACGAGTCCTAGCCGCCGTCCAGGGTCGTCCATGGACGGTCAGGATGGCCCGGCCAGGACTTCTGCGCTGCCAGCATCGACGCACCGGACGAGCCGGGCCCGTCGGTGGACCCGGCGGCGGACAGTGAGGAGATGTTCCATGCGCGGTGGGAAGCACGCACTGGTGTCCCGACTGGTCACGGTCGCCGCCGTGGCGACCGTGGGGCTGGTCGGGGCCGCCGCACCGGCCGCCGCGGCCGACGACGGATTTGCGGTGACGACGAAGACCCCGAGCCTCTGCGAGGACCGGGATCTGATCGCCGGCTACCTCCAGTTCATCGACTACGGCCCGGGCGCGCCGGGTGGCGGGAACAACGACGACTACCTGAGCCTCGAGGACTGGTGCGCGGACGGCGACGGCGTGAAGGGCTGGGCGTGGCTCAACGGGATCCTGCTCGGTGAGAGGTACAACGGCAACGGCACCGACGCGGCGGTCCTCTGGGATCCTTTCCCGCCGAGCACCGTCCGGGCGCGTGACGTGGTGGGGCTGAAGGTCTGTTCCGTGAACGGCCCGAACGGAACGCCGTACAACTGCCAGTCCGCCGAGATCATCAGCCTCGACGGCTGATCCGTGGGCGGCCGTCGACGGGGGGTGGTGGGCGGGTCAGAAGGTGGCCTTCGGGGCACCCCGGCCCGGGTCGATCCGGGCCGGCCCGCCCGCCGACGGCCGTACGTCGACGTCGAAGATCTCGGTCGGGAGGTAGACGGTGGCGCAGGAGTTCGGGATGTCCACCACCCCGGAGAAGCGCCCCTCGATCGGGGCGGCGCCGAGGATCAGGTACGCCTGCTCGGGCGTGTAGCCGAACTTCGTCAGGTAGTCGATGGCGTGCAGGCAGGCGCGCTGGAACGCCAGCTGCGAGTCCAGGTAGCGCTGCCGGCCGTCCAGCCCGACCGAGATGCCGGAGAAGGCCAGCCACCGGCAGTACTGCGGTGCGACGTTCCCGGGCAGGAAGATCGCGTTCTCCGACACCCCGTACGTGGTCATCCCGTCCTTGATCAGGTCCACGTGCAGGTCGACGAAGCCGCCCATCTCGATCGCGCCGCAGAAGGTGATCTCCCCATCGCCCTGCGAGAAGTGCAGGTCGCCCACGGACAGGTTGCCGCCGGGCACGTAGACCGGATAGAAGACCCGGGTCCCCTTGGTCATGTTCTTGATGTCCTGGTTGCCGCCGTTCTCCCGGGGCGGGGCGGTCCGGGCCGCCTCCGCCGCCACCCGGTCGAAGTCCGCGCCGGTGAGCGAGCCGAGGATCGCCCCGTCCGGCAGCGGCGGCAGGGACAGCGGCGGTACCCGGTCCGGGTCGGTGGCCCGCAGCGCCCCCTCCCGGTCGTTCCACCGGGCCAGCAGTTCCGCCGAGGGGGCGGTGCCCATCAGCCCGGGGTGGATCATCCCGGTGAAGCCGACCCCCGGGATGTGCCGCGAGGTCGCCCGCTGCCCGCTGAAGTCCCAGATCGCCTTGTACGCGTCGGGGAACTGTTCGGTGAGGAATCCGCCGCCGTTTCCGGTGGGGAAGATGCCGGTGTAGCCCCAGCCCTGACCGGCCAGCGGACCGGAGTCCTCCTGTGGGATGGGACCGACGTCCAGGATGTCCACCACGAGCAGGTCGCCCGGCTCGGCGCCGCGTACCGCGAACGGGCCGCTGAGCGCGTGCACGATCGCCAGCGGCGCGTCCCGGACGTCCTCGGCGGAGTCGTCGTTGTGGATCGCGCCGTCGAACCACTCCCGGCAGTGCACCCGGAACGTCTGGCCGGGGCGTACCTGCGCCACCGGCGGGATGTCGGGATGCCAGCGGTTGTGGCCGGTCAACTCCTGCTCGGTGAAGCTCTTCGCGGAGTCCAGCGGAAACAGCACCTCGGGCACGGTCGCTCCCTCGCGCGGTCAGGGTCGGGGCAGGCGGGCGTGGGCCGGATGGGTCGGCCGGGGGCGGGCGGGCCGCCGCCCGGGGATCCGGGAGACCACCTCCGGGGTCTCGGCGCTGCGGGCGGCCCGGTCGAGGGCGCCGACCAGCGGACGCGGGGTGGCGGCGAGCAGCGGCGCGGAGAAGACCCGGGCGCCCTCCCCGGCGCAGACCGGGCACCCGGCGGCCGCCGGGGCGCACCCGATCGGGAAGACCAGGTCGAACGTGCCGTCCCGCGCGCATCGATACCCGTACGTCGGCACGGCGCTCTCCCTTCCGTCGGACCGTCTCGCACCCGGCTGACGGGCGGGCCGGCGCCGCTAGCGGTCATGCCAAGAATCGGCCCTGGTCACGGCGGCCCGCAGGCCAACCCGGCAACTCGTGAGCGGTGGGACCGGAGTGCCGGCTGTGGCGCGCGCCGGGCCGCCCCGGCCCCGTCGGCCAGCACCGGTGTCGGGTGGGGCACCGGCGCGGACAGCCGGCCGCCGTGCGGGTGAACGGCAGGACGCCGGGAGATGAAAAAAACCGCCATGCCGCACAAGGTCACTGACGGATATTGACAGCACCCGGCCGGGCCGCCATTCTCGTCGATATTTACCCCCATCGGTATGGAGGACCCCTTGTTCAGACGTACCGTCAGACTCGTCGCGGCGCTCACCCTCGCCGCCGCGGCGACCCTCGTGGCCACCGTGACGAGCGCCGCCCCCGCGCACGCCGACGGCTGCTACACCTGGAACCGGCAGCTCTCGGAGGGGATGTCCGGGGAGGACGTCCGGCAGCTCCAGATCCGCGTCGCCGGCTACCCCGGCTACAACGCCGTGCTCACCATCGACGGCGCCTTCGGCCCGGGTACCCGCGCGGCGGTCACCCGCTTCCAGCAGGCGTACGGGCTGGGCGCGGACGGCATCGCCGGGACGCAGACGTTCAACCGCATCTACGCCCTCCAGGACGACGACTGCACACCGGTCAACTTCGCCTACTCCGAACTCAACGACTGCAACTCCGACTGGTCCGGCGGGGCGGTCTCGGCCGCGACGGCCCGGGCGAACGCCCTGGTGAACATGTGGAAACTCCAGGCCATGCGGCACGCCCTCGGCGACCAGCAGATCCGGGTCACCAGCGCCTTCCGCAGCCACGCCTGCAACAACGCGGTCGGCGGGTCGGCCTCCAGCCGGCACCTCTACGGCGACGCCGTCGACCTCGGGGCCGGTCCGCACAGCCTCTGCACCCTCGCCCAGCAGGCCCGTAACCACGGCTGGCGGGAGATCCTCGGTCCGGGCTACCCCGGGCACAGCGACCACACCCACGTCGCGCACAAGTCGAGCCGTACCTGGTCGGCGAGTTCCTGCGGAGTCTCCTGAGCTGACGCGCCGGCGCCCACCCCTGCCGGATGGGCGCCGGCGTCTCCGCGTCCTCCGGCGGTGGACGCGCCCGCCCGCGTCGACGGCATGGTGATCGGTGTGACCACCGGCGGGGCGCGGGCGCCGGTCGTCGAGGTCGTCCACACCGGACGACCACGGCCGATCGCCCGGGAGGGTCCGGCCGGCGCAGTGGTCCGGCGGGGGACCCAACCGGCACAACGCGACCGCGATCACGGTCAAGGCCGGCGGCACCACCGGCTACGACATCGCGCTGCGGACCGGTACCCGGGCCCGGGGGACCTTCGAGGACCAGACCGGCTGGCCGCTGGAGTCGGGGCACCTGTTGCTGCACAACAGCGTCACCGGCGACATCATCGGGAACACCTGGATGCGGGACGGCCAGTTCAACGTGCCGGTGCTGGGCGGACAGGACATCTACCTCAGCTACAACGTCTCCGACGGCGGGCTCAACTTCGACGGCCCGTACGTGCCGTGCTCGGGTACGGCACCGCAGGTGTTCCGGGTGGCCCACCACCGGGTGCTCAGCGCCGAACTGGTGCTCTGCCTGCCCTGACCGGATCGCCAGGACGACGGGAGGGCCGGTGGCCGGTGCCGCCGGCCCGTTCCGTCGGCGGCACCACTCAGCCCCGTGGTGCCGCCGGCTGGTCCTTCGTCTGGTGCAGCAGCCAGTTCTCGCTCGTCCGGATCAGCGCGTACCGCCGGGGTGCGCCCCGGCCGTGCAGCGTGAAGAGCAGCCGCCGCTCGTTGCGGTCGTGCTCCTCCCACCAGCCCAGGTCCGCGATCGACTTGTCCGCGTCCGTGTAGCGGAGATGGTCCAGGGCGTGGTCGGGCACCGCGACGGCGAGCCGGTTGCGCGACGGGTCGACGGGCAGGCCGCGGGGGAGCGCCCAGGACCGCAGTACGCCGTCCTCCTCCAACCGCAGGTCGAAGTGGTGCGTCGGGCGCCGGTGCTCGTGCAGCACGAAGGCGGGCCGGCGCGGGGTTGCCGCCGCCCGGTCGCCTCCAGCGGACCCCGCCTCGCCGGCCATGCCCCAGGTCTACCACGGGTCCCGCCGCCACGGCCGGTTCCGGCGCGTACTGCCGTAGCCTGCTGGCCATGACCGGCATCATGACCCGCTGGCTCGTGCTGCACGAGTACGCGGTCGAGGAGCGGGACCGGACCGCCGACGGGGACGTCACGGACGAGGCGGTGCAGCGCTGGGTCGACGCCGCGTGGACGGCCTACCTGGAGCACTGCCCGGTGCTGGGCCGGCGGCGGGAGCGGGCCGGTCTGGTGCTGCGGCACCGCACCGGCCGGCTGCCCTGCGGCGCCGAGCTGGGCCGGCCGACCGAGGTGGTCGTCACGGCGAGCGCCACGGAGATCCAGCCGAGCTCCTTCGCCATCTCGGTACGGCTGCGGCCGGTCGGCGGGGAGCGGGAACTGCCGGTGGACGTCACCTGCCGGCTGCGGCTGGAGGACGAGGCGACCGGCGAGGCCCAGGAACTCGGCACCGGGGTCCGCGACGAGCTGATCGCGCTCGAACACTCCGCCACCCGGTTCAACTGACCCTGTCGGGGCTGCACCGCCGGGCCCTGACGTTTCTCCGGGTCGGGCTGGCCACTTTCGACAGATGTGCCGGGGCACGTCGAGACGCGAGTCTTCACCCATGCGAACACTTACCCGACGCCTGATGCTGGGCGGGCTCGCGGTGCTGGTGGTGGGGTCGACGGCAGCCGCCGTGCCGGCCGCGCTCGCCGGCACCGGCGTACCCGCGCCCGCGCCGAATCCGCCCGCCCCGCCGCCACTGCGGCTGAGCCTGCCGGAGCCGACCGGCCCGTACCCGATCGGCACCACCGAACTGCACCTGGTCGACCCCGACCGTCCCGACGAGTGGGTTCCCGGGCGGTCGCGGGAGCTGATGGTCAGCCTCTGGTACCCGGCGGCGTCCACCGGGCACGGCCCCCGGGCGCCCTACTTCCCGCCGCTGGCGGCCCGACGCTTCGGTGCGCGCACGGAAGCGGAACTCGGGCTGGCCGCCGGTCAGGTCGACTGGACCGGGATGAGCACCCACGCCCGGACCGGCGCGCCCGTGCGGGGGCGGCGCGGCGGCCATCCGGTCGTGGTCTTCTCGCCCGGCGGGGGTGTCCCCCGGGCCAACGGCACCGTCCTGGTCGAGGAACTCGCCAGCCAGGGCTACGTGGTGGTGACCGTGGACCACACGTACGAGGCGCCGGAGGTCGAGTTCCCCGGTGGCCGGATCGAGACGCAGCGCATGCCCGACCTCGACCCGACCGCGCTCAAGCACGCCCTGCTGGAGACCCGGATCCAGGACACCCGGTTCGTCCTCGACCAGCTCAGCGTCCTCGCCTCCGGCGGCAACCCCGACGCCGAGCGTCGGACCCTGCCCCGCGGTCTCGGGGCCGGGATCGACCCGCACCGCATCGGGATGTTCGGCCACTCGGCCGGGGGCTTCACCGCCGCGGAGACGATGCTGGTCGACCGGCGTCTCGACGCCGGCGCCAACCTGGACGGCAGCATGGCGTACAGCTTCTCGGCCGAGGACTTCGGCGACGTCGTGTCGCGTGGCCTGGACCGGCCGTTCCTGCTGATGGGCGCCGGTATCGCCGACGACGCGCCGCACCACCACCGGGACGCCCGGGACTGGGCCATGTTCTGGGCGAACTCCACGGGATGGAAGCTGGACCTGTACCTCCCCGACGGTGAACACTTCACGTTCGCCGACCACCAGGCGCTGCTGCCGCAGCTCGACGCGGCGTTCGACCTGCCGGACGGTGCGGTGGCGGGCTCGGTCGGCACCGTCGACCCGAAGCGGATCGTCGCCTCGCTGCGGGCGTACCTGACCGCGTTCTTCGACCAGCACCTGCAGGGCCGGCCCCAGCACCTGCTGAGGAACCCGTCGCCCCGGCACCCGGACGTCACCTTCGTCCGACCCTGAGGCTCCGGCGGGTGGCCGGCGGGGACATCGTCGCCCCGCCGACCACCCGTCGCTGCCCGTTGGCGGCCTACCCGGCGCCGGCGTGGACCGGCTCGGCTGGTGCCTCGCCGACCTCCACCGCGTTTCGCGTTCCCCAGCCGTTGTCGCGCAGCGTCGCCAGGGAGTAGAAGCGCAGCGGAAGGAGCAGGAAGACGTGCAGGAGTCCGTAGAGCGGCGACAGCGCGAAGCCGACGAGGCGTTGCCGGATCGACCGGCCGTGCGGTCCGGGCATGTCGATGTACCGGATGCTCCGGACGTAGCTCAGCAGGCAGATCGCCGTCAGGTAGCTGATCCATATCCCGGGTCCGACGATCCAGGGCATCACCAGGAGCGCCCAGAGCAGCACGGCGGTGAAGACCAGCCAACTGGTCAGCTCGATGCCGGCCAGCCAGGTCGCGGGCTTGCGCAGCCGCATGTTCGCCAGCACCCAGATCGATTCCCGGAAGAACGACTTGTTCCAGCGGGTCTGCTGCCGGATGAAGTGTCCCAGCCGTTCCGGTACGAGGGTCCAGGCGAGGGCGGTCGGCTGGAGGACCACGGTGCCCTCGGTGAGGCAGTAGTTGGTGAGCCGCCGGTCGTCGCCGTAGGTGGCGGGCCGGCCCAGGAACGTCTGGGAGAGGAAGTCGTCGAGGTAGGTGCGCAGCGTCGGGCCGTGGTAGAAGGCCAGCGAGCCGCAGGCGCAGAGCACCGATCCGACTGAGCTGTAGGCGGAGCGTTCGTAGAGGAAGGCGTTGGCGTAGCGGACGTCGATGAGTCGGGTGAGCAGGTTGCTGCCGGCGTTGAGCGCCAGCACCAGGCCGGTGACGGCGCGTACCCGTGGGTCGGAGAAGGGCATCAGCCCGTTGCGTACGGCGCTGGGGTGCAGCACGGTGTCGGAGTCCACGCCGAGGTACACGTCGGCCTGGTCGAAGGTGCGGACGACCTCGGCGATCCCGAGGCGCTTCCCGCGGTTGGTGTCGAACCGGATGACGCGCAGTTCGGTGCCGACGGCCGCGAACGCCTCCGTGTAACTCCGGGCCAGGTCGCGGCAGGCCGTGCTCTCGGACGCGTCGTCGACGACGACGATCGCGTCCGGGGGACGGGTCTGCGCCAGCAGGGCCTCCAGGGCGCGGCGGAAGGTCTTCGGGTCCTCGTTGTGCACCGGCACCACCGTCGCCACGTAGAGCCGGTCGAGACCCCGTAGTCCGTCGGCGGTGGCGACGTAGGCGCGGGCGACCACGCTCGCCATGAGTTTGATGCTGAGCAGGGTGAAGACGGCCAGGCCGTACCACCGGACAGTGGCGGGAACCTCCCGCCACTGCACGAGTGCCACCGCGGTCAGGGCCAGGAAGGCGACGACGACGAGGCGGCTGCGTCCGGTGGGGGTCCGGTGCTGGGTCATCAGCGTCGTGCGGGCGGCCGGACCCGACGCGCCAACCGGACGAGGGTGGTCGCCGTGACGACCAGGGTCACGCCGGCGATGGCGATCCACCAGGTGTCGAAGGTGGCCCCACCGGCGGCCAGGACGGCGCCGGTAAGGGGCAGTTCCTCCTCGTACATCGATCATCCTTCCGATTACCCGATCTTCGGGGCGAACAGGGACAGATATCGTTATACATCAATCTCGAAGGCATATCCTATATTCGTCTCCATCGATAGCAAGTTGATCTGGAACCGTGGCTGTGGCCGATCCGGGAAGGCGGCGTCCCGAGGTGGCGGCGGGCGCGGCCGAGAGCCCGACGTTCTGCTTGACTTCGCGGACCACTCGGACAGGGAATCCCGGCCCGGGGCCGATGGCGGAGCCGGACCTCGGCGCACTCGGGGAACCGCCCGGCGCGGAGCGGGCACCGGGCCGCCCGGCGGGTGCCTCCACCGGACGGGCACGTGAGCACGCCGAAGGCCGCGCTCCGGTGGTCGGCGAACCGCCTGCCGGGGCGGTACGGCGGTCCGCGGCCCGCGCGGACGGGCGGCGCCGGTGCCCGCCGTGCGCGCGGAGAGAGCGCCGGGACACCTTGGCCGCCGTTGATACCTTCGCCGCAGGTGATCAAGCCGGGCGACGAGGTTCTGGCCGACGCGGGACGGCGGCCACCTCGGGTGGCGGAAACGGGGGAAGCATGCGGAATACGATGCTGCGCGTGTGGGGCGCGGCGGTCCTGGCCGGGCTGCTGGGAGTGATTCCCGCCGCCCCGGCCCTCGCGGCCGACGCCGGGTTGAGCGGTACGGTCACCAACCAGCTCACCGGCGCGCCGGTGCCCGGTGCGGGGATCGTCATCCAGCATCAGGACGGCTCGGGCTGGAACTTCGTCAACAGCGACGCGGACGGTGGTTTCGCCTTCCCGGACGCCTCCGGCGACTACGTCGTGCAGGTGATGGCGAACGGCTATCTGGAGCAGTGGCTCCACGGCCACCAGAACCGGTGGGAGGCCGACGTGGTCGGCGCGCCCGCCACCCTCCAGGTCAAGATCATGCCCATCCAGCACGGTTCGGTGGCCGGCCGGGTCGTGTCCCAGCAGGGGGCGGGGATCGCCGACGTCTTCGTCGAGCTGTGGCGCAACGGCAATTCGGTGCGCAACACCGGGACGGACGCGACGGGCCGCTTCAGCTTCGCGGACGTCGAGACGGGGCCGGACTACACCATGCTGTTCCGGCTGCCCTCCGGCCACGTGCTCTGGTACGGCGGCGTCGAGTCGGAGTACGACGCGACCGAGTTCACGGTCAACCCGGACGCGACGACGACCGTCGACCTGACCCGCCCCCCGGTGGGAAACCTGACCATCAGGGCGGTGGACGCGCTGACCCGCGCCCCGGTCGCCGGCTACTGTTTCTACCCCCAGGACGGGCCGCTCTCCTGGTACCGGACGTGCACCGACGCGAAGGGCCGGGCGGTGCTGCGGGACCTTCCCGTCGGCGAGTACTCGGGCGGCGGCTACCACCCCGACGAGGTCTACGTCAACGGCCACTTCGCCGCCGCGACGGTCACCGAGGGCGCGACCACCACCGCTACCGTACGGCTGGAGAAGGCGGTCAGCCTGCACGTCGACTTCGTGGACGCGGTCTCGGGCGATCCGGTCGACGGGGCGTGCCTGATCCTGGCCGACCCGGTCGGCACCGACATCGGTGACAGCAGCCACTGCGGGAGCGAGGTCGAGCTGAAGCCGCTGTTCGCGGAGGAACACTTCCGGCTCTTCGTGGCGCCCTACGACGGTGCGCACGGCGCGCAGTGGGTGTCCACCACCGGAGGCGGCACCGGAGACCCGGCACTGGCCAAGGTCTTCCAGCCCGCTCCGGGCGACCGGATCGAGGTGACGGTCAGGTTGGACGGCGCGGGCACGGTGAGCGGCACCGTCACCGACGCCGCCACCCGGGCCGGAGTGCCCAGCGTCTGTCCGTCCCCGACCGGGCCGGCCGACTCGTACGGCGGGAACCCGACCGGCGAGTGCACCTCCGACGACGGCCGGTACGCGATCCGCGCGCTCGGGCCGTACCGGTGGAAGCTCGCCTTCCCGGTCTTCGACAGCCAGCACGCCTGGGCCTGGTCCGGCGGCGGGGTCAACCGTGCGTCCGCGACCCCGGTGCAGGTGGTGGCGGGTCAGACCACCGATCTGGACGTGTCGCTTCCGGCCACGGGCACGGTGAGCGGGACCGTGACGGTGCCGGCCGGCGGGTGCGCCCAGTGCGTGACCGTCGTCGCCCGGGACGCGGCGACCGGGGACTACGCGGCGGTCGGCACGAGCGCCCGCGCCGACGGCACGTTCGTGTTGCGGGGCTTCAACACGCAGGAGGTTCGGCTGTTCTACAGCGTCGGCGAGGACATGGTGGAGTACCCGACCCGGCTGCGCACCACCGCCGGTGGTGCCGTCACCGGCGTCGCGATCACCATCCCGGCCTCGTAACCCACCCGCGGAACCCCGGGCCCGCCAGCCCCGCCGGCTGGCGGGCCCGTCCGGTCAGGTCGTCCGCCGGCGACCGGGCCGGCTCCTCACGCGTCCCGGTAGGACGCGGCGAACGCCTCCAGCGCGGCGTCGGTGCCGGCCCGGTCGCCGGTGGCGAGCAGGTCGAGCAGCAGCCCACGGATGACCGCGAGCCCGAGCCGGGCATGGGTCCGGGCGGCCTCGGCGGGCATGCCCCGCCGGGCGCCCAGTTCGACGTTGAGGTCCAGCCAGTGGTCGACCACACCCTCCAGCAGCGCGCTGGTCCCGGGTCGGCCCTGTAGCGCCTGGCCGTACACCTCGAAGAACAATCGCTCGTACGGCCACAGCGTCGGATCCGCCAGCCGGCGCCAGATGGCGCGGATCGTGTCCGCGAGCGAGCCGGCCGGATCGAGTTCGAGGGTGGCCAACGCCTCCCGCTGCCGCTCCTCGACCGTGCGGACCACCGCGACGAGCAGCCCGTCCTTCGAGCCGAAGTGGTAGATGAGCATCCGGTGGCTGGTGCCGATGCCGGCCGCCAGGGACCGCAGGCTCAGCCCGGTGACCCCGTGGCCGGCGATGTGCTCCACGGCCCGGGAGAGCAGCAGTTCCCGCGACTCCGACGCCATGTACCATACGGTACATGTACCAGGTGGTACAGGAAGTGGAGGTGGCCCGGTGGCACGCCAGGACATCGACGTCACGGTCCGTACCGCCGCCGCCCCGGCCACCGTCTACGCCCTGCTGACCGACGGCGCGACCTGGCCGACCTGGTCCCCGCTGGGCTCCTTCGCCCTGGAGCGGCCCGCCGCGGACGAGCCGGAGGGAGTCGGCGCGATCCGGGTCTTCCGGACCGGCCGGGTCACCAGCCGGGAGCGGGTCGCCGAACGGGTGCCCGGCCGGCGGTTCAGCTACCAACTCCTCTCCGGCCTGCCGCTGCGCGACTACCGGGCCGACGTCGACCTGACCCCGGACGGCGAGGGCACCCTGATCCGCTGGCGCTCCTCGTTCCGGGCCCGGGTCCCCGGCACCGGCTGGATCTACCGCCGCGCCCTCACCCGGTTCATCCGCGACTGCGCCCAGGGCCTGGCCGCCCGGGCGACCGGGTCCCCGCCACCGGGCTGAGGAGTGCCGGCGTTCCGGCCGGCGGTGGCGGTTCAATTACTATGGCGCGGGGCGACGCGCGGCTGGTACGCGCCCGGACGCCCCGTCCGTCGGGAAGAATTGTCTTCGGGAGAAGTCACATGAGCAGCGGGGTCGAAACCCTGGAATTCCAGGCCGAGGCGCGTCAGCTCCTGCAGTTGATGGTCCATTCGATCTATTCGAACAAGGACATCTTCCTGCGTGAGCTGATCTCGAACGCCTCGGACGCGCTGGACAAGCTTCGGCTGGAGTCGCTCCTCGACAAGGAGCTGCCGGTCGACACCTCGGACCTGCACATCGACATCGAGGTGGACAAGGAACGGCGCACGCTCACCGTCCGGGACAACGGCATCGGGATGACCCGCGACGAGGTCGTCACGCTCATCGGCACCATCGCCAAGTCCGGCACCGCCGAGATGCTGCAGAAGATCAGGGACTCGAAGGACACGGTCGGCTCGCAGGAGCTGATCGGGCAGTTCGGGGTCGGTTTCTACGCCAGCTTCATGGTGGCCGACAAGGTCACCCTGCTGACCCGCCGGGCCGGCGAGACCGGCGGCACCCGATGGGAGTCCGGCGGCGGCGCCACGTACGAGATCGAGTCGGTCGACGACGCCCCGCAGGGCACCTCGGTCACCGTGCACCTGCGGCCGGAGGACACCGACGACCAGCTCTTCGACTACACCGCCGAATGGAAGATCCGCGAGATCGTCAAGCGCTACTCCGACTTCATCGCCTGGCCGATCCGGATGGCCGTCGAGCGCACCGACAACGACGGGAAGACCAGCTCCGAGGTCGAGACGCTCAACTCCATGAAGGCGCTCTGGGCGCGCGCCCGGGACGACGTCAAGGAGGACGAGTACAAGGAGTTCTACCGGCACCTGAGCCACGACTGGAACGACCCGCTGGAAATCATCCACATGAAGGCGGAGGGCACGTTCGAGTACGAGAGCCTGCTCTTCATCCCGTCCCAGGCGCCGTACGACCTGTTCATGCGGTCGGCCAAGCGCGGCGTGCAGTTGTACGTCAAGCGGGTCTTCATCATGGACGACTGCCGCGAGCTCATGCCGGAGTACCTGCGCTTCGTCAAGGGTGTGGTCGACGCCCAGGACCTGTCGCTGAACA
>NZ_JBNJMX010000028.1:0-42148 GCF_050936375.1 Plantactinospora sp. CA-290183 | reverse complement strand
GGAGCTGCAGACCTGCCACGCCGGGGCAGCGCGTCGGCGTCCTCCGGGAGGCGCTCATCCGGCTCGCCGGGCAGGGCCTGGTCCGCGCCGAGCCACAGCTCGGGTTCACCGTCACGCCGTTGAGCCGGGCGGCCCTGATCGACCTCACCGAGGCCCGGGTGGTGCTGGAGAGCACCGTCTTCGGCTACGCCATCGAACACGGGGACACCCGCTGGGAGGCGGACGTGGTGGCCGCGCACCACCTGCTGGCCCGCACCCCGGTACGGGACGGGGACGACCCGGAGACGATCAGTCCGCAGTGGAGCGAGGCACACCTCGCCTTCCACCGGGCCCTGCTCGCCGGCTGCCCCAACCGGAGGTTGCGCGAGCTCGCCGACTCGCTCCGGGTGGCGGCCGAGCTCTACCGGCACTGGTCCCTGACCATCGGGGCCGAGCCGGAGCGCGACGTGGCGGCCGAGCACGCCGAACTGCTCACCGCCGTACTCGAACGGGACCTGGCCGGCGGTGCCGACCGGCTGGCCGCGCACATCCGGCGTACCGCGGAGAACCTGCTCGACCTCGCCGAGGAGGGCGGCGGCGAACGCGGCGGCCGGGCCGGCCCCGGCGGAGCCGCCGGCCGCACCGAACCGGGCCGGCTCGGGCGACGCCGCCCACCGCCGCTCGGCGGGCTCGGCAGCGGCTGAGGACCTGTTCGCGCCGGCGCGGCACGCCCCGCGCGAACGGCCGCCACCCGCGCGCCCGCGCCGCCACCCCCGCGCCCCGAGAGCCGGGCGCGGCCGGCCGGTTGGCTATGCTTCCGCACAGCCGCGAGCCGGCCCGTACCGCGAGGACCGGACGCGTCTCCAGCCATCCGCCGACCGGAAATTGAGCGATGAACGAGACTTCCTCCCTGCCCGCCACGGTCTTCGTGCACCCCTCGGCCGAGGTCGACGAGGGCGCCCAGATCGGCGCCGGCACCAAGATCTGGCACCTCGCCCACGTCCGCTCCACGGCCCGGATCGGCGCCGACTGCGTGATCGGCCGCAACGTCTACGTGGACGCGAACGCCGTCGTCGGCGACCTGGTGAAGGTCCAGAACAACGTCTCCGTCTACCAGGGCGTGACGATCGAGGACGAGGTCTTCGTCGGCCCGTGCGTGGTCTTCACCAACGACCTGCGGCCCCGGGCCCAGAACGCGGACTGGGAGATCACCCCGACGCTGGTCCGCAAGGGCGCCTCGATCGGCGCCAACGCCACCATCGTCTGCGGGATCGAGATCGGGTCGTACGCGATGATCGCCGCCGGTTCGGTGGTGACCAGGGACGTGGCGCCGTACCAGTTGGTGGCCGGGAACCCGGCCCGGCCGAAGGGCTGGGTCAACGCCCGCGGTGAGGTGGTCTCGCGGGACCCGGAGCGGCCGCCGGCCGGCATCGGGACCGGGGGCGGGTCGGCGGAGAGCCGCTGACCAGAGTTCCTGAACGCACCGGGCCCCGGCCGACGCGAGTCGACCGGGGCCCGGGGAGTGTTCCGGGGTCGTCAGCCGCCGATGAGCACCCGGCGGACACCGCTCCAGCGGGACGGGTCGGTCACCCGGCGACCGTCGACCAGCACCCGTACGTCGGGCAGGTCGCTGGCGCCCAGCGTCCGGTACTCGGCGTGGTCGGCCTGGACCACCGCCGCCGTCACCGCCTCACCCGCGTACGCGGGCAGGCCGTGCGCGGTCAACTCCTCGCTGGTGTACATCGGGTCCGAGACGTACGGCCGGGCGCCCCGCCGGCGCAGCGCCTCCACGGTCGGGAAGACGCCGGAGAAGGCGGTCTCCTTGACGCCACCCCGGTAGGCGGCGCCCAGCACCAGCACCTCCACGCCGGTCAGGTCACCGACCGCCGCGGCGAGCAGGTCGACGGCGTACTCCGGCATCGCCGCGTTCGCCTCCCGGGCCGACCGTACGACGGTGGCCGCCGGGTCGTTCCAGAGGTACATCCGCGGGTAGATCGGGATGCAGTGCCCGCCGACGGCGATGCCCGGGGAGTGGATGTGGCTGTACGGCTGGGTGTTGCAGGCCTCGATGACCTTGATGACGTCCACCCCGACGCTGTCGGCGAACCGGGCGAACTGGTTCGCCAGGCCGATGTTGACGTCCCGGTAGGTCGTCTCGGCGAGTTTGGCCAGCTCGGACGCCTCGGCCGAGCCGAGGTCCCACACGCCGTTGGGCCGGGACAGGTCGGGACGCTCGTCGAAGTCGAGCACCGCCTCGTAGAACTCGACGCCGCGCCGCGCCGAGGCCTCGTCCACCCCGCCGACCAGCTTGGGGTAGCGGCGCAGGTCGGCGAAGACCCGGCCGGTCAGCACCCGCTCGGGGCTGAAGACCAGGGTGAAGTCGCGGCCGACGGTCAGCCCGGAGCCCTCCTGGAGCATCGGCGCCCACCGGCTGCGGGTGGTGCCCACCGGCAGGGTGGTCTCGTAGCTGACCAGGGTGCCCGGGCGGAGCCCGGCGGCGATGGACCGGGTCGCGTCGTCCATCCAGCCGAAGTCCGGCACGCCCTCGGCGTCGACGAAGAGCGGCACCACCACGACGACGGCCTCGGACTCGGCGACCGCGGCGGTGGTGTCGGTGGTGGCGGAGAGCCGGCCGGCCGCCACCGCCTCCTTGAGCTTGACGTCCAGGTCGGCCTCGCCCGGGAACGGCACGGCGCCGTCGTTGACGAGCTTCACGACCCGCTCGGACACGTCGGCGCCGATCACCGAGTGCCCCTTGTCGGCGAACTGCACGGCGAGCGGCAGGCCGATCTTCCCAGAGCCGGCTTGCATAAGGATTTTCTGCGTGCCTACTACTTCTCCTCGAAGCCGCCTGCGCCGCAACCGGGCGATGACCCGGCGAGGCGTGACAGGCGCGATGGCGATCACGAGTTGGCCTCGGTGACTCGTGGTGGGGGTCACGACGTAGAACCGGACTCCCCTGCGGAAGATCATGCGTGCCGCGGTCGGCCGGGTCGGTGCCCGCAGCGCAGCCGAGCCGGTGCCGCCGAACGCGGTCAGTTGCGACCGTACCGCGTACAGCACGGCGCCGGCACCGGCGCCGTCGAGCAGCTGGTCCACCCGGAACCGGGCCTGGACCGTGCTGCCCGTGCTGTCCCGGGTCGTTCCCAGCGTGGCCCCGACGATCTCGCCGGCGGTCAGGCCGATCGGGCCGGAGGTGAGGCTGGCCAGGTCCCGGCGCGGGGTCCAGGCGGTGACGGTCAACACCCGGCTGCCGTCCTCGGCGGTCTCCCAGACCAGGTCGGTGGCCTCCAGCCGGGCCAGCCAGTCGGCCGCGACGTCGGAGACGTCGAACCAGTGGTCCGGCATCTCCAGCCGGGGGTCGCGGAATCCCGGGTAGCCGGCGTACCACCGGTCGCCGTCCACGATCGTCGGCGGTACGCCCTCCTCGGCGTCCTGCCGGATCACCGCGAGGACGTCGTCGACGGTGCCCCGCTGGGCGGTGGAGATCCGCAACCGGGCCTCGATGGCGAGCTGCTCGCGGATCTCCTCGGTGAGGTAGCGGTCGGCCAGCTCCCGGATCCCGGCCACCACCTCCTCCTGGACCGCCCGGTCGAGCGTGCGGAAGTCGTCCTCGACGAGCCGGGCGACCTCCCAGGTGAAGTGCCGGACGAGTACGGCGTCGCGCTGCTTGCCCGGCTCGATCAGCTCGGCGACGAAGGACATGATCGCCTCGGCGCAGCGGAGCCGTTCGGAGTGCCGGGAGCGGTAGGTGATGTTGTGCGCGTTGAGCCGGCGCACCGCGTGGTAGAACTCGTAGTCCGCCAGCACCGAGATCCGCTTCGCCCGGAAGCAGGCCTCCAGGGTGAACGGCTGGTCGCTGCCGACCGGCATGTCCTCCGGGTAGCGCAGCCCGTGCCGCTCGACCAGCTCCCGGCGGAACAGCTTGGTGTTCGACAGCGACCAGGGCAGCGCCGAGTCGAAGAGGGTTATCTCGACCTCGTTGCGCGCGAAGACCGCCTGGTGGATGTTGCGGGTGTTCACCCCGACGGTCCTGCCGAGCACCACGTCCGAGCCGTACTCGTCGGCCGCCCGGACCAACCGCTCCAGCGCCTCGGGACCCAGGTAGTCGTCCGCGCCGACGAAGAAGACGTACCGGCCGGTGGCCTGGTCCAGGGCGCGGTTGCTGGGCGCGGCCGGGCCCCCCGAGTTGGCCTGGTGGATCACCTTGACGGTGTCCGGGTAGAGCCGGGCGAACCGGTCCAGCTCCCGGCCGCTGCCGTCGGTGGACCCGTCGTCGACGGCGATCACCTCGAGCCGGTCCCGGCCGATGCTCTGCCGCACCAGCGAGCTGAGGCACCGGGTGAGGTACGGCATGGTGTTGTAGACCGCCACCACCACGGTGACGTCGGGAGCGTTCACGCGCCGGTCCCCGCCGAACCGACCGGTGCCGGTGCGGCCACCGTCGACCCGGCGGGGTCGACGCGGTCCGGCAGGAGCCGGCGGTAGACCGCGTCCAGCACCTCAGCCTGCGCCGCCCAGGTCCACGAGTCCAACAGCCCCGGCTTGTCGTAGGCCGCCCGGTAACTCTCCGGATCGGCGAGTACGGCCCGGACCGCCCGCACGTAGTCCGCGACGTTTTCGGCCCGGAACACCTCGCCCTGGCCGGTCGCCCGCACCGTCTCCGCCATCGTGCGCACGTCGCTGACCACCAGCGGCAGCCGCGCGTGCGAATACTCGAAGAACTTCGTGATCAACGCGATCTCGTGGTTCGGGAAGTGCTGGATCGGGATCACCCCGACATCCGCCCCCGACAGGAACGGCACCACCTGCCAGTGCGGCACGTACGGCAGCACGTGCAACCGGTCCGCCACCCGCAACTGCCGGGCCCGGGACACCAGCCCCCGCACGTACGGGCCGTCCGGCTTGTTCACCACCAGGGCGACGTGCGCCTCGGACAGCTCGGGCATCGCCTCGACCACCAGGTCGAGACCCCGCTTCGCCGCCGCCACGCCGCTGTAGACCAGCAGCGGCGTCCCCGGGGCGACCCCGCAGCGCGCGCGCAGCTCCGGCACCGGAGCAGCGCCCGGGTCCGGTCCGGGCCGGATGTCGGGCGCGTTGAGCACCACCGCCGGCGCCTCGGCCAGGCCGTGCTCCCGGGTCAGCAGCTCGGCCAGGGCGGCGGAGACCGTGATGGCGGCATCCGCGAAGGGCACGTACTCCCGCTCGTGCAGGCGGTGTGCCGGCAGCCACCGGGCGTTGTCCTGCCACGGCTGGACGCCGGGCAGGAACTCGTGGGCGTCCCAGACCAGCTTGACCGACCGGCCGGCGGCCTCGGCCCGGAGCTTGGCCCGGGCGCCGACGCCGACCATCCGGAAGTCGTGCGCGTGGATCAGGTCGGGGGCCAGCTCGTCCAGCACCGGCCCGAAGGCCAGCTCGTAGTCCCACAGCCCCGGCTCCAGGCGACGCCAGGCCCGGTCGCCCTGTACCGTCCGCCAGAACACCGTGTAGAGACGGTCCCAGGGACCACCCAGCTTGCGGCCCGTGCGGGCCCGGGTGAGCTGCCAGTACCGGAACGACACCCAGCGCCGCAGCCACTGCGCGGCGATCCGCTCGACCCGCAGCCGACGCCGCAGGCCGGGGTCCGACCGGCCGGACCGGGCGGCCACGGTCAGGGCCGCCTCGCGCAGCCCGATGTCCGTCTGCCAGGCCTTCACCCACTGGGCGCGGTGCGCGGCGATCCCGCTCGGCGGGTACGCCAGCGGCCAGCGCAGCCAGGCCCGGCGGAACTCGTGCCGTCGACGGGCCAGCGGATCGGGCATCGGGACCAGGCGCACCTGCGCGGCACCGAGGTGCCAGGTCTGCGGTGCGCCGACCGGCGCCCGGCCCAGCAGGGTGACGTCCCAGCCGGCCTCGGCGGCGGATCGGGCGACCTTCTGCACCCGGGAGTCGCCGTGGACGCCGTTGTCGACGAGCATGACGACCCGGCCACGCGTGGCCCGTGGCCCGGCAGCCCGGTCCGAATCCATGATCTGTGTCTCTGCCTCTCCTGCAGGCCGTGTCACGGAGAACCCCGGCGAGTGTACGGCAACCCCCCACCAGCAGTCCTGACCGCTTGTCGCGGTCGTGCCCGGTCGCCGGCGGTGAGGTCGGTTACCCGGTCTGCGGGCCGGGACGCCCCGGCAGCAGCCGGGTGTAGACCTCGTCCAGCACCTCGGCCTGGGCCTCCCAGGTCCAGCGCTCCAGCAGGCCGGGCTCGTCGTACGCCGCCCGGTAGCGCTTCGGATCCGCCAGCACCGCCCGGACGGCCCGGACGTAGTCGGTCACGTCCTCGGCCCGGAACACCTCGCCCTGACCGGTCCGGCGGACCGTCTCGGCCATGGTCCTGACGTCGCTGACCACGATCGGCAGCCGGGCGTGCGAGTACTCGAAGAACTTCGTGATCAGCGCGATCTCGTGGTTGGGCCAGTGGTGGATCGGGATGACCCCGACGTCGGCACCGGACAGGAAGGGCACCACCTGCCAGAACCGGACGTACGGCAGCAGGTGCACCCGGTCGGCGACGCCGAGTTCGGCGGCCCGGGCCAGGAGCTGCTGCACGTACGGGTCGGTGGCGCTCGGCACCACGAAGCCGACGTGGACGTCGTCGAGCTGCGGCAGGGCCTCGACCATCGTGTCGAGCCCGCGCTGGACGGCGGCGCCACCGCTGTAGACCAGCAGGGGCACGTCCGGCCCGATGCCGCAGATGGCCCGGATGTCCGGGACCGGCAGGTCGAGCTCGTCGTCGTCCGGGGTGTGCGTGCCGTGCGGCGCGTTGAGGACCACGTACGGCCGCTGCTTCAACCCGTGCTCCTGCACGAGCAGGTCGCCGAGGCTCTCCGACACCGTGATCACCGCGTCCGCGTACCGCCCGTACTCCCGCTCCGCGGCGCGGAGCCCGGGCAGCCACTGGGCGGTGTTCCCACCCGGGTTGATACCGGGCAGGAACTCGTGCACGTCCCAGACCAGCTTCACGTCGCGACCGGCGGCCCGGCCCCGGATCGCGGCCCGGGCGGCGACGCCGACCATCCGGAAGTCGTGCGCGTGGATCAGGTCCGGCTTCAGCTTGTCGATCACCGGCCCGAACGCCAGCTCGAAGTCCCAGAGCCGGGGCTCCAGCTTGCGCCAGGCCCGGTCCCCCATCACCTTCTGCCAGACGAACGCCTGCGCCCGGTCCCACGGCCCGGTCAGCCGGCGCCGCGCCTCCTGGGCGCGGTTGAGCTGCCGGTAGCGCAGCCCCACCCAGCCGGCGACCAGCTTCGCGAGCACCTGCTGCGCGCGCAGCGCGGCCCTGCGCAACGGCAGCGCCGCCGGCGGCCTGCCGGAGCGCGCGGCCAGCACGAGCAGCGACTGGCGCACCCGCAGGTCCGCCCGCCACGCCTTCACCGACTGGTGCCGGTAGGCCGCGACGCCGGTGGGCGGGTAGGCCAGCGGCCCCCGCAGCCAGCGACGGCGGAAATCGTGCGGCCGCTTGGTCAGCGGCGAGGACATCGGGATCAGCCGGACCTCGGCAGCGCCCTCCTGCCAGGTGTGCGCCTGCCGGTCCTTGGAGCGCCCCAGCAGGATCACGTCCCAGCCGGCGTCCGCCGCCGAGCGCGCCGTCTTCTGCACCCGGGAGTCGCCCTTGACGGCGTTGTGGACCAGCATGACCACGCGTCCTCGGGTCTGGCCCGACCCCGGACCGTTCGGGACGTGCATGACGCTCCTACCTCTTTCCGCCGGCCGGCCCGGCCGGATCACAGTGAGATCTATCGGTGCCGACGGCGCCGGCTCCGGTCAGGCAGCCCGATCGGCCAGGAGTTCCAGCTTCAGCGCCGAGGTGGCGAGCACGCCCGGACGTCGTCGCGCCAACCTACATCCGAGGGCGACCGAGTCTATGTCCCCGGCGACGATCGCATCAATGTGGCCCAGTTCGTCCGGCCGCAGCCGGCGTACCCCACGGCGGGCCAGCAGTGCCGCCCGGAGCTGGCCGTAGAGCAGTCCCGGGACCCGCCGGGCCAGTCGCCCGACCCGGTTGGCCGGCGCCGGCCGCACGAGCAGGTTCTCCAGCGCGCGCAGCGGGGTGCGCTCCCCCGCGCCGAGCAGCCACCGCACCCGGACCCCGGGGTCGATGCCGGGCCCGGCCGCCGCCTCGGCGGCGACGACGAGAAGCACCTCGACCCGCCGCGCCGTCAGCTCGGCCGCGAACGCCAGCACCCGGTCCGACAACCGGGGGTCCAGCGCCAGCAGCAGGACCCGCCGCGTGCCGTCCGCCCCGCTCATCGGGCCGCCTCCCGGCCCGGGTCGCCACTCGGGTCGGCGCCCCGGTCGGCCGGGTGCGGCGCGAACCGGGGACCCGCCAGGGACCGCAGCCGCTCCTGGAGCGGGGCCAGGACCAGATCCCGGGCGTACCGGTCGGCGTGCCGTCGGGCCGCCGCGCGCTGCCCGGGATCGAGGCCGCGGGCCGCCTTCGCGGCGAGGAGCATCGCCTGGGCCACGTCCGCGGGTTCGAGACTGCGCGGTTTGAACCACAGTGGATAGTCGGCCAGGATCTCCTCGGCGGCGATGCCGGGCGCGTGCACCGAGACGATCGGACGTCCCGTCGTCATGTACTCGAAGATCTTTCCGGAGGTGACGTACTTCGAGCCACCGGCGAGGAAGACCAGCACGTCGCTGTCCTCGTACACCCCGGCGACCTCGGTCTTGGAGACCGGGCCGCAGTAGCGGACACCGCCGTCCGAACCGTCCGCCCCGGCCAGCCCGAGCCGCCCCAGCAGGTCGTTCGGGCTGCTCTGGAAGAAGCCGAGATGACCGTGGATCCGCAACTGCGCGTCGGCGAGCTCGCCGTGCGCCCGGGCCAACCGGAACCCGGCGACCAGTTCCTCGATCGGCTGGACCCGGGTGACGGTGCCGAGGTACGAGAACCGGAGCGGCCTGGTCCGGTCGGTCGGCGACGGCTCCGCCGCCGGGGTCAGGTCCGGGTCCCAGCCGTTCGGCACCACCATCATCCGGTCCGCGACGCCGGGGTACCGCCCCGCGTGCCACTCGCGCAGCGCCTCGTTGACGAAGACCGCCCCGGCCGACCGCTGAAGCACCCGGCGCTCCCACCGCCAGGCCGGATGGCCCTGCGGGAACGCGGGACCGTTGGTGAACAGGTCGAGCGTCCAGGAATCCCGGTAGTCCAGGACGTACGGCACCCCGGTCAACCGGCCGAAGAGCCAGGCCGCCGCGAACGAGGCGAACGGGTTGCCGGTGGCCAGTACGGCGTCGAACCGCCGGCGCCGGTGCAACCGGAGACCGCGGCCCACGGCCGCCAGTCCCCAGGAGGCGTAGTGCTCCGGAAACCCGACCCGCTGGCCGAGGTGGTACAGCTTCTGGGCCGTCCGGGGCAGGTTCCGGCGGAACCGGCCGTACCGGCGCAGGTCCTTCTCCCAGACGAACTGGTTCAGCGCCGGACGCTCCACCCGGATCCGGGGGTCCACGGTCGCGGCCAGTCCGGTGTCGACCGAGCCGAGCACGTCGTGGAGGAAGCTCAGCGGGGCGGCGCACACCGTCACGTCCCAGCCGCGCCCGGCGAAGTGGTTCGCGGTCGCGCGGGCCCGGTAGACCCCGCTGGCCCGGGACGGCGGGAAGTAGAAGGCCAGGTAGAGCAGGCGCGGCCGCCGGGACGCTCCCTCACCGCCGATCGGCTCCGTCACCGCCCGTCGGCTCGCTTCCCGGCCGTGCCACCCTCGGCGGACGCGCCCACCTGCCCGGCGTACTCCAGTCCGAACGACAGCCTCGGCACGGCGCCGCCGCGCGCCTCGTAGTCGGCGACCAGCCCGGCGGCGTACGGCATCGAGGCCGGGTCGGTGACCACGATCAGGTCGAACGCCGCGTCGTCCAGCAGGGTGCGCCGGATCAGCGAGTGGGACCCCTCGCCCCAGCCCGACCGGTACAGCGGCACCACCAGCCGCCGGTGCACCCGGTCGGCGAAGCGGGTCTCGTAGGTGCCGGAGACCCGCTTGGCCCCGCTGCGCAGGGGACCCCGACCGACCACCCGGAACAGCTTGCGGGGCGCCCGGTAGAGCACGAGCTGCTCGATCCGCACCGGCAACCGGGAGGACTCCAGCCGGGCCAGCTCGACCACCCGCACGGCCGGATCGAACTTCACCCGGCGCCAGGGCTTCTTCTGGTCGATCAGCACCACGGCCCGACCGCCGTCCGCGACGACCTGGGCGGACTCCTCGACCGCTGCCCGGGTCCGGCTCGCCCCGAGGGCGAGGAAAAGTACCTGCACGGTCACTCCATCGGATTGGTGGCCGCGAGCGGCGCCGTGGCGGCCGGCACCGCGCCGTCGGTGTCGGTCTCGGGGA
Organism: Plantactinospora sp. CA-290183; assembly: GCF_050936375.1. NCBI lineage: Bacteria > Bacillati > Actinomycetota > Actinomycetes > Micromonosporales > Micromonosporaceae > Plantactinospora > Plantactinospora sp. CA-290183. The sequence continues at coordinate 31,817 of NZ_JBNJMX010000028.1, read as the reverse complement.
ACCAGACGCGGGAATGCGCCCGCGCCACGGCCTCGTACCCGTACCGGCTGGTCAGTACGGCGCGCGCGTGCGGCAGGTCCACGCCGTCCGGGAAGCGGTCGCGCAGCCGCCGGTAGCCGGCGACGATGGTGTCCGGATCGTCGGTGACGTCGATCAGCCCGCCGGCCGCGTCCTCGATCCCGGCGAGCGTCTCCTCCGGCCCGCCGCACCGGGTCACCAGCACCGGCATGCCGGCGGCGACGGCCTCCACCACGGTCATGCCGAAGGTCTCCAGCCGGCTGGGATGGATCAGCAGGTCGTGCTCGCGCATCAGCTCCAGCGCCCGGTCGGGCAGCACCGAGCCCACGAAGGTGACCGCCTCCGCCAGACCCAGCTCCTGGGCCCGCGACGTCAGGGCGGCGCGCAGCCGCCCCTCCCCCACGAAGGTCAGGCTCAACTCCGGATCCTCCGCCCGGCACCGGGCGAAGGCCTCCAGCAGCAGGCCCACGCCCTTGCGCTCGCTGAGCGTGCCGACGTAGAGCCAGCGCCGCAGCGCGGTGACCGGACGCTGGCGGGGCTCCCCGAAGGCGATCGGGTTGGGCATGAAGGTGATCCGGTCGGCGTGGTGCGGGAACGCCTCCACGAGCACGGAACGCACCGCCTCACCCACCGCGAAGACGCCGGTCGCCCGCCGGATCACCTCGTCGTACATGGCCCGGGAGTCCGGCTCCGCCAGCACCGACGGCAGGAACGTCGCGTGCTCCGTCACGAAGACCCGGGCGTCGGGGCGGGCGTTCTCCAACGCGGTCCACCCGCCGCGCAGCCCGACGTGCGCGTGCACCACCGACGCGTCGATCGGGCGTCCGCCGAGCGCGGTCCGGAGCGCGTCGGAGTGCCGCCGCGCCGACTGGGCGAAGCTCACCCCGACCCGTACCGGCACCGGCAGGTAGCACAGGCCGGCCCCGGCGACCGTGCCGGAGTGCCGGACGCCGCGAGTCAGCAGCCCCGGCAGCGAGCGCATGATCGCCTCGTCCTGCGGTACCGGGACCCGGGCACCCCAGCCGTCGACGTGGTAGACCGTGGCGCGGTCCCAGGCCGACGCCGTCGCCTCGACCATCGCCTGCACGAAGGCGCCGCCGAACGGCACCTGCCGGGTCGGGTACCAGGGCGTGACGACGGCCACGTCCCGGCCAGCGGGGACCCCCACGGACTCTCCTTCTCTGCTCGCCGGGTCGGCCGGCGGATCACCGGTCGGCCGCGGTCGTGGTCGGTGGTGCCGGACCGTCAGGAGCGAACGGCGGACACGACGGGATCCGGTTCGGCCACCGGCTCGACGGGGCCGGCGACCGCCGCTGCGGCGGGCGCCTCGTCCGGGCCCGGGAACTCGGGCAGCAACCGGGTGTACAGCGCGTCCAGGGTCGCGGCCTGCGCCTCCCAGCTCCACTCCTGGAGCATGCCGGGCCGCTCGTAGGCGGCGCGGTACCGCTGCGGGTCGGCCAGCACCAGCTTCACCGCGCGGATGAAGTCGGCCAGGTCCTGCGCCCGGAACACCTCGCCCTGGCCGGTCGACCGCACCATCTCGGCCATCGTCTTGACGTCGCTGACCACCAGCGGCAGCCGGGCGTGCGAGTACTCGAAGAACTTGTTGCTCAACGCGATCTCGTGGTTGGGCAGGTGGTGCAGCGGGCTGACCGCCGCGTCCGCGCTCGCCAGCACCCGGGACACCTGCCAGTGCGGCACGTACGGCAGCATGTGCACCCGGTCCGCCACGCCCAATTCGACCGTGCGGGCCCGCAACTGGTCCGCCGCCCGGTTCGCGCCGCTGGGATGCAGCGACAGCATCGCCAGGTGCACGTCGGGCAGGCTGACCAGTGCCTCGACGACGAGGTCGACGCCGCGCACCGGGGTGATGCCGCCGGAGTAGGCCAGCAGCGGGGTGTCCGCCGCGAGCCCGCAGAGCGAGCGCAGGCCCGGCACCGGGGCACCGTCGCCGGCCTCCTCGGCGGCCAGCACCGGGGCGTTCATCACCACGGTCGGCCGCTCGGTCAGCTTGTGGTCGTGCCGCAGCAGGTCGGCCAGGTCCTCCGAGACCGTCACCACCGCGTCGGCGTACGGGGCGTACTCCCGCTCGTAGGCGACCTGGGCGGGCAGCCAGCCGGGGGTGCGGGGGCGCAGGCCGGGCACGTACTCGTGGGCGTCCCAGACGAACCGGACCGACCGGCCCTTGGCCCGGGCCCGCGCCGCGGCCCGGGCGCCGACGCCCACCATCTTGAAGTCGTGCGCGTGGATGAGGTCCGGCCGCAGGTCGTCGATCACCTTGGCGAAGCCCAACTCCCACTGCCAGAGCGAGGGGTCGAGCCGACGCCAGCTCCGGTCGCCCATGGTCGCCTGCCAGAACCGGATGGTCAGCCGGTTCAGGGGCGAACGGGGGTTGATCCGCGCCTCGCGGAGCTTGCGGGTCTCCCGCGCCCGGAACCGCACCCACCGGCTGGTCACCGCGAGCCCGAGGCGGGGGAAGAGCAGCCGCGGCTCGTTGAGCAGCCCGGCACCGCGCCCGCCGACCGCGCCACGGGCGGCCCGGAGCTGGGCAATCCGGGCGACGATGTCCGCGCGCCACGCCTTCATCGAGTCCAGCCGCAGGACCACGTGCCGCCCGGGCGGGTAGGCGAGGGGGCGACGCAGCGAGCGGCCCCGCCGGTGCCAGGGCTCGACCAGGTCGCTCGGGACCGGGACCAGCCGTACCTCGGCGTCGCCGATCCGCCAGGACTCGACGGTCGTCGCGTCGGCCTTCCTGCCGATCAGGGTGACGTCCCAGCCGGCCTCCGCGGCCGAGCGGGCGGCCTTCTGTACCCGGGAGTCCCCGTTGACGCCGTTGTCCACCAGCATCACGACCCGGCCCCGAGTGCGCCGCGCCGAGGCGGTCCCGTCCACGCTCATAATGCCTGTCTCTGCCTCTCCCGCAGCACCGGTCTCCCGAGAACCCCGGCGAGTGTACGGCAAACGCCGCGCGAATCGTCCCGGCCCATCTGTTTGCCGGCACCGACATACCGGTCCCCTCGCGGACAACCGCGCCGACCTGGGACGGGGCGTCGACAACCGCCCGGGACGGGTGGTACGCCCCCGGACCTGGCGCCCCGGTGGGCACTCCGCCGGGGCGTACGGAGATCCGCTCCGGCCGAGAGCCCGGGTCGATATCGGAAGACATGACGTATTGTGTTGGCGCCAGGTGCGGTGGAACGGCGTCCGAGGCGGCGCCCCGGGACCGGTCGGCCCTGGCTGATCCCCCCGTTGAGGTTCACAACTATCCGGGAGACAAGCGGTGAAGGTAGTCAGTGTCGTCGGTGCCCGTCCGCAGTTGGTCAAGCTCGCACCGATAGCGGCGGCCTTCGCCCGCACAGACCACCAGCACGTCATCGTGCACACGGGTCAGCACTACGACGCCGACCTCTCCGACGTCTTCTTCTCCGGGCTCGGCATCCCCGACCCGGACGTGCACCTCGGCGTCGGATCCGGCAGCCACGGCACGCAGACCGGTCGCATCCTGGAGGCCATGGATCCGGTGCTGGCCCGGGAGAACCCCGACTGGGTACTGGTCTACGGCGACACCAACTCGACCCTGGCCGGCACCGTCTCGGCGGTGAAGCAGCACCTCAAGGTGGCGCACCTGGAGGCCGGGCTGCGCTCGTTCAACCGCCGGATGCCGGAGGAGCACAACCGGGTCCTCACCGACCACGCCGCCGACCTGCTGCTGGCGCCGACCGGGGAGGCGCTGCGGCACCTCGCCACCGAGGGACTGGCCAGCCGCTCGGTGCTCAGCGGCGACGTGATGGTCGACGTCTGCCTCCGCATCCGGGACGCGGTGCTCGCCGGCCAGCACCCCCGCCCCGCCCTGCCCGACGGGGTCGACCCGGACGCCCCGTACCTGCTCGCCACGCTGCACCGGGCCGAGAACACCGACGACCCGGCCCGGTTGGCCGGGCTGGTCGAGGCGCTCGCCGGCCTGCCGGTCCCGGTCGCGCTCCTCGCGCACCCCCGGCTGCTCGCCCGGGCCGAGGAGCAGGGCCTCAAGCTCGCCCAGGGTGCCCTGCACATCGGACGTCCGGTCGGCTACGCCGCGATGGTCTCCGCCGTCCTCGGCTCGGTCGGCGTGGTCACCGACTCCGGCGGCCTCCAGAAGGAGGCGTACCTGCTGGAGCGGCCCTGCACCACACTGCGCTCCGAGACCGAGTGGCTGGAGACGCTCGAGGGCGACTGGAACCGGCTCGTGCCGGACCCAGCGCTGCTCGGTCCGGCCGAGTGGACCCGGACGGCCACCCGTCCGGCGCCGGAGACCCCGCTCGGCACGCCCTTCGGCGACGGGCGGGCCGCCGAGCGCGTCGTCGCGATCCTCGAGGAGCGGGCTAGTCTGGAGACCCCGGCGTAACCGCCGGTGGGTGGAACCGGCCTGCCGGCGCGTCGCGCCCGCCACCCGGGGTGCCCGTCGTGGTGCCCAGCCGAACTCAAGGATCCTGCGAGTGAACGCCGTCACGTGTCCGGGTAGACCCGCCGCCGTCGGGAGCAGCTGATGACCACCGAGCCCAGGCGCCGGCCTCGGGTCCTGTACCTGTCGTTCTACTTCCCGCCCTCGCGGGCCAGTGGTGTCTACCGGGCCCGGGCCACCGCCAACCACCTGGCCGCCCGGGACTGGGACGTGACGGTCTTCGCCGCGCCGCTGCGGTTCCTGCACGAGGTGACGGGGTCCGTCGACGAGAAGCTCGCCGAGACGGTCGACCCGCGCATCCGGGTGGAGCGTCCCGACCTGAGCCACTTCAAGTGGGAACGGGACCTGCGTCGATTCAGCCGGTTCCGGCGCACCATGCCGATCCTGGCCCGCAACCTCTACGAGGCCGGGCAGCGGATCTTCCCCGAGCACTACGCGTCGTGGGGCTACCACGCGGTCCGGAAAGCGCTCCGGTTGCACGCCCGGCACCGCTTCGACGTCGTGGTCGCCACCGGCAACCCGTTCGCCTCCTTCGCCGCCGCGTGGCTGTTCCACCGCCTCACCCGGGTCCCGTACGTGGTCGACTACCGGGACTCCTGGACGCTGGACCTCTTCGCCGACAAGCCCGGCTTCCCGGACGGCCATCCGGCGTGGGGATGGGAGCGGCGGGTGCTCTCCCGCGCCTCGGCGGCGGTCTTCGTCAACGAGGCGCTGCGCGGCTGGCACGCCGAGCGGTACCCGGCCGCGGCGGACCGGATGATGGTGGTCCCGAACGGTTGGGACCCGGACCTGCTCACCGAGGTCGGGGACGCGGAGCCGGCGGTACGCCCGGACGCGCCGGCCCCGCTGCGCTTCTCCTACGTCGGCACGCTCACCGCCGCCCAGCCGGTGGAGGAGATGGCGTCGGCGTTCGAGATCGCCCGGCGGCATCCCGACCTCGCCGACGCCGAGCTGAACATCTACGGTCACCTCGGTTTCTTCCAGAGCAGCCAGTCCGCGCTGCTGGAGCGGCTCGGCCTGGACGGCGACCGGCGGGACACCGCGAATGTGCCGGACCGGGGCATCCGCTACCGGGGCCCGGTGGCGAAGACGCAGATCTCCCGGGCGTACGCCGACAGTGACGTGCTCGTCTTTCTCGCCGGCGGCGCGCGGTACGTGACCTCCGGCAAGATCTTCGAGTACATGGCCGCCGCCCGGCCGATCGTGTCGGTACACGCGCCCGGCATCGCGGCCACCGAGGTACTCCGTGGCTATCCACTGTGGTTCAACGCGGACAGCCTCGACCCGGAGCAGATCGCGCAGTCCATGATGGCCGCCGGGAAGATGGCCCGCGACCTGACTCCGGAACTCCGGGCCGCCGCGCGCCGCCACGCGGAGGCGTACACCCGGGAGACCGTGCTCGGGCCGCTCGAGGCGAAGCTGCGCACCCTGACCTGAGCGATGACGCCCTTGACCATCCCACGCCGTACCCGAGCCATGAACGGTGATCTCCGATGACAACGCAGGTGGACCCGGTGACGGGCGAGCGCCCGGCCACCACGGACCGGGTGGCCGGGGTGCCCGTCGTGATCGTGGTGACCATGGCACAGCGCCCGCCGGACCGGGTGGTGGAGTTCGTCCGCCACCTGATCGAGCGGGGCGACGACGTGCAGCTCTTCGCACCGGAGCCGGAGGCGTGGCTCGAACTGGACGTCGAGCGGCGGCCACCGATCCACCGGCCGGACCATCCGGAGATGCGGCACCCGGTCCGCTGGATCGAACGGCTGCTGGTGTTCTGGATCCCCGGCGTCGTATCGCAGGTCGGCGACTGGCTGGCCGGGCGCTGGCCGCAGGGGGTGCTCGGCCGACTGGGTACGAAGCTGGCCCACGGGCAGCGCCGGGTCTCCGGCGGGTGATCCACCACCGGCTCTTCTACCCGGCCTACCGGCTGATCCGTCCGCTCGTGCTGGACCGGATCTTCCGCCGGCAGGTCAGGACGCTGCGCCTCGACCGGGTGGACCGAATCGTGGCGTGCGACCTCTTCGCCATCCCGCTGGCGAGCCGGCTCGCCCGGCGCTACCCGTCCGCGAAGGCCACCACCTCGCTGGAGTTCGACTAGCCCGGTGATGCCCGGCACGACGTGCGGTCCCGGTGGCGTAGCCGCTCAGGGATCGTAGGGCGGCTCCGCCAGCCGCTGCGGCCGGGTCCGGGTCCAACTGGTCCAGCCACGCTCGCGCATCAGGTCCAGCATCCGCTGCGCCCGCGGGTCGGACTCGACGGCGAGTGCGTCCAGCAGGCCAAACGGAAGATCCTCGTGCGCTGCCTCGTCGTGCGCCGCCTCGGCGGAGGTGTACGCGTCCGCGAGATGGCCGGCCATGATGTCGGCGGCTTCCGCCAGGCGCGGGTCGTCGTCGCCGGCGTCGCTGTCGAGGATCTCCGACCCGAGACGATAGAGCCGGACGAGTTGCGGGTCATCCAGCTGCGCGAGTTTCCAGGGCATCACGTCGGAGATGTGATCGGGCCAGCGAGCCGCAACCAGGATCCACGCGTCCCGCTCACCCTCCATTACCCGCTCTGACACCCCGATCTCCCGAAGCCGATCGAGATAGAAGATCACCTCCGGCGGGAGCGTCAGATGGTCCCCGGCGGCGAGCTGCGCCAGCTGCTTGCGGCTGGTCTCGAGCCGGTCGATCTCGTCGCGTAGGTCGTTGTCGATCCTCTGGATCGCTTCGGCGAAGGCCGATGCGTCGGCGTCGAGCATCGGACCGATCTGGGACAGCGGCACGCCAGCGTTGGCGAGGGTGCGGATCTTGATGAGGGACACGACCGCCCGTGCGCCGTACCGCCGGTAGCCGGAAGCATCCCGCTCCGGCTCGGGCAGGAGTCCGACCTGGTGGTAGTGCCGCACCGCCCGCACCGTGACGCCGGCGTACGCCGCCAGTTGGCTGATCGTCAGCATGCTCTGATCCTGCCCTCAACTCGCCGGACCCGGTCGACGCCGCTCAGGAGATCCTGCGACGGTAGGAGATGGTGGCGCAGAGGTAGGCGACGACGAGGATGCCGACACACCAGGCGAGGGCGGTCCAGATGTCGGTGCCGACCGGTTGCTGGGTGAACAGGTCGCGGATGGTGTTGACGATGGAGGTCACCGGCTGGTGTTCGGCGAAGGCGCGCACCGGGCCGGGCATGGTGTCGGTGGGCACGAAGGCCGAGCTGACGAACGGTAGGAAGATGAGCGGGTAGGCGAACGCGCTCGCGCCGTCCACGCTCTTCGCGGTGAGGCCGGGGATGACCGCGACCCACGTCCTCATGCGCCGCCAGGGTGCAGCGTACGAGGATGCCGGCGACCAGGCGAGCAGCGGCCAGGCCGGTGCTCCCGCGCCCGAGCGGAAGCCCATCAGGAGGGCGACGCCGACGACGAGCACCAGCGAGATCACGTTGGCGACCATCGAGGTCAGCACATGCGCCCACAGCACGCCCGATCGAGCGATCGGCATGGAGTGGAACCGCTCGAAGATCCCGCCCTGCATGTCCGTGAAGAGCCGTAATGTGGTGTAGGCGATGCCCGACGCGATCGTGATGAGCAGGATGCCGGGAAGCATGAGTTCACATACGGGACCGACCCGGTGTCGATCGCACCGCCGAACACGTAGACGAACATCACCATGATGGCGATCGGTGTGATCGCGGTCGTGATGATGGTGTCCAGGCTGCGTGTGACGTGGCGCATGCTCCGCCCGGTGAGGACGGCGGTGTCGCCCAGGAAATGCGTGGCCATTGTTGTCCCCTACTTCTGGTTCGACATGGTCTTGCGGTCTCGGCTGCCCTCGTCGGCGCCGCTGCCCTTGTCGGCGCCGCCGTCCTTGTCGTCCTGGCCGGCGTCGCCGATGACCGCGAAGAAGACGTCTTCGAGGGAGGGCTGCTTCTCGACGTACTCGACCCGGGCGGGTGGGAGGAGCTGCTTGAGCTCGTCGAGGGTGCCGTTGACGATGATCCGACCCTGGTGGAGGATCGCGATCCGGTCGGCGAGCTGCTCCGCCTCGTCGAGGTACTGAGTGGTGAGCAGCACGGTCGTGCCGCCCTGGGCGAGCTCCTTGACGGCCTGCCACACCTCGATGCGCGCCTGCGGGTCCAGCCCGGACGTCGGCTCGTCGAGGAAGACGACCGGCGGATGCCCGATGAGGCTCATCGCGATGTCCAGACGGCGGCGCATGCCACCGGAGTACGTGGCCACCCTCCGGGCGCCCGCCTCGGTCAGCGAGAAGCGCCTCAGCAGGTCATCCGCGATCGTGCCCGGGTCCCTGAGGTGCCGCAGCCTGGCGACCAGGACGAGGTTCTCCCGTCCGGTGAGGATGTCGTCCACCGCCGCGAACTGGCCGGTGAGACTGATCGACTCGCGTACGTCGGCGGCCTGTGCCACGACATCGAAGCCGTTGACCCGGGCAGTTCCGGCGTCGGCCCTGAGCAGCGTGGACAGGATCTTCACGACCGTGGTCTTGCCCGCCCCGTTGGATCCGAGCAGGGCGAAGATGCTGCCCCGCGCCACGTCGAAGTCCACGCCGCGCAGCACCGTCAGCTGCTTGAACGACTTTTCCAGGCCTTGCACCTGTATCGCGGGCCGCTCGACCCGTTGGGTTGTTGCCGGGATGCTCATGCCGGCCAGCATGGAGGGTTGACGCAGCGTCAGGGTCAAGCCCGCGGGGGCGGATTCGACCGGCACCGGCCCGGTCAGCCGCGCAGGAAGGCCTCCAGGACCCGGGCGGTACGCCGGCCGTCGTGCCACTCCCGGGTGTACTCGACGGACTCGCGGCCGATCCGGGCGGCGCGCGGCGGGTCGGCGATGAGGGCGGTCAACTCCTCCCGCAGGGTCTCCGGGGTGGCGTTGACGATCGGCGGCGGCTCGGCCATCAGTTCCCGGGTCCGCTCGTCGAGATAGCCCAGCACCGGACGGCCGGCGGCCATCGCCTCGACCGCGAACGTGCCGTAGCTGCCGAGGGCGAACTGGTCGAGCACGACGTCGGCGGTGCGCACCAGCTCGCGTAGATCGGTCCAGGCCAGCTCCTCGGCCAGCCGAAGGTCGATCGTGCCCTCGTCGTGCAGTTCGGTCAGGACCGGCAGGATGCGGTCGGTCCCCTTCAGCCAGCGGGCCGACGGCGCGTGCAGCACCACCGGTCGCGGCCGGCCCAGCACGGGATGGGCGCTGGCCCAGGCGTCCACGTCGACCACCACCGGCGCCCAGCGGGCCTCGGGCAGGTCCGCCAGCAGGTCCGGGGTGGTGACGAAGAGGGGCAGTCCGCTCCGCTGCGCCACCCGGTGGTTGCGTTCGGCCCGGCTCGCCATCCGGGCCACCGCCTCCTCCGGCGCGTCCCGGAACGGCGAGTGCTCGTTGCGCTCCCGGTGCCGTACCGGGTGCCGTACCTCGCTGCCGTGGGCCAGGAGGGCGACCTGGACGCCCGCCTGCCGCAGCGCCGGCAGGTCGCCCTCCACGCTGGTGCCGTTGAGCCGGCCGAAGATCGGCAGAAAGGCGTCCGCGACCAGGTGGGTGTAGCGGCCGATGACCCGGCGGAGCTGCTCGATCTGCACGTCGAGGTCGCCGAGCCGGGCGGTCTCCAGGTAGACGTCGGCCGGGAAGCCGAAGCCGCCCTCGCCCCGGCGCATCACCACCTCGGCGGAGACGTCGGGGTCGTACCGGCAGACCGCCGCGGCGAACGCGGCGGCCTGTCCGGCGTAGTTGGCCGGCCCGAGACCGAGCCGGATCGGCGTGTCGCCCAACGGCCGCCAACCGGTGGCCGCGTCGAGGTCCGCCATCCGCGGATGCCCTTTCCGGAGCCGGACCCGTGCGCCCGACACCGACCGGCGTCGGGCGCACGGGTCCGGGACGGCCTCAGGAGGCGGTGGCGAGGTCCTCGGCGGGAGCCCGGCCCGGGACCGCGACGGTGCTGCCGTCCGCCGCCGACTGGAGCACGGCCGCGGCGACCTGGACGGTACGCAGACCCTGGCGCAGGGTCACGATGTCGCTCTCCTTGCCCTCGACCGCGTCCCGGAACCGCTCGTGCTCCACCAGCAGCGGCTCCCGCTTCGGGATGGCGAACCGGACCATGTCCCCCTCGGCGACGCCGCGGAACGCCCGCAGCGCCTCCCACTCGGTGTCGATGGCACCGTTGGCGTAGAAGGTCAGGTCGGCGGTGAGCGTGTCGGCGACGAAGCAGCCCCGGTCGCCGGTGATCACCGTGGACCGCTCCTTGAGCGGGCTGAGCCAGTTCACCAGGTGGTTGACCATCGTGCCGTCGGCGAGCTGGCCCACCGCGGCGACCATGTCCTCGTGCAGCCGGCCGCTGCGGGAGACCGTACGCGCCGAGATCGCCGCGTACTCCTGCCCGGTGACCCAGCTGGTCAGGTCGATGTCGTGGGTGGCGAGGTCCATCACCACGCCGACGTCGGCGATCCGGTGCGGGAACGGGCCCTGCCGGCGGGTGACGACCTGGAACACCTCGCCCAGCTCGCCCGCCTCCAGTCGGGTGCGCAGGCTCTGCAGGGCGGGGTTGTACCGCTCGATGTGCCCGACCCCGGCCACCAGGCCGCGCGACTCGAACGCCTCGACCAGCCGGGTGGCGGTGCCGACCGACTGGGCGAGCGGCTTCTCGATGAGCGCGCAGACGCCGTTCTCGGCCAGTTCCAGGCCGACCTGCTCGTGCAGCGCGGTCGGGCAGGCCACCACCGCGTAGTCGACACCGAGCGCCAGCAGCTCCGCCACCGTGGGCAGTACCGGCACCGAAAGCGAGCCGGTCGTGTCGCCGGCCGGGTCCACGACCGCGACCAGCTCCACACCGTCCAGGTTGGACAGAATCCGGGCGTGGTTGCGGCCCATCGCGCCGAGACCGACCAGTCCGGCGCGCAGCGGGCGGGCGTGGGCGCTCATCGGCCGGCCTCCAGGCTGTTCGCGGCGTCGGCGATCCGCTCCAGCTGGGACTGGGTCAGCGCCGGGTGGATCGGCAGTGACAGCACCTCGCGGGCGGCCCGCTCGGTCTCCGGCAGGTCCCACGGGCCGGGCTTGCCGTCCGCGTCGAGGAACGGCTTGAGCCGGTGGATCGGGGTCGGGTAGTAGATCGCGTTCCCGACGCCCTTCTCCAGCAGTTGCTGCTGGGCGGCGTCCCGGTCACCGGCCACCCGCACCGTGTACTGGTGGTAGACGTGCCGGGCCGCGTCGGCGACCGGCGGGATGACCACACCGGTGATCCGGGAGTCGAGGAACTTGGCGTTGGACCGGCGCTGCTCGGTCCACTCCGGGAGCTGGCGCAGCTGGACCCGGCCGATCGCGGCGGCCACGTCGGTCAGCCGCATGTTGGCGCCGACGATCTCGTTGGCGTACCGCTGCTCCATGCCCTGGTTGCGCAGCAACCGCAGGGTACGGGCGATCTCGGGGTCCGGCGTGGTGATCATGCCGCCCTCGAGGGCGTGCATGTTCTTCGTGGGGTAGAAGCTGAAGCTGTTCGCGATGCCGAAGGAGCCGACCGGCTGCCCGTTCAGCGCGGCGCCGTGCGCCTGGCAGGCGTCCTCGACCACGGCGAGGCCGTGCCGCTCGGCGATCGGCATCAGCCGGTCCATCGCGGCGGGGTGCCCGTAGAGGTGCACCGGCATGATCGCCGCCGTGCGCGGGGTGATCGCCGCCTCGACCGCGTCCGGGTCCAGGCAGAAGCTGCCGGGCTCGATGTCCACGAAGACCGGGTCGGCACCGACGAGCCGGACCACGTTCGCGCTGGCCGCGAAGGAGAAGGACGGCACCACGACCTCGTCGCCGGGGCCGATGCCCAGCGCCATCAGGCTCAGGTGCAGCGCCGAGGTGCCCGAGTTGACCGCGACGCAGTGCCGGCCGGCCACCAGCTCGGAGAACTCCTCCTCGAACGCGGCCACCTCCGGTCCCTGCACCACCCGGCCGCTACGGAGCACCCGTACGGCGGCCTCGATCTCGGCGTCTCCGATGACTGGTTTGGCGGGTGGGATCAGGTCTGCGTGCTGCCCGGCCATGGGCATCCTCCTTCAGTGGGGGATCGCAATTGGCATGCGATGCTAGCTCGTGTTTCGGTCGGCGGATCGGGTGGTGCGGGGTACGTCACGACCGGTGAGCGGGGCCGGACGCGGCGGAGCCGGCCCCCTCGGTCTGCTGGTGGTTGTCGACGGCGGCGGGTGGTGGCGCGGCGACCGGCAGGGGAACGTCGAGACCCGCCACGAGGATGTCGGGGTCGCCGGTCGTGCCGGCATCGGCACGGAGTCCGGCCGCGATCGCGGCGGCCATTCGTGGCAGGTACGCCTCCGGCAGGGTGGTACGGGCAACGGCGAGCCGCCAGTAGAGGGGTCCGACGATCAGATCGACCGCGGCATCCGGATCCGCTCCCGCGGGTAGCTCGCCCCGGTCGATCGCCCGGCCGATCAACAGTATGCCGACGTCCCGTTGGTTGGCGCGCAGGGCCTCCTGCAGGGTCTGCGCGATCTGCGGGTTGCGGGCCGCCTCGGCGAGCAGGTCCGGGATGATCTGCGAGGCCAGTGGGTGTCGCAGCGCACGGGCCACGATCCGCAACAGGACTTCGAGGTCTCCGGTTAGGGTGCCGGTGTCCGGTAACGGTAGGCTCTGTCCGGCGACCCGGGAGACGATCTCCAGGACCAGTTCCAGCTTCGAGCCCCACCGGCGATAGATCGCCGTCTTGCCGACGCCGGCCCGACGTGCGACCGCCTCGATCGAGAGGCGTCCGTAGCCGACCGCGGCGAGTTCCTGCATGACGGCCCGGCGGATAGCGGCGGTTATCTCCCCTCGGAGTACCGCCGCTCCCGCGGGAGCTCGTCGGTTGTCGGTCGCCACGTCGGCCAATATAGCGCGACGACGGTACGGTTGCGTCCCGACGTAGGATGGACTACCTTCCTCGCAGCGACGACCGACTGGCGTTCCACCGCTCTGGCCACGGTCACCACGTCGCGCGCCTCTTAGCAGCCCGCACAGATCGGAGCGCCAACGCTATGGCCAGCACGGCGGTAGCCAACCCCGATGCAGAGCTAACCCAGGCAGAACTGGCCGCCCGCTACGGTCTGTCCGTAGCCGGCGAGCGGCCCAGTCTCGGCGCCTACATCCGGCAGCTCTGGTCCTACCGGCACTTCATCTCCGCCTACGCCAACGCGAAGCTGGTGGCCTCGTTCAGCACGGCCCGACTGGGCCGGCTCTGGCAGGTGCTCAACCCGCTGACCAACGCGGCGGTCTACTTCGTGATCTTCGGCGTGGTGCTCGGCACCAGCGGTCAGGTCGACAACTTCATCGCCTACCTCTGCACCGGGCTGTTCGTCTTCACCTTCACCCAGTCGGTGGTGAGCGGCGGGGTGACGGCGATCACCGGCAACCTCGGCCTGATCCGGGCGCTGCACTTCCCCCGGGCCAGCCTGCCGATCGCGATCACCCTGACCCAGTTCCAGCACCTGCTCGCCTCGATCGTCGTACTGGCCGGCATCGTGCTGGTCACCGGTGAGCCGCTGACCCTGGAATGGCTGCTGCTGGTGCCGGCGGTGCTGTTGCAGGCGATCTTCAACGCCGGGATGGCGATGGGGATGGCCCGGCTCGGCTCCAAGGTCACCGACCTGAAGCAGCTCGTGCCGTTCGTGATGCGCACCTGGATGTACGGCTCCGGCGTGCTCTACAGCGTGGAGAACTTCGAGGCCCACCTGCCGGGCTGGGCGGCGGACCTGGTGCAGCTCAACCCGCTGCTGGTCTACATCGAGCTGATGCGGCACGCCCTGATGGAGTCGGCGCCGGTGACCGCGTCGCAGACCCAGTCCTGGCTCCTCGGCATCGGCTGGGCGCTGGTCGCCGGGGTGCTCGGGTTCATCTACTTCTGGCGTGGTGAGAAGGAGTACGGCCGTGGCTGAGCCGATGGATGCCCGATTCGAGTCGCCGACCCAGGTCGAGTCCTCGCCGTCGACCACCACCGTCGCGCCGCGGATCCCCACCGTGGTGGTCGACGACGTGCACGTGGTCTACCGGGTGCACGGCGCCGGCGCCGGCGGGAACGGCAACCCGGTCGCCACCCTGAAGCGGATGGTCACCGGCGGCAAGTCGGCCGCGGTCCGCGAGGTGCACGCGGTCAAGGGCGTGACCTTCACCGCGTACCGGGGCGAGGCGATCGGGCTGCTCGGCAGCAACGGGTCGGGCAAGTCGACCCTGCTGCGGGCGATCGCCGGACTGCTCCCGGTCAACCGGGGCGCGATCTACACCCAGGGCCAGCCCTCGCTGCTCGGGGTGAACGCCGCGCTGCTCAACGACCTCTCCGGCGAGCGCAACGTCGCCCTCGGCTGCCTGGCCATGGGGATGACCCCGGCCCAGGTCCGCCAGCTCACGCCCGAGATCATCGAGTTCTCCGGCATCAACGAGCGCGGGGACTTCGGCTCGCTGCCCATGCGGACGTACTCCTCCGGCATGGCCGCCCGGCTGCGGTTCTCCATCGCGGCGGCCAAGAAGCACGACGTACTGCTGGTCGACGAGGCGCTGGCCACCGGCGACTCGCGGTTCCGGCGGCGCAGCGAGCGCCGGGTGCGGCAGTTGCGGGCCGAGGCCGGCACCGTGTTCCTGGTGAGCCACAGCCTCGGCACGATCCGGACGACCTGCGAACGGTCGATCTGGCTGGAGTCCGGGGTAATCCGGGCGGACGGCCCGACCGACGAGGTGGTCAGCGAGTACGAGACCTTCATGAACCGGAAGTGACCCCGGGCCGGGTGGCTGGTGGCCGTGACCGCCGCCGTCGGCCTGTCCGGTGCACGGGCTCGCTCGCCGCCGGACCAGGCGGCGCCGCACCCGGCGGCAAGCGCACGCGTGGCCAGGGAGATCCGACCGGCGGTGCTCCCGGGGCCCCACGGGGAGCTTCCGGCGGATCCGGCCGGCCAGCGCTATAGGGCCCAGGGGACAGCCGGCACCGGTCAGGGCGCGGACGACCGAGCGCCGGGCCCGGCCCGTCGGGCGGCCCGGGCCCTCCGGTGACGCGGAGGAGACGCCGCGGCGGAAAGATCGGTCGGCGTGTGGCCGGGACGGACACGTGATCAGTGCGGACGCGTGATCAGTGAGGATGGGTAATGGCGCATGACCTGGCGGCGGGCGGGCCGGACGACCGAGCGGGCGGCCCGGCGCGACCGGAGGACGGAGCCCGATCAGCCGCGTCCGCCGGCGTCGACGCGCCGTGGCGGCCCACCCGTACGGTCGCGGTCGTGCTGGCCGGCGGCACCGGCACCCGGGTCGGGCTCGGCATCCCGAAGCAGCTGTTGAAGATCGCCGGGAAGCCGATCCTCGAACACACCATCGCGGTCTTCGAGGCGGCCCCGGAGATCGACGAGATCATCGTGCTGATGGCCCCCGGCCACCTCGACGCGGCACGGCAGATCATCGCGAAGGCGGGCTTCCGCAAGGTCACCCAGGTGTTCGAGGGCGGCGAGACCCGCAACGCGACCACCCGGTTGGCGCTGGACGCCATCGGGCCGGACGACTGCAACGTCCTCTTCCACGACGCGGTCCGGCCCCTGCTGAGCGGGCGGATCGTCCGGGAGTGCGTGAACGCGCTCTGGCGGCACGCCGCCGTCGACGTGGCGATCCCGTCCGCGGACACGATCATCCAGGTGGACGCCGACGACTGCATCACGGACATCCCGGTCCGGGCCCGGCTGCGCCGTGGCCAGACCCCCCAGGCGTTCCGCTCCGGGACCATCCGGGAGGCGTACCGGCTGGCCGCGGACGACCCGGACTTCAGCGCGACCGACGACTGTGGCGTCGTGCTCCGCTACCTGCCCTGCCCCACGTGCCGATCAAGGTGATCGAGGGTTCGGACGAGAACATCAAGGTCACCCACCCGGTCGACGTGCACCTGGCGGACAAGCTGTTCCAGCTCGCCGCCGCCCAGGTCCCCCGGCTGCACCGACGACCGGGCGTACGCCGAGGAGCTGAGCGGCCGGACGATCGTGGTCTTCGGCGGCAGCCACGGGATCGGGCACCGGCTGACCGAGGTCGCCCGGGAGTACGGCGCGGACGTCTTCCCGGTCAGCCGGTCGACGACCGGCACCCACGTGGAGCGGGTCGAGGACGTCGCCGAGGCGCTGCGGACGGCGTTCGAGGCGACCGGCCGGATCGATTACGTGGTGGTGACGGCGGGTGTGCTGCGGATGGGTGCCCTCGCGGAGATGGACGACGAGACCATCGACCAGGTGCTGCGGGTCAACCTGCTCGCCCCGGTCACCGTCGCCCGGCAGGCCCTGCCCTACCTGCGGCAGACCCGTGGCCAGCTCCTGCTCTACACGTCGAGTTCCTACACCCGGGGACGCGCCCGGTACGCGCTCTACTCCTCCACCAAGGCCGCCGTGGTGAACCTGACCCAGGCGCTCGCCGACGAGTGGTCCGAGCTGGGCGTACGGGTCAACTGCGTCAACCCGGAGCGGACCGCGACGCCGATGCGTACCCGGGCGTTCGGCGCGGAGCCGGAGCACACCCTGCTGGCCGCCGACACCGTCGCCCGCGCCTCGCTGGACATCCTGCTCTCCGGGCTGACCGGTCAGGTGGTGGACGTGCGCCGCTCCCCCGGCGACCCGGCGTCCGCCCCCGCCGAGCCCGACGCCGACCCGCCACCCGCCTCCGGCACCGGGGCACCGGCGGAGCCGACGGACCTCCGGGCCGGCGGGGGGATCGTCCGGCAGCGTTCCACCGAACTGGTGCCCCCGCCCCGGGTCGGCACGCCCTAGCCCGCCGTCGTCCCGTCGGCACCGTCGGCCGGCATCCGCCGCCGGAAAGCCGGCCACCGTCCCAGGAGTGAGCATGCGTGGTGATCTGGTCAGGAAGCTGGCCATCCGGTGCCTCAGCGCCGGCCTGGCTGTCCTGTCCTTCCTCACCCTCGCCCTGACCTCGGCCGAGCTGGTCGGCCTGGCGCTGGCCGTCCTCGCCGTCGGCTCGGCCTGGGCGGAACGGCGGATCAACCCCCGGGCCGAACTCGTCGCCGAACCGATCCTGCTCACCGCCGGCCTCCTCGTCGGCTACGCCGCGCGGGCACCCGGGGCCCGCTGGACCCTCGCGGTCACCGGCCTGGCCCTGCTCGGGCTGATCCTCGTCGAGCGGCCGCTGCGCGACGCGGTCGGGCTGGAGACCCGGTCGGCCAACCTCGGCGTACGGTCGTCGCCGCTGCTGGTCGCCGGACGGCTCGGCGCGGCCGTGCTGGCCCTGCTGCTCCTGCTTGCCGGCAGCGCCGCCGCGTCCCTGCCGGCCTGGCCGGTCCTGCTCGCCACCCTGCTGGTCGGCGCGGCCGGTGCCGGTGCGCTGGCCCCGATCGCCCGGCGACGGCTGCGGCCCTCGTCGGCCGAGAGCCCGGTCACCCGGGCACTGCGCCGGCACCAGCCGGAGTTCCTGCTCTACTTCTCCGCACCGCCCGGCTCGGAATACCAGGTCAAGATGTGGTTGCCGTACCTGGAGCGGATCGGGCGGCCGTTCCTGGTGCTGCTGCGCGAACCGGACTTCCTGGCGTCGGTCTCGGCCGCCACCAGCGCGCCCGTGGTGGTCTGCCCGACGCCGCGCTCGATCGACGAGGCGATGGTGCCGAGCCTGCGGGTGGCGTTCTACGTCAACCACGGCGCCAAGAACAGCCACTGCATCCGGTTCGGGCACCTGACCCACATCCAGCTGCACCACGGCGACAGCGACAAGGCGCCGAGCGCGAACCCGGTCTCCGCGATCTTCGACAAGATCTTCGTGGCCGGACAGGCCGCGATCGACCGGTACGCCCGCAACGGCGTGGTGATCCCGCAGGAGAAGTTCGCCATCGTCGGCCGCCCGCAGGTGGAGTCGATCGTGGTGGACCGGACCCCGGTGCGGGAGCGGGCCGAGAAGGTGGTGCTCTACACCCCCACCTGGACCGGACACCACGCGGACGTCGACTACTGCTCGCTGCCGGTGGGCGAGAAGCTGGTCCGGCGGCTGCTGGACCGGGGCGCGACGGTCATCCTGCGCGCCCACCCGTACACGTCGCAGAACCCGGCGTCGGCGCGGCAGCTCGCCCGGATCGAGCAGGTGCTCGCCGACGACCGGGCCCGGACCGGGCGGCGGCACGTCTTCGGCGCCGAGGCGGCCCGGCGGATGACCCTGGTCGAGTGCGTCAACGCCTCGCACGCACTGGTCTCGGACGTCTCGGCGGTGATCTCCGACTACCTCTACTCGGGGAAGCCGTACGCGGTGACGGACCGGGTCGGCGAGGGCGAGCGGTTCACCGAGACCTTCCCGCTGGCCGGTTCGGGCTACGTGCTGGGCGCCGACATGTCCAATCTGGACGAGGTGCTGGACCGGTTGCTCGACACCGATCCGCTGGCGGAGGCGCGGTGGCGGACCCGGACCCGGTACCTCGGCGACTTCCCGGCGGAGGCGTACGCCGACGGCTTCCTGGACGAGGCCCGTCGGCAGCTCGACGGCACCACGGTCCGGCCGCCCGCGCCGGCACCCCGTCCGGCGCCCGTGCCATGATCGACTCGTGAACCTGGTCAGGATCGAGCACGACCGGCGGGCGCTGGCCGGTCTGCTGCGCCGGGACCCGCACCTGCACGCGTACGAGCTCGGCGACCTCGACGACTTCTACTGGCCCTATACGAGCTGGTACCGCCTGGCCGACCTGGTGGCGCTGGTCTACCACGGCGGCGGCACCCCGACCCTGCTGGCGCTCGACCGGTCGGGACCGCCGGCCGCGCTGGGCGAGCTGCTGACCGCGCTGGTACCGCTGCTGCCCCGCCGGTTCTACGCGCACCTCTCCCCGGGCGGCGAGGCGGTGCTGGCCCGACACTTTCCGGTGCAGGAGCACGGGCCGCACCTGAAGATGGCGCTCACCGACCCGGGCCGGCTGGACCGGGTGGCGGCCGAGGGCGAGGTGCTGACCGGTGCCGACCTGCCGGAGCTGGCGGCGCTCTACGACGTCGCGTACCCGGGCAACTGGTTCGACCGGCGGATGCTGGAGACCGGCCACTACGTCGGGGTGCGCCGGGACGGCGAACTGCTCGCGGTGGCCGGGGTGCACGTCTGGTCCCGCGAATACCGGGTCAGCGCGCTGGGCAACGTGACCACCCATCCCCGGGCCCGGGGCCGGGGACTGGCGAGCGCGGCGGTGGCCACCCTCTGCCGGCGGTTGTCGAAGACCGTGGACCACGTGACCCTGAACGTCAAGGCGGACAACCTCGCCGCGCTCGCCGTCTACCGTCGGCTCGGCTTCACCCCGGCGGCGGAGTACGCCGAGTTCACCTTCGGAGCCCCGGCGTAGTCCCGGAGCCCTGTCGCGCGGAGCCTCGTGGCGGGTCGCGGCGCCAGACCGCCCGCGTCCGGCAGCGCCGGTACGCGGGCGGTCCGGCTGGGGCCGGGGAGGGCGGGGTCAGGACGAGTAACCCCGGGTGGCCGCCCAGTTGGCCAGGTCGATGGTGCTCATCCAGTAGGTGCTGTCCGAGCCGGGGATCGCCGGGTCGGCGATCTTGACCGTCCGTCCGTCGTCGCGGTAGCCGACCACGGTCAGGTAGTGGCCGCCGGGGTAGCTGTGCCAGCCACCGTCGGTGTCCGTGGTCGAGCCGGCGATGTTGGCCACCACCGGGTAGCCGTTGCTCACGGCGTGCACCACGTCGGCCTGGAGCTGATCCATCTGGGCCGGGCTCGCGGCGCCGCCCCGGATCATGGTGGTCCGGTAGAAGTCCGTCCTGCCGGCGCTGTTCAGCACCCGGGTGGTGTCCTCGGCGGAGTTCGTACCGCTCGTCGTGGTGCCCAGCCGGCCGGCGACCTCGTCCTGGCTCAGGTGCACGTCCCGGGCGGTCAGGGCGATGCGGGTCGCGGCCGGACCGCAGTAGTAGTAGGTGGTCTGGGCCTCGAAGTCGTAGTCCAGGACCTTGGACTCGGGCGCGGCCGGCCTGCCGGTCGCGCTCGGCGCCGCCTTCGGGGCGCTCGTCGTCGGTTCGGCCGTCGCCGGCGATGTCGGGTCGGCCGGTGCGCTCTGCTGCCCCCCGGCCCCGGCACCCGGGGCCTGGTTGACGGAGCCACCGAGTTCCGCCACGGCGACGGTCGAGCCGCCCTCGGACGGCGCGGGCGGCTGGACCGAGGTCAGCACGATTCCGATGGTCGCCGCCGCGGCCGCGAGCACGGCCGCCGAACCGAGCGCGAGGCGGTTACGCCGGCCGGTCGTGATGTTCCTGATCCGCTGTGGGACATCTGCCAACGGCCGGGCCATGTCGCTGGCCGACCGGGAAAAGACATACTTCAACTGATCCTCCAGGGAAATGCTCATTGCCATTCGAGTTCGTCAATTGGCAATGGGACGTTTCTGTCCGCTGGTGGGAACGCGAGACGACACCGCCGGAGGCGGCGACAAGGACCCTGCCCCGAATACGCCGGGGCCGGGGGGGCAACAGCGACCACCGCATCCGGGCGGCGGGGCCGTTCGGGCTGCGCCCGCGCCGGGCGGGGCCGGCGCTCGCCGGCGGTCGCGCTCGCGTCCCGGAGCGCTAGCGAACCGGGGCCATGAACCCGTCTCGGGCTCCGATGGCCCGGGCCGGGTGCGCGGCGACCCGGGGCCGGCGCGCGGTGGAGCGGATGGATCGGGGGGATGGGCCGGAGCCCGGGTGGTGCGGCACGAATGGTCTCCTTCCGTGACCGCCTACCGGGTTAGCTGACGGATTCGGGCGCAGAAGGCCGCCCTACCGCGAACGACGGTTCGCGGATTCACCCCAGATAACTGTGGGTCCCCGGCTCGTTACACAACGACTCGGCGGGTCCGCTCCGGTGTCACCCGCGTGGCGACCAAGGGGCCGGACCGGACGGGCCGACATTACTGGCCGACTTCTGTCATTGCCAACCCCTCTCAGCAGGGAAAACAGTGACCAAGACCGCGATTGGACCGGATCCCGGCCCGGCTGCCGGGCCGACAGGGCCATGCGGATAAACCGGCATGATCATGTACGGGTGCGGTATGACGGAAATGACCGACTTGATGGAAGCCGGTCCGCCCGGTCGAACGCGAGGACTTTCAGGAGGCTCCCCCACATGACGACGGTGCACGAAGCCACCTACGACCTGCTCCGTTCGCTCGGCATGACCACGATGTTCGGCAACCCCGGCTCCACCGAGGAACCCTTCCTGAAGAACTTCCCGGCCGACTTCCGCTACGTACTGGCCCTCCAGGAGGCCTCGGCGGTGGCGATGGCCGACGGCTACGCCCAGGTCACCGGCAAACCGGTGCACGTCAATCTGCATACCGCCCCGGGTACCGGAAACGGAATGGGCAGCCTCGTCACCGCCTGGCACAACAGGACCCCGCTGATCGTCACCGCCGGGCAGCAGACCCGGACGATGAACCTGTACGAGCCGATGCTGACAAACGTACGGGCGACCCGGCTGCCGGAGCCGTACGTCAAGTGGAGTCACGAGCCGATGCGCGCCCAGGACGTACCGGACGCCTTCATGCGCGCGTACGCGACCGCCGTACAGCCTCCGGCCGGGCCGGTCTACCTCTCGCTGCCGCTCGACGACTGGGACCAGCCCGCCGAGGGAACCGCGGTGGTACGCCGGGTGAGCACCCGGGTGGCGCCCGACCCCGAGGGGCTGGACCGGTTCGCCGAGATCCTGGCGGGCAGCCGCAACCCCGCCCTGGTGATCGGTTCGGCCGTGGACCGCAGCGACGCCTGGCCCGCCGCGATCGCCCTCGCCGAGCGGCTCAGGGCCCCGGTGTGGCAGCCGCCCTTCTCCGACAGGGTCGGTTTCCCGCAGGACCATCCGCAGTTCCAGGGGCTGCTGCCACCGGCCATCGGCCCGCTGGCGAAGAAACTGACCGGGTACGACACCGTGCTGGTGATCGGCGCCTCGGTCTTCCGCTACTACCCGTACATCCCCGGCGAACAGGGCTTCCTGCCGGCGGGTACCCGCCTGCTGCACGTGACGGAGGACCCGGACGAAGCCGCCCGGGCACCCGTCGGCGACAGCCTGCTCGGCGACGTCGGACTGGCCTGTGCCGCCCTGACCGACCGGCTGCCCAGCACCGACCGTCCGGCCCCGCCCACCCAGGCCGCCGTACCGAGGTCGGAACCGGGCATCCCGCTCTCCCCGGAGGCGCTCTTCGGCATCCTCGCCCGGCTCTGGCCCCAGGACGGCATCCTGGTCCCGGAGACCCCCTCCAACCTGCGCATCCTGCACCGGCAGCTGACCATCCGGCGCCCCGCGTCGTACTTCAAGATGGCCAGCGGCGGGCTGGGGTTCGCGCTGCCCGCCGCGGTCGGCATCGCGCTCGCGCAGCGGGACACCGGGCAGCGCCGGCCGGTCGTCGCGGTGATCGGGGACGGCTCGTTCCAGTACTCGCCCCAGGCGCTCTGGACCGCCGCGCAGCAGCGGGTACCGGTGGTGTTCGTGGTCCCGGTCAACGAGGAGTACGCGGTCCTGAAGTCCTTCGCCGAACTGGAGGAGACACCCGGGGTGCCGGGGCTGGACCTGCCGGGCCTGGACATCCCGGGCATCGCCCGCGGCTACGGCTGCGCCGCCCACCGGATCGCCTCGGCCGACGAGTTCGGGGACGCGTTCCGGGCCGCGCTCGGAGCCGAGGGCCCCACCGTGCTGGCCGTACCGATCACCCGCGACGTCCCCACCCTGCTCTGAGGGGTAAGGAAGGGCCCCTTCTTATCGCTTTTTGCATAGGAAGGGCCCCCTCCTAACACCTCGGAGCCGGGCGGCAGCGCGGTACGGTGCAGCCATGTCGGGTGCCGCGCTGGAGGCTCTCAGCTCGGCCGGGATCCCCTTCCGGGTGATCCGGCACGGGTCCGTGCGCAGCCTCGCCGAGGCCGCCGCGGCGCGCGGCGTCGCGGTCGGAGACGTGGTGAAGACCATCGTGGTACGCCGGGGCGAGCGCGACTTCGTCTTCGTGCTCGTGCCGGGTGACCGGGTCATCTCCTGGCCGAAGCTGCGAGCGCTGCTCGGGGTCAACCGGCTCTCCCTGCCCGACGCGAACGAGGCCAGGTCGGCGACCGGCTACGAGCGGGGCACCGTCACCCCGTTCGGCGCCAGCACCGCCTGGCCGGTCGTCGCCGACGAGCGGGTCCGGGGCCGGACGATCACGCTCGGCGCCGGCCGGCGGGACATCGCCGTCGCCGTGGACGCCGACGCGGCACTGCGCGCCCTCGACGCCACCGTCGCGGACCTCACCGAACCGGAACGCCCGCGCTGACCCGCATGCCCCGGCAGCGGCGCGGTTAGGAGGGGGCCCTTCCTATGCAGAAAGCGATAAGAAGGGGCCCTTCCTTACCCCTCAGCCGAGTTGGGCGAGGAGGGCGTCGGTCACCTCCCGGGTGCCGGCGGCGCCGCCCAGGTCCCTGGTCCGGGTGGCCGGGTCGGCGAGGCAGGCCTCCATTGCCGCAACCACGTCGGCCGCCGCGTCCGGATGGCCCAGGTGCTCCAGCATCATCGCGGCCGACCAGACCGCGCCGAGCGGGTTCGCCACGCCCTGGCCGGCGATGTCCGGGGCCGAGCCGTGCACCGGCTCGAACATCGACGGGTGGGTGCGGGTCGGGTCCAGGTTCGCCGAGGGCGCGATGCCGATGCTGCCGGCCACGGCGGCGGCCAGGTCGCTGAGGATGTCCCCGAACAGGTTGGAGCCGACGATCACGTCGAAGCGGTCGGGTTGCAGCACCAGCTTGGCGGCGAGGGCGTCGATGTGCTCGGCGTCCCAGCGCACGTCGGGGAAGCCGGCGGCCCGCTCCGCGACCACCTGGTCCCAGAACGGCATGGTGTGCACGATCCCGTTCGACTTCGTCGCCGAGGTCAGGTACGAGCGGCGGGTCCGGGCCAGCGAGAAGGCGTAGTCGACGATCCTGCTGACCCCGACCCTGGTGAAGACCGCCTCCTGCACGGCCTGCTCGTCCGGGAAGCCCCGGTTGAACCGCCCGCCGATCTCGCTGTACTCGCCCTCCACGTTCTCCCGGACCACGACGAAGTCCACCTCGCCCGGCCTGGCCCCGCGCACCGGGCTGGCCACCCCCTCGAAGACCCGGATCGGACGCAGGTTGACGTACTGCCGGAAACTGCGGCGGATCGGGATCAGCAGCCCCCAGAGCGAGATGTGGTCGGGCACTCCGGGCCAGCCCACCGCGCCGAGCAGGATCGCGTCCGCCGGGCGCAGCCGGTCGAGCCCGTCGGCCGGCATCATCGCGCCCTCGGCCAGGTAGCGCTGGCAGGACCAGTCGAACTCCTCGTACTCCAGCACGATGCCGTGCCGCTCGGTGACCGCGTCCAGCACCTGCCGGGCGGCGGCGATGACCTCGGTGCCGATGCCGTCGCCGGGGATCACCGCGATCCGGTGCACCTCCGGCTCGCCGATCGCCGACGCCATCAGCTGCCCAGCCCGACGAGCGCGACCATCAGCGGCAGCAGCAGGAGGATCAGGACCGCTCCGAGGATGTCGAAGGAGAACCCGGAACGGATCATCTTCGTGATCGGCACGACGCCGGAGCCGTACACGACGGCGTTCTGCGGGGTGGAGACCGGCAGCATGAAGCCGAACGAGGCGGCGAAGGTGGCGGCCAGCGCGGGCACGAACGGGTTGATCCCGGCGGCCACGGCCACCGGGATGATGATCGGTACGACCACGGCGGCCGACGCCGTGTTGCTGGTCGTCTCGGAGATGATGATCGCGAGCACCACGGCGAAGGCGGTGATGGCGAAGACGCTGGTGAGCCCGAGCAGGTTGGCGCTGCCCTCGCCGATCGTCTTGGCCAGGCCACTTTCCTGGAGCAGTGCGCCGAAGATGATGCCGGTGCCGAAGAGCAGCACCGTGCCCCAGTCGATCCGGGCCGCGTCGCTCCAGTTCAGGGTGTACTCCCGCTTGCCCCAGTCGGTGGGGAGCAGGAAGAGCAGCGAGGCCCCGAGCACGGCCACGATCCCCTCGTTGAGGCGACCGCTGATCCAGTCGTAGGTGCTGGAGTCGCTGCCCCAGATGATCGCCACCACGCCGGGGGTGATCCACAGCGTCACGGTCACCACGAAGGCGATCAGCGTGTTCCGCTCGGCCCGGGAGAACCGGCCGAGCTTGGCCCGCTCGCTGGCCACGTACTCCGTGACGCCCTCGATCCGACGGATCTCCGGCTTGTTGAGCAGCAGCAGGACGGTCGCCAGGGCGAGGAACATCAGCGCGCAGATCGGGAACGCCACGGCCATCCACTCGGCGAACGAGATGCGCTCCCCCGTTGCCTGTGCGATCAGGTCCCGGCCGATCAGGTTGGGTGGGCTGCCGACCGGGGTGAGCAGGCCGCCGACGCTGGCCCCGTAGGCGAGCATGAGCATCAGCGCGACCCCGACCCGCAGCCGGGTCGGGTCGAAGGTGCTCGTGGCGATGCCCCGGTCCTGCATCAGCTTGGCGATCACCGTGAGGATGCCGAGCGCGGTCGGCAGCAGCATCGCCACCGTGGCGGTGTTGGAGACGAAGGCGGAGAGCGCGCAGGTGATCAGTCCGAAGGTGATGATCACGCGACTGGTGGACCTGCCGACTCCCGGCAGGGAGAGCATCCGGAACGCGAACCGGCGGGCCAGTCCGTGCTTGAGCATCGCCTGGGCCAGGATGAACGCCCCGATGAAGGTGAAGACCGTGGAGGAGCCGAACGGCCCGAGCACGTCGGCGGCCGGCGCCACCCCCAGGACGACGATGGCGCTGACGCCGATCAGGCCACCGATCGGGATGGGCACCGGCTCGGTCACCCAGAGCACGATGACCCCGAGCAGGATGCCGGCGAGGGTCTGCTGGTCGCCGGCCATGTCCAGGGGGAGGGCCAGGAAGATGATCGAGACCAGCGGGGCGAGCCAGAGCCCGGTGGTCCGGCGCCCCCGCTCGAACCGTTCCTCCGCCGGGGAGAGCACCTGCTCTCCGAGGCTGCGGTAGGTGCTGCCGCCGAGCAGCGCCTTCTCCACGTCGGTCCGGGCCGGGGCATCGCCGGAGCCGCCGGTGGCGCCGCCGCCCTCGGTGGCACCGGTATCGCTGGTGATGGCCATGTCGCGCCCTCCATCGGAGTTCCACTGTGCCGGGACGGGCATCGCAGTGACGAATCTAACAGTCTGACTTCATCAGCCCAGGCCGGAGCGGTCCAAGACGAGATCACGACAACTCTTATAGGCAGCCCCTATAAGGACTGGTGATCGCTTACCCGGCCGGGGCGGCGGATGTGGTGCAGACGCGCGCGGAGGCCAGGAAGGCGCCCGCCGCAGGGGTGAGCGGAGCGCGCCGCGTCACGAACGTGACGTTGAGGTACGCCGCCGGATCGATCTCCAGCACCAGTGCGCCGGCCCGCCGGGCGAGCTGTGACCAGGAGTCGGCCACCACGGCCAGGCCGGCACCGCCGAGCACCAGCGGCAGGAACGCCTCCCGGTTCTCCGACTCCACCGCGATCGTCACCGCCACCCCGGACGCCCGGATCTCCTCCACCAGCTCCCGCATCCCGGTGCCGTGCTCCCCGACGATCAGGCGGTGCCCGGCGAGTTGGTGGTGCCGTACCGGCACCCCCGCCGGGAAGGGACCGTCGCCGGGGGTGACCAGCACCAGCCGGTGCCGCCCGGCCGGATACAGCGCCACGGTCTCGGTGGCCAGTCGCTCCCGGCTGGCCAGCAGCCCGATCTCGGCGACGCCGGTCCGGACCATCTCCAGCACGGTGTGCGCCCGGGGCGCCGCCCGGATCCGTACCGAGACCCCGGGGTGGCGGGCGGTGAACTCCCGGACGGCGCTGGAGAGCGGTTCCACCGTGGCCGAGGGCATCGCGGCGATCTCCACCCGGCCGGAGGTCAAATCGCCGACCGACTCGACGCTCGCCCGGGCCAGTTCGAGCCCGCGGACCACCTGCCGGGCCGGTTCGATCAACGCCCGGCCGGCCCCGGTGAGCACGACCCGGCGGCCGATCCGATGGAACAGTTCGCTGCCGAGATCCCGTTCCAGGGCCCGGATCGCCTGGGACAGCGACGGCTGGGCCACGAACAT
Organism: Plantactinospora sp. CA-290183; assembly: GCF_050936375.1. NCBI lineage: Bacteria > Bacillati > Actinomycetota > Actinomycetes > Micromonosporales > Micromonosporaceae > Plantactinospora > Plantactinospora sp. CA-290183. The sequence goes on along the minus strand of NZ_JBNJMX010000028.1, from coordinate 4,364 downwards.
CGCCTTGGCCGCACGGCTGATCCCGCCGTGGTCGACGACCGCGAGGAAGTACTCCAACTGTCGGGCGTCCACCGCTCCACCATCCCGTACGCCACCGCCGACCTGTGCCCGAAGTGTGCCAGCGATCCGGTGCCGGAGGGTCCCTACCCCGGCCGACAGGGGTTCGAGAATCCGGTCACAGCCCGCCGAGCACCGCGAACGGGTCGGCCGCGCCGCCGTTGTCCACCGCGACGATTCGCCGCCGCAGCCCGAACGTCTCCCCCGGGGCCACCGTCACCTGGCGCTGGCTCATCACCCAGTTGTACGCGGCGTACGCCACGAAACCGGGCTCGTCGTAGAGCAGCCCGTACGTCTGCCGGTCGGAGCCGGTCATCCCGATCCACGGCGTGGTCGGCGGGTAGTCGGCCGGGGTGCCACTGGTGATGGTGCCGTGTCCGGCCACGCCGCTGCGCTGCCCGGCACCGTCGTGGTCGAGGGCGTCGCCGGTCCAGAAGCTGCGCGGCACCGTCCCCCGGTTGGTGAAGAGACTCTCCGCGGTCACCCACGGCTCACCCGGCCGGATCGTGTACGTGGTGACCACCTCGATCTCCGGCACCGCCGTGCTCACCCCGGTGGCCCGTACGCTCGCGGACCCGCCACCGGCGCTGAGCACCTCCACTCCGGTGGACCGGACGGTGAGCTGCTGCCAGGCGTTGCCGCCGCGCGGCTGGGTCGCCGAGGCGTACGGCAGGTTGATCCAGTCGTCCGGGGCACTGCGCGGCACGAGACCGCGCCCGAGGTGCACTCGGCGTACGCGCGCCGGGTCGCGGACACCCTGGGCTGGCGGCCGGAGCCGGGGCACTTCCACCTGTTCGCCGTGCGGATCGGCTCGGTCAGCTACCTGCGTTACGACGGCGGCGACCAGTACCTGACCATCTGGCCCCCGGGCCGGGAGACGGTACGCCGGCGCACCACAGCGACCAGCGTCGGCCCGCCTGAACCGACCCGGCAACTGCTCGTCGGCCCCGGTGACGACGCGGTCGCCTCCAGCACCGGCCGAAACGCCTGACGGTCCGGTTCCCGGGACGGCACGCGGCGGCCCGGACCAGCCCGGTGCGGCACCGTCCAGGGCCGGTACCGCGCCGCGGAGGACCGGTCGCGGACCCGCTCTCAGCCGCGTTCGATCAGGTGGCCGACGAGGTCCGGGCCGAAGACGGCAGTGCCCGAACCGTCCCGGCGCTCGTCCGGGGCGGGCAGCGACAGCGGCTCTCCGCGCTTGGAGACCCCGACCGGCCGCGGCCCGACCCAGGCGACGACCAACCGGGACTCGCCCTTGAGGAAACGCTGCGCGCGTACCCCTCCGGTGGCCCGGCCCTTCGCCGGATAGAGCGCGAACGGTGTCACCTTCACACCGCTGCCGGTCGAGGTGACCACCATCGGCTCGCCCTGTGCCGGATCGTCGGTGCGGACCGCGCCGAAGAAGACCACCTCGGCGCCGGGCGGGAGACTGATCCCGGCCATGCCGCCGCCCTTGGCGCCCTGCGGGCGTACCAGCCGGGCGGGGAAGCGCAGCAGCGACGCCTCGGAGGAGACGAAGGCGAGCGTCTCCGCGCCGTCGACCAGCCAGGTGGCGCCGACGACCTCGTCACCGTCGCGGAGGCCGATCACCTCGAACTCGTCGGCCCGGACCGGCCAGTCCGGCGCGCAGACCTTCACCACGCCCTGCCGGGTGCCCAGGGCGAGCCCGAGCGAACCGGCGCCGCGCTCACCGAGCGGCGCCAGGCCGACCACGGTCTCCCCGGACTCCAGCGGCACCAGTTCGGAGGCGGACATGCCGCCGCTGAGCGACACCGTGCCGGCCTGCTCCGGCAGCACCGGCAGCGGCAGCACGTCGGTCTTGAACGCCCGGCCCGCGCTGGTCACCAGGAGCACCTGACCGCGCGCCGTGGTGTGCACGACGGCACGTACCGCGTCGTGCTTGGTCCGGCCGTTGCGGCGCCGCCCCTCGGAGGTCTCCTCCGACTCGGCCGCGGTCCGGGCGACCAGGCCGGTCACCGAGAGGATGACCTGGCACGGGTCGTCGGCGACCTCCAGCGGCCCGGCCGGCGCGGAGGCCGCCAGCACCTCCTTGAGGTCACCGTCGATCAGGGTGGTCCGCCGTGGCCGGGCGAACTGGTCGACGACCGCGGCCAGTTCGTCGGAGACCACCCGGCGAAGCACCCGGTCGTCGTCCAGGATCGCCGACAGCTCGGCGATCTCCTCGCGCAGCCGCTCCCGCTCGACCTCCAGCTCGATCCGGTCGAACCTGGTCAGCCGGCGCAGCGGGGTGTCCAGGATGTAGCCGGCCTGGATCTCGGAGAGGCCGAACTGGGCCATCAGGGCGTCCCGGGCGGCCTGGGCATTGTCGCTGGCCCGGATCAGCCGGACCACCTCGTCGATGTCGAGCAGCGCCATCAGCAGGCCGTCGACCAGGTGCAGCCGGTCCTGCCGCTTCTGCCGGCGGAACGTGGTGCGTCGGGTCATCACCTCGTAGCGGTGGGCGAGGAAGACCTCCAGCAGGGCCTTGAGCCCGAGCGTCCGGGGCTGGCCGTCCACCAGGACGAGGTTGTTGACCCCGAACGACTGCTCCAGCGGGGTGAGCCGGTAGAGGTCGGCCAGCAGCGCCTGCGGGTTGACCCCCACCTTGCACTCGATCACCAGCCGGGTGCCGTTCTCCCGGTCGGTGAGGTCCTTGACGTCGGCGATGCCCTGCAACCGGGCCGCCTGCCGTTGGCCCTTGCGCGGACCGGACGTGATCAGCTTGCCGCGTACCTCGTCGGTGATCGCCTCGATGACCTTCTCGGCGCCGACCCCGTACGGGAGCTCGACGACGGTGATCGCCTGCCGGCCACGGCTGCCCTCCAGGGGCCCGGTCTCCACCCGGGCCCGCATCCGGACCACCCCGCGACCCGTCTCGTACGCCTTGCGCACCTCGTCCAGGCCGAGCAGCAGGCCGCCGGTCGGCAGGTCCGGACCGGGGACGAACTCCATCAGCCGGTCGAGTGACGCCTCCGGCTGGTCGATCAGCCACCGGGCCGCCGCCACCACCTCGCCGAGGTTGTGCGGGATCATGTTGGTGGCCATCCCGACCGCGATGCCCGAGGTGCCGTTGACCAGCAGGTTCGGGAACGCCGCCGGCAGTACGCCCGGTTCGAGCAGCGAGCCGTCGTAGTTGGGCCGGAAGTCGACGGTGGCCTCGCCGAGTTCCCCGACCAGCAGCATCGCCTCCCGGGACATCCGAGCTTCGGTGTAACGCGCGGCAGCTGGTCCGTCGTCTGGAGATCCAAAGTTGCCATGCCCGTCGATCAGCGGCGCGTTGAGCGAGAAGCCCTGGGCGAGCCGGACCATCGCGTCGTAGATCGCGGTATCGCCGTGCGGATGGTACTTACCCATGCAGTTGTGCACGACGTAACCCTCGGCGACAAAGGCATGGTCATCGGTACCGACCTGGATGTCGTACGTCGTGTCGGCGTCCACCGGCTCGACCGACTCCACCCGGAGGAAGGATGACCCGGAGAGCGCGTCAAGCCGATCGGCGAGCGGTGACCCGATGCGGCGCAACCGTCGCACCCAGCCGTCTCTCTCCGCGCGCCAGAGCGGGAAGTAACGATCGGCAAGCAGGGTCCCCGCCCGGTCCCTGCCATAGCGCACCGTCGTGCCGCCACCCGCCGACAGCGAAGAACGGAACGCCTTCCCGTCCCTGTCCCGGAACCAACCACCGCCGACGTGTGCGGCGGAGAACTCGGCCATGACGGGCCGGACGGGCAGGCGGTCGTTCCCCTGTTTGCCGCCGTAGGCGTAGGTGATCCCGGTGAGCCGATGAAGAGCGTCCTGCTTGTATCCGATCCGGACCCACCGCAGGAGTGACGATGCGAGCGTCGCGGCATCGCGCCCGGATATGAACAGGGCTGACAGAGTCTTGTGTCCGCGGTCAGGCGAGGAGGACCAGCGGTGTGCATGGATTCCCAGGTCGGCGAGCATCGAGTAGACCTGTCGCAACATCAACTGGCTGGTGCTGACCAGCACGATCTCCCGGTGCCGTTTGCGTACGTAACCGTCGCCGTCGAACAGGCCCGCGAGGAACGGGATCCAGGAGGAACGCTCACGGAGGACGTCCGCGGGGACGTACTTCTCGGCACTGAGTGGCGTGCCGACTTCGAGCAGTCCCTCGTGGCGGCTGAAGGTCAGGACGTGCTGGTCGCGGTGCTTGGGGTTCTTGGCCTCACGCTTGCCGCGCGAGACGCCGAGTCCACTCTCGATCGCCCAGCCGTGAGCGGCGTCGAGTGGCTCGACATCGCACATGTGCATCCGGACCCGACCGTCCGCGGATCTGGACCGGTCGACGG
>NZ_JBNJMX010000033.1:0-31783 GCF_050936375.1 Plantactinospora sp. CA-290183 | reverse complement strand
CGCTTCATCCAGCGGTTGCGCAAGCGGCTGTAGCTGTTCCGGGACTTCGCGGCCCTTGAGCAGGGTGACCCACAGGCGCGACATCTGGTCCGAGAGCTGGTCGAAAGTTGACCGCAACCAGCGGTTCGCGCTCGCGATGGCCAGGACCTGGAAGACACGCATCGACAGCTCGGAGAAGCGCAGGACCGCTTCCAACTGATACTCACCGTCGGTATCGGGCGGGGACCACTCGGTCAGCAGCCGGGCAAGCTCTTGCGCCTCGACGTCGGAAAGGCGCTCCAAGCCCAGGCGGACAAGCTCGGGGCCGATGAGATCCCACGCCTCGACCAGTTCCGCCACTTCCTGAGCGTCGAGGGGGCTCACGACGTAACCGGCCCGGGGCAGCGTGATGATCAACCCCTCGCGGTCCAGACGAGCGAGCGCCCGACGAATCGGAGTCAGCCCGTACGGAGTCGAGCGGGCCAGTCCTCGCTCAGTTAGCGACGACCCCGGCGGGAGTTCACAGGCCACGATGCGGGTACGCAGAGCCGCGTAGGCCTGCTGCGTCAGCGACGCCTCCCCCGTCGCACCCTGGTCCGCCACAAGAGGAAACCCTAGCCCGCCCGCCACCGGCGATCCCAGGCGACATCGCACGCTCTCCGCAAACCGGGCTTGACCACCCCGGCCACGACAGCCATGCTCGGTACTGAAATTTCAGCCAGATCAGAAGGCGGACTGCCGGTCTCAGAGGTCCTCGGGACGCGGTCGAACAGAGGGGATCTCAGCAGGATGAAGGCATTCGTGCTCGCGTTCGGGACGCGTGGCGACGTACAGCCGTTCGTCGCCCTAGGACGCGCGCTGTCCGACGCCGGCCACGAGGTACTGGTGGCCGGGCCGGCGTGTTACGAGTCGCTCGCCGCTGCCGGCGGCGTTCCGTTCGCGCCCATCGACGACCAGTGGAACCGGCTCACCGACGAGCCCCACATCCAAGAGGCACTCGCGACGAACTACCGCGGGCTGAAGGCGAAACGGACAGCCATCGAGGTGGTGCGCCGGACCCGGCAGTACCTCGCCGCCGCGCTCGACGACATCACCGCAGCCGTTCCTGCCCAAACCGACGTCGTTGTGCACCACACCATGCTCCCCGGCCAGCACCTCGCCGAGGCCCTCGGCGTCCCCTCAGTCCCGGTGGCACTGCAGCCGAACTGGGTTCCGACCGGCGCCTTTCCGTGCCCGATGTGGGCCCCGCCGTGGCTGCCCAGACCCTTCAACCGTCTGAGCTACCGACCGGCCGCGCTCGCACCTCAGATGCTCCTCGGAGCGGCAGGGAAGCACTGGCGTGCACGACTCGGGCTGAGGTCTCGGCGTGGATCCGGTGACCCGTTCCGCCGCCCCGACGGAGGCCCCGCCTTCGTACTGCAGGCGTTCAGTCGCCACGTCCTGCCGCAGCCGGCCGACTGGCCCGGATACGCGCCCGTTACGGGATACTGGACCCTCACCAGTGAGGACCAGGGCCCGTCGCCCGCCCTAGCCAGGTTCCTCGACAGCGGAGCACCGCCGATCTACGTCGGCTTCGGCAGCATGCGCGGCCAGAATCCCGACGCGATCGGCAAGATGGTCCAACAGACAGTCCACGCAACCGGACTGCGAGCCGTTGTCGCAACCGGCGCCGGCGGGATCGCAATGGCAGGCTCGAACACCGACTCCGTCCACGTCGTCGACGAAGCTCCGCACGACTGGCTTTTCCCCCGCACCGCAGCGATCATCCATCACGGCGGAGCAGGAACGACAGCTGGCGCGCTGCTCGCCGGACGCCCACAGGTGATCTGTCCCTTCACCGGTGACCAGCCGTTCTGGTCCGAGCGAATGCAATCCATCGGCGTAGCCCCAGACCCCGTCCCACAGCGGCAGATCACCGCCGAACGCCTCATCGGGGCAGTCGAAGCGACGAGATCCGACACCACGATGCCCCGTAGGGCCACCGAAATTGGAGAGCTCGTGCGCTCCGAAGGCGGAACACCTCGTGCGGTCGAACTTCTACTCGAGCTCACGGCTCACCAGGCCGCACGCTCGGCCTGAGCGTTCAGGACGCTTCGTCCCGAACGACACCGTGCAGGCATGGTCGAAGCGATCTCCGGGGCGTGCCCAGTGCCGTGGGTGATGGCCTGGCTCGCCCTCTAGGCGCCACCCTTCGGGGACGGCCTGAACGGATTCGATGAAGAAGGTCAGGCGCTCGATATGCATGGCCATATGGTGCACGGCCGCCGTGGAGCCCAGGTGTCGGTCGAGGAACACCGTTTGGCGAATGCGTACGGAGGATGACGGGAGATCCGGTCTCGACGATGGCCGAGTTAGCCGATCGTGCTCGGCCGAAGCCCTACTGCTCTGACTCCTACTCGCGCGCCGATCTGTACGACCGCGTCGGGGTGCACACCTGGCGGCTCGGCGGGCGGCCCAAAGAGCAGGGTCCTCAGCGGTACGCGGGGGCCGTGGGTCACCGCAAGAGGTCGTGCCGGCCGAGGCCGCGCAGCGCACGCCGCACCCGTCGAGCGTCGCGGTTGCGGTACCGCAGCGACCGGCAACCGTTCACGTCGGTCCACGCAGCGACAGGAAGACCACGCTGCTGCAACTCCGCACCGATCCGCGCTACCTCGTCGGGATCCTCGCCCCAGAACACCCCGGTTTCCAGCCGCCCCCAGCGACGACGGTCGACCCCAACAAGCACGGCCAGGCCACCCAGCGCACCTGCCAGTGAGCCCGCAAGCTGCGGCGCAGCGATCGCACGGCCGGCACCGTAGCCGACACCACCGCCGACCAGACACACCAGCACCACGGCCGCCCACCCGATCGCGTTAAGCCGGACGCTGCGAAACAGCCGAACCCGGCCACGGTAGCCACCCCATCGCGACGATCGATAGAACGCGAACCGACGATCCACCCGGCCCCCACGAAAGCGCCGCTCGTCAGCCAGTGTCCCATGCGCCGCAGCTCTACACGTCCATGCCTGCGAGTGCGTATGGGCCGATCACCGCCGGGTGAGGCCGCCGGCGATCTCGGTGGAGGACTGCCCGTCGATTCCGAGACCGGAGCACGCCAGGAGGTGCCGCTCACCTGTCCGCCAGACGCGCGGATCCGGATGGGACCTTCGGATCACCGCATTCGGTGTCACTGCGCTGTCCTCCCTGAGTGCCGGCGGCCGGCCGGACGAGTCGCTCGCCGAGGGCCATCACCAGAGCGGCGACGCCGAGTAGGGCGCCGATCAGCACGGTGCTGTGCACGCCGTGGCTCGGCAGCGCGAGGCCGCCGACGAAGGCACCACCGGTGATGCCCACGTTGACAGCGGCGGACACGGTGGCGGCGGCGAGATCGGAGCGCCCGGGCGCCACCTGCAGCACGAGGCCACCGAGCGCCGCGGTGAACGCGGCGAACGCCAGTCCGGCCAGAGCGATCAGGCCGACGGCCAGTGTCGGCTGTTGGCCGAACGTGTACAGCCCGAGCAGTGCCACCGACTGCAGCGCGACGGTCGCCACCAGGGCGAGCCACGGGCTGCGGTCCACCACCGCTCCGATGGCGAGAATGCCGAGCACGCTGGCGATGCCGCGCGCCAACAGGATGGCCCCGACCGACGAGGCGGAGAACCCGCTGACCTCGGTGACGAAGAGCGCGACATAGGTGTAGGCGGCGATGGCGCCGGCGGTGGCCAGGATCGCCACCGCCACCAGCAGCCAGAAGCGGCGTACGTCGGGCGTCGCGCCCCGGGCGGCGTGCCCCTGGTCGGGCCGCGTCGAGGGCAGCAGCGAGGCCACCACGACGAGCACGATCGCGCCGAGCCCGGCCACCGCCAGGAACGACGCCCGCCAGCCGGCGCGTTCGCCCAGCCAGGTGCCCGCCGGCACTCCCAGCGCCAGGGCGACGTTGCCGCCGGCGAACACGACCGCGACCACCCGCCCGCGTAGTCCGGGCCGGAACAGCTCGGCAGCGGCCGGCACCACGACCGCCCAGAACAACGCATGGGTCGCCGCGGTCGCCATCCTGGCCGCCAGCATCAGCGTGAACGTGCTCGCGAAGATCGTGACCGCGTTGCTGACGACGAAGCCGACCAGGAGCGCCGACAGCAACCGCCGGCGAGGGACCCTCCGGACCAGCGCCGTCAACGGCACCGAGGCCACCATCACCACCGCGCCGTACGCGGTGACGAGCATGCCCACCTGGGACGGTGAGACGGCCAGGTCCGCGGCCATCGGGAGCAGTAGCCCGATCGGCAGCGCCTCGGCGGTGGTGTAGAGGAACGTCCCACCTGACAAGCCGAGCAGCGCCCCCACTGCCCGCCTGCGCCCCGTCCGATCCCCCACCGTTGCCTCCTAAATTGGTTATGGTGGCAACATGCTAGTGACGTCCTCCGATGCGGGTCAACTGGTAAAGTGAGTTTCGATGGAAACAGTCGAGGACGTCACGCGGATGCGCCTGGTGGGCGGCAACCTCGCCCTGGACTTCGTCAACACCCGCACCGGCCCCCCCGAGGGGTCCCCGGACGACGACGTGCTCACGGGCTACCCCGAGCTGGTCGCCTGGGGGGCGTACGCGGGCGCCCTCACCGAGGCAGAGGCGGCAGCGTTGCGCCGGTTGTCCCGGGACGATCCCGGCGGCACCCGCGCCGCCTTCGCGCGATCGCTGCGCACCCGCGACTACCTCGACGAGATATTCCGGGCGCTGGCCGCTGACCGCAGCCCGAGCACCTCGGTGTTGGCCCGGCTTCGGGACGACGAAGCGGACGCGCTCGGCCACGCACGGCTCGATCGAGGAAGCACGTTCGGGTGGACCTGGCGGGACGACCACACCCTTGCCCGGCCGCTACGGCCGGTGGTGCACGCAGCGGTCCAGCTTCTGACCACGGGCACGCTGAACCGGATCAAGGGCTGCGGAGGCTGTCGCTTCATCTTCAACGACGAGAGCAAGAACCGCAGTCGCCGCTGGTGCAGCATGGACGACTGCGGAACCGCCGAGAAGATCCGGCGCTACGTCGCCGCACGTCGCACCCGTGCGACGTGATGCAGAACCCGTTGCCAGTACTCGAATCGGGTGGCTGAGCAGACGCTGTGGGAGCTTGTCGGTCAGTTCCGGAATGTGATCACGCACCGGACCACCAGCGACGCGGCCAGGGGCGCTGAAACCACGGTGAAACCGCCACGATCCGGCCCGGCGGCACTGTCGTACGTATGACGAACAACCCAACCGAGCCGGCTATCGCGGTGACCGGCCTGCGCAGGTCATACGGCAGCCAGGTGGTGCTCGACGGCATCGACCTGCACGTGCCCGAGGGCGCCATCTTCTCGTTGCTCGGCCCCAACGGGGCCGGCAAGACCACCATGGTCGAGATCCTGTCGACTCTCATCCGTGCCGACGCGGGTGAGGCGCGCATCTGTGGTCACGACGTGGTCCGTGATCCCGATCGCGTACGGGCGGCGATCGGCCTCACCGGCCAGTTCGCCGCGGTGGACAATTTCCTCACCGGGGAAGAGAACCTGCTGCTCATGGCCGACCTGCACCACCTGGGCCGGGCCGAGGGGCGGCGGCGGACGGCGGACCTGCTCGATCGGTTCGACCTCGGGAAGGCGGCGAAGCAGGCCGGCGCGACGTACTCGGGCGGCATGCGGCGCCGGCTCGACCTCGCCATGGGCCTCATCGGCAACCCCCGGGTGATCTTCCTCGACGAGCCGACCGCCGGCCTGGACCCGCGCAGTCGGCGCGACATGTGGCAGATCGTCCGGGACCTGGCGGCCCGGGGCGTGACGATCTTCCTCACCACCCAGTACCTGGAGGAGGCGGATCAGCTCGCCGACCGGATCGCCCTGCTCGACCACGGCCGGCTCGTCGCCCAGGGCACCCCGGCCGAGCTCAAGCGGCGGGTGCCGGGCGGCCACGTCGAGCTGCGGTTCGCTGACGACCTCGCCCTGGCCGCGGCTGCCGCGACCCTGAACGTGGCGCCGGACCCGGCCGACGAGTCGCTGGTCCTGCGGGTGCCGGGCGACGGCGGCGTCCGCTCGCTCAAGGCCCTGCTCGACCGCCTCGACGCCGCCGAGGTCGAGGTGGACGGGCTGACCGTGCGCACCCCCGACCTCGACGACGTGTTCTTCGCCGTGACCGGCCAGCCCGCCTCGGGGGTCGTGCCCGCCGCCGCTTCGGCAACCGTTTCCGCTTCCGGCTCCGAGAAGGTGACCGCACGATGAGCACGATGACCCTGGCCGTCCGCGACTCGACCACGATGCTGCGCCGCCAGCTGCGGCACACGTCGCGCAACCTGTCCATGACGCTGATGCTGCTCGCCGTGCCGATCATCTTCCTGCTGCTCTTCGTCTACGTGCTCGGCGGCACGCTCGGCGACGGCCTCGGCGGCGGGTCGGGCGGTCGCGGCGCCTACGTCAACTACGTCACGCCCGGCATCCTGCTCATCACCATCGCCGGCGCCGTACAGGGCACCGCGATCTCGGTGGCGATGGACATGACGCAGGGCATCATCGCGCGGTTCCGGACCATGGCGATCGCGCGGGTGTCGGTCCTGACCGGGCACGTGCTGGGCAGCGTGTCGCAGATCCTGTTCCAACTCACCGTCGTCCTCGGCGTGGCCGTACTCGTCGGCTTCCGGCCCAACGGGACCGCGATCGAATGGCTGGCGGCCGCCGGGGTCCTCACCGCGACCGCGTTCGCCCTCGTGTGGCTGGCCGTCGCGATGGGCCTGGCCACGAAGACCGTCGAGGCGGCGAGCAACCTGCCCATGCCCCTGACGTTGCTGCCCTTCTTCGGCAGCGGGTTCGTGCCCACCGACTCGCTGCCGGTGGGGCTGCGGTGGTTCGCCGAGTACCAGCCGTTCACCCCGATCATGGAGACACTGCGCGGCCTGCTCCTCGGCACGCCGATCGGGAACAGCGCCGTGATCGCGCTCGGCTGGTGCGCCGTGATCGGACTGGTCGGGTATGTGTGGGCGAAGCGGCTCTACAACCGGGACCGCACGCGCTGACCGACCCTCGGCCCGGGCCCGGCGCAGCGGCCGGGCGTGGGCTCCAGCGTCGGGCCCGGCTTCTCACGGCCGGGTGTCGCACCCATGGACCGGCCCAACCCGGTTGCCCCTGCGCGCCTGCCGGATCTCCCGTATGGGTGCCTCACCGAACACGCGATTCCACCGCGGTCCGCGTCGTCGAGACGACGTACTTCGGGAGCGCGTTTACCTTGCAGTACTGGACGGTACAGTACTTGAACCAGTACTATACCGTCCAGTACTCATTGATAGATCTGAAGGGAGGGTCATGACGGCCAGTACACCGCCGGGGACCAGCGGGTCGGAGCTGCCCGGGACGACCGAAGGACGGTCAACGCGCAAACGCCGCGAGATCACCGACGCCGCGCTGGCGCTCTTCTTGCGCAACGGCTACAGCAACACCAGCATGGATCAGGTCGCTGCCGACGCCCGGGTCTCCAAACAGACGGTCTACAAACACTTCGAGGACAAGGAACGGCTGTTCCACGAGATCGTCCGGGGCGTGACGCGCAACTCCGACCACATCCTCAATGAGCTGACCGCAGTGGTCGACGATGCTCCCGTCGGCACCGCCGAGGAACTGCGTAACGTGCTGGAGCAGCTGGCGCGGCGGTACCTCGACGCCGTGTTGCAACCGCACGTGATCTCGCTTCGGCGGTTGATCATCGGCGAGGCGGAGCGGTTTCCCGAGCTAGCCGACCACTACTACCAGCAGGCACCAGCCCGCGGCTTCGAACTCATCGAAACCGCGCTCCAACGATGGGTCGACCAGGGTCTCCTCGCGGTCCCGGATCTGAGGCTCGCCGCGACCCAGCTCTCCTACCTCGCGCTGGGCCTCGCCCAGGACCGGGCACAGTTCCACCCCGGGCAGACCCCGGAGCCGGCCGAACGGGCCAAGATCGCCAAGGCCGCTGCGAGCACCTTCCTGGCCGCGTACCGGCGGTGACCAGGCTGACGTCAGGCGGTGCGGGATTCACCCGGGCAACTCGCATCACCACGTACACGAACCCCGAGAATGAGTTGGAGCTCCCCTGTGACAATGCCCCAGGCCGCGTCCGGTTTTGATCGCGGCGCAGCGGTAACCCGCTCGATGTTGGGATGGGGCGTCGTCGCCGGCCCATTTTATCTCGTCTTCGGGCTCGTCCTTGCGGTCACTCGACCCGGTTTCAGCGTGGCACGCGACGCATTGAGCCTGCTGCTGCTGGGGGACCTCGGGTGGCTGCAGGGGCTGAACCTTGTGCTGTCGGGCCTGATGACGGTCGTGGCGGCGATCGGGCTGTTCCGCACTCCCGGATGGTCGCGGACAGCGGCGGCGCTGGTGGGTGTGTACGGTGCGTGCCTCGTGTTGAGCGCCGTGTTCCCGCCGGACGCGACCGAGAACTTCCCGCCCGGTGCCGCAGGTGGAGAGTTCACGGCGCAGGGAATGCTCCATCTTGTGTTTGGTGGCCTCGGGTTCGTGAGCCTCGGCATCGCCGCGATCATCGCCGGCTCCTGGATGCTTCGACGGCGGCCCTCCGGGGCGCTGTGGTCGAGGCTCGCCGGAGTGGTGATCATCGTCGCCTTTGTCGCCGGAGGGATGCTGTCCGCGTCGCCCAGCGGCGTCGCGCTCATCTGGGTGGCGGTGCTGGTGAACTGGGTATGGCTGGCGACGATCGCGATCGCGGCGTACCGCGCGGTGCCGCATCCCGTCGTCGCGCGGCGCTGACCCGGCCACCGGTCGGCGGGGCGGGTCACGCCGGTGCCTTTCACCGCTGCCCGGACGAGCGGTCGGGATGGCACCGTGCCCGCCGGCCAGGCCGATCCGCGCCGACGGAGCCAGCGCGCGACCGGGGCTGACACGGCCGATGGCGCGCCGGTCAGGACGGACGCCGTCATGTCGCCACCTTGTCGAGGTTGCGACGGCGGGGACAATGGAACCCGACGAGGGAGGTCGGCGATGGGTGAGGATCGCGCGCGGAGCGAGCGGCTGACCGACGAGGAGTTCGAGGAGCTGCGGCACGTCCGGTTCGGCAAGCTGCCCGCCCGCATCGTGCCGGCGGAGCTGGTCGAGACGGCGGAGACGCATCCCGCGCACGAGGAACCGGTGGAGCCTCCGGTACGCCGGGAGTGGGGGTAGCGGCGGCGGTCGGCCGCCGGTCCGGGCCCGCCGGGATGCGCCGGTCGGGTGCGCTGCGTCTGGCGTCAGTGCCGGTGCTCCGGTGCGGTGCGGGCGTCAACCGGTAGCCCGGGTACCGGCGCCGCGACCCGGGCCTGGATGGCGTCGAGGACGAGGTCGAGACCGAACGCGAAGCGGTCCAGCGCCCGTTGCAGGGTGTAGGGCAGCGTCGAGTCGGACACCGGGGAACTGCACGCGGCGTTCGCAGCCGGCCTGCGCGCCGCGTTCGGCAAGGTGCCGGCGTCCGGGATCCCCCGGATGACCCGGCCCCGCAAACGGCAGGGCGGCGCCGCGGGTTCACCGTCGTGGACCCGGGCGGCAACTGGCTGCGGATCAGTCGGCTCGGCGACGCAGACGCCGACTCGCCCGACCAACCCGATTCGGCCGACCGGCTGGCCCGGGTGCTGGCCGCCGCCGCCCGCCAGGCGGACTCACACGGCGACGAGGCCGCCGGCCTCCGGGTACTGGAGAACGGGCTCGCCCGGCATGCCGACGCGCCGCCGGTCCAGCGGCTTCCCGTGCTGGTCTACCTCGCCGAGCTGCGGCTTCGTACCGGCGGACGCGAAGCCGCAGCCGCGCGGCTCGCCGAGTTCAGCCAGGCACTACGGCCCTACGTGGACGGCGCCTACGTCAACGTGCCGAACATCGGGATGGCGGAATGGGAGACCGCCTACTGGGGGTCCAACTTCGACCGGCTGCGCAAGATCAAGGCGAAGTACGACCCGCACAACGTCTTCCAGTACGAGCAGAGCATCCCACCCGCGGCGCGCTGACCTGAAATCCTCCTCGGGACCCGATCCCGTCCAGGACACGCGGCGGGCGGCCTTCGCCAACCCGGAGACACGCAGTCACCACGGGTAAAGGGGCTGAGGACGGAGAGCTTCGGTAGCGGCGCTGTGCGGACAGCGCCGCCACCGACAAACACCCCCGGCTGCCGGTACGGCGACGATCCGCGACCGGCAACGACCTGTCCCCGGCGAGCCCGACACCGCTGATCCCGTCGGCTACCTCACCCGGGTCACGGGTTACCATGCTCGGGCGTTCGCCCAGTCACCCACGCCGCATCGTGCGGTTGCGTGCCGTGGCGAACCTCGCGTGGGACGGGCCGCCTTTGTGGGGTCCCGACAACGCAGCGGCTCCGGCATGCGCGATGCGGGCCATTGGTGTACCCGGCGGTAATCGAGCAGGGTGTAGACAGGTGTAGGCGACGATCCGAGACCCGGACGTCGCCTTCTGCGCGTGGGTACTAGGGGAGGCTCAGCCGGTGTTCAGTCGTGTCGCCATCGTCAATCGTGGAGAGGCCGCGATGCGGCTCATCCACGCTGTCCGGGATCTTTCAGCGGAGACCGGAACGCGAATCGAGACGGTGGCCCTCTACACCGACGCCGACCGGAACGCGACCTTCGTCCGCGAAGCGGATGTCGCCTACCCGCTGGGCCCCGCCTCGGCCCGCCCGTACCTCGACCACGCCGTGCTGGAGCGGGCGCTGACGGAGACCCGGGCCGACGCCGCATGGGTCGGGTGGGGTTCGTCGCCGAGGACCCGGCGTTCGCTGAGTTGTGCGAGAAGATCGGTGTCACCTTCGTCGGACCCAGCGCCGAGGCGATGCGCAAGCTCGGCGACAAGATCGGCGCGAAGCTGATCGCCGAGGAGGTTGGAGTCCCGGTCGCACCGTGGAGTCGCGGCGAGGTCGCCACCCTCGCCGACGCGCTGCGCGCCGGCGAGGAGATCGGCTACCCGCTGATGCTCAAGGCGACCGCGGGCGGAGGCGGGCGCGGCATCCGCATGGTCGCCTCGGGCGAGGACCTGGCCGACGCCTACGAGCGCACCAGCCAGGAGGCCTTGCGCGCCTTCGGCTCCGGCGTGGTCTTCCTGGAGCGCCTGGTCACCGGTGCCCGGCACGTCGAGGTCCAGGTCATCGCCGACGGGCAGGGCACCGCCTGGGCGCTGGGGGTCCGGGACTGCTCGGTGCAACGGCGCAACCAGAAGATCATCGAAGAGTCCGCCTCCCCGGTCCTGGCACCGGAGCAGGCCGCGGAGCTGAAGGTGTCGGCCGAGCGGCTCGCCGTGGCCGTCGGCTACCGCGGTGCCTGCACCGTCGAGTTCCTCTACCACCCCGGCGACAGGCTGTTCGCCTTCCTCGAGGTCAACACCCGACTCCAGGTCGAGCACCCGATCACCGAGATCACCACCGGTACGGACCTGGTCCGGCTCCAGCTGCACGTGGCCAACGGCGGGAAGCTGGAGGGCACCAGGCCGGTCGAGTCCGGCCACGCCGTCGAGGCCCGGCTCAACGCCGAGGACCCCGACCGCGACTTCGCCCCCTCCCCCGGCCGCATCGCCCGGCTGGTGCTGCCCACCGGGCCCGGCATCCGGGTGGACACCGGCGTCAGCGAGGGCGACACCATCCCGGCCGACTTCGACTCCATGATCGCGAAGATCATCGCGTACGGCCGCGACCGCGAGCAGGCGCTGGGCCGGCTGCGCCGCGCGATGGCCGACACCACCGTGATCATCGAGGGCGGCGTCACCAACAAGAGCTTCGTGCTCGACCTGCTCGACCAGCCCGAGGTGGTCGACGCGAGCGCCGACACCGGCTGGATCGACCGGGTCCGCGCCGAAGGCGGCCTGATCAGCCACCGCAACTCCGCGATCGCCCTGGTCGCCGCCGCCATCGAGGCGTACCAGGACGAGGAGGAGGTCAGCCGCCAGCGGCTGCTCTCCACCGCGCACGGCGGGCGCCCGCAGGTGCAGCACGAGAGCGGTCGCCCGCTGGATCTCAAGCTCCGCGGCGTCGGCTACCGCGTGAGCGTCGTCCGTGTCGGCCAGAAGCGCTTCCGCGTCGGCGTTTCCGGCGGCGGTGACGTGCACCTGGCGGACGTCGAGGTCGACCGGTTCGACGCGCACACCGGCCAGGTCGTGGTCAACGGGCACCGCTTCCGGCTGGTGTCGGCCACGCACGGCCCGATCCACCTGATCGAGGTCGACGGCGCCACCCACCGGATCAGCCGCGACGAGGGTGGGGTGGTCCGCTCGCCCGCGCCCGCGCTGGTCGTGGCGACGCCGCTGTCTGTCGGAGACGAGGTCGACTCGGGCGCGCCGATCCTGGTGCTGGAGAGCATGAAGATGGAGACGGTGCTGCGCGCGCCGTTCCGCGCCCGGGTACGCGAGTGCCCGGTGTCGGTGGGCAGCCAGGTCGAGACGGGCGCGCCGCTGATGCGCCTGGAGCCCTCGCCGCCGACGAGGGCGCCCGGCGAGACCTGAGTCGCGGTCGAGCGCGCGTCGAGATCGAGCGGCTCGCCAGCCGCGGACTCTCGCGCAGCCCGCCTGCTGGGCTTCGACGTCGACCCGCAGGACCGCGAGCGCCTGCTGTCCGGGTACGTGGCGGGCCGGGCCGAACTGGGTGGCCGGCCGCTGCCGGGTGAGGTCGACCTGCTGACGGTGTTCGCCGACCTGTCCGAGCTGAGCCGCAACAAGCCGGGCGGTGAACTCGACGTCGAGCCGGGCAGCCCCGTGCACAGCCCGCGCGAGTACTTCCACAGCTATCTGCAGAGCCTCGATGTCGAACGCGCGGGCGTCACCGAGGGGTTCCAGGTCAAGCTGAAGCAGGTACTCGGGCACTATGGCATCGCCGAGCTGGACCGTACCCCGGAGTTGGAGGCCGCGGTCTTCCGGATCTTCCTGGCGCAGCAGCGGATGTCGACCAACGTCGCGGTCGTGTCGGAACTGCTGCGGCAGTGGCTGGCCGGGGTGCCGCCGCTGGAGTCGCTGAGCGAGCGTGCCGGGCTCACCCTGGAGCACCTGGTCGAGGCCACGCAGGTGCGTTTCCCCGCCGTGTCGGACCTGGCCCGCGGTGTGGTGTTCCGCTGGTTCGCCCAGCCGCTGCTGCGCCGCGACCGCGCCAGGGTCTACGCCGCCGTGCGCGACGAGCTGCGCTACCTGGACCGCAACCCGGACGCGCCGGACCGTGCGGAGCGGATCCAGGCCATGGTCGCCAGCGCCGAACCGCTGGTCCGGCTGATCGGTCAGCAGATCGGGCGGCCCGGTCGGGACCACGCTCCGCTGCTGGAGGTGCTGACCCGCCGCTACTACGGCAACCGCAGGCTGTCCGAGGTCACCGCCCGGGAGGTCGCGGGCTGCCGGTTCGTCACCGCCGCGTACACCGGCTCGGGCGGCGAGACGCGCGTGGTCACCACCGCCATCGACATCGCCGCCCTGCCCGACGCCATCGGCGCGGTCGGCGCGCTCGCCGCCGGCGTCGCCGAGCGCGGGCTGGTCGCCGACCTCTACCTCACGTGGCGGGGCCAGCCGGACGCCGACGCGATGGCGGTGCGGCTCGGACAGGCCCTCGCCGAGCACCCGCTGCCCGCTGACGTCCGCCGGATCACCACCACCGTCGCCGGCACCAGCGGGGCGGTCATGCACCACCACTTCACCTTCCGGCCCGACGGCGCGGGCTTCGCCGAGGACCGGCTGATCCGCGGCCTGCACCCGCAGATCGCGCAGCGGCTGCAGTTGCAGCGGCTGCGCGAGTTCGACCTCACCCGGCTGCCCTCGGCCGACGAGGAGATCTATCTGTTCAAGGCCGTGGCGAAGAGCAACCCGGCCGACGAGCGACTCGTCGCGATGGGCCAGGTCCGGGACCTGACGCCGCTGCGCGACGCCGACGGCAGGCTGGTCGCGCTGCCCACGGTGGAGGACGCGATCACCGCGGGGCTGGACGCCATCCGCAACATCCAGGCGCAGCGTCCCCAGAACAAGCGGTTCGACACCAACCGGATCATGATGTACGTCTGGCCGGCGACCGAACTCTCCACCGACGAGCTGAACGCGCTGGTCCAGCGCATCCTGCCGACCACGGCGGGCGCCGGGCTGGAGGAGGTCCAGTTCGTGGCCCGCCAGCGCACCGCCGGCGGCGAGCTGACCGAGGTCGCCGTGCGGATCACCCTCGATCCGGGCCACGGGGCGCGTCTGCACGTCGGCGAGCCGTCGACGGAGCCGCTACAGCCGCTGGACGACTACCGCCAGAAGGTGCTGCGCGCGGCCAGGCGCGGCAACGTCTACCCGTACGAGCTGACCGGCCTGCTCGCCGGGCCGGAGGGCAGCTTCGTCGAGCACGACCTCGACGAGAACGGTGCGCTCGTGCCGGTGGAGCGGCCGAAGGGGAAGAACTCCGCGGCGATCGTGGCGGGCGTCGTCACGACCCCGACCGAGCGGCATCCCGAAGGCGTGACCCGGGTGGTCCTGCTCGGCGACCCGACGAAGGCGCTGGGCGCGCTGTCGGAACCGGAGTGCTCGCGGGTGATCGCCGCCCTCGACCTGGCCGAGCGGATGCGGGTTCCGCTGGAGTGGTTCGCGCTGTCGGCCGGCGCGCGGATCTCGATGACCTCGGGCACCGAGAACATGGACTGGGTCGCGGCCGCCCTCAAGCGGATCGTCACGTTCACCCAGGACGGCGGAGAGATCAACATCGTGGTCGCCGGTATCACCGTCGGCGCCCAGCCGTACTGGAACGCCGAAGCGACGATGCTCATGCACACCAAGGGCATCCTGGTGATGACGCCGGACTCGGCGATGGTGCTCACCGGCAAGCAGTCGCTGGACTTCTCCGGCGGCGTGTCGGCCGAGGACAACTTCGGCATCGGCGGCTACGACCGCGTGATGGGGCCGAACGGCCAGGCCCAGTACTGGGCACCCAACCTGCCGGCCGCCCGCGACGTACTGATGGCGCACTACGACCACACCTACGTAGTGCCCGGCGAGACGGCGCCGCGAAAGGCGGCCACGAACGACCCGGTCGACCGCGACGTCTCCGAGTTTCCGCACGCGATCGTCGGCAGCGAGTTCGCCGCCGTCGGCCAGATCTTCTCCGCCGAGCACAACCCGGACCGCAAGAAGCCGTTCGACATCCGCACGGTGATGCGCGCGCTGTCCGACCAGGACCACCCGGTGCTGGAGCGCTGGGCAGGCATGGCTGACGCGGAGACGTCAGCGGTGCAGGACGTACACATCGGCGGTTGGCCGGTCTGCCTGATCGGCATCGAGTCCCGGTCGGTGCCGCGGCGCGGCTTCCCGCCCACCGACGGGCCGGACACCTACACCGCGGGCACGCTGTTCCCGCGGTCGTCGAAGAAGACCGCGCGGGCCATCAACTCGGCGTCCGGCAACCGGCCCTTGGTCGTGCTGGCGAACCTCTCCGGGTTCGACGGCTCACCGGAGTCGATGCGCAAGCTCCAGCTGGAGTACGGCGCCGAGATCGGCCGGGCGATCGTCAACTTCGACGGCCCGATCGTGTTCTGTGTGATCTCCCGCTACCACGGTGGCGCGTTCGTGGTGTTCTCCAAGGCCCTCAACCCGAACATGACCGTGCTGGCGCTGGAGGGCTCGTTCGCCTCGGTGCTCGGCGGCGCCCCGGCGGCGGCCGTCGTCTTCTCCGGCGAGGTGAACAACCGCACCGCGACCGACCCGCGGGTCACCGAGCTGCAGACGCGGGTCTCGGCGGCCAGCGGCGCCGAGCGGGCGGCGCTGAACGCCCAGCTCGCCGAGGTGCAGTCCGCCGTCCGGGCGGAGAAGCTCGGCGAGGTCGCCGCGGAGTTCGACCGGGTGCACAGCATCCAGCGCGCGGTCGAGGTCGGCTCGGTGGACGCGATCATCAGCGCCGCCGAGCTGCGGCCACGGATCATCGAGGCCATCGAGCACGGCATGAAGCGCTGACGCGCCTTCCCGGAGTACGCCGGAGCCGAACGGAGTGGGTCGTAGGGGTCGCGTCGAGGTGAACCGTCATGATGTCGCACCATCTCCGGCAAGCAACGTGTTGACCTCCGCGTAGGTGGCGAGCCCGGCGGCGAAGCCGAACGTGCCGTGCTCGCGCAGTTCGCGGGCGGCGTCCCGGGTCGCGCTGAGCGCCACCCGGGCCAGCGAGGATCCCAGGCTGATCCGCCGGGCGCCCGCCTCGGCCAGTTGCCCGACGGTGACCCCGGGGGAGCTGCCGGCCAGGACGTTGACCGGCCGGGAGACGGCGCCGCACACGGTTGCCACGGCGTCCACGCCGGGCAGGCCGGGCGCGTAGAGCACGTCCGCACCGGCCTCCTGGTACGCCCGCAGGCGCGCGAGCGTGTCGTCCAGGTCGGGCCGGCCGTACAGGAAGTTCTCCGCGCGGGCGGTGAGCGTGAACCGGAACGGCAGTTCGCGGGCGGCCGTGACGGCGGCGCGGACCCGGCGCACCGCCTCGTCCAGCGGCAGGATCGGCTCGGCGGGGTTGCCGGTGGCGTCCTCGATCGACCCGCCCACCGCGCCGGCGTCCGCGGCCCGCCGGATCGTCTCGGCGACGTCGTCGGGCGTCGGGCCGAAGCCGTCCTCCAGGTCGGCCGTCACCGGCAGGGTCGTGGCGGCGGCAATCGCCCGCACGTTGGCCAACGTCTCGTCCCGGGTGACGAGGCTGGCGCCGTCGGCACGGCCGAGGCCGAACGCCAGGCCGGCGCTGGTGGTGGCCAGAGCCGCGAAGCCCATCTTGGCAAACAGCCGGGCCGTGCCCGCGTCCCACGGGTTGGGGATGACGAAGGTGCCCTCCTCGTGCAGCGCGGCGAACTGCTCGGCCCGGCGGTCGCGCTCGGCGGCGTCGATGGTCATGGCATGCCCTTCCGGTCGGGATCGGTCATCGCAGTCTGAACACTGCGTGCCCGACTGTGAAGGATCCCGGGGCCCGTTACCCGACGTCGACCACGACCTTGCCGCCGACCGCCTCCCGGAGAGCCGCGTTGCGCAAGGCTCAGTGCGCCCGGCCGGCGGGGTCAGGCGCGGTGCCGCCCGGGGCGCGCGACCCGCGGATCCGACGGCGCCGAAGCCGGCACGGGCGACGCCGGACCCGCCACCTCGCCAGCCGGACCGCGTCCGTCGAGGTATGGCGGCGGCGAGAACGGCTCGACGGCCGCCGCCCGGGTCACCTCGTCCAGCACCGGATCATCCACCGACACCGGCTGTCGGGGCGCCATGACAGGCGGACGGGAGGACGGCGGCAGGACGCCGACCGGGACGTACACCTGCGCCTCCACCGCCTCGGCCAGCAACAGCGCCATGGCGACACTCGTCGGCCGGTCGGCCGGATCGGCGCTCAGGCAACCCAGGCACAGCTCGGCCACGTCGGCGGGCAGGCCGGCGACCGGCGGCAGCGGCTCCGGTGGCCGGTAGACGTGGGACAACGGCCGATCAGGTTCCGTGCGTACCGGCCACGGCAGCCGCCCCGCCAGGCTGAGATAGAGCACCACGCCGACGGCGTACACGTCGGTGGCCGGGCTGGCGCGGACCCCGTCGAGCCGCTCCGGGGCGACGAACGCCGGTGTGCCCACCACCTCGCCCCCGGCTGCCAGGTCACGTTCGCCGATCAGTGCCGCGATGCCGAAATCGAGAACCTTCACCCCGGCCGGGGTGAGCACGATGTTGGCCGGCTTGACGTCCCGGTGCACGATGCCGCCCTGGTGGGCCGCGGCCAGCGCGGCGCCCGCCTCCGCGCAGACCCGGACCGCGATCCGCCAGTCCAGCGCCCCGGACCGCAGATGCACGGCCAGCGTCTCACCCTCCACGAGTTCCATGACGATGTACGGCGCCGGCCGGCCGTCCGGCAGGGGCGCCAGGCCGAAGTCGTGCACGCTGGCGATGTTGGGATGAGCCAGCCGGGCCGCGGCGCGGGCCTCCGTCCGGGCCTGCTCCACGATCGCCCGACCGGCCGCCGCGTCGGCGTACGGCAGGGTGATGACCTTGACCGCGACCGGCCGGTCGAGCACCTCGTCGTGGGCCTGCCAGACCTCCGACATGCCCCCTGCCCCGATCCGCTGATCGAGGCGGTACCGCCCGTCCAACACCGGCATCCCGCGCCCCCGACACCTCTCCCCCGCCGCCGGTCCGGATCGACGACGGTCGGGAACACCGCTACCCCCGGTCCGCCCGGCACAAACCGCGACCCTCGGCGTAACGGCCGGTCAGCGCGGCGACGTGGACGGTCCGCCGGTCCCGCGCCGGAGTGCCCCGGTGCCGGTCAACCGCGTCCGGCTCCCGGTTACCGGCAACCGCGCCGGGGTAGGGAGACCGCATGGCGGAACTGGACCACCTGTGGGTCGTCCGGCACGGGGAGAGCGTCGGCAACGTCGCCGCCTCCCGGGCCGAGGCGTCCGGCATCGAGCTGATCGACGTCACCGACCGGGACGCGGACGTACCCCTGTCGCCGCTCGGCCGGGAACAGGCCGAGGCGACCGGACGGTGGCTGGCCGGCCTGCCCGAGCGGGCCCGACCCGAGGTGGCGGTCGTCTCGCCGTACCGACGGACCGCGCAGACCGCGGAGCTGGCGCTGGCCGGCACCGGTGTGCCGGTCAGCTACGACGAGCGGTTGCGGGACCGGGAGCTGGGCATCCTGGACCTGTTGACCAGCCACGGTGCGCACGCCCGCTATCCGGACGAGGTGGCCCGCCGGCGCCGGTTGGGCAAGTTCTACTACCGGCCGCCCGGGGGCGAGTCGTGGGCCGACGTGACCCTGCGGCTGCGCAGCCTGCTGGGTGACCTGCGCCGTGACCACGCCGGCCGCCGGGTCATCCTGTTCGGACACGAGGCGGTGGTCCTGCTGCTGCGCTACCTCGTGGAAGGGCTGGACGAGGCCGGCCTCATGGAGGTGACCCGGTCCGCGGCGGTGGCGAACTGCTCGATCACCGGATGGGCCGACGACGGCCATGGAAAACTTCGGCTCGACACCTTCAACGACGTCGCCCACCTGGAGCGACAGAGCACCCCGCCGACCGAGGAGGACGAGGTCCGTGCCGAACCGGTCTGAACCGAAGGTGATCACCCCCGGTCTGTTGCGCGACTGGGCGCTGCCGGTCCCGCAGGGCGGCAAGGACGCCCGCGGCACGGTGCTGGTGGTGGGCGGCTCCCGGTTCACCCCCGGCGCGGTGCTGCTCGCCGGGATCGCCGCGCTGCGCGCCGGTGCCGGAGTGCTGCAACTGGCCGTCGCCGAGTCCACCGCCGCGGTGCTCAGCATCGAGGTACCGGAGGCGCTGGTCATCGGCCTCGCCGAGACCAGCGACGGGGCGGTCGCCGGCCGGGTGAGCGACCGGCTGGCCGAACTGGCCAGCGAGGCGCGCGTGATCGTCGTCGGACCGGGGCTCAACGACATCGAGGAAACTCGCGCCCTGCTGCGCGCGCTCCTCGGGGTCGCCGGCCCGGAGACAGCGCTGGTGGTCGACGCCTACGCCCTCGGAGCACTGAGCCACGAGCCGGAACTGCTCGCCGGGCGGAACCTCCCGGCGGTGCTCACCCCCAACCTGACCGAGGCCGGACACCTGCTCGGCCGGACACCCGGCCCGGACGTGAACGCCGAGGCGCTGGCGGTGGCCCGCCGGTACGACTGCGTGGTGTCGCTGCACGGACACATCGCCACCCCGGACGGCCAGATGTGGCGGGAGGAGAGCGGCGACACCGGCCTCGGCACCTCGGGCAGCGGCGACGTGCTGGCCGGTGTCCTGGCCGGCCTGCTGTCCCGGGGCGCCGAGCCGGCCCAGGCCGCCTGCTGGTCCGCCTGGGTCCACGCGATGAGCGGGCAGCGGCTGGTCCCCCGGTACGGGCGGCTCGGCTATCTGGCCCGGGAACTACTGGGCGAGGTGCCGCACACCCTCGCCCAGGTCTGACCCCGCCAGGGGTTGGGGGCCGGCCGGCCGAGCGAGGACGAACATCGATGACCGCGCGCCCCGGCATGTTCTGCTCGGACGTGTCACCCAGCAGTTCGGGTGGCCACCTGGACGGCGGCCACCCGAACTCGGCGACGTACCCGCTGCGCTACCGCTGAGCGGGCGCCCCGTCGGGGCCGAACTGCGGACGCAGGTGCTGGACCGCGTCCGCGTCCACCGCGGCGGCCGGGCCGTGGTAGATCGCGTTGTACAGCAGGTTGAACTGTGACCGCGTCAGCGTACGGAAGGTGATCTCGCTGCCGTACGTCACGACCTGGCCCTTACCGACGGTGAAGGACGCGATGTTGACGGCGCCCCGGATGTGCTCCGCGCCGCGCAGATAGCCGCTGGCGAGCACATCGCCTTCGGCCGGGTAGTTCGATACCACCTGCCCTGAGTCGCCGGTCAGCTCCCAGGCCTGGGTGTCGTACAGCCATACCGGCCAGGACTCCGGCATGCCCCAGGCGACCGGGTTGTTCGGGTCGAACTCCTGGTGCAGCAGGCTTCCGCCGGTGGTGAACTGGTCTTCGTCGTCGGGCAGTGCCGGCTTCATCGGCAGGTTGAGCAGTTCCTGGCTGGTCTCCACCGAGTCACCGATGGCCAGCAGCGTGCCGCCGTTGCGGACGAACTGCTGCAACTTGCGCCAGCCCTTGTCGCCGACCCCGTAGGCCCAGGAGTACTCCTCGCCGTACTCCTTCGGGTCCAGGCCCTCGACGATGTCCTCCCGGGACACGCCGTGCGAGATGACGATCGTGTCGTACAGCTCGTTGAGCGACTTCCGCTGGAAGTCCTGGGCGGACACGACGTCGTAGTTGATGCCGTACTGGTCGAACTGCCACATGTCCCAGCCGCCGGGCATGTTTCCGACGCCGCGCAGGAGGCCGACCTTGGTCTGTGGCTTGAGCTGTACCCCCGGGGTGCGGGGGGCCCGGCTGACTGCGGTGACCTGGAGGCCGACCTTGGCCGCGGCGGTCGCCAGGACGTTGCGGGCCTGCGGGGTGGCCGGCACGACGTAGGTACCGGCGGGGTAGCTGACGCCCTCCCCGGTGAAGCTCTTGGCGCTGCGGAACGTCGGAATGTTGGCGTTCTGCAGCGCCGAGACGATCTGGACCGTCCCGTAGGACTCGGGGCGGACCAGGTAGGCGCCCTTGTCCCCGGGCGCGGTCGGCATCGTCACCGGGGGCACCTTGACCGAGGCCACCCGCTCCAGGTTCGCCTGGAACGGGCTGCGGATCTCGGCGACGTCGACACCCAGTTGCAGCGGCAGGCTGGTGGTCGCCTCCGCGTAGGGCAGCAGCGCCGGGCAGTCGGCGCAGTCCCGGACCTCGGGGTACGTGTCGACGCCAAGGACCTGGTGCGCCCAGTTGCCGCGCGGCTGGTGCATCTTGATGACGTACGAGCCGGCCCCGTAACGCTTTCCACCGGCCACGAACTCCGACGTCGCGCGATCGATTTCCACCTGCGTCCACTCCAGACGCTGGAGCATCTCGAAGGTGGCGTACGGGTCACGTTGCTTGGCGTCGACGACGAACGCGAAGGTGCCCGACGGCACACCCTGGGTCATGTACTCGTACGGCACGGCGTACAGATTGTCGTAGAGCAGCTTCCCGCCGTTGTCGGCGGTGTATTCCATGCCGGCATAGGTGGCGATCTTCGCGTAGTCGACGATGTCGGCCAGGGTCCAGGTGTTGGAGCGGTAGGGCTCGATCAGGTTCATGCGGGCCTGCTGCGGGCCCAGCGGCCGGCCGTCCTGGGAGACCTGCGGGTACGCGTAGTCCGTCACGGAGGCGATCTCGGTGAGGTAGACACCGGAACCGGTGAACGGGAAGTATCCGACGGGCTGTTCGAGGGTCCAGAAGATGTGGTAGTCGAGGCTGCCGACGCCGGTCTTGCCGGCGGCGGCGAGTTCCCGCGCGGCGTGCTGACCGATCGCGGAGACCGAGGAGCTCATGTTCGCCGGCACGTTCTCGCTGGTGATGCCGCCGTAGGGCGGGACGAAGATCCGGCTGCCCGTGTTGCCCTTCTGGTGCATGATGTGCACGATCGCCGGGCGGTACTTCTTCTCCAGGGCAAGCCGGTACTGTGCCTCCACCTGGGTGAACATCGTCCAGTCCCGGTTGTCGTCGTGACCGGTGTACTTGTGGTAAAGGTCCGGGTAGGTCCGCGCGTATTCCGTGCCGGCGGTCCGGTTGAAATGGTCGATGATGAGGTGCTGTCCGTCCGGGTTCTGCGACGGCACGAGGACGATGACGGAGTTGTTCAGCACATTCTTGGTGAAGTCCGAGTCCTCAGTGGCGAGGCGGTGGACGATGTCGTTGATCGCCTGTCCGTTGCCCACCTCGCTGGAGTGGATGGTCGCCTCGAGGTGATAGAAAGGCACCCCTTCCTCGGCGAGCTTCCGTGCCTCCTCGGGAGTCGTGTTTCGCGGGTCGGAGAGTTTCTGATTGATCTCGACCAGCCGGTCCAGGCGGCGGAGGTTCGCCGGCGAACTGATGATGACCGTCGCGTACTCGTTGCCCATCGTCGTCGACCCGATGGTCTCGTAGTCGACGCGGTCGGACCGTTCCGCGATCAGCTTCATGTACGTGAGCACGTCGGGATAGGCGGCCAATTTTCCTTCGGTGCCCATCTTGAAGCCGAAATGCTGCTCCGGGGTGAGGATGTCCACAGCACGAGCCGCCGCGACGGACTGCGCGGCGCCGGCGGTGGCGCTCGGTGCAACCGCAGTGGATGCGACCAGGGCTACCAGGGCCACACAGGCGCCGGCGTGCCACCAGGTCATGGACGAGTCTCGAGCATGGCGGGACCTACGACTGAGCGCCGTGCGCCGCCGATACGACCAGTGGCTGAACCGTAGCGGCGGGTGTGCTGGTCCACGATCATGGCGCTGTTCGCGTTTGTTCGCTCTTGTCCCGGCTCCGGAAGCTCAAGAACGCCTCAACATGGTTGCCCCGGGAGCGGGCCGCGCTGTGGTACAGGCGGCCGCGGATCGCTGAGGTGCTCCAGTCACGGACGGCCGATCAGCAACACGGCGTTGCCGACGCGGTACCGGCGCGACGGCCCGAACGCCTGCACGCCCGCGCACTCGCATTGATGCTCACCGACCAGTCCGCCCGGGGGATCGCCGACCGGCTCGGTGAACTGATCTACTCCGGCGAACTCGTCCAGGGGCTGCACCTGCCGACCGTGCGGGCACTGGCCGCGGCCCTGCACGTCGGCCCCACGACGATCGCCTCCGCCTGGGCCCAACTGCGACAGCGGGGGTTGATCCACTGCGACCGGCGGCACGGCAGCTTCGTACGCGGGCCCGGAAGGCTGGCGGGCCGCCGCTACGCCAGCCTCCCGTTTCCGGTGCCGGTTCGACTGGACCTCTCCACGGCTTTTCCGGACCCGGCACTGTTGCCGGACCTGGCCGGCCCGATGGCGGCGGCCGTCACCGGTACGCACTGGCGGAGCTACCCCGAGGACACCGTGGACGTGCACCTGGCGGCCCTGCTGCGCGCGACGTGGCCGTTCGAGGCCGAGGACTTCACCGTCACCAGCGGCGCCCACGACGCGGTCCACCGGATCGCCGACGTCGTCCTGCAACCGCACGACCGGGTACTCGTCGAAGAGGTCGCCGGCGCGTCACTGCTCGACATCGTCGAGGACCACCGCGCGCAGGCGATGCCGATCAGGTGCGACGACGAGGGACCGCTGCCCGAGGCACTCGAACCGGCGCTGGCCAGCCACCCCAGGATGCTGCTCATCCAGTCACGGATGGCCAGCCCACACGGCCACGCACTCACCCGTCGGCGGGCCCGCGCCCTCGTGCCGATGCTCGCCGGGAGCGACATCGTGATCGTGGAACAGGACACCGCCCACGAACTCGCCCCGACTCCGGAGGTCTCACTCGGCGAGTTCCTGCCGGGGCAGACCCTTCTCGTCCGTAGCTGGAACAAGTCGCACGGACCCCAGCTTCGGGTCGGGGCGCTGGCCGGGGTCGGGCGGGTGGTGGCCCGGGTACGAGCCCGGCAGAGGTCCACCGGCAGTTGGCCGTCGGTGCTGACCCAGCGGGCACTCGCACAGATGCTCACCGACCCGCAGGCACAGGAGACGATCCGACTGGCCCGGGCCCGCTACCGTCAGCGCCGGCACCGGATGATCCGGGCTCTGCGCGACCACGGTCTGGCGCCCACCGGCGTCGCGGGGCTGTCCGTCTGGGTACACGTCCGCAATGCCGGGACCGCGATCCGGGCGTTGGCCGGTGACGGCATCGGCATCGCCTCCGGGGTGCCATTCGTCGTCCACGGCGACGGGAGATCGCATGTCCGTATCGGCACGACCCTGCACCACGACCAGGAGGCGCACATCGCCCGTACGCTGGCCGAGGCGCATCGCGGACAACCGGATTGAGGCGGTGCCCGGTACCCGGCCAGACTCGCCGCGCCCGTGCGGCTGGCCGCCTGGAACCTCCCGGCGATTGGCGAAACGGCTGCCCGGCGGATCGGACGTACCGCCGTGGATCGGCAACGCCCTGCTCGCGCTCGGCGCGCTGGCGCGCGGATGGTTCCTGCCGCCGCCCGCCCCACCGGCCGCGCCCTGACCCGGGCTCCGGGTCACCGCCGTCCGGAACCGGGCCGGGCGACCTGGCCGGGCGACCGAGGAGTCCGCGGCTGGGACGATCAAAAAAGGTGACCTGGCGGAACCGGCATCAGGCTTGCAGCAGCACCCCGATGGTTCCGTGCCGAGCGACGGTGACGGTGACACCTCCTGCGGTGATGTCGAGGGAATCGGCCGGGGCGCCGAGGAAGGTTGCCCGGCGGGCTGACCCGATCGGCCAGTGCGGTCGGAGGGTCACCGGCACCTCCTGGTCCGCGACCGATTGGAGGCGGACGAGGACCTGGCCCGGCGCCGGGGTGGTCAACCCGACGACCCGTACCCGGTGGTCGTCGAGGTCCAGCCTACGACCTCGCCTGGAGCAGGTGCCTTCCGCCGGCCACGGCCGCCGACGGGCCGCGGCGCGCACGGCATGCAGCGGCGTCGGCTGGCGCGCCAGCGGCGGTCCGCACGCCCGCAGCACGGCAGGCGCCGGCCTGGCGCTGATCGCCCGGCCGGTGGCCACGCCAGCAGCGTGAAGGTCGCCCTCGAAGCCCCTGCTGGCCGGTGCCAAGGCGTCCCAGATGTTGTTGTGCAGCCACGAGTAGACGGTTGCCGGCTCGTGATGCGGCGTACTCGGCGGAAAGGGCGGGTAGGGGACGGCGATCTCCGCCAGCTGGATCAACGGCGCGTCCTGGGTTGACCAGGCGACCCCGAAACCGTCCTGGTGCAGGCTCACCCAGCGTCGGATGGCACGCATGTGCGCGGCCCCACCGGGGACCGCCGGGATGCCGGTGCCGACCAC
Source organism: Plantactinospora sp. CA-290183 (assembly GCF_050936375.1). Taxonomy (NCBI): domain Bacteria; kingdom Bacillati; phylum Actinomycetota; class Actinomycetes; order Micromonosporales; family Micromonosporaceae; genus Plantactinospora; species Plantactinospora sp. CA-290183. The sequence continues at coordinate 6,524 of NZ_JBNJMX010000033.1, read as the reverse complement.
CCCACCGGTCGCCTCGACCCGTACGACGGGGTCCGTCAGTGCGAACGGGAAGGCGAAGAAGGCGCTCTCCTTGCTCATGGTGGCCGGTTTGGCGAGCCGGTTCTCGATGTCGAGCCGGGCCACCCCGGCCGGCAGGGTCAGGGTGGTGCGGATCCAGTCCACGCCGGCGGCGCCGCTCTCGTAGACCAGCCGGGACCCGGTCGCCCCGCGTTCGTTACTGATCAGCGCCGCGGGGCGGGCGACCGACCGGTCTCCGAGCAACCGCAGCCGGTGGTCGTCCTCCAGCCGGGAGGACTGGTGGTTGAGGCCCCCGGCCGAGGCGTAGCGGTCGTAGATGTAGGAGTTGAAGCCGAAGTCCGCCGCTACGTTGACGAGCTCGCGGCCGGTCGACTTGTCCACGATGGAAAAAATCGACGCGGTCGCCAGGTCCACCCGGACCCGCAGGTGTTCGTTCTCCAGTACCGGGTCGGTGCCGGACGTGTCGCCCGTCGGGGCGCCCACGGCGGCGGCAGCGCCTGCGGCGTCGACGATGTCCAGTCGGACCGTGCCCAGTGGCGGGACCGCGTCGAGCACCAACCGCAGGAACCGGCCGGCCTCGCGGTGGTCGGGGTTGCGCTGTGGAATCTCGTCGAACGGCAGGGTCCGGCCGGTCCGGGCGTCCACGACGGCGACCGCCCGGTCGAGTGGTACCCGGCTCTCCGGCAGGAAGCCGGTGAACACGTCGGTCCGTGGCCAGCTACAGGTGTTGACGACGTGCATCGAGGCGAGCGCCCCGGGTCCGGTGCCCATCCCGTGTCCGAACCGGGCGGTGGCCTGCCCGAGCAGACCGTACGCGCCGTCATGGGCACTCAGGGCGGTGCCGTACTTCCAGTGCCACTGCTGGTCACCCGAGTGGTGGTGGTCGTCGCCATGGGTCCACGGGTCGGACGCACCCCAGGTGTGCTCGTCGAAGAGCGCCGCCGACAGGTACACCTGGCGCGCCTGCGCCGTGTCACCGGCGGCCTCGGCCGAGCCGAGCGTACCGGCCAGGCTGCTCACCGTCTGGGCGTCGGCCACCACGCCCTGCGCCCGTCGGACCAGTTGCAGTGGACGGGCACCGGAGCCGACACCCTCGGCCCACCAGTCGTTCCAGTCGCCCTCGAAGGTGGGCACCCGGTCACCGAACCGGCCCTCGGCCTCGACGAAGAAGTCCTCGTTGCGGGACAGCCGCAGGGTCGGGTGGGCCCACGTCTCGTTCCACCGGCGTACGGTCTCGGACATGATCCGCCGGGGCGGGGCGTTGTCGGCGAACCGTCCCTGCACCCGCATGTGCAGCACATCCCACGGATAGGGCTCGCGGTCCAGCGGTACGTCGGCGGCGGCGAAGCCGAACAACGACCCGTCGTACGGGTACGGGTTCGTGGCGAGCGAGGTCAGATAGGCCGGCAGGTGTTCGTCGACCAGCTCGTAGGAGCGGTCGAACCCGAGCATCGGGCCCTCCATGTAGGCCATCCCGTGCGGGGTGTCCGTCACCGGTAGACCAGCAGGCCGGGTCTCCCGCCTTCCTGGAGCTCCGCCAGCGCGAACAGTTCGCGGCGCGCCCGGACCACCGGTCAGGGTGCGCGCAACCGACCGGCCGGCCCAGTTGTGCGCCACCGACAGGTAGCGCACGCCGGCCTGGTCCAGGACGTCGACCAGACCGGCCACCGCGCCCGGTACGTCGGTCTGCATGGCGGTGGTGATCCGCACTCCGTGCTCGGCCCGCACGTCGCCGGCGAGCCGCAGCAGCTCGTGCAGCTCGTCGGTGGAACAGGTCTCGGTGTGCAGGTTGAACGGCATCGCGGTCAGCTCGATGCGCCCCTCCCGGACCCGCCGGACGAACTCCGCCACCCTGGCCGGCGGACGTCCCCGGGACCACTGGTCGAACGACCACAGCGACTCCACCGCCCAGCGGAACCGCGCGGCGTCCGGCCAGTCGTCGGTCTCGTCGATCAGGTCGAGACACGAGTCGAGGTACGAGCGGTGTTCCTGGAGCACCGTCCCCTGGGGGTCGGTGTAGCCGATGTCCAGGTGTGAGTGGTGCACGAGGTGGATCGTCCACCGCCGCTGCGGTTCCAGCGCGACCGCGATCGCGTCGTCCGGGGCCAGGTCCGGAAACCGCAGCAGTACGGTGGTGGCCGCGTCGACGGCGGGGACCAGCACCCGTACCCCGCCGGTCAGCGGCAGCAGCCGGACCGGGAGCGCGGAGCCGCCCTCGGTGTGGGCCGTGACCCGGTGCGGCTCGGCCGGGGTCGGCCCGTCGATGTCGATTCGCACCGACTGCAGCAGGCCCCCGCCGGTCGCGTGTTGGAACAGCGGCTCGGGTGTGACCCGTACCGGGTGGCCACCGACGTCGACCCGGTCGGCGACGACGCGCTCCCGCAAGGTGGCGCGTACCCGGTCGTAGTCGAAGGCATTGTGTCGGACGAGAGCCCGAGTGGTCATGGCGGTCCTTCGCGGTGCGGCTCGGTCAGACGTTGCGCGCCGATACGGCGAGGCGTTGAAGGCGAAGAAGGTAGCGCTCAGCCGGGCAGCGACACCGCCAGGGCACCGGCCAGCACCACCGGTGGCCCGACGGTGGTCTGACTGCCCTGTAGTCCGGCGAGTGCCGCCATGACCGGCCGTACCTGCGGGCTGAAGGTGAGGGTGATTCCGAAGAACAGTTCGTTCCAGACCCAGACGAACTGGAAGATGAACGCGGCGCCCATCGCGGGTCGGCTCAACGGCAGGTGGATGCTGCGGAACAGGCGCCACCAGGAGGCGCCGTCCAACCGCCCCGCCTCGGTCACCTCGGCAGGCAGGGTGGTCAGGTAGTTGCGGACCACGAAGAACGCGAACGGTACGCAGATGGCCACATACACGATGCCCAGTCCGAGGTGCGTGTCGTAGAGCCCGGTCTCCGCCGACGCGGCGAACAGCGGCCGGACGAAGACCTGGAGCGGTAGCAGGGTGCCCGAATAGATCAGCCAGAACCACAGGGCGGGTCGGCGTACCGGCATGACCACCAGGGCGAAGCCGGCCATCGTGGCGACCACGACCGCCGCGGCGGCACACACGGTGGCGTAGCCGAGGCTGTTGAGCACCGAGATGGAGAGGTCGCCGGCACTCCACGCGGCGGCCATGTTGTCGAAGAAGGCGAAACCGCGTGGCCACAACGTGGGGCTGCCCTCGTACTGCGACATCGAGGTCATCGAGTTGACCACCATCAGGTAGGTGGGCAACAACCAGAGCATCGCCAGGACGATGATGGCGGTGTTGCGCAGGATCCGACCGGTCATCGCGGCCTCCGGGTACGAGGGGTTCCGTTGTCGGTCGCCAGCTGACCGCGGAGATAGACCCAGGACGCCGCGACGACCACCACGGCGAGGACCACGGCGATGGCCGCGCCGCCGCCGGGGCGCTGCAACAGGAAGCTCTCCCGGTACATGCTGACCGCGAGGGTCTCCGACGAGCGGGCCGGCCCGCCCTGGGTCAGCACCCAGATCAGGTCGAAGGTCTTGAGCGCGTTGGCCAGCGTGATGCCGACGACGACCGCGGTCACCGGTCGTAGTTGGGGCAGGATGATGTGGCGCAACCGACGCCAGCCGGCCGCCCCGTCGAGCGCCGCGGCCTCCACCGTTTCCGGTGGGATGGTCTGCAGGCCGACCAGAAACAGGATCACCGCGACGCCGGTGCTCTGCCAGGTGCTGATCGCGATGGTGCTCACGGTGTTCGCCGGCCAGGACAGCAGCCAGTCCCGAGCCAACGCTTCCAGCCCGACGGCGGCGAGCATCTGGTTGACCGCGCCGTCGCTGCGCAGTAGGAGGTTGCCGACGATGGCCACGGCCGATCCGGAGATCGCGTAGGGCAGGACCACCGCCAGCCGGGCGATCCGGCCCCACCGTACGGCGTTGGTCATGACCGCGATCGCCAGCCCGAGCAGTACCGGCAGGAGCAGGGAGCCGACCACCCACACCAGCGTGTTGACCAGCGACCGGGTGATCTCCGGCTGACTGAGCATTCGGGTGTAGTTGGCGAACCCGGTGAAGGCGGGGTCGACGTCGTCACTGTGGAAACTGCGGTAGACGGTTGCGGCCAGGGGCAGGAGGAGCACGAGGGCCACCACGGCGACCGCGGGAAGCAAAAAGGCCGTTGGCGCCTGCCGGTCGTCGTTGTCCGGGCGGACCGCCGCGCCGCCGCGTCCACCTGCTTGATGGGCGGGCGCATCCCAGGCCGCCCGGCCAGGACGCTCATCCGCCCGCCTTGTTCCAGGTCGCCCACTCGGTCTCGGCCCGCTTCTGCATGCTGGTCAGCACGCTGGTGGCCTGCTTCGGATCCAGCATGAACCTGGCCAGGTCCTGCACGTTGCCTTCGACGAGCGGCGGCGGGCTGGCCTCCCAGTAGCGGGTGAGCAGCGTGGGCCGGGTCGACGCGATGGTGTCCTGGATGCCCTTGAGCACCGGGTCGGTCGAGACGACCGTCGGGTTCGCCGACGCGTCGCCGAGGAAGTCGGTCCAGGTCTTCTGCACCGCGGGGTCGAGCCAGGCGGTCACCACCTTGACCGCCGCCTCCTTGTTGCCACCGTTGCTGGGGACGGTCCACGCGCCACCCTCGATGAAGACGGAGGCCGTGCCGGCGTTGACGGTGGGCATGATGAACGCGCCGTAGTCGGTGCCCGGCACCATCCCGGTCTTCTTGAACGCGGTGCCGTGCCAGGTGCCGGCCGGGATCATCGCCAGCTTGCCCGCCTTCATCTGCGCCGGCGCGTCGTCGAGTTTGAGGTCGGCGCTGCTGACCCAGTCCCGCTCGATCCAGCCGCGCCAGATGTCCAACGCCTGCCTGGCGATCGGGTCGGTGTAGGACGCCTCGCCGGCGGTGAGTCGCTGGTAGTACCCGGGGTCGATCTTCGCGACCAGTTCGGCGAACGGGATGAACGGGGTCCAGCCGTCGGCCTGTGAGGTGTAGAGCGGAGTAACGCCGGCCCTCTTCAGCGCGGCGGCGTTGGACTCGAACTCGGCCCAGGAGGTCGGTGCCTTGATTCCGGCCTTCTCGAACAGGCTCTTGCTGTAGAAGATCACCCAGTAGCTCTGGCTCAGCGGCAGCGCGCAGGGCTTGTCCTGGTACGAGTAGTCCTTCCTGAGCTCCGGGTCGATCCAGTTCTTACCGGTCAGTTCGTCCCACACCTGGGTGAGGTCGGTGAGCCCACCGGTGCGGGCCAGGCTGTGCAACCGGTATCCGGACCACCACTTGACCACGTCAGCGGTCTTCGGGGTCTGCAACGAGGAGAGGATGACCTGCTGGTACTCGGTCGTTGTCGGCACCGACAGCGGCTCGAGGCCGTAGCCGGAGACGCCGCGCAACGTCTCGCCGGCCTTGATGAAGCCGTCCTTCCACAGCGGGATGTCGTTGTAGAGGGTGATGTTCTTGGCGCCACCGGTGCCGGTGGATCCGCCATTTCCGCAGCCGGCCACGGCCAGGGCACCGACGCCGGCGAGCCCGGCCAGCAGATGGCGGCGAGAGAGGTGCGACATGAGGGATGCTCCTCGGAATGTGTGCGGACAAGATGGTCGGGATCAGCCCGAGGCGCCGGGTGGGGCGACGGCCGGCGCTCCCACGGACGGGGAGCCGGGCGGCCCGGCGAGTTGCCGGGCGAGGAAATCGGGTAGTTCGGTGGCGCGCGCCGGGACGGTGATCATGAGCGAGCTGGCTGCCATGCCGAGGGCCACGGCCTGGCCAGTTCGGCCCCGGCAGACAGCCAGACGGCGAACGCGCCCACGAAGGCGTCGCCGGCACCGACGGTGTCGACGGCCCGGACGACCGGCGCGGCGAGGTGTCCGGCGTTGCCTTGCCGGTCGGCCCAGACGGCGCCGTCGGCACCGAGGGTGACGACCACCGCGCAGCCGGCCGTGGCGGCCGCGTCCGCGGCGGTACCGGGGTCGGTGACCGTCATGCCCAGGACCAGCCGCGCCTCGTTCTCGTTGACCACCAACGCCGACAGTTCGCCCAACGTCCCGGGCTCGATCGGGTGGGCCGGCGCGGCGTTGCACACCACCCGGGCGCCCCTGCCGGCCGCGGTCGTCACAAGTGAGCGGATCGCCGCCATGGGCACCTCCAACTGGCACACCACCACGTCGCCGGCGCCCAGACCGGACGTCGCCCGGGCGACGTCCGCGGCGCCGACGGCGGCGTTGGCGCCCGGCGCGACAGCGATCAGGTTCTCGCCGTGCCCGTCGACCAGGATCATGGCGACACCGGTCGACTCGGCCGGGTCGACCAGCACGCCACCGACGTCGACACCGGCTGCGGACAGCTCGCCACGCAGCCGCAGACCGTCGTCGTCGTTGCCGACCCGACCGACCATCCGGACGTTCGGCCGGGGATCGGCACCGTCCGCGAGCCGGGCGGCGGCCACCGCCTGGTTGGCCCCCTTCCCTCCGCCGTGCCGGCGCAACTCGGCACCGAGCACCGTCTGACCGGGCACCGGCAACACCGGAACGTCGAGGACGAGGTCGGCGTTGATGCTGGGC
>NZ_JBNJMX010000035.1:0-29720 GCF_050936375.1 Plantactinospora sp. CA-290183 | reverse complement strand
CGTCCTTCGCGGCGGCGTGGTACGTGGCGTCGCCGCCCTGGTCGAAGACCCGCAGATAGCCCACGAACTGCGGTACGTGGGTGTTGGCGTGCAGCCGGGTGAGGATGTCCCGGTCCTCGACGCAGGCGTCGAAGAGCGACTGCCGGTTGTCGAAGCACCGGGCCGTGTCGAGGTACCGGGCGTCCCCGGTGATGGCGTGCAGGTCCGCCATCACCTCGTTCATCCCGCCGTACTCGCCGGCGATGTAGATCGCCCACATCCGGTTCAGGGTCTCCCGGGGCAGCACCGAGAGCCGGCTGTGTACCCAGTCCCCCATCGCGGTGACCACGTCGAGCGCCTGCCGGTTCCCGACCAGCAGGTACGCGTCAAGCAGCCCTCGCATGATCTTGTGGCAGGTGTAGTAGGGCGCCCAGATCGTCGGGTACGTGGCGAACGATTCGAGCCGGACGAACTGGTCCTCCGGGTAGGCCGCGAGGAATCCCGGGTGGCTGTACCGGCCGCTCGCCGCCAGCGCCTCCTGGCAGCGGGCCAGCTCGGCGACGATGTGGTCGACCTTCTCCCGGTGGACCGACTCGCGGGTCGACGCGTACGCCTGGCTGAACGCGCTGATCAGGTGCCCGCTGTAGTGGCCCCGGAGGTTGCCCGTGGCGTCGTCCCAGCCGCCGGGCGGGGTGGAGCCGGGCGGGGTGGGCAGCCCGGCGGTGACCCGGAAGTTGTGCAGCACGCGGTCGGCCGGGTACGCCTCGAGGAGCGCCAGTACCCGGTCCCGCTTCTCGGCAAAAAGCGTTCCGTCGAGGAGTTCGACCTGGTCCAACCCGAACGGCTTGACCCGCCACCGGGGGTTGCGGTCGTAGAGGTCGGCCTGGGACGCCACGTCGGACGGGGCCGTGTGCCGGGTACCGCCGGACGACGTCGGTCCGGCGCCCGAGCCGGGGGCCGCGGCGGCAGCGGTGGCGCCGAGCCCGGCGACGGAGGCGGCACTCGTACCCACCACGGTGGCGGTGACGACGCCGGCGGATTTCAGGAAACGGCGCCGGTCAATCGGCTGTTGTTCTGGGGCCATTGCTCTACCTCCTGGCGGGCAACCGATCGAACTGCATGTGATCGCTAACATTCGATGGCAAGAAACCTACTCAGGCGGGACCCGGCCGCCTACCTGACATCTGTCGGAAACTCCACGGAGATCGACCTACTCCTGTCGCACCCGCTCGGGCATCAGCACCGGGAAACGGAATTCCTGATTCGCGGCGGATGCCGGCCGACGGTCACGCACATCCGCGCACCGCACCGCACCGCGAGCCGGGCCGGAGCGCGTCGTCAGCCGCGCCGGGCGTGTCCACCGTGGTCGCCCACCTGGGCGTCGAACCAGGGCGCACCCCGCCGGATGGCGAGCGTCACCAGGAACTGCCGTGACAGAGCCGCTCCGGGCTCGCCGGCTCGACCTGCAGGGTCGCGTGGTCGATGCCGAAGTCGTCGTGCAGTTGGCGGCGGGCGGCGACGAGCACGGTGGCCACGTCGACCCCGGCGGCCACGTTCAGGTGGGCGGAGGCGACGTCCATCCCGGAGGCGAGCGTCCAGACGTGCAGGTCGTGGACCTCGGTCACCCCGTCGACGCCGGCCAGCCGCTCCCGGACCGCGGCGACCTCCACGTGCGGCGGCGCGGCCTGCACCAGCACCCGTCCGGCCGCCATCGCCAGCCGCCAGGTCCGGGGCAGGATCAGCACGCCGATCGTGACCGCCACGATCGGGTCGGCGTACCGCCATCCGGTGGTGGCGATGACCAGCGCGGCGACGATGACGCCGACCGAGCCGAGCAGGTCGCCCAGCACCTCCAGGTAGGCGCCCCGCATGTTGAGGCTCTCCTTGGCACCCGAGCGCAGCAGCAGGAAGGCCAGCACGTTGACCACCAGCCCACCGGCGGCCACCAGCAGCATCGGCCCGGCGGCCACCTCGGGCGGATCGGCGAACCGGCGAACCGACTCCACCACCACGAAGACCGCCACTCCGGAGAGCAGCACCGCGTTGGCCAGCGCGGCGAGCACCTCCAGCCGGTACAGCCCGAACGTCCGCTGCGGATCCCGGGAGGCCCGGCCCGCCGCGGTGATCGCGGCCAGCGCCATCCCGATGCCGAGCACGTCGGTGAACATGTGCCCGGCGTCCGACAGCAGCGCCAGGGAACCCGTCAGCCACGCGGCACCCGCCTGGACCAGCATGTAGAGGCCCAGCAGGCCGAGGGCGGTCCAGAGCGGGCGACGGTGCCGGTCGCCGGCCCACACCAGTGGGCTCCCGTGATCATGGCCAGCACCCATCCCGCATCCTCCCGCCGCTCCACGGACAACGTATGCGCTTATCGCTATGTATGCAACTTGCAAGTGGTTGTCGGTCCTGACAACGAGTGAGGACGGCCACCACAACGGGCAACCGGCACCCGGAGGACGGCCGCCCGGAACGACGGGGCGGAAGAGTCAACCGGCGAAGAGGAGCAGCAGGCCCGCGACGGTGTAGCCGACCATCAGCACCAGCAGCGGCACCTGCGCGGCGAGTGCCGACCGACCCGGGAAGACCTCCAGCGTCCGGTCGTGACTCAGCACGGTCCCGAGCAGGTGCCCCAGCACGATCAGGGTCACCTGCAGGGTGGCCACGCTCGCCGGGGTGATCAGCGCCGTGTTGGCGACCCAGTCCCGGGTGCCCAGCCAGTCGGCGCCGGTCACCAGCGGATCGGAGAGCAGGCTGAGCGTCCGCTGACCGTCCACCACCAGCAACGAGTAGTAGTGCGCCAGGACGTACCCGACGGCGATCGGCACGATGCTGTGGGCGAACCGACCCGCCACCTGACCCGCCCGATCCGCCCCGGCCAGCCGGGCGGCGAGCGCGCAGGCCCCGACGTACACCGCCAGGACCGCGCCGACCACCGCGCCGAGCCCGAGGGTGCCGACCAGGGTCGGCGACAGGTCCAGCCGGTACGTGAACCGCGCCCAGCCCGGCGTGCTGACCAGGCTGTCGAAGAGCGTCGATCCCAGCAGCACGACCACGGTGGCGGTCAGCCCCGGCGCCGCCCGCAGCGTCGCCATCCCCTCCAGCGGGTTGCGCCACACCAGCGTCCCGTCGTCCCGCCGGCCGAGCGGCGCCAGCCGCCCGACCAACCCGCTGTACGCCTCGAACGCGTCACCCCGGTCGAACCAGCGGGCTCCGAAGAGCGTCGCCGCGACAAGCGTGCCCACCGCGTAGCAGATCAACCAGGCGCGGATCACCGGCAGGGTGGCCCGGTCCGGCGCCACCAGTTCGAGCCAGACGAAGGCGGTCAGGCCCACCGCCGCCGGCCAGTACCCGAGCCCAGGCGCGAGCGCGAGCGGGCCGCGGTCCCGATCCCGGCGCAGCACGGCGCAGCCGAGCAGATGGAGGGTACGCAGGGGGTTGAGCAGCCGCCACACCGGACCGAACAGCAGCGACAGCGGCACGAGACCGACCCAGAACAGAATGTAGAGCGTGCCCGCCGTGGGATTGCGCTCGTCGTCCGGGCCGAGGAACAGGCCGAGGCAGAAGTACGCCGCCAGCAGCAGTCCCAGCCCGCGCAGCGCCCACCGGCAGCCCGCCGAGTCGACGAGGCCGGCCAGCCCGGCGGGCAGCGGCCGTCCGGCGCCGGGATCGGCCAACCGCGGCTCGCGCCACAGCGCGCCCAGCGCCAGGAAGGAGATGACCAGGGCGAGCGCGGCACCCGTGACCGCGTACGCGAACGGGATGGGCAGGTCCTGCCGACCGCCGACGCCGTGCGCCAGCACCGTGCCGAGCATCAGCGGGGCACCCGGGTCCACCCGGCGCACCGGGCCCGGTGTGGGCCGGTCGGCGAGGTCATCGAGGCTCCGTACGGTGGGGACGGCCGCGGGTCGGGTTGGGACTCTAGCGTCTTGTGAGGTACGGCGGTAGCCACCATGATGAGCCGATGCGATCAAGGGGTACCACCGTCCGTACGGTGAGCCGATTGGCCGCGATCGCCGTCTGCGGGACGGCCGTCCTCGCCGTACCGGCGACACCGGCCCGGGCGCACGGACAGCTCGCCGTCTCCGACCCGCCGGCCGGCGGCACGGTGAGCAGGGCGCGCGCGACACTCGACCTCTACTACACCGAGCAGCCCGCCACGAACGCCCACTTCACGGTGACGGCGCCGGGCGGCGGCCGGGTGGACGACGGCTGGAGTCCCGGCCCGAGCCGGCGGCTGGACCGCCCGGTCACCGAATACTTCCTGACGGACGGCACGTGGGAGCCGCGCGCCTACCACACCGGTTACGCCGCGCTGGTCAAGGTCGCGCACTGGCCGGCGACCGGTCGGTACACCGTGGACTACCTGTCGGTGGCCTCGGACGGCGAGGCGGTCCGGGGCAGCCTGAAGTTCGTCTACCGGGGACCGGTCACCCCGGCGCCGGCGGGCTGGTCGCCGCCGACCAACACCGCCGATCCGGCCCTGGTCGCGGCGGCCGAGGGCGGCGGGCACACCGGGACCAGGCCCACCGGCGCAGCGACCGGAGCACCCGCCGGGACCCCGGCAGCGGCCCCGGCCGCCCCGGAGGACCGCGGTGTCGCCGTCTGGCTCCTCCCGGCGTTACTACTCGGCGCGGTGGTCGTGATGGTGGTCCTCGCCGTCCGGCCCCGGCGCCGGGCCGCCGCCGGTGGCGGTGGCGGTGGCGCCAAGGACGGTAGGCGGGAACCCGGACTCGACCGCGCCGCCGGCCCGACCGCGAGCCGGACCGGCACGGGTGGCAGCCGCCCGGCCCGCCCGAAGAGCGGTGCCTCCCGCCAGCGGAGCCGTCGGGGCAAGACCGGCCGCTGAGCCCGGCGAACCGGCCCCCCGCTCCTGGTCCGGTCCCGGCGGCAGAACCTGTCCGGAGGGGCCCGGAATGCGAGCGCCCCGCCACCGCGGCAGGCGGTGGCGGGGCGTCAAGCGGTCCGGTCGGCCCGGAACGCCGCTCAGAGCATCGACATGTGCACGTGGTCGGTGTGGTCGCTGGCGCCGCTGTAAGAACTCCAGCCGGTGGCCGGGAACCAGATCTGCCTGTACCAGATGACGTAGAGGATGCCGAGCCGGTCTGCGTTGCGGACCAGGAACGCGGTGAGGTCGTTGCCGTACTTGCGCTGGTCGTTGTTGGCCGCCGGGCTGAACCCGGAGTTGCGCAGTGACCAGTCGCAGGCCCGGCCCTTCGGGTGCTCGTACGGCCCGCCGGGGCGGTAGCAGCCGACGAACCGGTTGAAGCCGGCCCGCTTGACCTCCTTGTACGCGTGCAGGGTCCGCCCCGTGACACAACCGCCGGTGGTGGGATCCTCCTTGTTGCAGGACTCGCCCGGGAAGCCGTCACCGTAGCCCGGCCCCGGCTTGGCCACCGGCGACGTCGCGTCCACCAGGCCACCGGCGGTCAGCGACCTGCCGCCGACCAGCGCGAGCGCCTTCTCCGCGTCCTTCTTCTGCTTCTCGATGACCTTCTGCGCGGTCCGCTGCTCGGCCACCTCGGCGTCGATCGACGTCTTGGCCCGGTTGATCGCGTCGCGCGCCTCGCCCAGAGCCCGCAGCTTCTGGTTGTTGAGAGCGTTCAACTCCTCCAGCGCGACCATGCGGTCGAGGAACGCGTCGGACGAGGCGCTGTTCAGCATCATCGACACGGCGCTCAGCTTGCCGCTGCGGTAGGACTCGGCCGCGATCTGGCTCGCCTCCGGAGCCAACGCGGCCAGCCTGGCCTCCGCCACCCTGAGCTCGCCGGCCAGCTTCGACTGCCGCTTGCGGGACTTGTCGAGTGCGGACTTGGCCTCCGCGTACCGCTTGCCGGTCGCGGCGAGGACGTCGCCGAGGAGTGGCGTCTCGACCTCTCCGCTGGGCGCCGGGTTCGGCTTGGGGGCGGCCGAGGCCGGCGACGGCGCGACGACACCGAGTGCGGCGGCGGTGAGCATTGCCAGGGCAGGCGCCAGCCATCGGCGTAGGGGTGCCCTCACATGTATCCCTTCCGTCGGCCGCCGACCGGGTTAGCTGACGGGTTCGGGATGGAAGAGGTCCCTACCGCTGTCGCGGATTCACCCCAGGTGCTTGGGTCCCCGGCTCGCCTGGCGGCGATTAGGCGGCGATCAGCACCGGCACCAGTCGGTGCCTGGCGGCTATGAACGGCAGTCAGCATACCCGGTTTCGCTTCCAAAATGGCAAGACCCGATTCCTGCTGAACGCGTTGCGGCGCAACAACTATCAGTAATGGCGAACGTGACGGAACGCATCGACGTACGTTCCCGTTGTGACGTCATTCACGATCGGCGACCGGCTATTCACCACCCGCTCCGGGCGTGCGCGCCGACGGCATCGAAGGGGTCCAGAATGGTCGGTCGGTACGCCGATTCCACCCGCGGACGGCCGCCGGACCGCGCCCGCCTAACGGCGTCTCGCCGCCCTGGCCAGCGCAGCACCGGCCGCCCCCGCCAGCAGGGCGGCGACCACCGGTGCCCGGTGCCGGCTGAACCACCACTGCGGGCTCCGGCCCCGGGACCGGTCGTCGAACGCGCCGTGGGCGCCGTGGTCGACGCCGTCGGCGTCGTCGACCGGATGCCACAGGTTGGTCGGCCGGTGCGGACCTGTCGGCCGGCCACCCTGCTGGCTCGCGTAGCCGGTGCGGGCCAGATAGCGGTCGAGCAGGGCCGGGGCGATCCGGTTGGCGAGCACGGTGGCCACGGTGGACCCACCCACCCAGTACTCGCGGCGCTCCGGCCGGTCGGCGGCGTACACCACCGCGCGGGCGGCGACCTCGGGCTGGTAGATCGGCGGCACCGGCTGGGCCCGACCGCGCAGCCGGGACAGCACCCAGTCGAACTGGGGCGTGTTCACCGCCGGCAGGTGCACCATGGTGATCCGCACCGGGCTCCGGTCGTGCAGCAACTCGCAGCGGACGGACTCGGTGAACCCGACGATCGCGTGCTTGGCGCCGCAATAAGCGGCCTGCAGGGGAATCGACCGGTACGCCAGTGCCGACCCCACCTGCACGATGGTCCCGGATTGCCGCGGCGACATCCGGGCCAGCGCCGCCCGGGTGCCGTATACGTAGCCGAGATAGGTGACCTCGGTCACGCGGCGAAACTCCTCCGGGCCGATCTCCTGAAACGGCGCGAAGACCGAGGTGAAGGCGTCGTTGATCCACAGGTCGATTCCGCCGAGTTCGGCGCAGACCCGGTCCGCCGCGTCCTCGACCTGCCGATGGTCGGCCACGTCGGTCTCGATCGGCAGGGCCGTACCACCGAGGGCGCGTACCTCGTCGGCGGTGGCGGCCAACCCGGCGCTGCCCCGGGCCAGCAGGGCGATCCGCATGCCGCGCCGGGCCAGCAGCCTCGCGGTGGCCCGGCCCACTCCCGCGGTCGCCCCGGTGACGACCGCGACCCGCGGCACCTCTCGGCGGTCCAGCGTGAACCTCCCTCGTCGCGACGGCATGCCGAGCTACCCGGCCCCCGGTACGCCAAACGTTGCGCGACCCTCGGCAGCGACACCACGGCGAGGAACCTCGCATCCGCCGCGTTCCACCCGTCCGGGTGAGGATGAAGCCGCGGCCTCCGGGTACCCGCCTCGGCGATGGTGAGGCGGGTGGAGGAACGAGTGCGCGCACGCGCGGTGCCGGCGACCACGGTCGGCGCCGCGCTGGCCGCCCAGGTGGTTCCCGCGGTGACGGTGCTGCCCGGGATCCGGCTCCGGTTCTTTCCCCGGCTGAGCGGGCTCGGCGCACCGGGTCACGTCGCGCTGACCTTCGACGACGGCCCCGACCCCGCGTCCACCCCGCTCTTCGTCGAGGCGCTGGCCGCCAGGGGAACCCGGGCCACCTTCTTCCTGCTCGGTTCGATGCTCGCCCGCTCCCCCGAACTCGGGTTGGACCTCACCGCCGCCGGGCACGAGCTGGCGGTGCACGGCTGGGGGCACCACAACCTGCTGCTGCGCGGCCCGCACACGACGTACCGCGACCTGGCCCGGACCCGGGAGCTGATCGGCGCCGTCACCGGCCGCACCCCCCGGTACTTCCGGCCCCCGTACGGGGTGCTCAGCGCCGCCTCCCTGGTGGCCGCCCGCCGGCTGCGGCTGACGCCGGTGCTCTGGAGCTGCTGGGGCCGGGACTGGACCCGCTCGGCGACCGGTACCTCGGTGCTCGACACGGTCCGGGCGGGGCTGGCCGGCGGCGGCACGGTCCTGCTGCACGACTCCGACTGCACCTCCGCGCCCGGCTCCTGGCGGGCCAGCCTGGCCGCGCTGCCCCGGTTGCTGGACGAGTGCCTGGACCGGGGCTGGCGGGTGGGCCCGCTCGGCGAACACGGCCGGCCCGCCCGGCGCTGACGGCACCCCGCTCCCGTCAGCCCACCCGGTCGGTCAGCTCGCCCGGCAGGGCGCCACGGCGGGTGTTGGGCACGCCGGAGGACGGGCCGCCGGGCACAACAGCGGACGCCGGGCCGCCGGGCGCCGCCGCGGCCGCCGGACGGCCGGAGGCGCGGGCGGACGGCCCGGTCGGGCGGGCCGGGCCGGAGGCCGGGCGGCGGACCCGGGTGACCACGCCGACGTGGGCGCGACGGGCGACCCGCAACGCCAGGAACAGCCCGTACGCGCCCCGGCCGATGAGCCGGTGCTTGAGCCCGAGCGCGCCGTTGGGCGGCCGGTACCCGGCGGCCGGCAGGTGCGCGCGGTACCGGGTGACGATCTCGGCGAAGAACTCCCGGCGCCGGGCCGGTGGCACCCGACGCGGGTGACCGAGAACCTGGAGCAGGTGCCAGATCATCCGCTCGAAGATCAGATTACGCAGCTCGGCCGGCACCTCCGGATCCGCCGTCAGCCCGGCGACGACCCGGTCCCAGTGCGCGAAGACCTCGAAGTGCCGGTCGCTGACCGTGCAGGTGATGGCCCCGCCCGGCCGCTGGCGGTACGCGTAACAGCAGCGGTCCAGCAGGCTGATCCGCTCGGCGGCGAGCATCAACGGGAAGCTGAACGACACGTCCTCGTACCAGCCGGGGCCGAAGCTGAGGCCCCGCTCGGCGAGGAAGCCGCGCCGGATCACCTTGTTGCAGGTGATGTGCAGCACCGAGAGCAGGCCCGGCTGCTCCCGCAGGGTGAAGACCTCCGGCACCGGCCGGTCGCCGCCGACCTGGGACAGCCCCGAGTGCCGGACCCGGCCGTTCGGGTAGTGCCGGGTGAACGCCACGACGAGCAGATCCGGACGGGTCTGCCGCAGCCGGTTGGCGACGGCGGGCAGCGCGCCGGCGGGCAGCCAGTCGTCGCTGTCGACGAACCAGACGTACTCGCCGACCGCTCGGGCCAGCCCGGCGTTGCGGGCACCGCCCAGCCCGTGGTTGCGCTCCAGGGTGACCACCTCGACCCGGGGATCCCGTTCGGCGTAGCGGGCCAGGATCGCGGCCGAGCCGTCGCCGGAGGCGTCGTCCACGGCGACCACCTGAAGGTCGGTGACGGACTGGTGGAGAATCGAGTCCAGGCATTCGGCCAGGTAGTCCTCTACCAGGTAGACCGGGACTATCACGCTGAGCAGAGTCACCGTCGGCAACCTCCGGAAGTCCGGCGGGAACCGAATCGTAGCGCCGAGTGATCGGACGCCACGCGCTCAGTAACAGGCGAGTGACCAAATTGTGATGTGTGGTCGTCGATCAGTGCCACCGGGCGGTTGCGCGGCCGCCGAGGAGCCCTCCACCGCGGCCGGCGACGGGCTCACAGCCCGGCGACCCAGTTCCACAGGTTCACGACCCACTCGGTCTGGCGCAGGTACGCCACGCCCACCCCGGCCAGGAAGAGGCCGGTCACCAGGTGCGCGCCCCGCGCGCTGCGGCGGACCCGGCCGAGCTGGCGCTCGTAGACGATCCGCCCGACCAGCCGGGAGAGCGCGAAGAGACCGACCGCGACGAAGAGGGTGAGCACGAAGGTCACCACCGGACTGGTCAGGTCACCCCCGGCCGAGATGGCCCAGACACCCCAGCAGACGAACGCGAACAGCGCCCCGGTCATGCTCCAGTGCCTGCCGCTGCGGAGCTGCCGCCAGTGGTAGCCCGGCGGCACCGGGCGGGACTCCTCCGCCGCGCCCGGCCAACCGGTGCCGGTCGCGTCGTGCGGCACCGTGGGAAAGGGCTCGGTACGCGGGGTCGGCGCCCCCACCTGGGCCCGCCCCTTGCGGAAGCGACCCTGGTCGGGCACCTCGACGGTCTGCTCCGCCCACGGCTGCGTCTGGTCTGCCATCTGTCCTCCCCATCGGTGCGGGCACGGACCCGTCGAGCTTCCGTACGAACCCGTCCCCGTTGTCGAGGGTAGCCAGCCGGGAAAACACTCGCCGAGTCAGCGCCGCTCGGCTACACATGGTTGATGCCAGACGACGACCCCGCCGTCCAGGTCGCCACGGCGGCCGACTGGGCCGGCATCCACCTTCTGCTGCGTACCGCCTTCCACGCCCTGCCGGACGAGGCGCACGCGGCGGCGGAGGGCGCGGTGTTCGAGCCGGAGCGGTCGTTGCTGGTCCGCTCGGGCGAGGAGGTCGTCGCGCACGCGGCGGCCTTCACCCGGGAGCTGACCGTGCCGGGCGCGGTCGTGCCGGCGGCGCACGTCACGATGGTCGCGGTGGCGTCCACCCACCGCCGGCGAGGGCTGCTGACCCGGCTGATGCGGCACCAGCTGACGCAGGTACACACCGCCGGCCGGGAACCGATCGCGCTGCTCTGGGCCAGCGAGGCCCCCATCTACCAGCGGTTCGGCTACGGCCTGGCCGCGCAGCTGCTCTCCATGGAGATCAACACGACCGGGGTCCGGCTGGTCGACGCCCCCGCCGGGCCGCCCGAGGCAGGCACGCCGGCCGGCTCGGGGGTCCGGCTCCGCGTCGCCGGCGCGGACGCCTGCCAGGCCGAGCTGGCCCAGGTGTACGAGCGACTGCGCGCCGAGCGGCCGGGCTGGTCCAGCCGGAACGGGCCGTGGTGGCGGTACGTGCTCGGTGACTTCCCGTCCCGACAGTTCGGCGGGACCGAGCGGCGGGTGCTGCTGGCCGAGGGGCCGGCCGGACCGACCGGGTACGCCGTGTGGCGCACCCGGAGCCACTGGGACGAGCGGGGGCCGCAGGGCACCGTCGTCCTCGACGAACTGGTGGCGGCCGACCCGACGACGTACCGGGAGCTGTGGCGGTTCCTGCTCGGCATCGACCTGACCCGCACCGTCAGCTACGGGCACGGCGCCGTGGACGAGCCGCTCCAGCACCTGGTCGACGAGCCCCGCCAACTCGGCGCCCGGCTCGGCCACGCGCTCTGGGTCCGGATCGTGGACGTCGCGGGTGCGCTGGGCGCCCGCCGGTACGCCAGCGACGTCGACGCGGTGATCGAGGTGACCGATCCACTGCTTCCCGCGAACAGTGGGCGCTGGCGGCTGACCGTTACCGGCGGCGCGGCCCGGTGCCGCCGTACCGGCGAGCCGGCCGAGCTGGCCTGTGACGTACGCGATCTCGCTGCCGCGTACCTCGGCGGGCCGTCGTTGGGGGCCCTGGCCGCGGCCGGGCGGGTCCGGGAACTGCGCCCGGGTGTGCTGGCCCCGACCTCCGCCGCCTTCGGATGGCACCGGGCGCCCGCCGGGATCGAGGTGTTCTGACCCGCGACGAGCACCGGCCGGGGCGGTACCGTCGCGTCATGGCTGACTCGGAGCGTCGACGGCGCCGGCTGCGGCACAACCCGGCGGCGGGCGGCGGCGAGCCGGCCCCGGACGGACGGCGTGCCCGCGACGGCGGCACGCCGGACAGGTCGGGCGACCCGGCCCAGGCCGGACGTCGGCGCCGGGACGGCGAGCCGGGGTCGGACGCCCGGGCGCCCCGGCCCGCCGAGGCGCCCGGCACCGCACCCGAGCCCGGCGCGGGACCGGAACGCGGCGCGGGACCAGAACGCGGCGCGGGACCGGAACGGGCCGCAGGGGCCGAGCGCGGTGCGGGGGCCGAGCGCGGTGCGGGGGCCGAGCGTGGTGCGGGGCCGGCGCGCGGTGCAAGGCCCGAGCGCGGCGGTGCGGGATCGGAGCGCGGCACGGGACGGCGCGGACCGGATCTGGCGCCGACCGCCGAGGACCGGGACAGCGAACGCGGGCTGCGCGGGCTGGTCGGGTCCGGCGCCTCGCAGGTGAGCGTGGCGGCGGCGATGCGGGCCCGGGACGCCGCCCGACCGACCGAGGACGATCTCGCGGAGGCGACGGAGCGGCTGGTGCTGGTACGCCGCAACTGGGTGCCCCGCGAGGACCTCCCCCGCAACGGCCGCTGACCCACCCCTGCCGCCCGCCCCCGCGCCCCCCGGCTCGCTCCCCCGGCTCGCGCCCCGCCGCGCAAGATCGCCGTGATCAGGGAGCTGACAGCGGAACACGCCGGCGACACGCGCGAAGCACTCCCTGATCACGCGGATCATGGGAGGGGGCGGGCGGGGGGTTAGGGGGTGGCGGGGAGGGTGGGGAGTTCTCCGGTGCGCTCGTAGCCGGCTACCTGGGCGATGCGGCGGGCGTGCCGGTCGTTGCCGGAGAACGTGGTGGTGAGGAACGCCTCCACGATCGCGGTCGCCTCGTCCAGGGTGTGCTGCCGGGCGCCCACGGCCACCACGTTCGCGTCGTTGTGCTGCCGGGCGAGCTGGGCGGTCTCCACGCTCCAGGCGAGCGCGGCACGCACCCCGGTCACCTTGTTGGCGGCGATCTGCTCGCCGTTGCCCGAGCCGCCGATCACCACACCCAGGCTGCCCGGATCGGCCACCACCCGGGCGCCGCAGTGCAGGCAGTACGCCGGATAGTCATCATCCGGGTCGAACAGGTACGGTCCGACGTCCACCAGCTCGTACCCCTGCTTGGCCAGATGGTTGGCCAGGTGCACCTTCAGCTCGTAGCCGGCGTGGTCGGATCCCAGATAGACGCGCATACCGCGCAGTCTGTCAGCCCGCCGGGAGGACACGTCCGGCGGCACGGCGACAGCCGGACAGATCACAGCCGGAGCGGTCGGGTTCGCACCGGTGACCGCCCGGGAGCCGGAACGTCGGCCCGCCGGGCGGGTCAGGCGGGCGGGCGGATCAGGACCCGGTGGCGGCGTCCTGGCCCAGCTCGGCCAGGACCAGACCGCCCCGGGCCTTCGGGGTGAACCAGGTGCTCTTGCGGGGCATCTTCTGCCGCGCCAGGTTGACCGCGACGAAGTCCTGCACGGTCACCGGAGCGACCAGCACGGCCAGCTCGGCCCGGCCCGCGTCGACCTCGCCGGCGAGCCAGTGCGCCGGGTAGTCGCCGCCGACGTAGGTGATCCGCTTGTCCCCCGGATCGAGTCCCAGCACGTCACGGAGCAGGACCCGCTCCACCAGGGCGTGGTCCAGATTGTCCACTCCGGCCCCCGGGCCGGCCGGCAGCGTGACGTCGTACGTGGTCCCCGCGGCGTACAACTGGACGGTCCCGCCCGAGGCCGGTACGGCCGGCGGCCCGGCCACCGGCTCGACCCGGGCACCCGTCGCCCGCAGCCGTTCGATCAGCTCCTCCGGGCTGCTGGTCAACTCGCTGACCAGCCGGTTGTAGGGCTGGATCGCGACCGAGGCGGGCGTGGTGATCACGGCGAGGAAGCGCGGCAGCCCACCCGTCTGGGCGGCGAGGCTGCGGTGGTTGCCGTCCGCGACGACCAGCTCCCCGGCACCGGCCAGGGCCAGCAGTTCGTCCTGCCGGGCGCCCGGCCCGAGCAGCCAGATCGCGTGGGTACGGCCGGCCTGGTCGACGTCGGTGGCCGCCGGCGCTCCGGCGGTGTCGGTGGCCTCGGCGAGCACCCGGTGCAGAGCGTCCCCGGCGTTCCGGTCGCCCTCGCCGGTCGGCCGGCCGCCCCGGTTGCCGGTCTGCAGCAGCAGCACCGGCGAGAGCAGGTGTCCGGTCGCCTCGGCCAGCGCGACCCGCTCCCGCACCTTGGCGATGAAGACCTCCTCGTTGCGGATCACCAGGCCCGGCTCGTCCGCACTGGTGGAGATCTGGTCGGTGTCGACCATCGCGAACAGCCCGTAGGCCGGCTCCTCGTCCGCCGAGGTGATCCGGTAGAGCACCACGACCCGCTCGGCCGGCGTGTAGCTGCCGTCCGCCCTGGCCTCGGCGAGTCGCGCGGCGGCGGCCGGCAGCGCCTCGGTGAACGAGCGGCCCAGCGTCTCCGGCGCCCGGTGTGGCATCTCGATCGCCAGGGCACTCCGCGGGTTGTCCCGGATGATCCCGGTGATCTCCGCGTCGTCGGCGAACTCGTCATAGTTCTGCGCGCCGGTGCCGCCAGTGGTGATCCAGGCCCGGGCGATCGGATGCACGACCGTCATGTGCCGTGACGCTACCGGCGGCCCCGGTCGCGCTCGCGGATACCCCGCCCCTGTCCACCTCATGGGCCGCTCCCGCGTCGCCGGCCGGGTCCCGGGCCGGGCGGCCCGGGACCCGGCCGCGCTCAGTCGAAGGTCGGCCCCTCCATGCGGCTCCGCTTCACCTCGTAGAAACCGGGGGTGCCGGCCACCAGGAGTACGCCGTCCCAGAGCCGGCCGGCCGCCTCGCCCTTCGGCGCGGGGGTGACCACCGGGCCGAAGAACGCCACGGTCTGCCCGGGCACCGGGCCGGGGGCGTGGATCACCGGAGTGCCCACGTCGGTGCCGACCGGCTTCATGCCCTCGTCGTGGCTGACCCGCAGGGCCTCGTCGTACTCGGTGGAGTCGGCGGCCTCGGCCAGCGCCGGATCCAACCCCACCTCGGCGAGGGCGGCCCGGTAGAGCTCCGGACCGCGTTCCGCACCGCCCAGGTGGATCCGGTTGCCCAGTGCGGTGTAGAGCTCGCGTACGGCCGCCGAGCCGTGCGCCTGCTCGACCGCGATGCAGACCCGGACCGGCCCCCAGTTGGTGTCCAGGAATCGCCGGTAGTCCTCCGGAAGGTCCCGGCCCTCGTTCAGCACCGACAGGCTCATCACCCGGAAACGGACATCGACCGGTCGGACCCGCTCGACCTCCAGCAGCCAGCGGGAGGTGATCCAGGCCCAGGGGCAGGCCGGGTCGAAGAACATGTCAACCGCCGCGCGCTCGGACACGGTGACTCCCTTCGTCGTTCGGCGCGCCGGAACCGGCGGCACCCCCACAGATCTTCACCCCGCCAGCCGCCCCACGGCAGCGGGATGAGACCGTGACCTGGAGCACCAGTGCCACGGTTGTCGACGTGAAAGACTCGGCGTCGAGCCGTACCCGGCTCACCGCGCTCGACGGAGCGGGACGCTGTCACCGGGGCTCGACGCTGTCAACGGGGACAGCCCGCAGGGAAGACCGGATGGAGATTCACGTGCCAGGAGTTCGCAACCTGACCCAGGCCGAGGCGACGGAGCGGGGAAGGCTGCTCGACGTCACCGGCTACGACATCCGCCTGGACCTGTCGTCAGCCGGGCAGGCCGCCGACAGCCGCACGTTCCGCTCGGTCACCGAGGTGCGCTTCCGCTGCGCCGAACCGGGAGCTGACACCTTCATCGAGGTGGCCGCCGGTTCCGTACGCTCCGCGACGCTCAACGGCACCCCGGTCGACCTCTCCGGCTGGTCCGCCGAGGCCGGGCTCACCCTCACCGACCTGGCCGCCGAGAACACCCTGGTCGTCGACGCCGACTTCCTCTACTCGGCGAGCGGTCAGGGCCTGCACCGCAGCGTCGACCCGGTGGACGGCGAGACCTACCTCTACAGCCAGTTCGAGACCGCCGACGCGCAGCGGGTCTTCGCCTGCTTCGACCAGCCCGACCTGAAGAGCGTCTTCACCTGGCACGCCACGGTTCCCGCGCACTGGCGGGTGATCTCCAACATGCCGGTACGTGCCGAGGAGCCGGCCGGCGCCCAGACCCGGACGGTCCACTTCGCCGAGTCGGCGCGGATGAGCACCTACATCACCGCCCTCTGCGCCGGGCCGTACCACGAGGTCCGCCACTCGCACGACGGCATCGACATGGGCTACTTCTGCCGGGCGAGCATGGCCCCCCACCTCGACACCGAGGACCTGCACCTGATCACCTCGCAGGGCTTCGACTTCTTCCACGAGCAGTTCGGCGTCCGCTACCCGCTGCCCAAGTACGACCAGCTCTGGGTGCCCGACTTCAACGCCGGCGCGATGGAGAACTTCGGCTGCGTCACGCACGCCGAGGCGCACTACCTGTTCCGCTCGCAGGAGACCGACTTCGAGTACGAGCAGCGGGCCAACACGATCCTGCACGAGCTGGCGCACATGTGGTTCGGCGACCTGGTGACCATGCGCTGGTGGAACGACCTCTGGCTGAACGAGTCGTTCGCCGAGTGGGCCAGCCACTGGGCCAACACCCACGCGACCCGCTTCTCCGACGCGTGGACCACCTTCCTCTCGGTCCGCAAGAACTGGGGCTACCGCCAGGACCAGCTCTCCTCGACCCACCCGGTCTACTGCGAGATGCCCGACCTGGAGGCGGTCGAGGTCAACTTCGACGGCATCACGTATGCCAAGGGCGCCAGCGTGCTCAAGCAGCTCGTCGCGTACGTCGGCGAGGAACCGTTCAAGCAGGGCCTGCGCAGCTACTTCGCCCGGCACGCCTGGGGCAACGCCACCTTCGACGACCTCCTCTCCGAGCTGGAGGCGGCGTCCGGCCGGGAGCTGCGCAAGTTCGCCGCCGAGTGGCTGGAGACCGCACAGGTCAACACGCTGCGTCCCGAGCTGTCGATCGGCCCGGACGGCACCTACCAGTCGGTGGTGGTGCTCCAGGAGGCGCCGGCCGGCTACCCGACCCTGCGGACGCACCGGATCGGCGTCGGCCTCTACGACCTCACCGACGGCCGACTGGTCCGGCGGGACCGGCTCGAGGTCGACGTGACCGGGGAGCGGACCGAGCTGCCCCAGCTGACCGGGGTGGCGGCGGCGGACGTGCTGCTGCTCAACGACGACGACCTGACCTACGCCAAGCTCCGGCTGGACGGGCGGTCGATGGCGACGGTCGTGCAGCACATCGCCGGTTTCGAGTCGTCGCTGGCCCGTGGACTCTGCTGGGCCGCGGCCTGGGACATGGTCCGGGACGCCGAACTCGCCGCGCGCGACTACCTGGCGCTGGCCCTGACCGGCCTGCCGGCGGAGACCGACATCAACCTGGTCACCCAGACGCTGCGGCAGTCGGCCGCCACCCTCACCTCGTACGCCGACCCGGACTGGGCGCCGACGGGCTGGGCGGAGCTGGCCCGCACGGCCGGGACCGCCCTCCGGGCCGCCGAGCCGGGCAGCGGACTGCAACTGACCTGGGCCCGTGCCTACGCCTCCGCCGCGCGCGGCGACGCCGAACTGTCCGTGCTGCGCGACTGGCTGGACGGCGCGGAGGTGCCGACCGGGCTGACCATCGACACCGAACTGCGCTGGACGCTGCTGCGCGCGCTGGTCGCGGGTGGTGCCGCCGGGCGGGCCGAGATCGACGCCGAGCTGGCCGCCGACCGTACCGCCAGTGGCGAGCGGGAGGCGGAGCTGACCCGCGCGCTGCTGCCCACGCCGGAACACAAGGTCGAGGTGTGGCGGATCCTGACCGAGGAGGGGGGCGACCTGCCGAACTGGCGGCACCGGGCCCTGCTCCAGGGCTTCCAGCACCCGGCGCAGGTCGAGCTGACCGCGCCGTACGTGGAGCGGTTCTTCCGGGTCGTGGGTCAGGTCTGGAGCAGCCGGGACAGCGAGCCGGCGCAGGAGTTCGTGGCGCTGGCCTACCCGGCGTACCAGATCAGCGAGGACACCATCCGGGCCACCGACGAGTGGCTGGCCGAGCCGGGTCATCCCGCGCCGCTGCGCCGGCTGGTCGGCGAGGGCCGGGACGGGGTGCTGCGTGCCCTGCGGGCCCGGGCACGGGACGCCGCCGCGGCCTCCGCCTGATCGGGCGCGTCCGCCTGCTCGGGCGCCTCCGAGCTGGGGAGGTGGGTCGGTCCGTCCTCCCGGCGCGGCCGGCCCGGCACGGCGCCCGGCCAGTCGCGGGCGACCAGTAACCGGACCCCGCCGTTAGGCTTCCGGATGGAGGTGGATTCGATGGCCCAACCGCGCTACGAGTGGCATCCGCCCGAGCAGGGCTGGACCGAGGACGACCTGCTCGATCTACCCGCCGACGGGCACCGCTACGAGATCATCGACGGGAGCCTGCACGCGACACCCCCGGCGGACTTCACGCATCACGAGCTGGCGGACGAGATCCGCGCCGCGCTCCGGTCGGCGGCGCCCCGGGGATGGCGGGTGATCCGGGAGATCGGGCTGCGGGTGCCGGGCGGCAACGCGATCCCGGACCTCACCGTGCTGCGGCCGACGGCGCCGCGGGACGCGATGTGGGCCGAGCCCAGGGACGTCGCGCTGGTGGTCGAGGTGGAGTCGCCGAGCAGCCGCCGGCACGACCGGTTCACCAAACTCGGCCTGTACGCCGAGGCCGGCATCGAGTCGTACTGGCGGATCGAACGGACCGAGGCTGGTCCGGTGGCCCACCTCTATCTCCGGGCGACCGCCGGCCACTACGAGCTGCACCGCTCGGTCCCGCCCACCGGAGTGGAGCTGGTCGAGCTACCCCTTCCCCGTGCGGGTGGCCCCGGCCGGGTGGTCGGCCTGACCGGCCCGCCACACATCGGTCAGCCGGACGGGTGTCGGTGCACCGGGTGCGGACAAGCCGAGGGGTGAGCACCCGCGGCACGGGAGCGGGTGACCCGAGCCGGACGGCGGGTGCCGTCCGTGTCGGGTCAGGCGGCGCGGCCGGCCCGGGTGGCGAGCTGGTCCAGGCCGGTGACGATGCCGCCGGTCAGGTCGCCGCCGCCGAAGGCGGCCACCATCGAGAGCGCGGCGAGCTTGGCGTCCCGGTCCGGGATCCGCTTGCGCGCCTCGGCACCGGTCACGACCTCCAGCACCCGCTGGTTGGGCGAGAGGGCGATCAGCACCGCGCGGGCCGGCTCGGTCAGCTCGGCGTGCAGCCGCTGGGCGTGCTCGCGGACCGGCTCGTCCAGGCCGCCGACGTAGACGGTGAAGACGAGCCCGGTCGACTGGTCGGCCACCCGGAGCGCCTCGTCGATGCGGAGCAGCTGCCGGGTGGTGAACGGACCGTCCAGCACGTCCGGAGGCGTCGGCGCGTCGTGCCCGGTCTCGGTCTCCGGCCGGTCCTTCGTCACCTGGTCACCAGCGGTCACTTGCGCCCCCCGTCACGCCCGCGCGCACCGGCGCGCTGATGGTCTCGGTCTCACCCTGGGTCAGCTCGCGGGCCTGCGCGCCGGCCGGCAGCGCGGTCCGGGCGTTCTCGCTCAGGTGCTCGGGCGTGGAGAGGAACCACACCGGCGTGAACTCGAACGGCCGGCCCGGGCGGTAGCGCCGGGAGTTGCGGCCAGTACGGCCCGCGCTCGCCAGCGCGGCGATCACCAGTGTGGCGGCGGCCGGGATGCCGACGAAGATCAGCAACGTCTCGGAAACAGACAACCTCAACGCCCCCAGGCGGAAATGGGACCATGTGCCGGGCCGGAAAGGGCGACGATCGTTGTCAACCCACCCGACTCAGTCGTCGTTCACGGTATCGGAGGGTGGGGACCGCCAGATATCGGGGTGCCGATCCCACCCCCCGACGACCCCTTCGAGCGCGGCGGCAGCGGCGAGCAGCCGGCCGTCCTCGCCGTACCGGCCGGTCAGCAACGCACCCACCGGCAGCCCGTCCGGAGTGCTCCCGAGCGGCAGCGACACCGACGGCTGACCGGTCACGTTGAAGATCGCGCAGTACGGCGAGAACCGCCGTTGCCGGTCGAAGTCGTCCGCCGGATCGCCGGTGGCGGTGAACCAGCCGACCGGTGCCGCCGGAGCCGCCAGCGTCGGGCAGAGCAGCAGGTCACACTCCGCGGTCGCGCGTACCCCCTG
The DNA here is from genome assembly GCF_050936375.1 of Plantactinospora sp. CA-290183. Taxonomy (NCBI): domain Bacteria; kingdom Bacillati; phylum Actinomycetota; class Actinomycetes; order Micromonosporales; family Micromonosporaceae; genus Plantactinospora; species Plantactinospora sp. CA-290183. Next base: position 9,850 of record NZ_JBNJMX010000035.1, on the reverse strand, counting down.
CCGGACGAGGGCCTGCAACTGGGCCAGGGTCGCCATCAGCACCCCGGCCGGCACCCCGGCTCCGCGCGAGCGCAGGAACCGGGTCAGCGGCAGCAGCCGCTCCTCGGCCCCGGCCGGCACCGGCGTGAGCGCCAGCACGTACCAGATCGTCTCGAACAGCGGCCACACGTCGGGGCGTACCGGCGGGGCGACCTCGACCACCTCGTGCCCGGCGGCTTCCAGCAGGCCGGCGGCCGCGTCGACGGCGGCCCGGCAGGCCGGGTCGACCGGGGTGTCCACGAGCATCGGCGCGGTGAAGCGGCCGATCCGGAGCCGACCCGGCTCCGCCCGCCGGGCGACCGCCAGGTATCCGCCGTCGGGCGCCGGCGGCGCCAGGTAGGGCTCGCCCGGCACCGGTACGGCCATCGCGTCCAGCAGTGCCGCCACGTCCGCCACGGTCCGGCCGATCGGCCCGTGCACCGGCAGCCCGAAGGCGCCGAAGCCGAGCGGGCCGCCGGAGACGAGTCCCCGGCTCGGCTTGTAGCCGACCAGTCCGCAGAGCGCGGCCGGGATGCGCAGCGAGCCACCGCCGTCCGAGCCCTGCGCCGCCGGCACCAGGCCGGCCGCCACCGCCGCCGCCGCGCCGCCGCTGGAGCCCCCGGCGGTGCACCGCGGATCCCACGGGTTGCGGGCCGGCGGCGCCACCTCCCCCTCGGAGTAGAGCGAGCAACCCAGCTCGGAGGTGGTGGTCTTGCCGAGGCTGATCGTGCCGGCGGCCCGCAGCAGCCGTACCACGTCGGCGTCGACCGTCGGGACGAAGTCGGCGAACGCGGCCGACCCGAAGGTGGTCCGGACCCCGGCGGTGAGCGTGAGGTCCTTGATCGCGGTCGGCACCCCGTGCAGGGGTCCGCGCGCCCCGGCCGGGGCGGCGTCCGCGGCGGCGGCCTCCGCCCGGGCCCGCGACGCGGTCACCGTGACGAAGGCGCCGACCCGGTCGCCGTACGCCTCGATCCGGGCCAGGTAGTGGTCGACCAGTTCGAGGCTGCCGAGTTCACCCCGGCGGACCGCCGCCGCCTGCTCCAGCAGGGTCAGGTCGTGCGGTTGGGCCATCCCCCCATCCTGCCGCCCCGGCCCGGACGGCGGTGGGACCGACGCGTACGCCGGCCCGCTACCTGATCTCGTACGCCCGGATCACCGTCTGCCGCACGCTGTTGCCGGCCCGGTCCCGGGCGGTCGCCCGGAGCGAGACGAACCCCGGCTCCTCGGGATGGCGCAGCAGCAGTACGCCGGTGCCGCCGATCGCCACGAGCGGGGCCTCCCGCCAGGTCCGGCCGTCGTCGTGGGAGACCTCGACGGCGAACGACCGGACGGCGCCGCCCGCCGAGTCCGGCTGGTGACGCACCGAGACCGGCACCGCGAAGAGCCCGCCGGCCGGCGCCGCGTTCCGCTGGTCCAGGGTCGGGCCGAACCGCACCGCGGAGACCGGCAGCCGCACCGGCGTGGAGCCCGGCACGTGCCCGGAACGGAACGTCCAGGTGGCCTCGACCCGGGTGGAGAGCGTGAACGGCGCCCCCCGGGTGGCCGAGACCTCGACCCGGTAGTCGGCCGGCTCCGGCGGCACCTCGAACGCGCCGCCGAGCTGGTCGGTCTCGGCGATCCGGACGCCGTCGCGGTAGAGGACGAGCCCGGTCGACGAGGTGAGCGAGGCACCGGGCCGGCCGGCCCCGTCACCGAACAGCGGCGGCGCCACGGTCAGCTCGTCGCCGAGCCGGGTGAGCCAGGCCTGCGGCCAGTGCGGGCTGTCGAACGTCGGCCCGAACACCCCCTGGTTCCACTGGGTACGCAGCTGGGTGCCGGCCCGGTACGCGACCGACGGCGGCGCGACGGCCGAGATCGTCTCCGGTGGCCCGGCCCCGGTGGACCGCCACTCCTCCAGCGTCCGCTCCCAGCGCACCCCGGGCTCGGCGTTGAAGTACTCGGTGCGTTCGAACGGGGTGTCGAACGGGACCGAGGTGGACCAGGCGTTCTCGGAGACCCCCGGCCGGATTCCGAAGTCCACGGTGTGCGCCCCGATACCGGCACCGGTGGCGTCGCGCGCGTACCGGGCCCGCACCGTGGCCAGCTCCGACTCCCGCACCGCCCGGGTGAAGCCGGTGAGCATGGTGTCCGGGGCGTACCAGGCGAGGTTGTAGACGAACGGGCTGTTGTGCCGGTCCCCGTCCGCGCCGGTCCTCGCCCAGACGCTGCTGACCTTGCTCACGAACCCGTCCACCGGCCCGCCGCCGTCGAGCCGCCCCGCGTACCGGCCGGTGAAGTCGGCGCCGAGCAGGTCGAAGCCGAACACCTGGTCGGCGTCGCCCACCTCGGCGCTCAGCACGGCGAGCACCTGGGTGGCGTCCGTCCGGGGCACCGTCACCGACACCGGTCGCCCCCGGCGGGCGTCCACGCTGATCGTGGCCGGACCGGTCACGTCCAGTTCCGGTTGCGCCAGCAGACTGGCCTCGGAGTCCTCCTCGCTCCCCTCGAACACGAAGCTCATCAGCGCGTAGCGCCCCTTCGGCAGCCGGACCGTGACCCGGCCGCTCCCGTCGTACGGCCGGTACGAGGCCGGCTCGCCGTCGAGCCGGAACAGCCCGGTCAGGTACGCGCCGGTCGGCTCGCCGGCCCGGTCGAGATGGGTGAGGTCGACGTCGTAGCTCTCCAGCTCCCGGTCCACCGCGAACGGGGTCTGCACCACCAGGTCACCGGCGGTGCCGACGAGCCGGCCGGTGTAGAAGCCGTCCGGGCCGCCCAACCGGGTGTCGGCGGTGATCGAGACCTCGGCGGTGCCACCGGCCGGCACGGTCAGCGTCGGGGCGCTGAGGGTGAAGAGTCCGGCCGGTGCGGGCGCACCGTCGGGGCCGGTCGCGGTCAGCGACAGCGCCAGCGTCATCTCGGCGGCACCGCCGTTGGCGTACCGGACGGTCCTGGTCAGCGGGGTGTCGTCGGCGTGCGGCCAGCGGGCCTGGCCGAAGCCGACGCTCGGCGGTTCGGCGTGGACGGACTGGGTGACCGCCCGGGCCACGTCGACCCGGCCGGCGCCCTGCTCGTACGCGGTCAGCTCGGGGTTGGGCGCGGCGGCGGCCATCAGGGTGGCCTTGAGCGTGCCCGACGTCCACCCGGGGTGGCGCTGGGCGAGGATCGCCGCGGCGCCGGCCACGTGCGGTGCCGACATCGAGGTGCCGGAGAGCGCCTGGTAGGACTCCCCGGGCTCGCCGAGGTGGCCGTCCGCGCCGCGGGCCGCCAGGATCCCGACGCCCGGCCCGGTGATCTCCGGCTTGAGCCCGCCGTCGCCGGTCCGCGGTCCCCGGCTGGAGAAGTCCGCGAGGGCATCCTCCCGGTCCACCGCACCGACCGCGAGCGCGGCGTCGGCGCTGGCCGGGGAGCTGACCGTGCCGTCCGCGCCGAGGTTCCCGGCGGCCACCACGAAGAGGGTGCCGTACTCGGCACTGAGGGTCTGCACCGCCTGCTCGACCGGGTCCAGCTCGGGGCTGTCCGCCCCACCGAGACTGAGGTTGACCACCGCGGCGCCCTGCCGGGCCGCCCACTGCATGCCGGCGATGACCCAGGATTCGAGGCAGCCGTAGTCGACGCAGACCTTGCCGTCCAGCAGCCGCGCCCCGGGCGCCACGCCCCGGTACCTCCCGTCGGAGGCGGCACCGGTCCCGGCCACCGTCGAGGCGACGTGCGTACCGTGCCCGACCAGGTCCCGGTCGTCCTCCTCGCCCTCGGTGAAGTTGGCCCGGCCGACGACCTGACCGGCCACGTCCGGGTGCCCGGCGTCGACGCCGGTGTCCAAAACCGCCACCGTCACGCCGGTGCCGTCCAGGCCGGCCTGCCAGGCCGCGGGGGCCCCGATCCGCGGCACGCTCTGGTCCAGCGTCGGCGTACGCAGACCGTCCAGCCAGACGGTGGAGACGCCGCCGCGCAGGGTGTGCCGGCCGGCGCCTTCGGCGATACCACGCCACAGCCCGGCCAGCCCCGGCTTCCCGGCCCGGACGGCGAGCGCGCCGACCGCCGGCAGTTCCCGTACCACCCGGGCGCCCCGGGCGGCCAGGATCGCCTGGGCGGACGCCCGGTTCCCGCCGGCGGTGACGATCAGCGGAAGGTCGGCGCGCCGGTCGTCGTAGCCGAAGTCGAGCAGCGCGGTGACGTCGAAGAGCCGGGCGTCCAGCCGCCCGGCCCGCACCAGCGGCGCCGCGTCGGCCGGCAGCACGTGCAGGCGGCCGTCGGCACGCCAGGCCTGGACCGGGATGCCGGCCCGCCCCGGCGCGGGTTGCAGCGAAGCGTTCCCGTCGGCGCGGACGCTGACCCGGTCCCCGGTGATCAGGGTCACCGACCGGGCCTGCGGGCCGGTCGCGGCCGGCGACCGCGACGCCGCCGAGGAGGACGCCGCCGAGGAGAACCCGCCCGGCAGGGATCCGGCGGGCGGGGACGCCCCGCCCGCCGGGGCGGCCACGGCGGCCGACGAGATGACGAGGGCGGCGATCGTCAGACCGCCGCCCCATCGGACGGATCTCTTTCGCATGCGTCCTCCCGAGCTCCGTCGGATACCGCCGGACACTAGAGAGACCACGCGGGCCGCAGAAGGGTTGCATCGATATTTGTCGGAATCTTTCGAATCGCCCGCTACCCGTCACGCGGATCCTCCGGTCAGCGGGGCCCGGTCTCCTCGACCAGTCGGGCCAGCGCCTCGACCGCCCGCCAGCAGTCGTGGTAGGTCGAGTAGAGCGGCACCGGCGCCAGCCGGACGATGTCGGGCTGGCGGTCGTCGGCCAGCACGCCGTACTCGTGGTGCAGCCGCTTGGTCAGGTCGGCCGCGGTGCCGAGGCCGATCCGCAGCGAGAGCTGGCTGCCCCGCCGGGCCGGGTCCCGGGGGGTGACCACGGTGATCGGCCGGGTCGGGGTGATCTCGTCGAGCAGCCGCTCCAGGTAGCCGGTGAGCCGTTGCGCGCGGGCCCGCAGGGCGGCCATGCCGACCGAGTCGAAGATCTCCAGCGAGGTCCGTACCGGGGCCAGCGCCAGGATGGGCGGGTTGGAGAGCTGCCACGCCTGCGCGTCCGCCGGTGGCCGGAAGACCGGAGCCATCTCGAACCGGGTGGCCGGGGCGTTGCCCCACCAGCCCTCGAACCGGTTGACCGCCGGGTCGTCGAGGTGCCGCTGGTGCACGAAGACGCCGCCGGGCGCTCCCGGGCCGGCGTTGAGATATTTGTACGAGCACCAGGCGGCGAAGTCGACGTCCCAGCCGTGCAGGTCCAGTGGCACGTTGCCGGCGGCGTGCGCGAGGTCCCAGCCGGCCAGCGCGCCGGCCCGGTGCGCGGCCCGGGTGATCGCCGGGATGTCCATCAGCTCACCGGTGAGGTAGTTGATCCCGCCGAGCAGCACCAGCGCGACCGAGTCCCCCGCCTCGCCGAGGTAGCCGACCACGTCCTCGGTACGCAGGTGCTCCTCACCCGGCCGGGGCCGCAGCCGGACCACCGTCTCGTCCGGGTCCAGCCCGTGGTGCCGGGCCTGGCTGCGGACGGCGTAGCTGTCCGAGGGGAACGCGGAGTCCTCGATGACGATCCGGGTACGCCGTCCGGCGGGCCGGTAGAACGACACCATCAGCAGGTGCAGGTTGACCGTCAGGGCGTTCATCACCACGGTCTCGCCCGGCCGCGCGCCGACCAGCCGGGCGAGGGGCCCGGCCAGCCGCTCCTGGTACGACAGCCAGGGCCGCTCGCCGGTGAAGTGGCCCTCCACCGCCAGCCTCGCCCAGGCGTCCAGCTCGGCCAGGACCTCGTCCCGGCTCGCCCGGGGCGGCAGGCCGAGTGAGTTGCCGGCGAAGTAGGCCAGCTCGGGGTACGACCCGGGGTGTGCTCCCTCCGGCGCCGGCGGGACCTGGAAGAGGTGCCGGTGCCCGGGGTCGGCCGCGTCGAGCCGCCGTGCCTCGTCCTCGCCAGCCGTGATCATGGTGCGCCCTCCCCTGGGTCTGCGCCGGTGACGGGTCGCCGGGCGCCCGCCTGGGTGGATTCGAAAGGTGTCACATGTCCGTACGCGCCGTCCACAGCTCCGGGAACACCTCCCGGGCCATGCTCCGGCGCAGCCACGCCGCGCCCGCCGAGCCGCCGGTGCCCACCTTGGCGCCCATCGTCCGGCGCACCGCCTTGAGGTGCTGGTGACGCCACTCCTCGAACTGCTCGGCGACCTCCGCCAGCGCCTCGCCCAGCAGGCGCAGGTGGTTCTCCGGTCCGGCGTCGGCGTACACCTCGACCCAGGCCGCGGCGACCTCCTCGCTCGGCTCCACCTCCACCGAGAAGTCCCGGTCGAGCAGCCCGCCGGGTACGTCGAAGCCGCGCCGGGCCAGCAGCGCCACCACCTCGTCCCAGAGGCTCGGCTCCGCCAGGTACGCGACCAGTTCGGCGTGCACCTGCGGCTGGCGGCGGAAGGGCCGGATCACCGCGGCGTTCTTGAGTCCGAGCAGGAACTCCAGCCGCCGGTACATCGCGGACTGGAAGCCGGAGCCCTCGCCCAGCAGGTTGCGGAACCGGTTGAAGTCGGCCGGGGTCATCCAGCGCAGGCCGCGCCAGGCCGCGTTGAGCCCCTCCATGTGCAGCGCGGCCCGGCGCAGCGGGGCGAGGCCGGCCCAGACGTCGTCGTCACGGAGCCGGTCCCGGGCCACCCGCAGCTCGAAGCAGGTGAGCCCGAAGTACAGCTCCATGATCTGGCTGACCATCAGGAACGACATCTCGCCGGGATCGCGGCTCAGCGTCTGCTGGAGGCTGTGCAGGGTGCTGGCGTGCACGTAGGCGTCGTACGGGATGCGCTCGGCGAACTCCAGCGTCGGCTCGCCCCGGTTGGCCCTGGCCCGGGCGGCCCGTTCCCGGGCGGTCGCCGGTCGCACCCGGGGGCGCCGCGCCGGGTCCACCGAATGGGTGCTCTCCACGGGGCCACCTCCTCAGTTCGTCGTCCTCCGACCATGGTGCCCCGGGGAGGCCGGCAGACGGAATGCCGGATCAACGGCGATCCGCGTGAAACACCGGGTCGTTACGCGGTCGATCCGGCGGTTGGCTTAGTGTTCCGAAGGTCAGTCCGGGATCCACCCGGGCACTTCCCGAGGGCGGTCGGTGGATGGACGAGATGGACTGGGCCCTGCTCCGCGAGTTGCAGGCGGACGCCCGGCTCTCCTTCAGTGAACTGTCCCGCCGGGTGCACCTCTCCGCGCCGGCCGTGGCGGAACGGGTACGGCGGCTGGAGGAGTCCGGCGTGGTGACCGGCTATCACGCCCATGTCGACCTGTCCCGGGCCGGCCGGTCCGTGGTGGCGATGATCCGGATGTCCTGTTACGGCTCCCGGTGCATCCTGCGGGACCCGCAGGTGCCGGACTGGCCGGAGATCCTGGAAATCCACCGGATCACCGGCGACGCGTGCAGCATGCTGAAGGTCGCCACCAACTCCATCGACACCTTCGAGCAGGTCATAGACCGCCTGGCCCCGTACGGCCAGCCCTCCAGCACGATGGTCCTGTCCACCCCCCTCCCCTGGCACCCCCTCACCCCCTCTGACCACGTCTGATCCCGGTGATCAGGGAGCTGTTCCCGCGTGTCGTCGGCGTGTCGCCCCGTCAGTCCCCTGATCACGCGGATCTTGGCCGTCCGGGCCGATGCCGCGTGTGTGCTCCCGGCGGGTGGGAACACGGCTCGGGACGACGGTTCGCCGCAACGCATGGCCGGCCGGAAGGGCCGGAAGGGGGAGTCATGCACGCTGCCAGTCTCGTCGGCCGCTCGATCGCCGCCGGCGCCATCGCCACCGCCCTGGTCTCCGGGCCGCTGTTCGGGGCCGCGACGCCCGTGTCGGCCGGACCGAACACCTTCGTCGAGGTCACCCCGAACACCGCCCAGTCGGGCAGCCGGGTCAACATCCGGGCGAGCTGCGACGGCGGGAACAACCAGCAGGCGACGGTGCACTCCGACGCGTTCGGGCGGGTCATCGTACGGCCCAACAACGGCTTCCTGACCGGCTCGGTGACCATCCCCGGCAGCAAGGCGCCGGGGAGCTACGGCGTCAACCTGGAGTGCCAGAACGGCAACACCGCCACCACCACGCTCACCGTGGTGAACATGAGCCAGGGCAGCCAGGGACCGGCGGCCGGCGGGGGCGGCACGGCGAACGGCCTGGGCGGCACCCTGATCCTCGCGGGTGGCCTCGGCATCCTCGTGCTCGGCGCGACCTTCGGGCTGTTCGGCTCGCGTCGGCGCCGCGCCGGGCGCTGACCCGGGCCGACCATGACCCGTTCCACCACGGCCAACGGCCCGTGGCGGGGCCGGGCGGCCCGGTGGCGGGTGCGCGCCGACCGGTGGCGGCGGCGTACCGCCCGGGTCCTGGCCCGGGTCGCCAGCCAGGCCACCGCGGCGAGCATCACCAGCCCGGATCCGGCGGAGCGGACCCCGCCGGGCACCCTGCGCCCCGCCGTGGCGCTGGCGCCACGGCGTTCGGCCCGGGGGATCCGGGGCGCCCGCCGTCCCGGACCGGTCGCTGTCGTCACGGTGCTGCTGGGCCTGCTCGTCACGGCCTTCGGCGTGCAGAGCGTCACCGGCATCACCCTGCTCCCGACCGGCCTGGGTTTCGCCACCCAGCCGCCACCGCGCAAGTTCCCGGTGCTGGAGTCGAGCCCGCCCGTCGAGATCGACATCCGGGGTCTGGACCTGGACGCACCCGTGCATCCGGTGGGGGTGGCCGGGGACGGCACCATCGAGGTGCCGGCCTCGGACCGCCGCGACGAGGCCGGATGGTACGAGCGCAGCCCGACACCCGGTCAGTACGGTCCCTCGGTGATCGTCGGTCATGTCGACACCCGGACCGGTCCGGCCGTCTTCCACGACCTGGGCGAACTACGACCGGGCGCCAAGATCGAGGTCAGCCGGGAGGACCGGTCGGTGGCGGTCTTCCAGGTCAACTCCGTACGGCGGTTCGCCAAGTCGGCGGTGCCGGTCGACGAGGTCTACGGCGACTTCAGCCGCCCGGCCCTCCGGCTGATCACCTGCGGCGGACGCTGGGTCGGCGGCGCCACGGGGTACGCCGACAACATCGTCGTGTTCGCCTCCCTGGTCTCCGCGCGGCACCGGTGAGCCGGCTGCCGCCCCCGCTCACGCGGTCGCACCGAGCGGCGCGGTCGCGACCGTGCACGCCCGCCCGCTCAGGCGGCCTCCACCTCGCGAAGGTCCAGCCAGTCCGCCCAGCGCGGGTCCGGGGCGCGGTGCCCGAGCACCCGCCAGGCCGTCCCCTTCGGCGCGGCGGGCGAGGAGGGCAGCCGCCAGCCGAGCTCGGCGGGGGTCTTGTCGCCCTTGGTGTGGTTGCACCGCGCACAGGCCGCCACGACGTTCTCCCAGGCGTGCCGCCCACCCCGGCTGCGCGGGAAGACGTGGTCGATGGTCTCGGCCGGGCCCCGGCAGTAGACGCAGCGCCAGTTGTCGCGGGCGAAGATCGCCCGGCGGGAGAGACCGACGTGGGTCCGGTAGGGGACCCGGACGAAGCGGGTCAGCCGGACCACCGACGGCACCGGCAGCGCGTTGCGGGCGCTGTGCAGGATGCCGTCCCCGTCGGCGACGCAGACGGCCTTGGCGGAGAGCACGAGGATCGCGGCCCGACGCACCGAAACGACACACAGCGGCTCGTACGTAGCATTGAGCACCAACGCACCGGAGCCCACCGTGGGTCGTATGTCAGGCATCGTGCTCACCCTCTCGGTCGTGCTGGCGTCCGCTCCCCTGTGCCTGCCGGTGTCGACCCCGATCCGCCGGCCCGGCGGCCGGGCACGACCGGACGGGCCGCCGGTAGCGCGGCCGACGCCGGC
>NZ_JBNJMX010000042.1:0-20047 GCF_050936375.1 Plantactinospora sp. CA-290183 | reverse complement strand
GGAATATTTCGACTGCATGGTGGCGCAGCACGACGACGATGGACGCGATGATGAGTCCGATGCATCGTTGTCGGCGATTACGAGGGCGGCAACGAGAAGACCAGACCCCGCGGAACCACGCGCGTCTGCGTGTGCGCCTTCCAGCGCCCTGGCGCAGGGGTCCTGGGTTGCTGAAAGGCGACGCCGCCCACAGGCGGTGGTAGCCGAGGCGCCGAGGGTCGTGGTCAGCATGGTGGTGGCGGCGGCCCGGTGGCGATGCGTCGGGGACCGGGGCGGGGTGGGTGATCTGGGTGGTGCGCCGCGTGTTCGGCGATGGTCGACTGCGGGCAGCGCGCCGAGGCGACCGCGTGGGGTAGCCAGCCGATGCGGTGATGGCCATGCCGAGGCAGAGCAGAAGACGTTGGCGCGGCGCCGAGCGGCGCGTCGACAGCGTCGCCCTGCCCAGGTGCGAGGCGCCGGTCAGCCAGCGCCTGCGGCGATTGCCCAGTTGCAGGCTGTGCGGCGTAGGCCAGTTCGCCTCGTCGAAGGCGACGGCGGCGATACGGTCGGCCGCGAATGCCGGGATGGCGCTGCGGCCACGTAGTTCCTCGACCGACCTCGAGCATCGCCTGCGCGGCGAGGTCGGCGAATCGCGGGCGAGGAACTCCGGTCGTCGATGTCGCGAAGTACAGGTCGACGAGCAGCGGCACCTGCTCGATGCCCATCTCGACCCAGGCCGCAGCAGGCGCCGCTGGCCGCGAACCCGGCACCGAGCCGAGCCGTGCCGGGGCCGTTGAGCCGGCGACAGTCGTCGTCGACGTCCGCAGCCCGCCGCGACGGCGGCGATCAGGTCGGCGGCGGCGACCGCCAGCACATCAGCGGCACGGTTCGCCTGGAGAGCGCGACCGTCTCGAACGGCACACCACCGCAGCCACTTGAGCGTCGACGCCGATCGCCGACCATCCGTGATCAGAAGGCCGGCACCGCGACGTCGCCCGGGCGGGCCGGGTTCGCTTCGCGAAGACCTCGAAGCCGTCGGCACCGGTGGCGGCGAGGACGAGTTCGTGCACGGCGGTGCCGACTGCGGCGACAACCTCAGCAATCGACCGAGGTAACGGTCAGGTGTCGCGCCACGATCGGTGACCGGAAGAGGCGCGGCTGCCAGTAGGTCGTCGGCGCCTGCCACGGGCGATGGCAACGAGAGCCCTCAGACGCCGACGAGGACGCCGAGGACCGCCGGCCACCGTCGGCACGATACCCGGATCACCCGCGATATCCGGCTCGCCGAACAACGGAATGGGCGTCGGGGTTCTCGCCAGCGCGCTTCGGCGTCCAGCGGCCGAGTCGCGCCGGCGTACGGTGGCATCATCGCGGCCAGCACCACATCGCCACCGCGCCGAACCTGCCGTACGGCGAGTTGCCTGCTCGCGGGCCACCGGTGTTCGCCCGGCTTCGACGGCGGTCACCGGGAGCGCGTAGTAGTCGAAGATCTCTTCCAGGGTCGGCTCGTGGACCTGTAACGCGGTCACGTCCGCCGTGCTCGGCGCCCGCTGGTGCCGGCGGCCCGCGAACCGCCGATGCCAGGTGGCCTCCGGTCAGTTCATGGCCGTGCCGGCAGGTCACCTGGCTGCGCAGCGTCCGGCGCGGATCGCCATCTCGATCGCATCGCCACCCCGGCGCTGGCGGGAGCCGAGGAACACCGTCTTCGCTGTCGGCGCTGCCGCCAGTTCATCAACGGATCGAGCCGCTCGTCGGTTCGTCGTCCCGCGCCGCCCAGAACGCGGCATCAGCCGGTTCCCCGGTCGGTTTCAGCTGCTCGACACCAGCGAATAGCGGGTCGCCAGCGTCGGCGGCACGCATGATCGACCGCGCTATCGGCGACGTCGCCGGCGTCGGCGTCGAAGACATGCCTGGCCGGTGGCTACGAGCACCGTGCAGGACTGCTCGGGGCCGAGGAACTGAACACCTGGGACGGTGAGATCGAGGGCGTTCAACGCGGACATCCATAGCGCCTTGTCCGGTGCCGGCAGGGGCAGGCTGGACAGGATGACCGCCGACCAGACTTCCGGCGCACCAGGATACCATCGTCGATGCAGAAATTACCTGGTCACCGTCGCCGATTGGCGCCAGCCGACACTCGGGGCGGGAAGCCCTTCCTCGATGCCATGGCGCGGGTCATGCCGCGCGATGTCGCCAGGTCGTCCGGGCATCCGTCATGCTGCTCGTCGGCGAGATGGTACTGGTTGCGGCCCGTTAACACCACGTTCTCCGGCAGGACGCCGCATTGGGCTGCAACGCTAACTCCCCGATCAACAGCGACACGGTGAACTCGATCAGGCCAACAGCGCCACCCCGAGCACAGCCCCACCAGCCCAGCAGACCCGCACCGCTGCACGCCGGCTCGAGCACCCCGACCGTCTTGCTCCATCACCCACGATGACCTCGGCGACCGAACCGGTCACGCCGTTCCCGAGCGAGGATCGCCGGCGGTGAAGAGCGAACACCGGCACCGCACTACGATCAACGGCGGGAACCGGCCTGTTCGGCCCTGGTCACGCCGGGAAACGAACGAAGCACCCCGCGGCGAGCGCGGTGGAGAGCACGCCCCGCGCCATCGCGAGGCAGGTCGCGATCATGGCGGAGTTCTCGCCAGCCGCACCGAAGAAGCTCGACACGTCCTCGTAGCAGTTCTTCAGGTAGCGAGGTCAACGAAGGTGAACGGTACGCCGCGGGTTGTTCGGCGGTGTTCGCGACGGGCCAACGCCTGACCATGACGAAGTCCGTGTCGCGGCCGTAGCCAGCGGCCCAGTTCCAGGTCGATCTTGATACCCGCGCGCGGCGATCGAGCTCCTGATTGGCAACGCCCAGGCCGAGATCTCGACGGCCTCCGATGTCCTCGAGGCGCTCGTCGGATCGGGTGATCGTCTTCGAATGCCGGATTGGCAAGCCCATCGCCGTCCCCTCAGCACCGGGCCACCAGGTAGACCTCCCCGGCGCTGATCTTCGGCTTGACGGATGTGGCGATTGCCGTCATCTCGGCGTAGAAGGCGTACGAGGCGATGGCGAGCACGCCAGCGTCAGCAGCGGTGATAATAGCCGGATGCCAAGGCGGCGTTCTCCGGCTGGATGACGTTCCCGGCGCTGCTGATGGCGGATGCTCTTCGCCGGTGATCTGATGCACCACCGATAGCGCGTCGCCCACGATCGCCCTCGCGAACATTGAGCACGTGGTAACGCCATATGCAGAGAGGATGCCCGTGACGTAGGCGGCGGGCCGCATCACCGGAATGCAACAGGGCTCATCACCGACCTGTACCAGCGGCGGTGAGCGGATTACTGGCGGGTGCGGATCCGGCCACCGGGTGCGGGCTCTCCGTAGCGTGATGAAAGGCGATCGCCAGCATCCCGACGTGCGGCGGCGATCACGCAGGAAGTATACGGGTGCTGCCAGCGACAGCACCGCCTCGGCGCCGCCAAGGCATCGCCTCGAACACCACCCGACGAGGAACCACGGCCGGCGAGACCGCGCCTGCGATGACCCGCCTGCACCACCAGGCGGCGACCAGGACCACGCCGGCCACCATGACCAGGTAGAGGTAGCGGCCGTGAACAGCGCGACCCGACCAGGCTGCGGCTATCCTTGCGGCGAAGTTGTCGGCGACGTAGACGATGTAGATCTCGTCATCGCGCCACGGTCAAGAAGAGGAGGGATCACAACGTCAAGGCGACGAACGGGGTCACGCGCGATCAGGCCGATGCCGATAAAATGCCCGCCCCCCGCCGGCGCCGACCGACCGAAGCCGCGGATAGCCGAAGACCGACCGCGGAGTCCGCCGTACCGCCAACCTTCAGAGGGCGCTGCAGGGCCAGTCCGGCGCCGACCAGCCACAGCACGGTCGCGAAGGTGAACCAGATGGCACCCGCATTGGCCGCAGTCGCAGCAGGCGATGCGCCGAGCCTCGCGGACGAGGTGCACCCAGGCGCGAAGTCCGCTGGACGCCGAGGACGATCACCGGGACCAGCGGCCAGTCGTACACGGTGGGTGATCGCGCTGTCGACCACCAGATCGCGCGAGCTTGTCCAGCGCATGTACTCCCAGCCGAGGCCAGCCGGTCGGATAGGCGTTCGTAGAGTGCGACGATGAGACCTTGCAACGGTTGGCGGAGTTCCAGGTAGCGAGGGCGAGCCCCCGGCAGAATCCACCTCGACTGCGCCCGTCGACTCCATTTCAGCAAGACCGTCTCGTCCAAACTCGGGAACGGTGCATTGCGCCAGCACGTCGGTTGCTCGTCGATCGCGGCGTTCGTCAGTTGCAGGACCACGTGGCGAACGCCATTCCAGACGTCATAGACGTCGATCGTCCAGCGGCAGGTACGGGAGCCCCGCGCCTGTCAGAGGTAAAAGCTCACGCGGCTGCCGGTTCACGGCGGCGGGGACGGCGCGGGGCGTCTTAGCGCCGTCCGTCCAGTCGCCGCGCCTGCGGCCGACGCCCGGCGGCACCTGATCCTGGCACAGCTACGGGCGCGCGCGGGCAACGCCATCGCTGGTGAGCAGGCTCAGCTCGCCGCGGAGCCGCCAGAACCGGCCGCCCCCGCCCTGCCTGCTGATGGCTCAACGGACGCTGCAGCGGCAGGGCGACCCACTGGCGCCACAGGGGCATCGCGCGGGCTGAGACGGCGCCGCGGGGATCCTGCTGGCCAGGTCGACGCCCGCCGGCGGGTCGACTGCCAACGAGGTGGTCCAGCCGTTGGGGGCGCTGAGCCGGGCGCGGAGAGCGCCGCGCCGCCGATCGGGCCCGCCGCCGCCGGCTGCAGGCCGAACAACCTACTCGACGTCATGGCACCTGGCCGTGGTGACCCGCAGGGCAGGAGTTCACCTGCGGTCCGGTAGGCCCCAGATCCTTCCGAGGGCGCAAGACGAAGTCATGACAACGAAACACTCATAGGCCACCGTCAGATCAATGGGCTGTACGCCCGTCTGGGTTTGCAGCGTCTAGTTCAATAGCAGGGGAGCGAAAAGTGCACAGCGGGACCATGTGGAACAGACGGCCCCTGATTGCGTTGATTGCATTGGGCGCCCCGCGCAGCCGAAATGAGGCGGCCACGGTGATCAACACAATCAGGGTTGCGATCCGTCTGTTCCACATGGTGTTCTCCCGCTGTGCGCTTTGCGTAGACTCTCCGGTTCGCTCCTGCTTGTGAAACTAGACTCGCTCAAACCCAGACGGACATTACTGGCTGTGATCTGACAGTGGCTATGAGTGTTTCGTTGCGGTGTCGCTCCGCACCTGCCCGGTCGTTGACTGGTCGCCGGCCTGGGTGATCGAGTGCCGGAGGGGCTGCGCCTCGCTTGGGAGAACCGGATCTGGGGCCACTACCGGACCGCAAGGGTGAACTCCTGCCTGATTGCGGGTCACCACGGCCAGGTGCTTGAGCCGGAACCATGACGTCAGTAGGTTGCCCGGTTCGACGAGGTGTTGCAGCCGGCGGCGAGCGCGGTGGTCTGGGCCCGATCGGCGGCGGTCGCCACGCTGGCAGCGCCCCGGACAGCTGGGACCGCCTCGTTGGCGATCTACCAGCGGGCATCGACCTGGCGTAGCAGGATCCCGACGTACACCGCGGCGGCAACCTGGTCGGCGAGGGCCGTCTCAGCCCACGCGATGCCCCTGTGGCTGCTGGTCAGCCCAAGACGCAGCGCCGAACCCTGCCGCTGCAGCCGCCGCGAACGGCGGTTGGCCCATCAGCGAACAGAGGCGGGGAGCCGCGCGGCCGGTTCGACCTGACGAGCCGGCGGCGCGGACCACAGGCAGTGGGGCTCGCTGGGTCGACAGTTACTGGAAAGAGGCGTCGGTACCACCTGCTCACCAGCGATGGCGTTCAGGCTGCCCGCGCGCGCCCGCCAGCTCCAACCGTGCCAGGATCGGGTGCCCCACGCCGGGCCTGTGCGTCGGCCGCGACGCGGTGGTGAACGACTGGATCGCGGACGGCTTCGAGGACCTAGGGCACTTGCGCGCCGTCCCCACCGCCGTGAACCGGCAGCCCGCCGTGGCTTTCTACCTCTGACGGAAGCGGGAGGGCGCGTACCTGCCGCTGACGATCGACGTCCTGCGCGTCACCGGCGGGGCGATCACCGGAATCGTCACGTTCACTCACGATGAAAGTGGCTCAGTTATACGACTGGCTGATGAGGCCGTACCGCGTCCGGCGAACAACCGGCACCGGCCGGTGCCGGCAAACGACGCACCGAGACCGGTCCGGACGTGATACGAAGTTTGGACAGGATTGTCTTGCGAAATGGGGAGTCGGTGGCGCGGGCGCAGTCGGGGTGGATTCTGCGCAGTCAGGAGGGTCCTCGCCGGGTCTCCTACCTGGAACTCCTCTTCGACCTGGGTCTCATCGTCGCACTCACGAGGCTATCCGACCGGCTGAGCGCCGACCTCGGCTGGAATCATGCGCTGGAAACCATGGTCCTGCTCGCCGCGATCTGGTGGGTCTGGACGGTAACCGCGTTCACTACCGACTGGTACGACCCCAGCCTGCCGCTGGTCCAGTTGATCGTCCTCGGCGTGCTTTTCGGCGGTCTGCTGATGTCGCTGGCCATCAGCAGCGCGTTCGAGGGGGTCAACGGGATCGCTTTCGCCGGGGCGTACCTGGGTCTGCACCTCGTCCGCGGGCTCATACTCATCACCGCTCTGCGCGGCCATGCGCTGCGACTGCGGCCCATGCGGGTGCTCATCTGGTTCTGTCTGACCGGCGTGCTGTGGCTGGTCGGCGCGTTCCTTCCCGGCCCGGCCCGCCTGGCGCTCTGGGGGTTGGCGATTACGACGGACTTCACGGTCGGCTTCTTCGGCTATCCGCTGCCCCGGCTCGGTCGGTCGAGCGCCGAGGAACTCCGGGCGGGGGGCGAGCACCTGTCCGAACGCTATCGGCAGATGTTCATCGTCACGCTGGGCGAGATCATCCTGGTCGGGGTGCGTCAGTACGGAGACCCCCCGTTCGTGTCGCAGCGGACGGCGGCGGTGATCCTCCTCTTCTTCATGACCGTGGCGCTGTGGCGGATCTACATCGTCTACGTCGCCGACAACTTCGCCACCGGGATCGACAAGGCCGCCAACCCTGGTCGGATCGCGCTGGTCGCGACGTACGCACACCTGGTCATGGTGGCCGGCGTGGTCCTGGTCGCCGCCGCCGGGGCCATGGTCGCCGCAGACCCCACCGGCGAGACCCGTCCCGCGGAGCTGGCCATCGTGGTCGCCGGGCCGGTGGTGTTCCTCGTCGGACGCGCCGGGTATGCGCTGGTGGTGTTCCGGGCGATGCTGTGGCGGCTGCCGATCGGGGCGGTTGTGCTGTCGCTGGCAGCACCGGCGATGCGCGGGCTGTCTCCTCTCGTGATCGCCGCCGCCATGACAGTCGGGATGCTGGCGATCGCCTTCATCCCGCACTACGGAGAGCCGGTGTACCGCACCCGGTGGCGGATCCGCACCCGCTGGTAATCCGGCCACTCACCGCCGCTGGATGGTCACCGACACAGGTCGGTGATGGGCCCTGTTGCGTTCCGTGCGGTCGATGCGGACCCGCCGCGCCACCGCGATCCTGCAGGCCATCCTCGTCCTGCACTATGTCGAAGCCGACCGTTACCCACGATGAAAAGCGCTCAATGTTCGCGAGGGCGGCGATCGTGGGCGGCCTGACCGCGCTGAGCTGTATCAATTGGTACGGCATCCAGATCACCGGCGAGAGCGTACGCGCCATCGGCGTGGACAGCGCCGGGAACGTCATCGAGCCGGAGGCGATCAGCCGCCTTGGCATCGGCTGGTATCTCACCGCTGCCCCGTTCCTGACGCTGACGTGCTCGCCATCGCCCTCATGCGACGCGCCCGGCCCACCACGCTCCGGAGATGATCAAAGAACGACAACCCGGGCATCGCCCATCCGGCACGTCCGCTCAAGCCGAGATCAGCGCGTCCGAGGGGAGGTCCTATGATCGACACCAGCAGTTATGTCGAGCGGAGGGGACAGCGATGGGCATAGTCCACGTATTCGTTCGGGCCACCGAAGAGGAATTGACACGCGCAATCGCCGATCCGACGAGCTTCGAAGGGACGTCAGGCCGTCCCCCGGAGGAGATGGCGGATCTCGACAAGGCGTTGCCAGACATCCAGGAACTCCTCGTCGCGGCGGACATCAAGATCGACCTGGAACTGGGCGGCGAAGTGATCTTTCCCTACGGCAACGACACGGACTTCGTCATGGTCTGGAGCGTTGACGACGTCGCTGACACCGCCGAACAACTCCGCGACGTGCCGTTCGACCGGCTCGCCACCTTCGTTGACGACCCGGACCTCGTTGACGACCCGGACGAGCTCGACTACCTGAAGGAATACTACGAGGACGTGGTCGGCTTCTTCGTTGCGGCGGCGGAGGCTCGCGCAGGCGCTTTCATGATCACGACTTAACGTCCTGCACACCTCTCGCGATGAGCGCAGGGAGCGTCTTCTCCGCGAACACGCCTCCGGGGTGCATGCCACGGTCGCGGGGGTGCTGCTCGCGTTCACGGTTCCGGTGATTCGTCGGGCCGAGGGACCTGGTCCGGGGCTGGCCGAGCATTTCGAGCACCGGTTCCGGCCGTTGTCGGCCGGTGTCGCGGTGCCGGTGTTCGCGTTCTTCGCCGCCGGGGTGTCGGTCGTCGGCGCGGGTGGGCTCGGGGCGAGCGTGACCGATTCGGTCGCCGTGGGGATCATCGTGGGACTGGTCGTGGGTAAGACGGTCGGGGTGCTCGGTGCGACGTGGCTGGTGCAGCGGTTCACCCGGGCTCGTCTCGCCGAAGGGCTGGGCTGGTGGGATGTGCTCGGGTTGGCGCTGTTGGCCGGGATCGGGTTCACCGTGTCGCTGTTGATCGGGGAGTTGGCGTTCGGGGCCGGCAGCGAACGCGACGAGCACGCCAAGATCGGCGTCCTGCTCGGGTCGGTGCTGTCGGCGGTGTTGGCCACGCTGGTCCTGCGGGCCCGCAACCGGCACTACCGGCAGATCTGCGCCGACGAGGAGCGCGACGCCGACGCTGACGGGATGCCGGACGTGTACGAGGCAGACGCGTCGCGGGACTAACGCCGGCAACGCCGCATGTTGCCCACCCCTCATGCTCATCGGAAGGGCTTCCCGCCCCCGGGTGGTCAGCTGGCGCCAATCGGGCGACGGGTGACCGGTGGGCCTTTCTCACATCGACGTGTGGGCGTAGGCTCTGTCCTGGTGCGCCGGGAAGTCTGGTCGGCAGTCGTGTCCGCTTGTCGACTGTCGGAGGCCCCCGTGGATACCCCTGCCATTCGCACCACCGGTTTGACCAAACGCTATGGACGAGTGTCCGCGTTGGACACCCTCGATCTCACCGTCCCGGCCGGCGAGGTGTTCGGATTCCTCGGCCCAAACGGTGCGGGTAAATCCACCACGATTCGGCTGCTCCTCGGCCTGGCCCGCCCGACCGCCGGCCAGGCGTGGATCTTCGACGCCGACGCGAGCGACGTCGCGGTAGCGCACCGGTCGATCGCGTACGTGCCCGCCGACGTGGCGCTGTGGCCAGCGCTGACCGGGGCGGAGACACTGGAACTGCTGGGCCGTACCGGCCCCGGCGTTGACCACGCCTATCGCGACGAACTGGTGGACCGGTTCGCGTTGGACCTGTCGAAACCCGGGCGGGCGTACTCGACCGGGAACCGGCAGAAGGTCGCCCTGGTCGCCGCGTTCGCGACCCGGGCCCCGCTGCTGGTTCTGGACGAACCGACGAGCGGCCTCGATCCGTTGATGGAGCACGAGTTCCAGCACGCCGTCGGGCAGGCCCGCCAACGGGGGCAGACGGTGTTCCTCAGCTCCCACCAGCTCGCCGAGGTGGAGGCGGTGTGCGATCGGGTGGCGATTCTGCGCGCGGGGCGCCTGGTCGAAGTCGCCGGGGTGCCGGACCTACGCCAGCTGCACCGCAGCCAGGTCGAGGTGACCTTCACCGGCACGGCACCGGACCTGACCGGAGTACCTGGCGTCGAGGGCGTCGAGGTGGTGGGACCGTCCCGACTGCGGTTCACCCTCACCGGGCCGCCGGCACCGGCGCTGCGGGCGCTGGCCACGGCGGACGTGACCGCGTTACAGGTCCACGAGCCGACCCTGGAAGAGATCTTCCTCGACTACTACACGCAGGCATCCCGGTGACCGCCGTCGAAGCCCACGCCGGGCAGGCACCGGTGGCGCCCGCGAGCCCCGCCGTCGGGCGGGCGGTCACCGGACTCGCCGTACGGCAGGTTCGGCGGGGTGGCGTGATCGTCATCGTGGTGCTGGCCGGCATGTCCGCGGTGGTCGCCGCCACGTACGCCAGCACCGTCGGCGACTCGCTGGACGCAGAAGCGCTCGCCGCGCTGGCCGAGAACCCGGCCATTCGTACGTTGTTCGGCGAGCCGGTCGCGCTGGATGATCCGGGCGGGTTCACCGTGTGGCGCACCGGTACCGTCCTCGGCGTCCTCGTCGGCGTCTGGGGGCTCCTCGTTGCCACCCGGATCACCCGTGGCGAGGAGGACGCCGGCCGATGGGACCTACTGGCGGCCGGCCGTCTTCCGGTCACCTCGATCGTGGCGCGACACCTGACCGTTGCGGTCACCGCAGTCCTGGTCGCGGGGTTGGCGGCGGCGGGGGCCCTCGCCGCAGTCGGCACCGCACCCCAAGGTGCCGTGCTGCACGGGGTGGGACTCGCGTTGACCGGGGTGTTCTTCGCCGCCACCGGTGCGCTGACGGCTCAGGTCTTCGCGAGCCGAGGCCCGGCCACCGGAGCGGCGGTCGCGTTCCTCGGTGCCGGTCTGATCATGCGGATGGTCGGTGACGGCGTCGACGCTCTGGGGTGGCTGCGGTGGTTGTCGCCGTTCGGGTTGGTCGCGCTCTCCCGACCGTACGAGGCGAACCGTCTGCTGCCGCTGGTGGTGCTGGCGGTCGCCGCCGCGACCCTGATCGCCGCCGTCACGGCGGTCGCGGCCCGGCGGGACGTCGGCGGCGGCTGGCTCGCCAGCTCGGCGAGCCGTCCGGCACGGCTGTGGCTGCTCGGCTCGGTGCCCGGGTTCGCGGCCCGGCGCCTGCTGCGGCCCCTCGTCGGATGGGCGATCGGGGTAGGTGCCTACTTTCTGCTCATCGGCCTGCTCGCGGTATCGATGACCGGGTTCCTCGCCGACAAC
Organism: Plantactinospora sp. CA-290183; assembly: GCF_050936375.1. Lineage (NCBI taxonomy): Bacteria > Bacillati > Actinomycetota > Actinomycetes > Micromonosporales > Micromonosporaceae > Plantactinospora > Plantactinospora sp. CA-290183. The sequence continues at coordinate 8,868 of NZ_JBNJMX010000042.1, read as the reverse complement.
CCACGATTCGCCGACCTCGCCGCGCAGGCCGGATTCGGCGGTCTCGGGTCGGTCGAGGGCTACGTGGCCGCGTTGTTCGCGCTGCTCGCCATCCCGGCCGGCGTCTTCGCGGCCAGCCGTATCGCCGCCGTCGCCGCCGACGAGGCGAACCGGCGGCTCACCCTCCTGTACGCCCAACCCGTCACCCGCACCCGGCTGCTCGCCGCCGAGGTGACCGTCACCGCAGGCGCCACGGCGATCCTCACCACCGTCGCCGGCCTCGCCACCTGGGCCGGGGCGACCGCTGTCGACGCACCCCTGCCGCTCGGCGCCGCCCTCGCCGGCACCTTGAATGTGCTACCCATCGCTCTGCTCTGCCTCGGCGCGGCCGTCCTCGCCCTCGGCTGGCTACCCCACGCGGTCGCGCTCGTCGGCGCACTGCCCGCGGTCGGCGGATTCCTCCTCCAGGTCACCGCCGACAGCACCGGCGCACCACCCTGGGTCGGGCAGCTGTCCCCGTTCGCCCACCTCGCCCCGGTCCCCGACACGCCACCGAACTGGCCCGCCACCACCACCATGCTGATCATCGCCGGCACACTCACGACCCTCGGTACCATCGGCTACCACCGCCGCGACCTGCGCGGATAGACGGCCACTGCGCGTGACTGCGGTTGATCGTCGCCTTTCAGCGCAACAGGACCCCCTGTCGCGCCGAGGACACTAGGAAAACGCACGCGTCCGCGAGGCGGCACTTCTCATGCGCGTGGTTCGGGATCTCGTAGTAAGAGCGTCAGTCTTCTCCGTTGCCGCCCTCGTAACAAATCACTTCCGACCAACCGATCACATCGGACTCATCATCGCGTCCATCGTCATCGTGCTGCGCTCGATCCTGGCTCCTCTACCGAGTCAGGAAACGCGAACTGATTAATCTGCGCCGGCAGGCACGTCCGGGGGCAGATCGGTAGGGGGGACATCAGCGCCGTCCCGAAGCTTTCGCTATCGCTGCCAGAACCATCTCGCTGCCGGAGAAAGACACTACTCATCGTTTCGCACGCTCCGAGCCGCATTTACTCATCGAATATGATCAGCGGCGAGATGTGGCGCAGGCTCGCCGTCACCCGGCCCTGCATTCCACCATCGAGTGACGCCATTCAATCCCGGCGGCGCAACGCCTTGTCCCGCGGCTGCGCCGTTAACATGCCTTGGCGCGCAAGCGCTAGGTGTACTGCCCAGGGAGGTTGGTCAACCTGGTGATGGGTGAGCGGCCGCTGATGGCGGTGTGCGGGTAGAAGCGGGCGAGAGCCCAGCCGTCGGTCATGGTGCGGTGGAAGCGTTCGACCTTTCCCTTGGTCTGTGGCCGGTAGGGGCGGGTCTTTTTCGGGGTGATGCCGAGTTCGGTGCAGGCGTCGCGCCAGGCGTAGGACTTGTAGGCCGAGCCGCTGTCGGGCAGGACCCGTTCGATGGTGACGCCGCGGGCGGTGAACCAGGCGACGGCGTTGTGGAGTACGTCGATCGCGGTCGTGGCTTTCTCGTCGTCGCGGATCTCGGCGTAGGCGAGGCGTGAGTGGTCGTCGACGACGGTGTGCACGAACGCGGTGCCGACCCGGGGCTCGTAGCGGGTGTTGCGGGCTCCGGTGCGGCGGGCGGTCGCCTCGCGGTTGCGGTCGCCCTGGGCGCGGCCGACGTAGCGCCAGCCGCCGCCGTCGGGGATGTTGCCGTACTTCTTGACGTCGACGTGCAGCATGGCGCCGGGATGGTCGTGTTCGTAGCGGCGCACAGGTTCGCCGGTGGCCCGGTCGATGTGTGACAGGCGGTTGATCCGGCACCGGGTCAGCACTGCGTGCACGGTCGAGGCCGGCATGCGCAGCCGTCCGGCGATCTGGACCGGGCCGAGACGCTGCTTCCATCGCAGGTGAACGATCTTGCCGATGGTGGGCTGTGGGGTCCGCGACGGGCTGTGACGTGATCGTGATGACCGGTCCGTCATGCCAGCGCAACCGCGCTGGGCGTATCGGTGCGCCCACCGCTTCGTCGTCCGCCAGGACACGTCATAGCGTTCGGCCGCTCGAGCGACCGGCCAGCCCTCATCGACAATCAGACGCGCCAGGCGCAGACGTGCACGAGGGGTCAGGGCAGCGTTAGCGTGGGACACGAAGGCCTCCTGTTGCCGGAGCGGTTCCTAGACAGCTCCACTCCACAACCGGAGGCCTTCACCTACCTACGACATCAGATCGTGTCGTCACACAATCTCGACCAACCTCCCTGGGCAGTACAGCTAGGCCGTGGTTCGAGCGCGAGGAGGACGCCGCGCTGCCGGTGAGCTCGCGGCGATGGACTCCTGTGATTCAGCCCGCGCGGCGGTAGTGCATGGCCACCGCGCCGTTGCGGAGCGGCTTCGCCGAGAGCAGCTCGAGCTGGCGCGTGCCGGGCAGCCCGCCCTGGTACAGCGTCGGGCCGTGGCCGGCGATCCTGGGATGGAGGAGCAGCTTGTACTCGTCGATCAGGTCCAGCCGGTCGAGCTCGGTCGCGAGCTTGCCGCTCCCGAGGAGGACCCCGGCCGGGGTCGCGTCCTTGAGCTTCTGCACGCCCTCACGCAGATCGCCGGCGATGTGGTGGCTGTTGGCCCACGGGAAGTCCTTGCGCGTCGACGACACCACGTACTTGGGTTTGGCCCCCAGCTTGACCGCCCACTCGCGCATGGCCGGCGGCGCCTCCTCGTCGCCGCGGGCGACGGCTGGCCAGTAGCTCTCCATCATCTCGTAGGTGACGCGACCCCACAGCATTGCCCCGCCCTCGTCCATGAGACGGGTGAAGAAGGCGTGCGTCTCGTCGTCGGCGATCCCCTCCTGGTGGTCGACGCAACCGTCCAGGGTGAGGTTGAGGCTGAAGATGAGGAGACCCATGGCCAGCGAGTCTAACGCCACTTCTAGGTCGGTAAAGTGCAGTCCACCCGCATTTGATCCCGTTGTCTACCGGCAGCGGCACGCTGTCGAGTGCGGCATCAACCAGCTCAAACAGGCTGCGCACCTGCTTCCCCACGATCCGTCTCGTATGGGCTGACGGCGGCTACATGGGCAAGGTCGTCGGCTGGGCCGCCACCCACCTCGCGCTGACCGTGCGCATCGTCGCGGAACTCGCCGGTCAGACCACGTTCGTGATCCTGCACCGCAGATGGGCGGTGGAGCGCACGTTCTCGTGGATCAATCGGTGCCGCCGTGCCGTGCGCGACTACGAACGGTTGCCCGAGCACCACGCTAGCCGTCACCGAACACCGGCACACTGGCGCCGACACGCAGGTGTCGGACCTGCTCGACGTGTTCCGGGCCTGTCTCGCCCACCGCCGCGAGCAAGAGCTTGCCGGTCGCTTCGGCGTAGGAGGCGCCGCGCGCCATGTCCGCAGTGACGCGCGGCTCCTGGCGGACGAGGTCGTGCATGTCGCTGCCACCGAGGGAGTCGTCCATACGGCGCAGCGCGTTGATGCGTTCGGTCACCATCCCGGCGCGGTTCGCCGTGCACGACGAGCTGACCGGCGCCCGAGGCCGGCACCGTGATACGCCGCTCGTACCCGGGGGACCGGGCGAAGTACGCCTCCTGCAACCGTTCGATGTCCAGCACCGGGTCACAGCCGCCCGGGTCGGGGTCGAACGTCCAACTCCGCTCGTCGTGGGCCAGCCCGCACACCCCGAGCGAGAGCACGTCCTCCAGGCCGAGCAGGCGGCGCACGATGATGGTGCGGTTGGCCCATGGCCCGCGCGGCGATCTGTGGTTCAGCCTGGGCACGGAGCCCTGCGACAGATCGAGGCCCTGGCGAGTGGCTGGGATCACGGACGGCTGATGGGGTGATGCGCTTCGAGCGCTGCTATTGGGGCGCCAGCCGGGCTCACCAGATTCATCGACGGGGGGAACTAAATGACGGTGTCGTGTGGAATCGACTGGGCGACGATCACGACGTCGCGGTCGTCGACAGCGACGGTAGTCTGCTGGCGAAGTTGCGGATCAGCGACGACATCCAGGGCTACCGGGCGTTGTTTGAGTGCTCGCCGTTCACGGGCCAAGAGGTCGTCGGTTCGGATCCGGCCATCTCGAACTCGATCTCAGTTGTTGGGGCCGTTGAGGATCCAGGACACGTTGAACCGGCGCCACACGATCGCCCGGTAGGAGTTCGCTCCTGATCCGTCGTTGAAGAAGTCGGTTTCCACCAGCGCGCCGATCCGGAAGTCGGCCGTCTTTGTCATGCTGGAGTAGCCGCCCTCGTAGCCGACGCCGGAGACGGGTGCGTCGCTCAGCTTGCGGCCGTAGTTGAACTTGCGGGCGTCGGCGTCGTAGCTGATCCGCACCCGCATCTCGCGCCGGCTGGTAGTCGACGCCGAGTTGAGGAAAACGGTGCGGGCCGGTGAGTCGGTGTTGTAGAGGAGCACCGAACCTTCGCAGCGCGGGTCAGGAAGGCCGCCGTCGGCGGTGAAGGCGCCGAACCCGCTCAACGTGCCGCGGCCGACCCACCGGTACGTGCCGGAGTCTGGTCGATCGTTGCGGTAGAGGTTGCCGTCGGGCGTCTGGGCGATCGTGCCCTCGGTTCCCGCGCCGGTCAGGAGCTGGTACGACCAGCTGCGGTTGCCCGGACTGCCCAGCCCGATGATGTTGCGGTCCTTGGCGGGGATCACCAGCTGTCCGGCGGTGAGCTTGATACCGATACCGGGGCCGACCGCGTCCCACGACCAACCGTTCGGCGTCAGTTGCGAGGTCATGTCCTGGGGCTGGGACCAGGTCGCGCCGTCATTCGTGCTGGTGACCAGGTAGAGGCGGCGCCGGCCGGCTTCGGTGGAGTCGATCTTCTTGGTCAGGGAGCCGTCCGGCAGTTCCTCACCGCCCTTCAGGCTGCGGTCACCCGCATTCCAGGACAGGAAGAGATAGATGGTGGCGCCGTCCACGACCGCGGTCGGGTTTCCCCAGGTCCCGTTGCCAGAGCCCACGACCTCCTTGAGGGGCTCCCAGTTGCTTGGCGCCGCTCCGTGGTCCGTCGTAGTCTTTGTGCGCTTGTAGACGAGGTTGATGTCGCCGTGGTCCCGGTTGTTGTGCCGCCGGCCCTCGGCGAAGGCCAGAATCCGGCCGGTGGTGGTCCTGACGACGGCTGGGATCCGGAAGGAGTGGAAGCCCACGCCACTGGAGAGCTTGTCCGGCGAGGGCATGTTCGCGCTGCGGAACAGCGGAAACTCGGCGTGGTACGGGGCGGCGTCCTTCGCCGGATCGTCGACCGCCGCTCCGGCCGCTCCGGTTGCCGGCACGACTGCGGCGACAGCGATGCTCGTGATCACCAGGACGGTAGCGGCTCGGCCCCTCATGTTCACGTCGATCCTCCCCAAGTCCGGACGCGGCAGGTCCCGGACGGTATCTGTCACCGTTGATACGACAGGTAAATAACCTACCTTTCCCTTGATCCTAAAGAAAGATAGCTACAACATCTCGCGCTCCGCGCGGCACGTCGGCTACCGGGCCGAGGCGCCGTACCGTCCCCGCCAGGCGTCGCTGAGGGTTATGCCGAGCAGGATGCCCGGTTGTCGGCCGGGCCGGCGACGGCGGTGCGGTGCAGCCGGGCGACAGTGTCGTGGCTGAGGACGCCGCCCACCGCGGCCGGCACCAGGATGTTGGTCCCTCGGTGGCTGCGGTCTACGGCGGTACCCACCGCGCGCCGAACTCGACGGCCAGCCGATGCTGGTCCGGATCGATGTCGGTGATCGTCAGGTCGGCGCCGGCGTCGGCCAGGCGGCGGGCGAGCCGGCCACGCACCTGACCGAGCCCGATGACGGTGACCCGCCGGCCGGCCAGCGACGTGCTTCCGCTCAGCTTCGCCATCTCTCGCGCTCAGTCAAGTTCGGGTCGTCGGCGATGGCCGCGAGGAGGTCGATCGCTTCCGACCGTCGCTATGCCGCGCAACGATCTGGCTTCCCGCGCCGCGCAGCCCGAATCGGGGACCGGGGACCGGAAACAGCGGTTCGCAGTCGCCGACCGCGCGCCGGAGCGCCCGCTCGGTACGGCGGCCGATCGCCTTGTAGTCGACGCCAGAGTCTGCCCAGATACCCGCCCGGACGGGCGGTCCAGACGGACGTCTCCGCGTCATCGACAGGCTGCTGGACCGCAGCACGCACAGCCCGGGCGATCCGATCCGACAGCACGGCGTCGACCTCGACCGCGCCGACGATTGCCGCGTGGATGCGCTCGCCGATCGCGTTGATCTCGTCCGCCGAGGCGTCCAGCACGGAGTTGCGGGCCGCGTCGACGGCGCCGGCCTCGGCCTGCCGCACATACCAGACGACGACCCAAAGGCAGGCTGCGGCGCCGAGCGCCGCGCCGACCACCCCGGTCGGCGGCCACCAGAGGGCGGCGTAGGACTCCGGCTTCTCGAGATGACCGATTGCGCATCCGGCGATCACCGCGCCGGCCAATGCCGCCAACAGCAGGTGCCAGGCCCACCTGGCCGCCCGGCCGACGGCGGCGATCGTCGCCAACCACCCCCGGTAGAGACGAGGACGGGCCAGCCGCGCGGCCTCGGCCCGACGGAGTCGGACGCTGGCCGAGGCGGCCAACGCGGTCAGCTCGCCGACGAGGGGCCACCCGACCCACACGACCGTGCCCGGCCAGGGCAGGTCCGCCGCCCAGTAGCAGCGGCGCAAGCTGTCGGCGACGCGGTCCCAGCGTTCCCGGGTCAACGGAGCGCACCCGAGATCCGAACCCCGCCACTGCGCCACGTAGGGGCGAAGCTGGCCGTCGATTTCGCCCACGAGCGGATCAAACGACGGCCCATCCTCGGCAGCCTGATCAATGAGTACGAACGCGCCGCGTGAAAGACCGGGCCAACGCCTATGCCAGGGTCCGGAACCCCACTCGCTTCGGACCAGCAGCGTCAGCCAGCCGAACACCCGAACCATGATCAGATATAGCACCCGGACCACCATCAAGCGCTCGTCCAGCAGCCAGACGAAACCCAGCTCCCAGCCGGTGCGTCTCGTTTTGACACGACACAGGCGCAAACCAGTACGGGCGGAGTACGGGCAGTGCCGTACCAGTGGCGATTCTTACTCTGCCGTCGACGTGGGGAACACCGGTCCTTCAGTCGACTTCAGAACTGGCTCGGTGCCAGATTCGCAGGCTTCGCGCTGCTGTGAGAGGTTTTGCCGTGAGATTCCGTTCGCTGTGGATCAAATTTTCCGCACTACTACTGATGGCCACCGGGTTACTGGTGGTTCCACCGCCGACATTGTCCGCTGCGGCGATCCCCAACCCGACAGTGCTGTTCACCCGGGGCATGGGGGGTTACGACTGCATCCGGGGAGCCAAACTGTTGCCCGCCCCTGACGGCACGCTCATCGCCATCGGCAGTGCGAAGTACCGGAACAGCACCGGGGAGTGCCCGGACCTGACCCACACCGACATCGTGATGCGGCGGAGGTCCCAGGACGGCACCTGGGGTCCGCTGGTGAAGATTCGCGCCAACCCCGTCGGCGATGGCAGGATGCTCTCCGCGACTCCCGTTGTCGACCAGCGCACCGGCAACATCATGCTGTTCGTCCGGGATGGTTCGGACACCGATTTCGACGAGTCTGTGTCATACGTGCTGACGAGCACCGACAGCGGCCGGTCATGGACAGAGACCGCCAGGTACCCCTGGGTGACCCGACCCGGCCCCAGTCACGGCATCCAACTGGAGCACGGACCAAATGCCGGGCGGCTGGTCGTCGCCATGTGGCTCGACACAAAACCCCAGACGATTCAGCTGATCTACAGCGACGACGGCGGCGTGAGCTGGACTCGTGGTGCCACGTCCACCGGATCGGTGTGGGCGGGTGAACCGAGCATCTTCGAGCGCACCGACAGCGACATCAACGACGGCAGCATCTACGTCATGGCGCGCAACCAGGGCGCCGAGGACCTTGGCGACACCAAGGTCTATGGCATCAGCGCCGACGGCGGAGAGACGTTCACCGGCCCGTTCCAGGTCGTCGACAACCTGGTGTCGCCGAAGGTGTACGGCACCGTGCTGCGCCTGCGGTCAACCTTGGACGGCGACAAGTACAACCGCGTGCTGTTCTCCTCGCCTGTCGAATACCGGGAACGGGCCGGGAGCACCTCGATGGACCGCCATCGGATGGTGATCCGGTCGAGCTACACCGAGGGCCGCACGTGGCAGGGCGTCAACGACTCCGACAGTCAGACGATCCACACCGGCCCCGCCAGTTACTCCAGCATGGCGATGCTGCCCGACGGCAGGATCGCCCTGGCCTTCGAAGCAGGCGACGAGGGACAGGTGTCCCACCACGAGGTTCGGTTCACCACGTTCACCGAGGCGGACCTCGGCCTGCCCGACAGCTACTCCGGCGGCACCGGTACCCCGGACACCTCCGGGCTGGGAAACACGGCCCGCATCCGGGGCGCGACCCACGGCGGCGATGGCCGGTTCGACGGGGGCGTGACCCTCGACGGTGTCGACGACCACGTGCAGGTCCCGTTCGCGGAGTCGCTCGCGGTCGACGCCGCCGATTTCACCGTGATGGCGTGGGTGAAGTACAGCGCCACCACCGGCAACCGGCCGATCTTCTGGGCGTACGGCGTCGGCGAGGATCGCTCCCAGATGTGGCTGCGGGCCGAACCGGGGACCAACCGCATCCAGGGCCGCGTGCAGAGTGGCGCCAACGGCGGCTCGGTGATGTCGAGCAAGGCGTACAACGACGGCACGTGGCACCACGTCGCGTTACAGCGGCAGGGCACCACCTTGCGGTTGTTCGTGGACGGCAACCTCGACGGCACCGCCACCGGTCCGACCGGCACGGTCAGCCCTGCCAGGCCGTTCCAGATGCACATAGGACAGCGAATCGACGGTGCCCAGCACTTCGCTGG
>NZ_JBNJMX010000038.1:0-25173 GCF_050936375.1 Plantactinospora sp. CA-290183 | reverse complement strand
GCTGCTGGTCGTCGTGGTCGACCAGGCCACCAAGTTCTGGGCGACCTCCGCGCTGTCCGGCGGCCGGTCGATCCCGCTCCTCGGTGACCTGCTGGGGTTGCGGCTGATCTACAACCCGGGTGCCGCCTTCTCCATCGGTACCGGGGTGACCTGGATCTTCGCCATCATCGCGGCCGTCGCCGTGGTCGCGATCACCTGGGTCGCCCGGCGGGTGGGGTCCCGGGCCTGGGCCGTCGCCCTGGGCCTGGTGCTGGGCGGCGCCACCACCCACCTGCTCGACCGGCTCTTCCGGGAGCCCGGCTTCGCCCGCGGCCACGTCGTGGACTTCATCGACTACGCGGGATTCTTCATCGGCAACGTCGCGGACATCAGCCTCGTCGTCGGCGGCGTACTGACCGTCGGGCTCTACCTGCGGGGCATCGGGATCGACGGTCGCCGCTCCGACCGGTAGGGCGATCCGAGCGGCGACCGGCCGGTGCGCCGGGCGACGACGAACGCGTCGGGCATCCGGAACGACAGGTTGTCCGGGCACCAGGGCGCCCGGAGCACCTCCACCTCGGCCAGCAGGCCGGCCGTCTCGGCCACCACCACCGCGGCCTCCAGCCGGGAGAGCTGGGCACCGACGCACCGGTGCGCGCCGGCCCCGAAGGCCAGGTGCCGGCGGGAGCCGGGCTGACCCGGCCGGAACAGCTCCGGCTCGGCGACCACCGCCGGATCGCGCCCGGCGCGGGCCAGCCAGAGCACGATGCTGCTCCCCTCCGGTACGGACCGGCCGGCCAGCTCGGTGTCCCGGGCGGCCACCCGGCGCCAGGTGACGATCGGCGGCTCCAGCCGAAGGCCCTCCTCCACCACGTCCTCCACCGGCACCGTGCCGTCACGCAGCCCGGTCAGCACCTCGGGTTCGCCCGTGAGCCGGTGCAGCAGCAGGGTGAGGAACTGCGAGGTGGTCTCCTGGCCGGCCACCAGCAGGAAGAAGAGCGCCCCGACGACCACCTCCGGCGGATGCCCGGCGGCCCGCAGCCGGCCGACCAGCCCCGTCCCGTCGGCGGCGAACTCCCGCAGCACGGCGTGGAACCGGCCGACGACGTCGGCCAGGGCACGCTGCCGGCCGGCGTCGACCGGGGCCCAGAACAACTCCAGGGCCGCCCGGGTGAACTCCTTGACCGTGCCGGCCGGTGCGTCCGGCAGGTCGACCAGCCGGGCCAGGACCAGCAGCGGCAGGTCGGCGGCGAACTCGGCGTACAGGTCGACGGGTTGGCCCCGCCGCACCACGGCGGTGAGCCGGCCGACCCGCTCCCGCACGACGGCGGTCAGCCACGGCCGCAGCTCCGCGACCCGGTGCGGGTGCAGCGCCTCGGCCACGATCGCCCGGATCTGGGGGTGACTGGCTCCGCCGTTGTTGGCGAGCGTGGCCGGCAACCGGAACCCGTGGCGGGCCAGCACCCGCAGCGCGGCCACCGGGATCGGGGTCACCGCGTCCAGGGCGTTGTCCGGCCGGAACGTCTCCGGGTCGGCGAGCACCTGCCGGACCAGGGCGTGCCGGGTCACCACCAGGTGGTCGACCCCGAGGTGGTCGGGCACGGTGGCGACGTCCGGCCCGGATTCCCCGACCGGCCCCTGCCAACTGCGGAACAGCACCCGACCACGCTAGCCAGCGGGCCCGGCGCCCCCGCCGGCACCCGCCCCCGGGGTGGCCGAGATCAACTCCCAGACCGCGCTGTGCTTCACCCGGACGCTCTCCAGGGCGGGCGGGACCGGGATGTTGTACCCGGCCAGCCGCCGGAACCGCTCCCGGGGCAGGTACGCCCGCTCCGGGTCGCCGACCAGCACCCGGGCGCCGGCCCGGGTGGCGCGCAGCAGGAACCGCAGCATCCGGTTGGCCATCGCCTGGCTGTAGAAGACGTCGCCGGCCAGCACCACCTGGGCGTCCCCGGCGTCACCGTCCAGCACGTCGCCGAGGGTGCCGTCCACCGTCACGCCGTTGGCCTCGGCGTTCACCGCGACGGCGGCCAGCGCCATCGGGTCGACGTCCACCGCCCGTACCGCGGTGGCGCCGGCGCGGGCCGCGGCGACCGCCACCAGGCCGGATCCACTGGCCAGGTCCAGTACCCGGCGCCCGGCCACGGTCTCCGGATGGTCCAGCACGTAGCGGGCCAGGGCCTGCCCGCCGGCCCAGGCGAAGGCCCAGAACGGTGGCGGCTGCTCGCTGCGGAACTCGCCCTCGGTCAGCTCCCAGAGGCCGATCGGCTCGTCCGCCTGGTACAGCCGGACCTCCGGTACGGCGGCGACCGGCGCCAGCCGGGCGTAGGCGCGCACGAACGTCGCCGGGTTGTCGGACACAACCGCCGATTGTGCCCGGCCACCCGCCGGCACCCGCGGCCGGTCCCGCGCTGCCGCCGGACCGTGCCCCGCTCCGGCGTGTCGTGGTCGATTCGTGACCGGTTCACCACTGCGCGTCAAAATGACCACCTTCATTGGAGAAGGGTGCTGATACACCACTCTTCCGCCCGTCCGGCTGTCGGCCCTAGCGTCGGTGGGGCATGCGATGGCGGCGACGGGTGGGTGGTGACGGTGGTGCGGTTCGCGACACGGTTCGGTGCCGTGCTGGTCTGCGCGGCCGGCGGGTTCGTGTTGCCGGTCCCGGCGATGGCCGCCGGGACCGAGACCGTGCTGACCGAGGTGCCGGCGGAGTTCGTGGCGGGCGGTGGCCTGGAGACCGTCACGGCGGTCGTCTCGACCAGTGACGGCGGCGGGTGCCGCAAGGTGCGCTGGTCGCTGCTGCTGCGCGCGGACGGGCTCCGGCTGGACCAGATCGCCGTCGAACGGATCGAGGAGGACGGCCGGATACCGCTGGAGATCACCGCCGAGGACGGCGGGGCCCGGCTCACCGACCGGGAGCTGGATCCGGGGACGCTGTGCCGGGACCGGACCGTCACCGCCCGGTACCGGTTGTCGGTGGACGGCGACGTGACGGACGGCCGGATCAGCCTCGCCGTCGAGGCGTACGACACGCAGTCGCGGCTGCTCGACCGCGGTGGCGTCACCCGGGAGGTGGTGTCCGAGCGGCGTGGCCGGACTCCCGCGGACCGCCGGGCCGACCGCCGCCCGCCGACCACGCGGGTACCCACCCCGGCACCGGAGGATTCGGCGTCCGCCGCGACCGGGCAGGCGGAGGCGTCCCCGGGGCAGGAGCCGGAGGACGGGGGAGCCCTCGACGAGGACGTCGCGGGTGGCGCCGGTGCCGGTGGGGCCGACGCCGCGGCGGGCCAGGGCGGCACCGGGCTGCTCCAGCTCGGCTTCGTGGTCGGTGGCGCCCTGCTCTTCCTCGGTGCGGGACTGCTGCTGCGGCTGCGCGCCCGGGGGCGGGTCGACCCGGAGGCCGTGTTCGCCTCCGGCGGCGTCCCGCCGGCCGGCCGGAGCGCCCCGGCCAGACGTCGACGGGCCAGCTCGCCCCGGCGCGGTCACCAGGCCCGGCGCTCCGGCGCCTGGTGATCCGGCCGCCCGAGGCGGGGACCCCGACGGCCGACGCCCGGCCCGAGCGGGTGCTCGGACCGGGCGTCGGGATGGACCGGCGCGACGGCTACCTGCCGTACGCCTGGAACTCCGCGATCCGGACCTGGGTACGGGCCGGGCTGGCGGTGGCGCAGTCGGTGGTGGTCGCCGGGTCGGCGTCCTGCTCACCGGCGTAGTTCGGGCCGCCGGTGCACTGGCTGTCGCGCACCTCCAGCCGCAGGTGCGTGGCGAGGGTCCGGGGGATCTCGAAGGACCGCAGGTTCAGGTCCCGCGAGTACGGCCGGTACGCCCCGCCCGGGAACGCGTCCGACCGGCTGGTGTAGACCCGGCGGAAGTTCGCCGGGTCCGCGCAGTCAGCCCGGGTCGCGTCGCAGGCCAGTACGGCGAACGAGCGCAGCGCCGACAGCGCGTTCTGCGAGGTGCCGGGGTCCGGGTCGGTGGTGATCCCGGGCCGGAGCATGGCGCTGACGTTCACCCGCCGTACGGTCTGCGGCCGGTCCCCGGCGAGGTCGACGGTGACCTGCTTGCCGGTCACCCCGTCCAGGGCGGCCCAGTTGGTCGCCTCGGTGTCGTCGACCAGCCGGTCGAGGTTGACGCCGTCTCCGGCGACCGCCGCACCGGAGGTGGCCGAGGCGAGGTTGCGGCTCAGTTCCAGCTCCAGCGTCACCGGCCTGTCGCCGCCCCGGCCCTTGCCGGCCGTGAACTCCCGGCTGAACCGGGTGTGCCCGAAGCCGGGCGCGACGGCCAGGAACGAGAACTTCCGGTCCGGCACCACCTCGAAGGTGTCCGGCAGCGGGGTGGCCGGGTCGGTGTCGGCCACCGGTACCGCCCGGGCCTCGTACTCGCCGACGTAGAGCCGGACCGGCGCGGCCTGGCTCTCGCCCTCCGGACGCAGTGTGACGGTGACGTTGCGGGCGTGCGGGGAGGCGAAGCTCGGGGTCGGGTCGGTGTCGGCGGCGCCGTTGGTGGCGGCGTCCCGGCCGAGTCCCGACTCGGCGAAGGCGTTCCAGATGATCTCCTGGTTGGCGCCGCCGAAGCGGAGCCGGTCGGCCGCGAGCAGGTTGTCCCGCATGTCGACCATGCTGACCGAACTGACCGCCTGGAGCAGGAACGAGTCGAAGACCAGCTGCGACCAGCGCCGGTTGCCCGGGCACTGCTCGACCGGGATCTTCCCGGTGGCGCAGTCGAGCTGCCGGGACGGCGTGCCGATGCCGTACCGCTTGACCAGGGCGGAGCGGACCCGGAAGTTGGTCGCGCCCCAGATCTCCCCGTCGGCGTGTACGGCCGGACCGGCGACGTTGTAGCCCACGTCGGAGTAGTTCAGCGGGCTCCGGCTGAGGTCGTAGTTCCGGATGCCGCTGACGGTGTTGCCGGTGACGTAGGCGCCGACGATGAACGGCGTCTCGCCGGCGGGCCGCAGCCCGTGCTGGAAGAGGTACTCGGTGCCGAGCAGGTCGCTCCAGGACTCGCCCATCGCGCCGCCCTGGTGGCCGCTGATGCCGCTGTCCGGGCCGGCGATCATGCGGTTGCTGATCGCGTGGGTGTACTCGTGCCCGATCACCGTCATGTCGTAGTCACCGTCCACGCAGGGCGGGTACGGGCCACCGGCGGCGGGCTGCCACAGGTACATGTTGGTGCTCGGCGGCAGGCCCTCGCGCGGGGTGGACTGGTTGGCGTTGTTGCGGTTGCCGGTGAGCGCCCCCTGCTGGGCGCGGCCCTGCTCGGCGTCGCCGCCGAGGCCGTTCCCGCTCAGGTTGACCGCCTGCATGTTCCACGCCGACTCGGTGAAGCCCAGGCGGTAGGCCCAGTCGTGCATCCGGTTGTGCATCGCGAAGAGGTTGGCGGTCGCCGCGTCGGCGTCGTTGCGGTGCGCCGCGGTGAAGACCTCCGGGTTGCACTTCGAGGTGCGCCACGGGTCGGTGAACGGGTAGACGTAGTCCCGGGTGGGGCTCTCGGTGGCGGGTACCGCCGGGGTGTTGTTCCCCCACGAGACGACGGTGTTGGCCGCGTTGCCCCGCGTGGTGTGGGTGGGCTGGCCGGTGGCCAGGTCCACGTCCCACGGCTGCCCGCTCACCGGGTCGCGGACCACCCGCTCGCAGCCGCGTTCCCAGGTCGCGCACCAGAGCACCCGGGGGTCCCGTCCGGGCTTGACGGAGCTGGGCGGGTTGGCCGGGAAGACCGCCCAGCTCGGGTCGTCGGAGTCGAAGTCGACCAGGTCCTCGCGGACCAGCACCTCGCTGCGGACCCCGTCGACGAAGGTGGTGAACGCGGTCGGGTGGTCGGCGTCGGCGGAGATCAGGGTGACCTCCCAGGCGGCCCGGGGGCCACGGTCGGGGGTGGGCACCGCGACCTGCCGTACGTCGTGCCGGGTCACTTGGCCGGCGGTCAGCCCGGCGTCGGCGAGCGCGACCTGGTAGGCCTGCTCGGCGGAGATGGTGACCGGCTCGGGGGCGCGGGTGTCCCGGGACAGCGACGAGCTGACGTTGACCACCTCGCCGCCGGTGACGGCGATGCTGACCAGGCCGTCGTACCCGGCGGGGAGGTCACCGAAGCGCTGCCGCAGGGTCACCACCGTGCCGGCGCCGATCGGCGTGACCAGCAGCCGCTCCAGTTGGGCCACGGCGGGAGCGTCCAGCCCGAACAGCTCCCGGTTGCGGACCAGGTACTCCCGGGCGGCGGTCTCGGGATCGGCGGGGAGCCCGCTGGCCAGCGGGCCGTCGGTGGCGGTGAGCGCGTGCGGGGTGCCCAGGGCGTTCCACCGGATCGCGCCGTCCACCTGGCCGGCCAGGCCGCGCTGCCGGGCGTTCGGGGCGGCGGTGCCGACCCGGTTGTCCCGGTCCCGGGAGGCGTGGCTGCCGCCGAAGGACTCCGGGTGGTCGTCGTGCCGGGCCGGTGCGGCGGGTGCGCCGCTGGGTGCCGCACTGGCGGTGGTGGCGCCGGGAAGCAGCGCGGCGGCCACCACGGCCGCCGTGAGCGCGGGGACGAACCGCCGTCTGCTCCGATGTGCTGATCTCCACCAGGGTTGTGGCAAGGGGTCCTCCTTGGACAGGGGGTACGACGGGGTCGACCGGTCGGGCCGGCCCGGAAAGAGCGGGGGTGTCTGGGAAAGGGGGGTTATGGATCATGGGCGCGTGCAGATACGTGGATATCAGTCGCCGCTGATCATGGCAAGAAGGCGGCCCGAACCGACCGGCGCGGGGACCCCGCCGGTCCCCCGTCGGCGTCGCGTTTCTGTAACGATTCAAGAGCCGTTCCCGGGCCGGCCACCCCATTCGCGCTCGGGGCGACGGCAGTGCCGAAGTCGTCCCTTGACAAGTGGTCGGCCTCACACCTAGCGTCCGGTCTTGTTGGATCGTTTCATTGTGGCCCCGCCCCCGCTGCGGGCTTGCCCGACCCAGTCGTGTCGGGCAAGCGTTTTCCCGCCGTATCCCAGGCGCCACCGGGAAGGAGAACGTCCATGGTGCACAACCGGCGTCTACGCCGAGCGGCGCGGGTCGCCACCCTCGCCGCGGCGACGCTGCTCGTCCTGCCACTGGCCGCCTGCGGTGGCGGCGGCGACGGTGGCTCGGACGGTCAGGTCACCCTCCAGTTCAACTGGTGGGGCAACGAGGACCGGGCCAAGGTGACCGAGGCCGCCATCGACCTGTTCGAGCAGAAGCACCCGAACATCAAGGTGAACACCTCGTTCGGCGCGTTCGACGCGTACTTCCAGAAGCTCTCCACCGAGATCGCCGGCGGGAACGCGCCGGACGTGGTCCAGATGGACCGCGCCTACCTGCGCGAGTACGCGGAGCGCAACGCCCTGCGCGACCTGACCGAGTTCGTCGAGGACGGCACGCTGAAGCTGGGCGACCTGACCCAGACGCTGCTGCCGGCCGGCAAGGTCGGCGACGCGACGTACGCGATCCCGATCGCCCAGAACACCCAGGGCGTCGTCTACGACCCCGCACTGTGGTCCAAGGCCGGCGTGACCCCGCCCAAGCCCGACTGGACCTGGGAGGACATGCTCGCCGCCGGGCAGAAGCTGCACCAGGACAGCGGCGGCAAGGTGGCCGGCTTCGGCGACTTCGGCTTCGCGATCGACTGGTTCGACATCTGGCTGCGCCAGCGGGACAAGGCGATCTACACCGACGACGGCAAGCTCGGCTTCACCGAGGCGGACCTCACCGAGTTCTGGACGCTGACCGGACGGCTGCGGGCCGCCGGCGCCCTCGCCCCGGCGGCGCTGACCACCCAGCTCGACGGCTCGATCCAGAACTCCTCCCTGATCAAGAAGGGCGTCACCGGTGAGGTCAACTACGACTCCAGCTTCACCGGCCTGACCAGCGCGTACGGCGCACCGCTGGCGATCGCGCCGATGCCGAGCGACACCCCGAAGCGCGGGATGATCGCCGCCATGTCGATGGCGTACAGCGTGGCGCAGCGCAGCGAGCACCCCGAGCAGGCCGCGATGCTGATCGACTTCCTGGTCAACGACGTGGACGCGGGCAAGGTGCAGGGCGTGGCCCGGGGCATGCCGGCCAACGCCAAGGTGCGGGACGCGATCGCGCCGAGCCTGTCGGAGAACGACAGGAAGGTGTACGAGTTCGAGACCGCCGTCACCAGCCTGCTACTGCCGACCCCGCCGCCCCAGCCGAAGGGGGGCGGCGCGGTGAAGGCCGAGTTCCAGCGCATCTACGACGAGGTCATCTTCAACCGCATCCCACCGGCCGAGGGAGCCAAGCGGGTGATCACCGAGGCCGCCAGCCAGCTCGGCTGACCGGCGTACGGCACGGGCGCGGGCCGGGAGACGTGTTCTCCCGGCCCGCGCCCGTGTGCCGTCCTGGGGGCACGGGCGGCCCGCCGACGCCGCCCGACCGGTCGAGCCGGACCCCGGTGGCGGCCGCCTCGCTCAACCCGCGCGCAGCACCCGGTTGAGCGCGCTGCGCAGCCGGGGCGCCAGCGTGCGCGCGTACGTGGCGGTGAGGTGCCGGTTGTCCCGGTAGACGAGCACCCCGCCGATGACCGCCGCGCACCGCTGCGCCGGGCAGATCGCGCTGTTCAGGTCGACGAGCCGCACGTCCCCGCTGTCCGCGACCGCGCGGCGCTGGGCGGCCCCGGCACCCCAGGCCAGCGCGTCGTCGCGGGGCGTGGCGCACCGGGTCAGCCGCTTCGGGTTCGCCGCCACGCACCTCGCCCCGCCGAAGTCCACCACCGGCCCGTCCCGCAGCAGCACGACGGGCAACTGGGGACCGGCCAGCCCGGACCAGGTCCGGCGCATCCCGGCGACCAGTGCCTCGTCCGCCTCGGCCCCGCTGAGCGCCCGGCCCCCGACGATCGGCTGGTACCGGAAGTTGCTGATCAGCAGCAGCCGGGGACGTTCCGCCCCGACGAGTTCGGCGCGCACGTTGCGGTACCACTGGGCGCAGGCCGTGGCCGGCCGCCGGTCGGTCCCGGCGACCGGCAGGTCGAGGAACGGACAGCCCGGCTTCAGGTACGTGATCAGGCGCCACCGCCGGTCCGCGGCGATGGCCTGCAACGCCGGTACCCAGCTCGCGGCCTGGGTGTCGCCGGCCAGCACCACGGTGACCTCGGACTCCCGGTCGCCGTACAGGCAGGCCTTCGGGGTGCCGCTCGACGCGGCCGGGAAGCAGTTGTGCCGGTAGACGTCCGAGAGGTCCTCGTCGGCCTCGGCCGGCCTCGGCACGACCGACGCCACCTGCGCCACCGGGATGCCGGCCCGGGCCTGGCGCGGGGACGGGCCGAGCGCGGCGGCCCCGGGCGCGGCCGGTGGCGCGGGAGTCGACACCCCTGGTGAGGGCCGGGCCGCGACCGGGAGCGGGGACGGCGGGGTGGGCGGCCAGACGCTGAGCTGGAGCAGCATCCCGCCGATCAGGGCCACCGCCGGGACCACCGCGGCGACCCGGAGGATCTGGCCCGCCGACCAGGTGCGCGGCGCACCGGCGCGCAGCGGCCGTTCCACGTACCGGTGGGTCAGCACGGCGAGCGTGGCGGCACCGCCGAGCACGGCGGCCCCGGCCACCGGGCGCAGCTCGCCGAACCGGGCCTGCGCGGCCACCAGCAACGGCCAGTGCCAGAGGTAGAGCGGATAGGCCACCGCCCCGGCCGCCCGGACCGGCCGGGCTCCCAGCAGCACGGCGGGGCCACGGCGACCCGTGCCGGCGGCGAGGACCGCGGCGGTGCCCAGCGCGGGGAGCAGCGCGAGGTAACCGGGAAAGTGCGGACCCGGCCGCAGCGCGAGCATCGCGACCAGTACGGCGGCGAGACCGGCCCAGCCGACCGCGCCGGTGACCCGCCCGGGCAGCCGTCCGGGGCGCGCGACCAGCAGGGCGATCCCGCCGCCGAGGGCCAGCTCCCAGAGCCGGGTGGTGCTCACCAGGTACGCCCGCTCCGGCTCGGCGGTGGTGAGCCGGACCGACCAGGCGAACGAGGCGGCGCCGAGGAGGCCGAGCGCGAACAGCAGCGGGCGCCGGGGACCGCGCCCCCACCGCCGGACGGCCCAGCCCGCGACGCCGACGAAGAGCAGCGGCCAGAGCAGGGTGAGCTGCCCGTGCACCCCGAGCGCCCAGTAGTGCGCCAGGAGGCCGCTCGCCCCCTCCGCGACGACCGGCACCTCGCCCTGCTCGGCGAGGCGCCAGTTGAGCCCGTACAGGCCGCCGGCGACCACGTCCCAGCCGGTCTGCGTCCACCGGTCGCGCGGCAGGACCAGCAGGGCCAGTCCGAACGCGGCGGCGAGCACCAGGGTGGCCGCCGGCAGCAGCCGCCGGGCACAGCGGGCGTAGAAGGTCGGCAGGGAGATCTGCCCGGTACGGGTCCACTCGGGCAGCAGCGCGGCGTTGAGCAGGAAGCCGGCGACCACGAAGAGGACGTCCATCCCGACGAAACCGCCGGGGACGATGCCCGAACCGGCGCTGGCCAGCAGCACCGCGACGACGGCCAGGGCGACCAGCCCGGAGCTGCCGTCGGACGGCACCCGTGGGTGGTCGGTCCCGGTCCGTCGCTCTGCCTGCGCCACCATCCGCTGACCTCCCCGGTCCGAACCGTCCAGTCAGCCCCTTCCTAACAGATAAAAGCCCTGATTGAGCCATTTTTGACATTCATGAGGATTACTACCATCACCTCGGACCGTGGCGGCCCGGGCGGGGCGCCGCGCCACCGCACGAGACGCGACGCCCCTTCCGATCCCGTGGGCACCCCTCCCACGGGAGGTCTAACCGTCGGCCAGTCCGGCCCGCTCCGCCGCCGCCCGCCAGTCGGCCCCGGTGCCGGCCGCCGGCCGGTAGGTCCGGGTCGACCCGGTACGCCGCAGCAGCGCGCGTAGCTCCGCCAGCCCGCCGTCCAGTACGCCGAGGGCGCGGGCCTGCACCAGCGCGTTGCCCAGCGCGGTCGCCTCCACCGGGCCGGCCACCACCGGCAGTCCGCAGGCGTCGGCGGTGAGCTGGCAGAGCAGCTCGTTGCGGGCCCCGCCGCCGACGACGTGCACCACCTCCACGTCCCGCCCGGAGAGTCGGCGCGCCTGCGCCACGGCGGCCCGGTGGGCCAGGGCCAGACTGTCCAGGATGCACCGGGTCATCGCGGCCGGGCTCTCCGGCACCGGCTCACCCCGCCGGGCGCACGCCTGGGCGAGGCGGCCCGGCATGTCACCCGGCGGCAGGAACGCGGGATCGTCCGGGTCGACCACGGCGGCCAGCGCCGGCTGCCGGGCGGCGGCGGCCAGCAGCTCCGGCAGCTCGGTCGCCAGCCCCCGCGACCGCCAGACCCGCAGCGACTCCTGCAGCAGCCAGAGCCCCATCACGTTGCGCAGGTAGCGGACGGTGCCGTCCACCCCGGCCTCGTTGGTGAAGTTGGCCGCCCGGCTCTGCGCGGACAGCACCGGCTTCGGCAGCTCCACCCCGACCAGTGACCAGGTGCCGCAGGAGATGTAGGCGAAGTTCTCGCCCCGCGCCGGTACGGCGGCCACCGCCGACGCGGTGTCGTGCGAGCCGACCGCGGTCACCGGCAGCGCCGTCGTCGCGCCGACCGCCTCGCGTACCTCGGGGCGCAGCTCGCCGGCGGGGTCGCCCGGCTGGCGCAGCGGTCCGAACAGCCGGGCCGGCAGCCCGGCCCGGTCGATCAGCTCCGTCGACCAGCGTCGGGTCCGTACGTCCAGCAGCTGGCTGGTGGAGGCGTTGGTGACCTCGCAGCCGGCCTCCCCGGTCAGCCAGTAGGAGAGCAGGTCGGGGATGAGCAGCATGGTCCGGGCCCGCTCCAGCGCGGGCGTGCCGGTCGCGGCGACGAGCTGGAAGAGCGTGTTGAACGGCAGCAGTTGCAGTCCGGTGGTGTCGTACAGGTAGTCGGCGCCCAGCGCCTCGACCACCCGCTCCGGCACCCCCTCGGTACGCCGGTCCCGGTAGTGCACCGGGTTGCCGACGAGTGCGCCGGTGTCGTCCAGCAGCCCGTAGTCCACCGCCCAGGAGTCGATGCCGACGCTGGCCAGATCGGGGCGGCGGGTCAGCGCGGCGGCCAGCCCGGTCAGCGTCTCGGCGTGCAGCCGCAGCACGTCCCAGTGCAGGGTGTCGTGCAGCCGTACCGGGCCGTTGGCGAAGCGGTGCACCTCGGTCAGCGCGACGCCCGTCGGGTCGATCTCGGCGAGCATCACCCGCCCGCTGGCCGCGCCGAGGTCGACGGCGGCCACCGCCGTCGACCCGTGCACCGATCCGCCCGGTGCGCTCATCGCAGGAACGCCGCGGCCACGCCGGAGTCGACCGGTACGTGCAGGCCGGTGGTGTGCGACAGCTCGCCGCCGGTCAGCGCGAAGACCGCGTTGGCCACGTGCTCCGGCAGCACCTCCCGCTTGAGCAGCGTCCGCCCGGCGTAGTACGCGCCCAGTTCGGACTCGGGCACCCCGTAGACGGCGGCCCGCTGCGCACCCCAGCCGCTGGCGAAGATTCCGGAGCCCCGGACCACCCCGTCCGGGTTGATCCCGTTGACCCGGATGCCGTGCTCGCCCAGTTCGGCGGCGAGCAGCCGTACCTGGTGGGCCTGGTCGGCCTTGGCGGCGCTGTAGGCGATGTTGTTCGGGCCGGCGAAGACCGAGTTCTTGCTGGAGATGTAGACGAGGTCCCCGCCCAGGCCCTGCTCGACCATCAGCCGGGCGGCGGCCCGGGAGACCAGGAAGGACCCCTTGGCCATCACGTCGTGTTGCAGGTCCCAGTCCGCCTCGGTGGTCTCCAGCAGCGACTTCGAGATCGACAGCCCGGCGTTGTTGACCACCAGGTCGACCCCGCCGAAGGCGAGCGCGGCGGCGGCGAAGGCCGCCTCGATCCCGGCCGCGTCGGTGACGTCGACCGGTACCGCGACCGCCCGGTCGGCGGTGCCGAGTTCGCCGGCCACCGTGGCGCCGGCCCCGGCGTCGCGGTCGGCCACCACCACGGCGGCGCCCTCGGCGGACAGCCGGCGGGCGATCGCCGCGCCGATCCCGGAGCCACCGCCGGTGACCAGCGCGACCCGGCCGGCCAGCGGCTTGGGCTTCGGCATCCGCCGGAGCTTGGCCTCTTCCAACTGCCAGTACTCGATCCGGAACTTCTCCGCCTCGTCGATCGGCGCGTAGCGCGACACCGCCTCGGCGCCGCGCATCACGTTGATCGCGTTGAGGTAGTACTCGGCGGCGACCCGGGCGGTCTGGGCGTCCCGGCCGAAGCTGAACATGCCGACCCCCGGCACCAGCACGATCGCCGGGTCGGCGCCGCGCATCGCCGGCGAGTCCGGCTCGGCGTGCCGCTCGTAGTAGGCCCGGTAGTCCTTGCGGTACGCGTCGTGCAGCTCGCGCAGCCGGGCCACCGCCTCGGTCAGCGGCGCGTCGGCGGGCAGGTCCAGCACCAGCGGCCGGACCTTGGTCCGCAGGAAGTGGTCCGGGCAGGAGGTGCCGAGCGCGGCCAGCCGCGGGTGCTCGGCGCGGGCCAGGAAGTCCAGCACCGCCCCGTCGTCGGTGAAGTGCCCGATCTGGAGGGACCCGGACTGCCGGCTGTCCGTGCTGGCCAGCCCGCGCAGCACCGGGGCCAGGGCGGCTGCCCGCGCGTGCCGCTGCGCGACGGGCAGCGGTTCGTACCCGGGCAGCACCGCGCCGAACGGTTCGGGCCGGCCGTGCTCGGCGAGGAACCGGGTCGCGGTCTCGATGATCTCCAGGGAACGGGCCTCGCACTCGGCGCTGGTCGCGCCCCAGGCGGTGATGCCGTGGCCGCCGAGGATCACGCCGATGGCCTGCGGGTTGTCCCGGGCGATGGCGGCGATGTCCAGGCCGAGCTGGAAACCGGGCCGGCGCCACGGCACCCAGACCACCCGGTCGCCGAAGCAGCGGCGGGTCAGCTCGGGCCCGTCGGCGGCGGTCGCCAGCGCGATGCCGGCGTCGGGGTGCAGGTGGTCCACGTGCGCGGCGTCGACCAGGGCGTGCATCGCGGTGTCGATCGACGGTGCCGCGCCGCCCCGGCCGTGCAGGCAGAAGTCGAACGCGCCGACCATCTCGTCCTCGCGCTCGACGCCCGGGTAGACGTCGACCAGGGCGCGCAGCCGGTCCAGCCGCAGCACGGCCAGCCCCGCCTCGGTCAGGGTGCCGATGTCGCCGCCGGAGCCCTTGACCCACATCAGCTCGGCCGGGCCGCCGGTGACCGGGTCGGCCGCGGTCGCCTTGGCCGAGACGTTGCCACCGCCGTAGTTGGTGGTGCGCTTGTCGGCGCCGAGCCGGTGCGCGCGGTCGAGCAGCGCGGCCACCTCGGGATGCGTCGGATCGGTGCTCACGGTCATGCCCCCCAGCCGGCCTGCTGGCCGCCGACCCGCTCGGCGGCGATCCGCTCGGCGTAACCCGAGCGGGCGTACGCGGCCATCGGGTCCGGATCGAGACCCATCTCCGCGCGTACCTCGCGCAGCAGCGGCCGTACGTCGGTGTTGTACGCGTCCATCAGCACCCCGTTGGCGCCGAGCACGTCCCCGGCGGTCTGCGCCGCGGCCAGCGCCTCGGCGTCGACCAGCAGCGCCTTCGCGGTCGCCTCCTGCACGTTCATCACGGACCGGATCTGGGCCGGGATCTTCGGCTCGATGTTGTGGCACTGGTCGAGCATGAAGTTGATCCCGGACTCCTCGCGCAGGGCGTCGGCCCGGACGATCTCGTGCATGATCCGGAAGAGCTGGAACGGGTCGGCCGAGCCGACCATCAGGTCGTCGTCGGCGTAGAAGCGGGAGTTGAAGTCGAAGGCGCCGAGCCGCCCCTCGCGGAGCAGGAACGCCACGATGAACTCGATGTTGGTGCCGGGGGCGTGGTGGCCGGTGTCGATCACCACCTGGGCCTTCTCGCCCAGCTTCAGGCAGTGCGCGTACGCGGTGCCCCAGTCCGGCACGTCGGTGGAGTAGAAGGCGGGCTCGAAGAGCTTGTACTCCAGCAGGATCCGCTGGTCGGGGCCGAGCCGGGCGTACGTGGCGGCCAGTGCCTCGGCGAGCCGGTCCTGCCGGGTGCGGATGTCGTCCTGCCCGGGGTAGTTGGTGCCGTCGGAGAACCAGAGCTTCAGGTCGCGCGAGCCGGTGGCGTCCATGATGTCGACGCAGTCGAGCAGGTGGTCCAGGGCCTTGCGGCGGATCCGCGGGTCGGGGTTGGTGACGCTGCCCAGCCGGTAGTCGTCGTCCTGGAAGACGTTGGCGTTGATGGCGCCGATCCGGACCCCCCGCTCGGCGGCGTACGCGGCGAGCTTGGCGAAGTCGTCCACCCGGTCCCACGGAATGTGCAGCGAGACGATCGGGGCGACGCCGGTGAAGGCGTGCACCTGGGCGGCGTCGGCGATCTTCTCCTCCGGCGTACGGGGGACCCCGGGCTGGCTGAACACCTTGAACCGGGTGCCGGAGTTCCCGTACGCCCAGGAGGGCACCTCGATCCGTTGGGCCCGCAGTGCGGCCCGGACGGCGGTCTCGGTCATGTCAGGCCTCCGTGGTGTCGAGCGCGGCGAGTTGCGCGTCCAGGTTGAAGATTTCGTCGAGGACGACGAATCCCTCGTCGGGACGCCGCCCGTCCAACCCGACGAAGAAGGGGGCCATCTCGGCCTGCCACCGGGCGTTGACCCCGGTGCGCTCCATCGCGGCGAGCGACGCGGCCAGGTCCTGGGTGCGGAAGTGTCCGACCAGCAGGCCGTCGTCGTGCAGGAAGAGGGAGTAGTCGTGCCAGCCGGCGTCGCGGAGCGCGGCGAGCATCTCCGGCCAGACCGCCGCGTGCCGTTCCCGGTACTCGGCGAGCCGGTCCGGCCGGACGCGCAGGATGAAGCAAACCCGCCGCATCGGTGGCCTCCCCAGAATGAACCGTTTCAACAAGACTGTCCTCAAAATACGAGCGACGTCACGGGCCTGTCAAGAAACCGGTTCCGCACCGGCCGGTTACGACGGCCGGTTCAGCCGGGGGTGCGGGCGTACCGGCTGGATTCCCGGACCACCAGCTCCGGCTCGAAGATCACCTGCTGGTGCCGGTGCCCCTCCGGGTCGTTCGCCTCGTCCAGCATCAGCTGGGCGGCGGTCTGCCCGAGCCGCTGCCGGGGCTGCCGCACCGAGGAGAGCGGTACGGCGGCCGCGGCGGCGAACTCGATGTCGTCGTAGCCGACCAGGGCGATGTCCTCCGGCACCCGGACCTGCTGGCGGGTGAGCTCCTGGAGGACGCCGAGGGCGAGCAGGTCGTTGGCGCAGAAGACCGCGGTGGCCCGGGCGGGTCGGGGCAGGCCGAGGATGCGCGAGGCGGCGTCCCGGCCGGCGGCCACGGTCGGGCTCGGCGTGTCGAAGCGGCGCAGGTGCTCCTCGGCCAGGCCCGCCTCGCGCAGCGCGTGCAGCGCGCCGTGGTAGCGGTCCCGGACCTGTTCCAGCCCCCACGGCCCGCCGACGAAGGCGATCCGCCGGTGCCCCGCCTCCACCAGGTGTCGCATCGCCAGCTCGCCGCCGAGGCGGTCGTCGACCGCCACCGAGCAGACGTCGGGCCGGGTCGAGCGGCGGTCCAGCAGGACCACCAGGACACCCCGCTCGCGCAGCCGGACCAGCCGCTCGTTCGCGTCGTCCACCGGGGTGATCAGCACTCCCTGGACGCGCTGCTCCTCCAGCAGGTCCAGGTATCTGCTCTCCTTGGCCCGGTCACCGTCGCTGTTGCAGAAGATGACCGCCATCCCGGCCGCGCCGGTGGCGTCCTCGACGCCCCGGGCCACGTCGGTGAAGAACGGGTTGGCCACGTCCAGCACCACCAGACCGAGGGTGCGGCCACGGCCCCGGCGCAGCTGCCGGGCCGCGTCGTTCGGCACGAATCCCAGGTCGCTGATGGCGGCGAGTACCCGGCTGCGGGTCGAGGCGGCCACGATGTCGGGCCGGTTGAGCACGTTGGACACCGTGCCCACCGACACCCCGGCCTGGGTGGCCACGTCGCGGATGCTCACCGCTGGTCCCGGCACTGCCGTCTCCTTCCGCAGCCCGGGTCCGCGCCGGGCTGAAACGTGTCAAGGTTATCCGGTGGCTGAGCAGGGCGGTCCCACCCGCCACCGCCATGGTCACCGATGCGCCGACAGTACGCCCCGGCGTCACGCCGGCACCGTCAGCGCGCCGCCGGAATGCCGCCGGGACGCCCCGACGGTCGGCTGCGCCCGGCGGTACCGGATCCCCGTCGCGGACGGCGCGCTGGACCGCGACCAGGTCGTCGGGCTGCTGCCGGACGACCTGGCCGGGTCCTGACGCGTCACCCGGCCCCGGGGACGCTCAGCCCTTGAGCCCGGAGGTGGCCAGCCCCTCCACCAGGTAGCGCTGGAAGGCCAGGAAGAAGAGCATCACCGGCACCAGGCTCAGCACCGACATCGCGAACATCGGGCCGAACGCGGACTCGCTGGTCTGGTCGATGAAGAGCCGCAGCGCCAGCGGCAGCGTGTAGGACTCGGGATCGTTGAGGTAGACGAGCTGGCTGAAGAAGTCGTTCCAGGTCCAGATGAAGGTGAAGATCGCGGTGGTGACCAGGGCCGGCTTCAGCAGCGGCAGGATCACGTACCGGAACGTCAGCACCGGCCCGCAGCCGTCGATCTCCGCCGCGTCGTCCAGCTCCCGGGGCAGCCCGCGGATGAACTGGACCATCAGGAAGATGAAGAACGCGTCGGTGGCGAGCAGCTTCGGCAGGATCAGCGGGACGAAGGTGCCGACCAGGTCCAGCTTCTGGAAGATCGTGTACTGCGGGATCAGCACCACGTGGTACGGCAGCATGATGGTCAGCAGGGTGAACGCGAAGAGCGGCCCGCGCAGCCGGAACCGGAGCCGGGCGAAGGCGTAGGCGGCCAGCGCGCAGGAGACCAGGTTGCCGATCACCGAGCCGACCGCGACGATCAGCGAGTTGGAGAAGAAGCGCCAGACGCCGATCCCGGCGATCCCGTCCAGCGCCGCGGCGTAGTTCTCCGGGGCCAGCCGGCTGGGCCAGATGCTGAGGCTGGAGAGGATCTCGTCGGTGGGCTTCACCGAGGTGGCGAAGAGCCAGATCACCGGGTAGAGCAGCAGCGCCAGGACGACGATGATCAGCGCGTGCCAGCCGATCCCGCGCAGCCGGTCACCCGTGCGGCCGGCTGCCCGGCCACTCTGGAGGGTGGTCACCTGTCCTCCCCGGAGTAGAAGACCCAGCGGCGGGACGTGCCGAAGAACAGGGCCGTGATGATGGCGATGGTGAGCAGCAGGATCCACGCCATCGCCGAGGCGTACCCCATGCGGAACTGGGCGAAGCCGCGCTCGTAGAGGTAGAGCGTGTAGAACAGCGTCGAGTTGCTGGGCCCGCCCCGGCCGCCGCTGACGATGAACGCCGGGGTGAACGCCTGGAACGCGTGGATGGTCTCCAGCACCAGGTTGAACAGGATGATCGGGGAGAGCATTGGCAGGGTCACCGAGCGGAAGGTCCGCCAGCGCCCGGAGCCGTCCACCGCGGCGGCGTCGTAGAGCTCGGTGGGAATCTGCTTCAGGCCGGCCAGGAAGATGACCATCGGGGCGCCGAACTGCCAGACCGCCAGGATGATCAGCACGTAGAGCGCGTAGTCCGGCTCGTTGATCCAGCCGCCGGTGTCCCAGCCGAACGACCCGGTGACCGAGTCGACCACGCCGGTGTCGGTGAACATCGCCCGCCAGACCAGCGCGATCGCCACCCCGGTGCCGAGCAGCGAGGGCGCGTAGAACGCCGACCGGTAGAAGCCCTGTCCGCGCCGGTTGCGGTTGAGCAGCATCGCCACCGCCAGGGCGGCGGCCAGCTTCAGCGGTACGGAGATCAGCACGTACGCCGCGGTCACCTTGGCCGAGGCCAGGAACCGGGCGTCGTCGGTGAAGAGCCGGCGGTAGTTGTCCAGGCCCACCCACTCCGGACTGGTGAACAGGTCGTAGTCGGTGAAGGAGAGGTAGAGCGAGGCGACCATGGGGCCGACGGTGAGCAGCAGCGCGCCGAGCACCCAGGGGGAGAGGAAGAGGTACGCGATGCCCGGCCGGTTGCGCCGGTAGCGGTTCCGGTCGCGGCTCCTGTCGTCGCCCGGTGCGGTGGGCCGGGGCGGCGGCCGGTGCAGGGTTCCAGTCGTCATGCTCGAAATCATCCGATCGGGTCGTGGCGCCCACACCCGGCGGGCACGCACCTCGGCGCGGAGTGCGTATGAAACCATTCAATAAATCGCGAACGTACCGGCGGGGCTGCGTCCTGTCAACGGATCCGGTGGCGCCGAGCTGCCCGAGACTCGGGGCACGCGGGCATGAATCGTTTCACGCACCAGCCCCGGTCCAGCCGCCCCCCCCGGTCAGTCCAACTGCTCCGGTCGCAGCCCGAGCTCCCGGGCGACGGCCAGCCGGATCCACTCGGTGAGCTGCCGGCGCGGAACCACCCGGTCGTGCACCGCCGTCTGCACGGCCAGGCCGTCGATCAGCGCGTTGATCCGCCACGCCGCGCCGCCCGGGTCGTCGCAGACGAAGGCGCCCTCGGCGACCCCGGCGGCGATGACCCCACGCAGCCCCTCCCGCCAGCGCAGGTCGAGCCGGCGGGAGACCTTCTCCAGCTCCGGCGTGCGCAGCGACTCCGACCAGCCGTCTATCCACATCGCCCAGGGCCGGGAACGGCCGGCCGGGGCGTAGCGGCGGAGCAGCTTCTTGAGGCGTACCAGCGGCGGGGCGGAGCAGCGGAGCACCGCGTCGAGCCGGGCCAGATCCTGCTCGGCGGCGTACGCGAAGGCCTGGGCGACCAGGCGTTCCTTCGTGGCGAAGTGGTAGAACACGAGTGCCTGACTGACCCCGGCCGCCTGCGCCACGTCGGCCGTACGGGTGTTGGCCAGGCCCCGCTGGGCGATCACGTCACAGGTGGTGCGCAGCAGCGCATCCAGACGTACCTCGGCCCCACGTCTCGTCACGCGGCTACGGTAACCCATCCCGGCGGGCACACTAAGTTACCAGCGAGTCAAAAATGTTACCGAGCGTCGATCGGGAACGTCGATGGAGCCGCGCCGCCCGCCGGTCCGAGAAGCGACATAGAGAGATCGGCAAGCCTCGGTACCGCGTAGTAGTGTCCGCTCATGTCAGACGCGGAGTCGCCCGACCGGTCCGGTGAGCGGCCGGTGGCACTGGCCACCCCGGACGTCGCCACCGCCGCGGTCGGCTACGACGACGAGGAGCGGCCCGCCCGGCGACTGACCGGCCGGGTCGGCGCCGGGGTGGCGGTCACCGCCTTCGCCGTGGCGCTGCTGGTGCTCTGGCAGGTGTTCCGTCCCCTCTCCCAGGGCAGCCAGTTCTACCTGATCATCTTCCTGTCCGGCGTACTCCCGCTGGTCTTCCTCGGCTACCGGTCGGGCCTGCGGCTGCCGGCCCGGCTCGCGCGGCGCGTACCGGATGCCGGTGCCGGCGCGGCCGGCCGGCGGGAGCGGCCGACGGTGGCCGACTGGCTGCTGGCCGGGCTCGCCCTGGTGGTCTGCCTCTACCCGGTGCTGCCGCTCGGGATCGGCGGCGCGGGCGGCGGCTACGACGCCTTCCTCGACCGGCAGGGGCTGCTCGCGCCGGCGGACGTGCTGATGGGCGCGCTGCTGCTGGTGCTGCTGATCGAGGCGTGCCGGCGGACCACGGGCTGGGTCCTGCCGGTGGTCTGCCTGCTCTTCCTCGCCTACGGCTACTACGGCGGGCTGTTGCCGCAGACCTGGGCGGTCGCCCACGCGGGTCTCGACTTCGGACAGATCGTCGACGCGCTCTACAACTCCGGCAGCGGGTTCTACGGCACCCCGCTGGACGTCGCGGCGACCTACATCGTGCTGTTCACCATCTACGGCGCGGTGCTGGACCTCTCCGGCGCCGGGCGGTTCTTCGTCGACCTGTCGGTGGCGGCGTTCCGCCGCTCCCGCAGCGCCGCCGGCCGCACCGCCGTCGCCTCCGGTTTCCTGCTCGGCACCGTCTCCGGCTCCGGCACCGCCACGGCGGTCAGCGTCGGGGCGGTGACCTGGCCGATCCTGCGCCGGGCCGGCTATCCGGCCGAGCACGCCGGCGGCATGCTGGCCGCGGCCGGGGTGGGCGCGATCCTCTCCCCGCCCACCCTCGGCGCGGCGGCCTTCATCGTGGCCGAGTACCTGGAGGTCTCCTACCTGACCGTGCTGGGCTGGGCGGTGATCCCCACCCTGCTCTACTACCTCGGCATCCTGCTCGCCGTCGAGATCGACGCCCGGCGGTTCAAGGTGCGCCCGGTGGAGGTGGCCGCCGGCTCGGCCTGGCGGCTGCTGGCCCGCTTCGGGTACCACTTCTCCTCGCTGATCGTCATCGTGGTGCTGCTCGCCGTCGGGGTGAGCGCGATCCGGGCCGTGGTCTACGCGACCGGGCTGGCGGTGCTGCTCTCCTTCCTCGACCGGCGGCACCGGCTGAACCCCCGGCGGCTCTTCGACGCGCTCTCCGCCGGGGTGCGCGGGGTGCTCCCGGTCGCCGCCGTCTGCGGCGCGGCCGGCATCATCACCGCCACCACCACCAAGACCGGGCTGGGCGCCCAGTTCGCCTCGCTGCTGGTCCGGGCCGCCCAGGCGGTCAGCGACAACCCCACCGTCGTACTGGCGCTGACCGTGCTCCTCGCGGCCGTCGCCCTGGCGATGCTCGGTCTCGCCGTACCGGTCACCGCGTCCTTCATCATCGGCTGGGTGATCATCGGCCCGGCGCTGCTGGCGCTGGGCGTACCGGCGCCGGCGGCCGCGATGTTCGTCTTCTACTACTCGGTGCTCTCCGAGGTCACCCCGCCGACCGCGCTGGCCGCGGTGGGTGCCGCCGCGATCACCGGCGGCCGGACCGTCCCCACCATGTGGCAGGCGCTGAAGTACGCCCTGCCGGCGTTCCTCGCGCCCATCGCCTTCGTGCTGACCGGGCCGGGGGAGTACCTGCTCGGCCGGGGCACGGTGCTCCAGGTGCTCTGGGCGGGACTGGCCGGCTGCGTCGGCGTGGCCGCCCTCGCGGTGGCGAGCGGCGGCTGGTTCCTCGGCGTCGGTGCCGCCACCCGGGTCGAGCGCACCGCCGCCGCGTTCGCCGGTCTGCTGCTGCTCTACCTGCACCCGGTCTCCATCGCGGCCGGCGTCGCGCTGCTGGTGCTGGCCGTGGTGTCCGCGCTGGTCCGGCACCGCCGTACCCCCGCCGGGGCGGGACCGGACGCGACGGAGACGGTGGCGGCGGTGCCGGACGCCGTCACAGCCGCCGGTCCCGGACCGGGCGCTCCGGCGGACAGGCGCAGTGGCCCGGTCGAGTCAGAGGTCGATTCGCGCGTCGGAGAGGAAACCAGATGAATCGTGCAACCAGGGCCCTGGCGGCGGTGGCCGCCGCCGGGATCGGCCTGTCCGGGCTGGTCGGGTGCGGCGGCCGGCAGGACGCGGCGAGCACCGACGCCGGTGGTGAGATCACCTGCGAGGTCGGCACGGAGACCCGGATCGGCATCGCCACCGGCAACGCCATCGGGGTGTACTTCGCGCTCGGCA
The DNA here is from genome assembly GCF_050936375.1 of Plantactinospora sp. CA-290183. Lineage (NCBI taxonomy): Bacteria > Bacillati > Actinomycetota > Actinomycetes > Micromonosporales > Micromonosporaceae > Plantactinospora > Plantactinospora sp. CA-290183. The sequence continues at coordinate 2,695 of NZ_JBNJMX010000038.1, read as the reverse complement.
ACGCCTACGCCGAGCAGGTCTCCAACGCCCCCGACAGCAAGGTCAAGGTGACCGCCGCCGAGACCGGGGCGTCGGTGCAGAACATCCAGCAGCTCGTCGCCGGAACGTACGCGGTGGCGTTCTCGCTCGCCGACACGGCGGCGGACGCGGTCCAGGGCACCGGCAGCTTCGAGGGGCAGAAGCAACCGGTACAGGCGCTGGCCCGGATCCACACCAACTACACCCAGGTGATCGTGCGCAACGGCGCGGGGATCGCGAGCGTCGCCGACATGCGGGGCAAGCGGATCTCCACCGGGTCGCCGAAGTCGGGCACCGAGGTGATCGCGAACCGGCTGCTCCAGGCGGCCGGGCTCGACCCGGCGAAGGACATCCAGGCTCAGCGTCTGGACCTGACCAAGACCGTCGACGGGATGAAGGACGGCTCGATCGACGCGCTCTTCTGGTCCGGCGGCCTGCCCACCCCCGGCATCACCGACCTGCTCACCACGGCCAGGGGACAGGTCAGCTTCCTGGACATCACGCCGCTGCTGGCCGAGCTGAAGAAGATCAACCCGGTGTACGAGGAGGGTTCTGTCCCCGCCGCCACGTACGGCACCCCGGCGGACGTCAGGACGATCGTCGTACCGAACGTGCTACTGGTGAAGGACGACCTGGACGCCAACCTGGTCTGCGTACTGACCAGGGCGCTCTTCGAACACAAGCCGCGGCTGGAGCAGGCGAACGCGGCGGCCAAGGAGATCAGCCTGGAGACCGCGCGGAAGACCGAGCCGGTGACCCTGCACCGGGGCGCCGCCCAGGCACTGGACGAGCTGAACGCCCCGAAGTAGGAGGCAACGGCCCGCCACTTTCTCCATCAATCCAGGTTCCTAGGATGATTTGGCGAGGGTGGCGGGCTGCGCCTGCCGGCTTCGGGCTCTGCCGTCCGGATCGGCCCTGACCAGGGCGAAGGTTCCGGGTGACCCGCCGGTCGACCCCCGAGTTGGCATCCGTTCGCGGGCTCGGCTAAAGTTCTCATCCGTCACCCGGGAACGCCGGAAGACAAGCGGACGTAGCGCAGTTGGTAGCGCATCACCTTGCCAAGGTGAGGGTCGCGGGTTCGAGTCCCGTCGTCCGCTCGGAGATGCCGCCACATGTCGGGGGCTACCTCGGTGGAGTGGCCGAGAGGCGAGGCAACGGCCTGCAAAGCCGTGTACACGGGTTCAAATCCCGTCTCCACCTCGCAACAGACGAGGGCGATTGGCGCAGTGGGAGCGCGCTTCCTTGACACGGAAGAGGTCACTGGTTCAAACCCAGTATCGCCCACCAGTTATATATGCAGGTCAAGCGGCTCGTTACCGGATCTTCGGTAACGAGCTGGTTTGTATTTGCTCCTTACGTCGATCCCGGCATGCTGAAGGGGTCGGGAGATTCTGGCGTGCCGGTGGGCGATCAGGTCACGGTGCCAACGCAACACAGTCTCCGGGCGAACCAGCAGCCGCAGGTTTCGCAACACGTCGCGGGGCAGCCGGTGGAGAAGAGCAGCCAGCCACGCTCGATCGGCCCGCGTGAACCGGGCCTTCTCGCCGTGCAGCTGCCGCTGCAGGACGGTGAGCTGGTGGCGCAGCGCGAGGATCTCGGCGTCCTTGTCCCGGTCGCTCATCGGCAGCAGCCGCAGGAGCGCGAGAGTTACGCCGAGGTAGGCCAGTCGAAACAGCACAACAGGCATACTCGCGCGGCGTTCAGCGTCGACCACCCGCCGCGCCCGGGCCGGGCGGGCTCAAGGCTGCAGGTGAGCTCTGATCTCAGTGGTCAAGAAGGTCGTGACCAGGACGGACGAGGTTTTCGGCACCCGCACGGTCACCAGATGGCAAGAGCGGGCAGCGGCACCCGGCGGTTGACCAGGCACTCCGGACAGACCGGGGCAGCCGGAAACGATTTTCTGAACTGACGGTGCGGGTTGATTCCCGTCGCCCGCTCCAGTCCTTCCGACCCAGGTCAGCGGCATGATCGCCAAGCCGGGGTCGTTTCGTTCTCAGTCCCTATCGAGCGGCACGGCGCCAGGTGTCGAGCAGCCGGGCGGCGGAGCCGCCGATGGGGCCGACCGTGTCAGCGAGGATGGATTGGTCGGGCAGTCGGGCCTGTCCGACGGCTGCCACTGCCTGGTCGGCGGTGGCAATGGTGGAGGAGCAGACGGATAGCAGGTAGTCGGGCACCGCCAGGGCCGGATCGAGGCAGCCGATGACCGGTGTGCCGACAGCGACGACGAGCGGGAAAACTGTGCCCGGGATCCCGATGGCTGCCTCCGCGCGGGCGGACGCCTGCACGGACGGTACGTCGCTGATTTCGTAGCGGTCCCAGAGCGCGGGGTTCTCGCGTGGGTGTAGGCCGACGATGATCCGCTTGCCGGCTGCCTGCAGTCGGGCGGCGGCGTCCAGCAACAGTTGGGTGCCCGGCGCTGCGCCGCCGGTCTGGTCCGGATAGGTGACGCTGGTCAGCACGAGCACGGTGTCCGGCTGCGGGTTGCGCGCGGGCAGGTCGTCGGTCTGTGCCGAGCCGACGATCCGGATCGGACGGCGTGTGCCCAGATAGCTCGCGAACGCGCGCATCTCGGCTGGCGAGGACGAGGTGATGCTGTGCAGCCGTCGGCGTAGCTCGCCGGCACGTGGTGCCTCGGTCGGATTCAGGTAGGCGAGGCGAGGCCAGGCTGCCGAAGTCA
>NZ_JBNJMX010000036.1:0-27390 GCF_050936375.1 Plantactinospora sp. CA-290183 | reverse complement strand
GCTGCGGCACCTCGGCGTGCGGCAGGTGCCCCGACCAGAACCGGACCATCCGGGCCCCCGGCAGCAGGCGCGCGGCGCGCCGCGCGTCTGTCGGCCACGGCACCACCGGGTCGAGCCGGCCCCAGGTCAGTAGCACGGGAACGGCGATCGCGGGTGCGAACCGGCGCAGGTCGTGCGCGGGATCGAGGAACGAGCGCCACACCGCGCTGTGCACGGCCAGCCGAGCCGGAATGCCTCGCATCAACCGGACTCTACGCAGCGCCGCCCGGCTGACCGGGGTACGGCGCACCGTGTACGCCGCCGCGAGCGGGCGGACGAGCCGGCGGGCCGCACCCACCGAGCCCATGAGCCGCACGAACGACCGGGTGATCAGGGAGAACCGGGTGAATCCGCCGGGAGCCACCAGCACCAGCGCGGCGACCCGCTCCGGTCGGGACACCGCCTGGCGGACCGCCGCGTAGCCGCCGACGCTGTGCCCGATCAGCACCACCGGTCCGAGGCGTCCGCCGGCTGCCCGGTCCAGCCCGTCCAGCGCCTCGTCGAGGATCCCGGCGAGGCCCGGCGCGCCGACGGTCGTGCCGTCGCACGGGCCGGGTGAGCGACCGTAGCCGGGCCAGTCCAGCCGGATCACGGTGCGCCGCTGGGCCAGGCCGCCGACGACCCCGTCCCAGTCCCGGGCGTCGCCCGGATTGCCGTGCAGCAGCAGCACCGCCGGCCCCCGCCCGACGACGGTGTAGCTCACCGGCCCCAGCGCGGTCGGCAGTTCGTCCTCTTCCGCCATGCCGCTCAGTATGCCCGTTGACAGACCGACCGGTCGGTCATAGCGGTGAGCATCACCACTTCACGGAGGGAGCGCAGCGTGATCCCCACACTGATCCTGCTCGGGGCGGTCCTGGGCCACTGGTGGCGAGTCGTCCTGGTGGCCGCCGCTCTCGGCTGGCCCGCCCTGCTGCTCGGCACCGGTGCGTCGGGCCTGGAGTGGGGGCTGGTGGTCGGGTCGGGGCTCGCCGTCGCCAACGCCGGCCTCGGGGTGCTGGTCCACCGGACTGTCGCCCCGCTGGCCCGGCGCCTGCGGGGTGCGGCGGGATGAGGACGAACCCGCTGCTGCTGCCGATCGTCCTCGCGCAGGGGATGTGGCTGCGTTCCACGCTGGAGTTGGCCGCCCCGGCCGCCGGGCCGACCGGCGGGACGGTGGGCGACCCGTCCGGTCCCCCCGTGCGGGTCGGCATCCTGGGTGAGTCGACCGCGGCCGGCTGCGGGGTCGACACCCACGACGAGGGGTTCTCGGGCTGCCTGGCCCGAGAACTCGCCGCGCGGACCGGCCGGCCCGTTGGCTGGGAGGCGGTCGGGCAGTTCGGTGCCACCTCCAGCCGGATCCGCCACCGGCTGCTGCCCCGGCTCGGCGGGGACCTGGACGTGGCCGTGCTCCTGGCGGGCGCCAACGACGTGCTGACCGGCCGCACCCCGGAACACTGGCGGGACAATCTCGTCGCCATCCTCGACGAACTCGCCGGTCGTGCCGGGCGCGTCGTGGTGAGCGGGGTGCCGCCGTTCGCGTACGTCCCCGCTCTGCCGGCCGCGCTGGGTCGCTACCTCGGGGAGCGCGCGGCCGCGTTCGACGAGGTCTCCCGGCGGGTGTGTGCCGGGCGGGCGCGGACGACGTGGATCAGCATCGCCGTGCTCCCGGGTCCGGACTTCTTCGCCGGGGACCGCTTCCACCCCTCGGCCTCCGGATACCGCCGCTGGGCCCGGGCCGTCGCGGACGAACTCACGCACTGAGCCACCGCCGATCGGGCCGGCGCGGAGGCTCCGGCGGGGCTGCGGAACGGCCGGCGCCGGTGCTGGTCGTGCTTGCGTTTTTGTCGGTCCCGAGGTGTACTCTCTCCAGTAGTTAGAACGAGTGTTCGATTGGATGTCGGTGTCGGGTCGGCCAGTGCCGAGTCGATCGGCGCCGAGCCAAGACGGCGCCGGCCGACGTGCCGATCGACGCTCGACAGGACGCCGGGGGCGGCGTTCGCGGCGTGGCCCCCGGAGGTGCGGTTTCGCGAACCGCACCTGGGTCGCCGGATCTCGCGAGTCCGGGCCCGTCAGGCAGGATCGTCGCCCGCCGCCCACGACCCCCGGGCGGCGGGCGACGAACCCGCCGGTGCAGCCGGCCGGGTGTGGTGTGGGGAAGCGTCCACATCCGGCCGGCTACCCACCGATGCGTCTTCCTCCGCATCGGACCATCTCGATCCGGCGTGTCGCCGTGGGCCATCCGGCACCGGCGACGCGCCCCCACTGGGTGACCACCTGGGTGACGCGGAGGAGACAGTCCCATGCCGACCAGCCAGGCGCCGATGGTGCCGTCGCACGTACTCCCACACCGCACCCCCGCCCAACTGCTGGCCATCGCCCGGATGGGCCTGGCCGAGGCCGCCGAGACCCGTCCCGACGGCCTGCGGTACGCGGCGGCGCACCTGGCCGCGCTCCGGGCCGCCGCGGCGATGCTCGCCGCCCGGGCCCGTCCCGCGCCGACCCGCCGCAACCGTGTCACCAGTGTCTGGGCCCTGCTGGTGGTCGTCGCCCCGGAGCTGGGGGAGTGGGCCAACTTCTTTGCCACCGGCGCCACCAAGCGGGCCGCCGCCGAGGCCGGGATTCCCCGGGTGGTGAGCGCCCGGGAGGCCGACGACCTGCTGCGCGCCGCCGAGCAGTTCGTCGCGGTGATCGAGGTGGCGCTCGGCGTGGCCCACCAACCCGTACTCGACGGAATGGCCGCCTGAGGCGGCGGGACGCGGAGCGTCGAGGCTCGACCGCGCGGCGGCGGTCCGCCTGATCGGTACGGCATCACCCGCCTGACCGGGGCACGGGAAGGGACCGGCCGGGCGGCGGGAACAACGGGGGGCGGGACGAGATGGCGGGGCGGATGGCGGCCGGTTCCGCCGCGCTGGCCGGGTTGGTCCGACCGGCGAGCGACCCGGATCCGGTGGGCGCGTACCGGACGTTGCCGGTCCTGCCGGAGCTGGCCGGGCTGCTGCCCAACCGGGGGCTCCGCCGGGGCAGCACGGTCGCGGTCGGGATCGGGCATCCGGCGCACAACGGCGGCACCTCCCTGATGCTGGCGCTGCTCGCCGAGGCCTCCCGCACCGGGTCGTGGTGCGCGGTGGTCGGGGTGCCCACTCTCGGCGCGGTCGCCGCCGCCGACCTCGGCATCGCGCTGGACCGGCTCGCCCTCGTGCCCCACCCCGGACCGGAATGGGCGACCGTGGTCGCCGCCCTGATCGACGGGGTCGACCTCGTGGTCACCGCCGTGCCCGGGACGGTCTCCGCCTCGGTCGCCAGTCGACTGGCCGCCCGGGCCCGGCAGCGCGGCAGTGTGCTCGTCCCGTACGGCCGGTGGGCCGGTGCCGACGTCACGCTCCAGGTGCTGCGCGGGACGTGGGAGGGGCTGGGCCAGGGCCGGGGCCGGCTGCGTCGCCGGGAGGTGACGATCTCCGCCCGTGGCCGTGGCGCGGCGGCGCGACCCAAGGAGGTCCGGGTCTGGATGCCGGGTGACCGGCCCGGCCGGGGACCCGTCCCGACCGCCGTCCCGACCGGGTCGACCCCGGGGAGGTCCGCCGCGCGCCGGACCTCCCTCACCCTGGTCGGAACGTGACACGCACCGGTGGCGCGGAGGGCCGCCGGGGTCGGGCCAACAAGAATCGAACACACGTTCTAAGATCAGCGTAATCGCTGGTCAAGGGAGGTGTGTATGGCACGGACCATGCTGGTCTGGTGCCCCGACTGGCCGGTGGTCGCGGCCGACGTCGTCGACGGGGTCTCCGCCGCCGGCCCGGTCGCGGTGCTGCACGCCAACCGGGTGGTCGCGTGCTCCGAGTCCGCCCGCGCCGAGGGGGTGCGCCGGGGGCTGCGCAAGCGGGAGGCGCAGAGCCGCTGCCCCGGGCTGACCACCGTGGACCACGATCCCGGCCGGGACGCCCGCGCCTTCGAGATGGTGGTCGCCGCCGTCGAGGAGGTGGTCGCCGGAGTCGACGTGGTACGCCCGGGTGCCTGTGCGGTCGCGGCGCGCGGGCCGGCCCGCTACTTCGGCGGCGAGGAGCGGGCCGCCGAGCGGATCGTCGAGCACATCGCCGAGACGTGCGCGGTGGAGAGCCAGATCGGCATCGCCGACGGGGTCTTCGCGGCCGGACTGGCGGCCCGGTCCGGGCGGATCGTCCCGCCGGACGGCGCACCGGAGTTCCTCGCCGGGCTCCCCGTCGAGGCCCTCGGCCGGCCGGCGCTGACCGACCTGCTGCGCCGGCTGGGCGTACGGACCCTGGGCGACTTCGCGGCGCTGCCCGCCGGGGACGTACTGGCCCGGTTCGGCTTCGACGGGATGCTCGCGCACCGGCTCGCCGCCGGCCGCGACCACCGGCCGCTCGCGGTCCGCCGCCCACCGCCCGAGCTGGCGGTGACCGAGACCTACGACGATCCGCTGGACCGGGTCGACGCCGCCGCCTTCGCCGCCCGGTCACTCGCCGAGCGGCTGCACGACACGCTCAGCGGGCACGGCCTGGCCTGCACCCGGCTCGGCATCGAGGCGGTCACCGCGCACGGGCAGGAACTGCACCGGGTCTGGCGGCACGACGGGCTGTTGACCGCGGCGGCGATCGCCGACCGGGTGCGCTGGCAGCTCGAAGGGTGGCTCTCCGGGACCAGCCGGCGGCCCGGCGCCGGTCGGGCCGGGCCGCCCCGGCCGACCGCCGGGATCATCCGGTTGCGCCTGGTCCCCGAGGGGGTGCTGGCGCACGTCGGCCTGCAACCCGGGCTGTGGGGCGAGACGGGGGAGGAACGGGAACGGGCGCACCGGGCGCTGAACCGGGTGCAGGGCCTCCTCGGGCCCGAGTCGGTGGTCACCGCGGTGCTCGGCGGTGGACGTTCACCGGCGGAGCAGGCCCGGCTGGTGCCGTGGGGCGACGAGCGGACCCCCGGCCGGTCGGCGGAACCGCCGTGGCCGGGCCGGCTGCCGCCGCCCGCCCCGGCCGTGGTGTTGCCGGCGCCGCTGCCGGCGGCCGTCTTCGACGCCGCCGGTGAGCCGGTCCGGGTCTCCGCCCGGCTGGAGGTGAGCGCCCCACCGGCCCGGCTGGAGATCGGCACCCCGGGCGCCGCCGGGGCCGCCGGCTCCGACCGGCCGGCGACCACCGGCGGGCCGGACCGGCCCGGAACGGCCGCCGGCTCCGCCGAGATCGTCGCCTGGGCCGGCCCGTGGCCGGTGGACGAGCGCTGGTGGGCCCCGGCCGAGGCCCGCCGGCGGGCCCGCTTCCAGGTCAGCCTCGCCGACGGTACGGCGCTGCTGCTCTCCCTCGGTGCCGGCCACTGGTCGGTGGAGGCGGTCTATGACTAGGCCGTTTCTCGAAGTCCTCTGCCGGGCTGCGCCGGGCCCAGACGACGTCCGGCGGCGTTGCGGATCTGCCCGGATACCGGTGTTGTATCCGGGCAGATCCGCGCCTTGCCGGATCGCCGCCTGGACCTCGGCTCGCCTCGGCCAGGACTTCGAGACACGACCTTGGCGTTCCCCGGCGATCGAGGTGGGTCGCCGATGAGCTTCCACAACCCGAAGATGCCCTGGTCGGAGCTGGAGCGCACGCTCTCCGGCCGGACGGGCGGGCGCGGCGGGCACCTGCACGTGGTGGACCCGCTCGCGGTCGACGCCGACGGCGGCGACTCCCCGGCCTGGACCCGCAAGCGCCCCGGGTACGCCCCGCCGGAGCCGCCGGCGCCGGTCGAGGGCGCGGTGCCCTACGCGGAGCTGCACGCGCACACCAACTTCAGCTTTCTCGACGGGGCCAGCCATCCGGAGGAACTGGCCGAGGAGGCCGCCCGGCTGGGTTTGACCGCGCTCGCGGTGACCGACCACGACGGGTTCTACGGCGTGGTGCGGTTCGCCGAGGCGGCCCGCGCGCTGCACCTGCCCACCATCTTCGGCGCGGAGCTGTCGCTGGGGCTGCCCGGCCCGCAGAACGGCGAACCGGACCCGCTCGGCCGGCACCTGCTGGTCCTCGCCCACGGCCCGGAGGGGTACGCCCGGCTGGGCCGGACCATCGCCCGGGCCCAGCTGCGCGGCGGGGAGAAGGGGCGCCCGGTCTACGGGGAGTTGGAGGAGGTCGCCGGGGAACTGCGGGACCACGTCCTCGTGCTCACTGGGTGCCGGAAGGGGCCGGTGAGCGCGGCGCTGCTCACCGAGGGGGTCGAGGCGGCGGCCCGGGAGCTGGACCGGCTGACCGCGCTCTTCGGCCCGGAGACGGTGGCGGTGGAGTTGACCGACCACGGGGACCCGTCCGACGGTGACCGCAACGACGCGCTCGCCGGGCTGGCCGCCGCGGCCGGGCTGCCCACCGTGGCCACCAACAACGTGCACTACGCCACCCCGTCCCGCCGGCGGCTGGCCACCGCGCTGGCGGCGGTACGGGCGCGGCGCAGCCTGGACGAGATCGACGGCTGGCTGCCGGCCGCGGCAACCGCCCACCTGCGCGGCGGTACCGAGATGGCGGCCAGGTTCGCCGCCTACCCGGGTGCGGTGGCCCGGGCCGCCGAGTTCGGTGCCGAGCTGGCCTTCGACCTCAACCTGGTCGCCCCCGAACTGCCCGCCTACCCGGTGCCGCCCGGGCACACCGAGATGAGCTGGCTGCGCCGGCTGACCATGGACGGCGCGCTGGAGCGGTACGGCCCGCGCGAGGCGCACCCGGAGGCGTACCGGCAGCTCGACCACGAACTGAAGATGATCGACGAGCTGGGTTTCCCCGGCTACTTCCTGGTGGTCTACGACATCGTGACGTTCTGCCGGCGGCGGGACATCTACTGCCAGGGCCGGGGCTCGGCGGCCAACTCGGCGGTCTGCTACGCGCTGCGGATCACCAACGTCGACGCGGTCCGCCACCAGCTCCTCTTCGAGCGCTTCCTCGCCCCCGAGCGGGACGGCCCGCCGGACATCGACGTCGACATCGAGTCCGATCGCCGGGAGGAGGTGATCCAGCACGTCTACGAGTCCTACGGCCGGGAGCACGCCGCGCAGGTGGCCAACGTCATCTCGTACCGGCCGCGTTCGGCGGTGCGGGACATCGCCAAGGCGTTCGGCTTCTCACCCGGCCAGCAGGACGCCTGGAGCAAGCAGATCGACCGGTGGGGCCCCCGGCCGGAAGGCATAGGCCGGACAAGCGCGGTGGCTCCGGTGGACGTCGACGACATCCCCGAGCACGTGGTCGCGTACGCGAACGAGTTGCAGACGTTTCCCCGGCATCTGGGCATCCACTCCGGCGGGATGGTGATCTGCGACCGGCCGGTGATCGAGGTCTGCCCGGTGGAGTGGGGGCGGATGCCCGGCCGCACCGTGCTGCAGTGGGACAAGGACGACTGCGCCAGCGTCGGGCTGGTCAAGTTCGACCTGCTCGGCCTCGGCATGCTCTCCGCGCTGCACTACGCGTACGACATGATCGAGTCCACCCTCGACCTCAGCTCGATGTCCCTGGACGACCCCGAGGTCTACGAGATGCTCTGCCGGGCCGACTCGATCGGGGTGTTCCAGGTGGAGAGCCGGGCCCAGATGGCCACCCTGCCCCGGTTGAAGCCGAGGGAGTTCTACGACCTGGTGGTCGAGGTGGCGCTGATCCGGCCCGGCCCGATCCAGGGCGGTTCGGTGCACCCGTACATCCGGCGTAAGAACGGTCTGGAGCCGGTCGACTTCCCGCACCCGCTGATGCGCAACGCGCTGGAGAAGACCCTGGGCGTGCCGCTGTTCCAGGAGCAGCTGATGCAGCTCGCGATCGACCTGGCCGGCTTCGACGCCGGCGGCGCCGACGAGCTGCGCCGGGCCATGGGCTCGAAGCGCTCCGCCGAGCGGATGGCGCAGATCCGCGACCGGCTCTACGCGGGGATGGCCGAGCGCGGCATCACCGGCGACCTCGCCGACGACGTCTACCTCAAGCTCTCCGCCTTCGCCAGCTTCGGTTTCCCGGAGAGCCACGCGATGAGCTTCGCCTACCTGGTCTACGCCAGCTCCTGGCTGAAGCGTTACCACCCGGCGCCGTTCCTCGCCGCGCTGCTCAACGCCCAGCCGATGGGCTTCTACTCGCCGCAGACCCTGGTCGACGACGCACGCCGGCACGGGGTGGAGGTACGCCGGCCGGACATCAACGCCAGCGGCGCCAAGGCGGTGCTGGAGTCCACCCCCGAGACCCGGTGGGGCAGCGCGCCGGGCGAGCCGCCGCACCGGTGGGGGCTGGGCGGGCCGGCGGTCCGGCTCGGCCTGTCCGGCGTACGGACGATCGGTGACGACCTGGCGGAGAAGATCGAGGCCGAGCGGACGGCCCGGGGGCCGTACCGGGACATGCCGGACCTGGCCCGCCGGGTCGGGCTGACCAGCGCGCACCTGGAGGCGCTGGCCACCGCGGACGCCTTCGCCTGCTTCGGGCTGACCCGGCGGGCCGCGCTCTGGGCGGCCGGCGCGGCGGCGCAGGAGCGGCCCGACCGGCTGCCCGGCACGGTCACCGGAGCCGCGGCCCCCACCCTGCCCGGGATGGAGGCGGTCGACCGGCTGGTCGCCGACGTGTGGGCCACCGGGCTCTCCCCGGAGAGCCATCCGGTCCAGTTCGTCCGGGAGCAGCTCGACGCGGTCGGTGCGGTGCGGATCGCCACGCTGGCCCGGCTCGACTCCGGGCGGCGGGTCCGGGTCGGCGGCATCGTCACGCACCGGCAGCGGCCCGCCACCGCCGGCGGGGTCACCTTCCTCAACCTTGAGGACGAGACCGGGATGCTCAACGTGACCTGCTCGCCGGGGTTGTGGCAGCGCTACCGGAAGGTGGCTCGGACCAGCGCGGCGCTGATCGTGCGCGGGCGCCTGGAGAAGTACGACGGCGTGATCAACCTGACCGCGGACCGGCTCGACGCGATCACCCCGCCGGTCAGCCCGGCCTCCCGCGACTTCCGCTGAGGTATAAGGAAGAGGTGTAAGGAAGGGCCCCCCGTTATCGCTTTCGGTTGTAGAAGGGCCCCCTCCTAACTCACCGGCCGCCTCCCCCCGGCGGAGCTGGCGCTACTAGGCTCGCCGGGTGGAGCGAACACCTACCCGGGTCCCCGGCGGCGGCCCCCGTACCGCCGTGGTCTGGGCCGTGCTGCGTCGCGAACTCGACCGGCAGGCCGGCCGGCAACTCACCGTGCTCGACGTCGGCGGCGGCACCGGCGGCTTCGCGGTGCCGCTGGCCGAGGCGGGGCACCGGGTCACGGTCGTCGACGCCAGCCCCGACGCGCTCGCCGCGCTGACCCGCCGGGCCAGCGAGGCCGGGGTGGCCGACCGGGTACGCGCGGTGCAGGGCGACGGCGACGCCCTGGCCGGACTGGTCGAACCGGCCGCCGCCGACCTCGTGCTCTGCCACGCGGTACTGGAGGTGGTCGACGATCCCGGGCGGGTCGTCGAGGCGCTCGCCACCGCGCTGCGTCCGGGTGGCGCGGCCAGCGTGCTCGTCGCCAACCGGGTCGCCGCCGTACTCAGCCGGGTGATGAACGGGCACCTCGACGTGGCCGCCACCCTGCTCGCCGATCCGGAGGGCCGCGCCGGGCCGCGGGACACCCTGCGTCGGCGCTACGACGCGGAGACCGCCGCCGCGCTGTTGCGCGCCGCCGGGCTCCAGGTCGAGGCGACCCACGGGGTACGGGTCTTCGCCGACCTCGTTCCGGCGGTGGCCGCCGACACCGATCCGCAGGCGGTGCTCGACCTGGAGTTGACCGTCGCCGCCGAGCCGCCCTACCGGGATGTGGCCGCCCAGCTGCACCTCTTCGCCCGCCGACCGGGATGATGGGGCCGCTGCACGAGGTCCGGCCGCGCTACCACGGTGGGAGCCTCTCCGACGTGCTGCCGAGCGCGCTGGCGGTGCTGGGCGTGTCGGCCGCCGCCGCCCCGGCAACCCGCGCCGGTCGGCCGGGGCCCCTCGATCCACTGGCGCTCGCCGACCCGCTCGGGCTGACCGGTCCGCTGGCCGGCGTACGCCGGATCGCCGTGCTGCTCGTCGACGGGCTCGGCTGGCACCAACTCCCGGTAGCGGCGCCGTACGCGCCGACCCTGGCCGACCTCGCCGTCCGCTTCGGGCGTCCGTTGACCTCGGGTTTCCCCTCCACCACCCCGACCAGCCTGGTCAGTTTCGGCACCGGGGCGGCTCCCGGCGTGCACGGCGTGCTCGGGTTCCGGGTGAACGTGCCCGGCACCGACCGGCTGCTCACCCACATCGACTGGCCGGGGTCGCCGGCGGCCGGGCCGGGCTTCCCGGGTGGCGGACCCGCCTCCCCGGTCGGTGGGCACCGGCCGGGCGGCTCCTGGCCCACCACCGACGTGCCGGCAGCGCCCGACCGGCCGCCCGGCGCGGTACCGGGCCCGGCGGACCGGCCGCCGGGGGAGCCGCCGGGGCCTTCCGGCACTGTCCCGGCCGGCGATCCCGAGCCCCGGCACTGGCAGCCGCTGCCGACCCAGTTGGAACGGGCCCGGGCGGCCGGGGTCGCGGTCACCGTGGTGAGCCGGCCGGAGTTCGCCACCAGCGGACTCAGCCTGGCCGCCTACGGAGATGTCGGCCATCGCGGTGCGGCCGAGGCCGACACCCTGGTCCGGGAGATGCTCGCCGCGCTGACCAGCGGCGACGGACCGACCCTGGTCTACGGCTACCACCCGGACGTGGACCGGCACGGCCACCTCGGCGGCGTCGGCTCGGCCGACTGGTGTGCCGCGGTCGCCGTGGTGGACGCCATGGTCGACCGGCTGGTCGCCGGGCTGCCGAGTGATGCCGCGCTGCTGGTCACCGCCGACCACGGGCAGCTCGACATTCCGCCGGAGGCGCGGTTCGACCTCGACACCGATCCTCGGCTGCGGGCCGGGGTGCGGGTGGTGGCCGGCGAGGCCCGGGTCCGCTATTTGCACACCGTGCCCGGCGCGACCGCCGACGTGCTGGCCACCTGGTCCGAGGTGCTGGGTACGGCCGCCCGGGTCGTCACCCGGGACGAGCTGGTCGCGGCGGGTTGGTTCGGGCCGGTGCCGGAGGCTCACCTGCGGCGGATCGGCGACGTGGCGGCGGTCTGCCTGGGCACCTCGGCGGTGGTCGCCTCGGTGGAGAGCCCGATCGAGGCGGGGCTGGTGGCCCTGCACGGATCCTCCACCTCCACGGAGATGACGATTCCGCTGCTGGTCGTGCGTTAGCTTCCGATCACCGGGAAGGCACGATGACCGGGACTCTCGGTTGGCCGGGACCACCGGCGCGATATCGCCCGGTGGTTTGGGTGGCGCGGACCGACAGAAACCTGACCACGGGGTGACCAAACGGTCGCGCTTCGTGGTACAACCTCCGAGGCAATTTCATCTGTGGTTGGAGGGGTAGCGGGGAATGGTGGACGCGACCGGACCAGGCTGGCGGCCTGAGTATCGCGGCGACGATGCCCGGGTCGGCGATGTCGGCTCGGGCAGAGAACTCGGCGCACACCTCTACTACCTCTACCGGGCCGGTCGTAACGAGCTGCCCCGGATCGCCAGGACCTACGCGGACGTGACCGTGCTGGTGCACCAGACGGCCGGGGCGATGGAAGGGCAGTTCGACCTGCCCGAGCGGGGGATCGGCCCGGCCCAGCAGCGTCTGCTGGAGTTGCGTGCCGAGGTGCAGGACGTGTTGCGGCTGACCTCGCTGCGGATGTCGGAGGTCGGCGCCGCGCTGGTCACCATCGCCGACCGGTACGCGGCCACGGACGAGGCGGCGGCCAAGGAGTTCACCCGGCTCCTCGGCAACAACGCGTCGGACTACCAGCGCCCCGCCCTCGCCCCGCCCGATCCCCCGGCCCCCGGGGATCCGCCGCTGGTGGATCGCATCCCCCGCAACATCGTTGACTGACCTGGCCGGACGGGAGACGCCATGGTCGACACTTCGATCCCCTTCGACTATCACCAGATGCACAAGTACCTCAACGAGATCGGCACCTACCTGGCCGAGCTGCACTACATCGACCAGGTGTTCGCGCACATGGACGGTATCGAATCCAGTTCGTGGGAGGTATTCGCCGAGATAGCCGCTGCCGGGACCGCTTCCGGTTCCTGGGTCACCGTGGAGTTCACCGGGACGGTGTCGTTCAGCCGTATGTGGCGGGTGCCGCCGCCGTTCCCCCCACGAATGATCTGGCAGGATTCGGTGGAGGAGGAGATCCGGAAGCAGATCGAGGAGTACCAGACGAAGGCTTCAGGGTGGGCGTCGGCCAACATGGACTCGATCAGGTTGATGGTCAAGCCACTGGCCCATCCCACCGGGTCCGTCTATCTCAACGACTTGATCCAACCGGTGCGGGACGCGCTGGCGCGGTTGGAAGACTCTGTGACCCACGACTTCGGCAAGCTGCGGCACAGCCTCGGCAACTGGTCCGGTGAGGCGGCCGACGACTTCGCCACCAACTTCTACAACCCCTTCGAGTACACCCTGGCGAGCCATCACCGGATGCTCGCCGCGCTCGTCACCGGCCTGGAGGCCGCGCACACGACTGTCGACCTCACCCAGCAGAGCTTGATGAACGTGCTGAAGGCCACCCGGGACGCACTCTTGGAGCAGTTGCGCCGGCGTCCCCAGCAGGCGGCGGCGCAGCAGCAGGAGCAGTCCACCAAGCACGCCATGATCATCGTCAGCGCGTTCGTACCCATGGCGAAGGGTAGGGATCTCTGGGCCAACAGCCTCGACATGGCCAGCGCCGGCACTTCCGCAGTGGCGAGCGGAGCAGCGCCGAGGTCAATGGATGGGCATGCCCTGACCGGAGGCACCGCCGAGGAGTTACTGCACGCTCTGACCGATGCCATCACGATCATCGATCAGAGATCGAACGGGCAGTATGAGGATCTTGATGGACAAGTGACGGGCGCCCTCGCTCGGATGGAGTCCATTCGGGACACGCCGGATGGGGAGGACGGGCGGCTGGTGCCTCGACAGCCCCGGCTGCTCGACGGCACCAACAGCAGCGACTTCCATCTACCGCGGGCCCGATGAACGGAGTTGTCGGCATGCAGGTACACCGTCGAGACCGTTATCCGATCGTTCGACGCTGGACAGTGTTTGCCTCAGCTGCCGCTCTTGTCATCGGCGGATGCGACTCCAGCCCGGAGCCGACCGAGACCCCCGAACCACGTATGACGTACGGGCAGTCGACCCCGGACATGTGCGAACGCATGAAGATGGCGGAGGTCGCTACACGGTTCGGTCTCAAGCTCAGATCCTCCTACGATCCGACGGTGCAGTTCGACACTCGGGGTAGCGACGTTTACCTGAGCTGCACCATCAGGGCCTACGACGAGAGTGAACGCTTCCGTACCGAGCTCGGGGAGTTTGATCCGGCCGGCACTGTCAGCCTGCGGACGTACCCAGAGCACGAGGATGCCGAGGACGCTCACAAGGCGGAGGTGACCTCGTTGCGGCGCTTCATGCAAGGCAAGCCGGAGATTTCGACACAGGCCGTCAGCGGCTGGTGGGACGAAGGGCACTATTTCCAGACGGTAGCTCCGCTCGACCCGAAGGATTACCGCTTCGAGAACCTCGACGCCGCCGGAGTGGAGGTTCTCTACGAACTTCGACACGGCAACCTGCGTGTCACCACGCGTATCGATACCGATGCGGCCACCCCCGAAATCGATCAGGTTCTCGCCTTCCTCCGTGACTTCGCGGAAGCGTTCACCAAGGAGGCGGTGTCCCATCTCTCCCGGACGGGACCAAACTGATTCGTCATGACAAGATTTTTCCACCACCATGCCGAGGTTGGCTTGCCGCGCTGGTTGGTGCTCTCCAGCCAGTTCGGGATCCGGCCTGGCGGACATGTGCCGGACGATTCGATCGAACAACTGGTGATCGCGCCCGTTCGTGGTCGAACTGCGACGGGGTCATTGTCGTCCACCGGCCGTCCTGCATCGGTGCACGCCACCTGTCACGCCTGCGCGCGCGGTACCTGATCGCGCCCGGAGCAGCGGTAGGCGCCCCAAGGTAGTGATGCCGCACCCACCGCCGCGCCCGGGTTATCGTCAGGTGGCGCTCGGTAGCCGCTGTTGCCGGCAGTCCGCGCCCTCGCCGGCGATGGCGAGCCGGGCGAGCTGGTCGGCGTCGAGCCGGATGGACAGCGCCGCCATCGCCGCCTCGTACTGGTCGAGGGTCCGGGGTCCGACCAGCGTGACCAGCTCCGGTGCCCGCTGGTGCAGCAGCCAGGCGAGCACGAGCTGGCTGCGGGTCACCCCGAGCTTGGCGGCGAGTTTGCCGAGCAGGGCGGTACCGAACCGGCGGAGGCTCTCCTCGGGGGCCCGGCGCAGGGTCTGCCCGCCCGCCCTCTCGTACTGCCGACGGTCAGCTCGCGCTCGTGCGGGTTCGACGGACCGCGTCCAGGTCGCGGATCCAGGCGCTGCCCGTGGGCGGGTCCACCACAGCGGGCCGCTCCCGGCCGGCGGTACGGCCCGGATGCGTCGTACCCGGGGTCTAGCCTGCTGGTATGGGTCGCAGTCAGTCCGTTCCCCGGGGTGCGGATCCGCGCTTCGGCGCGGACGCCGACGACTCTGGCTGTCCGATCCTGCACGTCGACATGGACGCGTTCTTCGCCGCGGTCGAGGTGCGCCGCCGGCCGGAGTTGCGCGGCCGGCCCGTCGTGGTCGGCGGGGTCGGGCCGCGCGGCGTGGTCAGCTCCGCCAGCTACGAGGCCCGGAAGTACGGGGTACGCAGCGCGATGCCGACGCTGCGGGCCCGGGCGCTCTGCCCGAAGGCGGTGTTCCTGCCGCCCGATTTCGGGCAGTACTCCGCCGCCTCCCGGGCGGTGATGGAGATCTTCCGCGACGTGACGCCGCTGGTCGAGCCGCTCTCCCTGGACGAGGCGTTCCTCGATGTGGCGGGGGCCCGCCGCCTGCTCGGCCGCCCCGCCGAGATCGCCCGGCTGATCCGGCGGCGGATCGTCGAGCAGGAGGGGCTGACCTGCTCGGTCGGGGTGGGGCCGAGCAAGTTCGTGGCGAAGCTGGGCTCCACCAGGGCCAAGCCGGACGGGCTGATGGTGGTGCCGGCCGACCGGGTGTTGGAGTTCCTGCGCCCGCTGCCGGTCGACGCGCTGTGGGGGGTGGGGGAGCGGGCCGCCGAGACCCTGCGCCGGCTCGGTCTGGCCACCGTCGGCGACATCGCCGAGGCGCCGATCGGCATGCTGCGGAGCAGCCTCGGCGAGGCGGCGGCGGCACACCTGCACGAGCTGGCCTGGGGGCGCGACCCCCGGCAGGTCAGCCCGGAGCAGGCCGAGAAGTCCATCGGGGCCGAGGTCACCTTCGACACCGACCTCGCCGAGCCGGAGACGATCCGGCGGGCGCTGCTGGCGCTCGCCGAGAAGGTCGGGATCCGGATGCGCCGGGCCGGGCAGGTGGGGCGGACGATATCCATCAAGGTGCGCTTCGCCGACTTCCGTACGATCAACCGGTCCCGCACCGTCGGCGGATCGACCGACGTGGCCCGGGAGATTTTTGACACCGCCTGGGCGCTCTTCACCGGGCTCGGGCCGGGTGACCGGATCCGGCTCGTCGGCGTACGGGTCGAGGGGCTCAGTGATGCCGGGCAGACTCCCCGGCAGCTCGCGCTCGGGGCGCCGGAGCACGGTTGGCGCGAGGCGGAGGCCGCCGCGGATGCCGCGGCTGCCCGATTCGGGCGTTCCATGGTGCGCCCGGCGAGCCTCTTGGGGGGCGACGACCTGCGCCGGACGGAAAATCCGGCGCGGCCATAGGTCGTCCCGCTTTCCGACCCGCGACCCCCCTCGTAGACTTGCGGTTAAGCAGCCGGGTTGGCTGCCACGGTCTGTCGGTCCGACCGGACCGACCAACGTGACCGGGGAGGAGTGCCGTGCCGCTCTCGGAGCACGAGCAGCGGCTGTTCGAGCAGATCGAGCAGTCGCTTGCCGAGGACCCCAAGTTCGCCTCGGCTGTGCGCGCCAGCGACCCGCGTTTCCACGCGCGGCGTCGCCTGCTCGTCGCGGTCAGCGTGATCATCGCTGGCCTTGCATTGGTTGTTTACGGCACGGTGAGCAAAACCCCGCTGCTCGGCGTGGCGGGCTTCGTGGTGATGCTCGGCGCGGCCGCGTTCGCGATGCAGTCCCATCGCAAGGGGCAGTCACCGGATCTGCACGTCGTCGGCGGCACGACCAGCCGCCGGACCCGTGGACGCCGCCCGTCACTGGTCGACCGGCTTGAGGAGAGGTGGCGGCAGCGGCCGGAAGGCCACCGCTGACCCGCTCCGTCCCCAACGGCAGCGCCCCGGCCCGGCCGGGGCGACTCCGCGCGGCGGCACCCCTCCGCCAAGATCGCGGTGATCAGGGAGTGGTTCCCGCGTGTCGTCGGCGTGTCGCCTGTTCCGCTCCCTGATCACCGGGATCTCCGCAGGGGGCGATGACCGCCGGCCGCTTCGTCACCGTTCAGCGTCCCTGTCGGGTGCCGGCAGCAGCCGTGACCGGGGTCGGGCGCGCCCGCACCCCCGCCCCGGCCCAAGATCCGCGTGATCAGGGGCTGAGCGGTACGACACGCCGACGACACGCCGAACAACTCCCTGATCACGCGGATCTTGCGGCGGGGCGCGGGCGGGGGCGGGGGTGGGGGCGGGTGGGTTCAGCGGGAGGCGCGGGCCAGGATGCGGCGGGGGTTCCAGCGCAGCAGGCGGTCCCGGACCTGGCCCGTGACCCCGACGAACCGGGCCGACGCGTCCATGATCGCCAACCGCCAGCGGAACAGCACCGAGGGCGGCAGCGTGGCCGCCGTGATCCGGGTACGTCGATCCGCGCCGGCCAGCAGCGCACGCCGTACGGAGCGGAGAGCGTCGCGCAGCGACCCGTCCCGCAGCGGCTGCCGGGCGTACCGGGCCCGTTCCTCGGCCCGGCCCAGCAGGCGCGCCGCCTCCCGGGCCTCGCCGTCCACCTGCGTGGCCACCAACCGCTCGGCGGTGGCCCGGGGCGTCTCGGCGGGATCGACCGGGATCCGGAAGTCCACCATGGTGTCGATCAGCTCGTCCCAGGCCGCGTGCGCGTCGGCCCGGATCCGCTCCAGCTCCGTGTCGCTGACCACCACCCGGGCCACCCCCGGAGACGATGGGTCACCCGCCACCGACGCCGCCAGCGCGCTCGCCGTCGCCGCCTGCCCCTGGCGCCGGCGGCGCAGCAGGGCCCGGCGGAGGGCGGGTACGGTGAGTAGCGCCAGCAGCAGCACCAGCCCGGCGGCGGTGAACCACGGCCAGCTCGGCCCGCTGTTCGGGGCCGCCCCGGCGCCGTCGCCGAGGTTTTCGTCGACGGCGCGGTCAGGCCGGTCGTCGGCGGCCGGGCCGGCCGACGGATCCGTCTCCGGTCCCGCGCTCGGCGCCGGTGCCGCCGGCAGCGGGTCCGGCGCGTCCACGTCCGGGGCCCAGTCGGAGCGGGTCGACCCGGGCACGTTTGCCGTGGGGGTGGCGTCGAACGGGACCCAGCCGATCTGTGCGAAGTAGACCTCGGTCCAGGCGTGCATGTTCAGGTTGGTCAGCGTGTACGTGTTGCCTTCGATGTTGTTGCCGTTGGTGAAGCCCAGCGCGACCCGCGCCGGGATGCCGGCCGCCCGGACCAGCCAGGCCAGCCCGGCGGCGTACTGCTGACAGAAGCCGACCTTGTTGGTGAGGAAGTTGACGATGTCCTGCCCGCTCGTCCCGCCCTCGGTGCTGAGGCTGTAGCTGAATCCGTTGTCCCGGGAGAAGTAGTCGTAGAGCGCCCGGACCTTCTCGTAGTCACTCCGCTTGTTGCGGGTCAACCGCTCGACCAGCTCCTCCACCTCGCGCACCGGTTCGACCGCGGCGAACTGCCGGCGCATCGGGTCCTCGGCGGAGAGCGACGGCGCGGCGGCCAACGCCTCCGGGGTGTAGGCGGAGCGCACGTACTCGAAGGAGTAGTTCTGGCCCCGCGACTGGGTCCGGTTGGAGAAGACGATCTGCCGGTTGGGGTCGTAGAGCCAGCTCGAATCGACCCCGTCCGCGTTCACCGGCTCGGCGTAGACCGGCAGGAACGGCATGTTGAAGTCGAGGATCTCCACCCGGGCCTGGTGCGCGCTGCGGGTCACGCCCCGCTGCGCGGGCTGGTCACCCTCGCGCGGGTCGGGCAGGGTCCGGGTCACCGGGCTGCCGCTGGGGGTACGGGCGGCGAAGCCGGTGCGCCGCAGGTCGTCGGCGACGGCGAAGCGCAGGTAGTACGGGTCGGGGTCGTCGGTCGTCACCCTGACGAAGTCCCGCACCTCCGAGCGGTTGAGTTCGCCGCTGAGCGAGGCGAAGAGGTTGACCCGGCCCGGGGAGTTCCCGGTGCCCCGGCCGTTGCCGTTGCCGTCGCCGGCGGTGTTGAACCGGTCGAACAGCCCCGAGGTCATCCCCGGTACGGCCAGCGGGAGCAGCACCGCCACGACGACGCCGACGACCGCCAGCCGGCGGCCGGCGGCGGCCAGCGGCGAGGGCTCCCAGACGTCCACGTCCCGCCCGTCCCCGGTGAACCGCCGGCCGAAGTGGCGCACCCGGTCGACGTTGTCCGCCGCCAGCAGCCACAGGTAGCCGGCCGCGCCGATGACGAAGGGCAGCGCCTGGACGCTGTCGACGTACACCGCCACCGGCACCGAGTAGATGGCCAGCATCGGCAGCCCGGCCAGGGCGGGGCGGCGCAACCCGACCGTGAGCAGGTCCACCACGACCGCCACCGCGCCGACCCCGAGCACGGTGATGAAGAGCAGCGGGTCGGTGTCCTGCACCGGCGCGCCGTACGAGCGCATGTCCTGGGCCGAGCCGCCGAGCAGGGCGCCGAAGTGCGTGATGGTGCCCGGCGTGGGCAGCACGGTCAGCAGTTCGCTGCCGCTGGGGAACATCCAGGTCAGCCCGAGCAGCAGACCGCCGAGCATGCTGAGCGCCTGGGCCCAGACCGGCGCCCGCCACCACCGGACCAGCGCCGCCGCCCCGGCGACCAGGGCGACCGCGATCACGCACTGCACCAGCCAGGTCCACCGCTCGAAGATCACCGAGAGCGGCGCCGAGGCCAGCAGGGTGGCCGCCGCGGCGACGAACCCGAGATGGCGGCGACCCCTCATGACGTACCTCCGGCGCTGCTCGTCGTCATCGTCACTGCGTCGTACCGGGTCACCGGACGCCGCCGGCGACGGTCTCGGCCAGCGCGGCCCGCCAGGCGAAGCCCTGCGAGCCGCGGGCGGCCTGCGGCCAGAGCGCCGGCAGCTTGCTGCCGTGCTCGACACCCACCACCCGCCAGCCGCTCTGCAACAGCCCGAGCGCGGCGGCCCCGTGCGCGTGGTCGGCCTCGGCCCGCGCGGTGGGGGTCAGGTTGAGCCAGGTCGAGGAGTCGACCAGGAACGCCACGCAGGTCGCGCCGCTGCCGCGCAGGCCGGCCAGCAGTTCGGCCTCGGGACCGGTCAGCGTGCCGAGCAGC
Organism: Plantactinospora sp. CA-290183; assembly: GCF_050936375.1. NCBI lineage: Bacteria > Bacillati > Actinomycetota > Actinomycetes > Micromonosporales > Micromonosporaceae > Plantactinospora > Plantactinospora sp. CA-290183. The sequence goes on along the minus strand of NZ_JBNJMX010000036.1, from coordinate 7,944 downwards.
GCGATGACCAGCCCGCCGTCCGACCGCTGCCGGACCCGTTCGACAAGCGTCGCCACGTCGCCACGCTGACTCAACCGTACGTCGGCGAGGTAGTCCAGCAGCAGCCCGTCGCCGCCGGCCTCGTTGGCGTTCACGTCGATCCCGGAGTCGCTGACCAGCCGCAGCTTGTAGCCGGAGTGCCGCAGGTGCACGGCGATGCTGGCCACGGCCGACACCGCCCACTCGAAGCTGGCGGTCGGCCCCTCACCGCGGTGCGCGAAGGTGCGGGTGTCCAGCACCACCGTCGCCCGGCTCTCCCAGGGCTGTTCCTCGCGGCGCACCATCAGCTCGCCGGTGCGGGCGGTGGACTTCCAGTGCACCCGGCGCAGGTCGTCGCCGCGCCGGTACTCCCGGGTGGCCGCGTCGTCCTCGCCGTGCACCGCCACCGACCGCGCCCGGCTCTCCCCGGTGCCGGCGTACTCGCCGGTCAGCCGGACCGACGGCAGGGCGGTGACCTGCGGGATCACGGTCAACGGGTCGACGCTGGGGAAGGCGCGGGTGAGTTCGCAGAGGCCGAACGGGTCGGTCAGCCGGACCACCAGCGGCCCCACCTCGTACCGGCCCCGGACGTCGGCGCGCACGGTGTACGCCACCGAGCTGGCCTGGTGCGCGCCGAGTCGTTCGAGGACCACCCGGGGACGGCTGCCCAGGGCGTACGGGAGCCGGTCCTCCAGCAGCAGCGTCCCGGTCGGCAGCCGGGACATGTTCTGCAGCCGGAGCACCACCCGGGAGCTGGCCCCGACGGGCACCCGGTGCGGTTCCAGCGAGCGGTTGCAGGCCAGCTTGTAGCGGCTGCGCCCGACGTAGAGCGCGGCCAGCAGCGGCAGCACGGCGAGCAGGATGGCGACCCGGAGCAGGTCCTTCTCGCCGAGGATCAGCGCGGAGAGCGTCGCCGCCAGGGCTGCGGCGAGGAAGGACCGCCCGCGCGTGGTCAGGCCCCGTAGCGCCTCGCGCACCTCATCGCCTCCGCGGCTCGTACTGGGTCCGTCCGTCCCCGGACTGCGGCCGGTTGTCGTACGGCGAGCGCTGCCGCTCGTGCGGCAGGGGCAGCCGGTGCACCAGCTCCGCGACGATCGAGTCCGTGGTCCGGCGGGCGAGCTGGGCGTCCGGGGTGGAGATGATCCGGTGCGCGAGCACCGGCACGGCCAGCGCCTGCAGGTCGTCGGGGAGGACGTAGTCGCGACCCTCCAGCGCGGCCACCGCGCGGGCGGTGCGCAGCAGTTGCAGGGTGGCCCGGGGGGAGGCGCCGAGGCGCAGGTCGGGCGCCTCGCGGGTGGCGGTGACCAGGTCGACGGCGTACTGCTTCACCACGTCGGCGACGTGTACGTCGCGGACCGTGGCGATCAGGCGCCGGACGGTCGCCGCGTCGGAGACGGGCCGCAGCTCGTGGATCGGGTCCCGGCCGCCGTGCGCGTCGAGCATGGCCAGCTCCGCGCCCGGGTCGGGGTAGCCCATCGCGATCCGGGCGGTGAACCGGTCGCGCTGCGCCTCCGGCAGCGGATAGGTCCCCTCCATCTCGATCGGGTTCTGGGTGGCGATCACCATGAACGGGGTCTGCAGCTCGTAGGTGACCCCGTCGACGGTCACCTGCCGCTCCTCCATGCACTCCAGCAGCGCCGACTGGGTTTTCGGGGAGGCCCGGTTGATCTCGTCGCCGACGACCAGGTTGGCGAAGACGGCGCCCGGCTTGAACTCGAAGTCGTGGGTCTCCTGGTTGTAGACGCTGACCCCGGTGACATCGCTTGGCAGCAGGTCGGGGGTGAACTGGATGCGTCGGACGGAACAGTCGATGGAGCGGGCGAGCGCCTTGGCGAGTTTGGTCTTGCCGACGCCGGGAACGTCCTCGATCAGGAGATGGCCCTCGGCCAGCAGTACGGCGAGCGCGAGCCGGACGGTGGCGGTCTTGCCCTCGATGACCTCCTCGATGTTCGCCACGATGGCATCGCTGGCGGCGCGGAACTGGTCGCTGGGCAGTGCGCCGCCCAGCTCGTCCCAGGTCTGTGAAGTCACGGGCCTCCTCCTCGTCGATCACGGCTGCCTAGTAGAGAGTCGCTGGGCGGGCCGTATGGTTCGCGGGAGAGTACGTCCGTTCGTCGGTACCGGGATCACCCGCATCCTCAGGCTAGCCGCATTCGGCTGTGGAGCCGAGCACACTGCGCTGCCCGGCCGCCCCGCGCACACCCCGGTATCGGGTGCGACAGCCCGGCGGGGAGGCGGTACAGTTGGCCCCATGTCCGGGTTCCACCTGCTTCTTAGCGAGCCGTGCTGACGCGACAGACAGCGACAGCGCGGCGGCCCCTCCTGAGCGAGGGGCTTTTTTGTGCCCGGAGATCAGCGGTCCGGGGACAGCAGCGCGGGGGACAGCAGCCCGGAGACAGCACCGGAACGTGTGGCGGTGACGACGGAAGCGAGGAGACGCCATCATGAGCGAGGCAGCCGAGCCGGCGGTGGACATTCCGCCGTTCCGGTACACCGCCGCCCTGGCCGGAGAGATCGAGACCCGCTGGCAGGACCGCTGGGAGGAGCGCGGCACCTTCCGGGCGCCGAACCCGGTCGGCCCGCTGGCCGATCCCGGGCATCCGCGGGCGGGCGCCGAGAAGCTGTACGTGCTGGACATGTTCCCCTACCCGTCCGGGGCGGGCCTGCACGTCGGGCACCCGCTGGGCTACATCGGCACCGACTGCTTCGCCCGCTACCAGCGGATGGCCGGGCGCAACGTGCTGCACACGATGGGGTTCGACGCGTTCGGGCTGCCCGCCGAGCAGTACGCGGTGCAGACCGGGACGCACCCGCGGACCACCACCGAGGCGAACATCCGGTACTACCGCTCCCAGCTGCGCCGGCTGGGGCTGGGCCACGACGACCGGCGGTCGGTGGCCACCATCGACACCGACTACTACCGCTGGACGCAGTGGATCTTCCTGCAGGTCTTCAACTCCTGGTACGACGAGACCGCCCGCCGAGCCCGGCCGATCGCCGAACTGGTCGCCGAGTTCGAGGCCGGCACCCGCGGCACCCCGGACGGCCGCCCGTGGGCGGAGCTGTCCGCCGCCGAGCGCCGGCGGATCGTCGACGACCACCGGCTGGCGTACGTCTCCGAGGCGCCGGTCAACTGGTGCCCCGGGCTGGGCACCGTGCTGGCCAACGAGGAGGTCACCCCGGACGGCCGCTCGGACCGGGGCGACTTCCCGGTCTTCAAGCGCAACCTGAGGCAGTGGATGATGCGGATCACCGCCTACGGTGACCGGCTGGTGGACGACCTGGACGCGCTGGACTGGCCCGAGCCGATCAAGCTGATGCAGCGCAACTGGATCGGCCGGTCGACCGGGGCGCACATCACCTTCGCGACGCGGCCGGAGTCCCCGGGCGCCGCCGATCCGATCCGGGTCTTCACCACCCGCCCGGACACCGTGTTCGGTGCCACCTACCTGGTGCTGGCCCCCGAGCACCCGCTGGTCGAGACGCTGACCGGGCAGTCCTGGCCGGCCGGGACGAAGCAGGCCTGGACCGGCGGGCAGGCGACCCCGGGGGCGGCCGTGGACGCCTACCGGAAGGCGGCCGGGGCGAAGACCGACATCGAGCGCCAGGCGGAGAACCGGGAGAAGACCGGCGTCTTCATCGGGGCGTACGCCACCAACCCGGTCAACGGGGCGCAGATCCCGATCTTCATCGCCGACTACGTGCTGGCCGGCTACGGCACCGGCGCGATCATGGCGGTACCCGCCCAGGACGAGCGGGACTGGGAGTTCGCCGAGATCTTCGACCTGCCGATCGTGCGGACCGTGCAGCCGCCGGAGAACTTCGCCGGCAGGGCGTACACCGGTGACGGCCCGGCGATCAACAGCGCCGACCCCGACCGCGGCCTGGACCTGAACGGGCTCCGGATCGCCGACGCGAAGGCGAGGGTCACCGCGTGGCTGGAGGCCAACGGGCACGGCTCCGGCGCGGTGACCTACCGGCTGCGGGACTGGCTGTTCAGCCGGCAGCGCTACTGGGGCGAGCCGTTCCCGATCGTCTACGACGAGGACGGCAACACGATCGCGCTGCCCGAGTCGATGCTGCCGGTCGAGCTGCCCGAGGTGGACGACTTCTCGCCGAAGACCTTCGACCCGGACGACGCCGGGTCCAACCCGGAGACCCCGCTGTCCCGGCGCAAGGACTGGGTGGAGGTCGAGCTGGACCTGGGTGACGGGCCCAGGCGCTACACCCGGGAGACCAACGTGATGCCGCAGTGGGCCGGCTCGTGCTGGTACGAGCTGCGCTACCTGGACCCGACCAACTCCGACCGGTTCGTCGACCCGGCCAACGAGCGGTACTGGCGGGGCTGCACCCCGCGATCAGTGGGGACTGATCAGCCGTCGGCGGCCAGGAGCACGCCGTGCTGCACCTGCTGTACTCGCGGTTCTGGCACAAGGTGCTGTACGACCTGGGGCACGTCTCGTCCTTCGAGCCGTACCGCAGGCTGTTCAACCAGGGCATGATCCAGGCGTACGCCTACCGGGACGCCCGGGGCAGCTGGGTCGAGGCCGAGCAGGTGGTGGAACGGGACGGCGGCTGGTACTTCGGCGACCAGTCGGTCCGCCGCGAGTACGGCAAGATGGGCAAGTCCCGGAACAACGTGGTGACCCCGGACGAGATGTGCGCGGCGTACGGCGCGGACACCTTCCGGGTCTACGAGATGTCGATGGGGCCGCTGGAGGTCTCCCGGCCCTGGGAGACCCGGGCGGTGATCGGGGCGTACCGCTTCCTGCAGCGGGTGTGGCGGGCGCTGGTGGACGAGCGGACCGGCGAGCTGCGGGTCGTGGACGGCCCGGCCGACGAGGCGACCCGCCGGCTGCTGCACCGTACCGTCGAGGGGGTCCGGGCCGACCTGGACGGCATCCGGATGAACACCGCGATCGCCAAGCTGATCGAGTTGACCAACGGGCTGACCCGGCTGGATGCCACGCCCCGGGAGGTGGCCGAGCCGCTGGTGCTGATGCTGTCGCCGTTCGCGCCGCACGTGGCGGAGGAGCTGTGGCAGCGGCTGGGGCACGCCGACTCGCTGGCGTACGAGCCGTTCCCGGTGGCCGACCCGGCGCTGCTGGTGGAGGCGACGGTCACCTACCCGGTCCAGGTCAACGGCAAGGTCCGCGGCCGGGTCGAGGTGGCGGCGGACGCGGCCGAGGAGACGGTACGGCTGGCCGCGCTGGCCGCCGTCGCCGACCAGTTGGGCGGTAGGGAGCCCCGGAAGGTGATCGTGGTCGCGGGGCGGATGGTCAGCGTCGTCGTCTGACCCCGGCGACGCGTCGGTGCGCGGTGGTTGCTGGGCGGCGGGGGCCCCTCGCCCAGCAACCCCCTGTGGTCTACTGCGCCGCGAGCCGGAACGACTGGGCGGCGCTGCCGTTGCAGGCGTACTGCACCAGCTGGACGCCGTCGGCGCCTGAGCCGCCCGGCGTGTCCAGGCACTTGCCGGTGAGCCGGTTGACCAGCCGGTGGTAGCCGCCGGTCTCCGGTACCGCCTGCCACTGCTGGTTGTCGCCTCCGCTGTAGGTCCAGAGCTGGATCGGCGCGTTGTCGGCGGTGGAGACGTCCTTCACGTCGAGGACCCGGGCGCTGTTGCCCCGGTTGTTCACCCGGACGTAGCCGCCGCTGGTGGGCTGGAGCTGGTACTGCTGGGCCAGGCTGGCGTTGCAGGTGTACTGCTGGATCGCGGTGCCGTTCGCGGTGCCGGCGGCGCGGGCGTCCACGCACTTGCCGCTGCCCCGGTTGACCAGGCTGTACCAGGCGGTCGGGGAGATCGGGTCGGTGGGCGGCTCCGGGTTGCCGCCGCCTCCGCCGCCTCCGCCACCGAGCCAGAGCAACCCGTCGATGACGAACCGGTTCTGCACCTCGCTGCCGAAGGTGGAGGAGAGCGGCACGTCGTTGGCGTAGTCCATCGCGTTGTGGCCGAAGTTCGCGTACAGCATCCTGTAGCCGGTGTTGGTCCACATGATCGGGTAGTAGCCGCTGCGCCAGGTCTGGTTCGGGTCGGTGCCCAGCGGGAAGCTGCTGGGGTCGACCGAGGCCAGGATGTCGATGTTCGGGTTGGTCCGCAGGTCGCGGCTCCAGCTGTACCACTCGCTGACCGACGAGGTGAACGTGGCGGGCAGCCGGACGGTGGACGGGTGGGCGCGGTCCTCGACCCGCAGCACGGCGGTGGTCGGTCCCCAGGTGTTGGACTGGAACGCACCGGTGCCGAGGAACTGGTTGTGGTACCAGTCCCAGCCGCCCGGGTTGTCGGTCCACGCCGAGACGTGGAAGCCGAGCCAGGCGCCGCCGCCCCGCATGTACTGCTCGAACGCCGGGCGCTGGGCGACCGGTGGCAGGTCGTCGAGGAAGACCACCACCTGGTACTGGGCCAGGTTGGCGGTGTTCAGCCGGCTCCAGTCGCTGGTGGCGGTGTAGGAGAAGTTGTGCTGTGCGGCGATCTGCGGGAACCACTGGTTGGCTTCCCGGACGAAGCTGATGTGGGCCGCGTCCCAGGTGCCGTTGTAGAAGGCGATCACGTTGAAGGCCGGGGCGGCGGCCCGGCGGTTGCCGTGGGCGGGCTGGGCGGCGACGGTCACCAGCGCCAGGAGCAGCGCGAGGAACGGGACCAGTCTTCGGGTCGGGCGGGTGGGGGTGGCGGCGGTCATGCGCGTCCTCTCGCTCGTCGTCGCGCTGACGGGGCGTCGGGGGTGGGGCGCGACGATCGATGACACGCTATGCCTGAAATGATCTTGCGTCAATTACTGTAACGAACCTTTACTTATCGTGCCGCCGCGCCTTTTTGGAGCGTGGGCCGGCCGGTCGCTCCGGCTCCGGCCACCCCGTCAGCCCGGCGGCCGGGTGGCTCTCGCCCGCCTGTAGAGCTGCCCCGTCCGTGCGCCCGCCGGCCCCCGCCGACTTCCGCCGACTTCCGCCGATCTCCGCCGGCCTCCGCCGGCCCCGCCGGGCAGCTCGTCGAGCCGACGGGCCAGGACGCGGGTGGTTAACAGGGGGCCCTTCCTATGCAGAAAGCGATAATGGGGGGCCCTTCCTTACAGCAGGTCTTCGACGGTGATGGGGAGCTTGCGGATGCGGCGGCCGGTGGCGTGGTGCACGGCGTTGGCGATCGCGGCGGAGGCGCCCACGATGCCGATCTCGCCGACCCCCTTCACGCCGAGCGGGTTCACCACCCGGTCGGCCACCTCGATGGTGTCGATCACCACGTCCGGCACGTCGGCGTTGACCGGGATCAGGTAGTCGGCGAGGTTCGCGTTGGCCCACCGGCCGGTGTGCTCGTCCATCTGGCTCGCCTCCAGCAGCGCCTGGCCCAGCCCCCACAGCATCCCGCCGAGCAGTTGACTGTGCGCCGTCCGGCGGTTGAGCACCCGCCCGGGGGCGAAGACGCCGACCATCCGGCGTACCCGGACCCGGCCGAGGTCGGCATCCACCGCCACCTCGGCGAACTGGGCGCCGAACGTGTGCATGGCGTGGTCGGAGCCCATCGGGCTCGGCGGGACGAAGTTGCTCATCGCCTCCAGGTCCGGCAGGTGGTTGCGGCGCAGCAGGTCGACGTAGGTCTCGCCGACCTCGGGCCGGTCGGACCGGCTCATCCGGCCGTCGGCGACCACCACGCTGCCGGGATCGGCGCCGTGCAGCGGCGACTGCGCGTCCCCGACCGCCTGCCGGACGAGCTGGTCGCGCAGCGCGGTGGCGGCCAGGTGTACGGCGCCGCCGACCGCGCCCGCGCCGGCCGAGCCCACGGCGGCGGCGATGTTGGGCAGGTCGGTGGTGCCGCCGACGAACCGCATCCGGTCGACCGGCAGGCCGAGACCGTCGGCGGCGACCTGGGTCATCGCGGTGAGGACTCCGGTGCCGAACTCGGAGACGCCGGCCTCGACCACCGCGGTGCCGTCCACG
>NZ_JBNJMX010000030.1:0-37892 GCF_050936375.1 Plantactinospora sp. CA-290183 | reverse complement strand
ACGCCTCCGACTCGAGACGCAGCTCGCAAACCCCGCCATGGAGAAACCATGAACTTACTGTGGACGGCAGAGCGGACCGGCTTCGCCGTGTTGCCGACGCCTACGGAGGCGCGCGCTGCTGGTCATACGGCGATGGGGGCTGCTGCCGAAGCCCAGCGAGGATGGCCTATGTACTCTCGCCGCCGTGGCAGGCGCGTCGGCACAGCCGGCATGGCGCCCTCGAGGTCCTGGCCGCGGTGGGTCTGATCCTGCCCGCCGTGCTCGACATCGCGCCGGTTCTGGTGCCGCTGGCCGCCCTCGGCCTGGTGATAGTCATGGTCGGTGCGGCGATCACCCGCTTCCGGCGTCGCGAGACCGCGTACCTGGTGGCGGACCTGGTCTATCTCGCCCTGGCCGGCTTCGTGGCGTGGGGCCGCTTCGGCCCCGAGTCCTTCACCGGGTGACCGGTGCCGCGTCCGATCACCCGTCCTGCCCCGGCCGGTCGGTCCGCGGGAAGCTGACATTCACCAACACGAATGTCTGGGGGTTGGCGGACGACGTCCCCGGGTACATCCGGCGTCGACTCACTGGAACCCCCACCGGGAGGAACGGATGCTCGCCTACATCGCCGCCGCCGTCTTCGGCTTCGCGCTGCTGCTCGACCTCTTCGACTCGGACCTCGGCGCACCCGACCTGTTCAACTTCGAGACCCTCACGCTGATCGGACTGCTCTGCCTGGCGCTCTACCTCGCCGGGGTCGGCCGTGGTCCGGGCGGTGGCGGCGGTGGCCGCTGGTACCGGGGTCGCCGGCCGGGCCGGGGCTGACCCTGCCGGTACACGACCGGCCCGGCTTTCGGTGCATTTCCGGCACGCGGAACCGGGCCGGTAGTGTCTTCGTGATGGAGTCCGACGGTCTGTTCTCTCTGGTCGATCCCGGCGGTGGACGCACCGTATCCGCTGGGAGCGGCGCCGACGGCTTCACCGTACCGTCCGCGGACTCCCCGCTGCCGGTCCGGATGCGCCCGGCCAACCTGGACGAACTCGTGGGGCAGGACCACCTGCTCGCGCCCGGCGCGCCGCTGCGGCAACTCGTGACGGGCCGCGCGCCGATGTCGGTCATCCTCTGGGGGCCGCCGGGCAGCGGTAAGACCACCATCGCCCACCTGGTCGCCGGCGCCACCGAGCGGCGCTTCGTCGCGATGTCGGCTCTCTCCGCCGGGGTCAAGGACGTCCGGGCGGTGATCGAGACGGCCCGCCGCCAGCGCCGGGCCGGCGGTCCGCCCACCGTGCTCTTCATCGACGAGGTGCACCGGTTCAGCAAGACCCAGCAGGACTCGCTGCTGGCCGCGGTCGAGGACCGGACGGTGACGCTGTTGGCGGCGACCACCGAGAACCCGTACTTCTCGGTCATCTCGCCGCTGCTCTCCCGGTGCGTCCTGCTCACGTTGCAGCCGCTGACCGACGACGCGGTCCGTGGGCTGCTGCGCCGCGCGGTCACCGACGAACGCGGGCTGGGCGGTGCCGTCACGCTCGCCCCCGAGGCCGAGGACCACCTGGTACGCCTGGCCGGCGGCGACGTGCGCAAGGCGCTCACCGCCCTGGAGGCCGCGGCGGGCTCCGCGGCGGCCCTCGGCGGGGACCGGATCGACCTCGCCACCGCCGAGCAGGCGGTCGACGTGGCCGCCGTGCGCTACGACCGCGACGGCGACGCGCACTACGACGTGACGAGCGCCTTCATCAAGAGCATGCGGGGTTCCGATGTGGATGCCGCGCTGCACTGGCTGGCCCGGATGCTGGTGGCCGGCGAGGACGCCCGGTTCATCGCCCGGCGCATCGTGATCTTCGCCAGCGAGGATGTCGGCATGGCCGATCCGAGCGCGTTGAGCGTGGCGACCGCCGCCGCCCACGCGGTGGAGTACGTCGGCCTGCCGGAGGCGCAGCTCAACCTCGCCCAGGCAGTGATCCACATGGCCACCGCCCCCAAGTCCAACTCGGCGACGGTGGCGATCGGCGCGGCGATCGGGGACGTACGGGCCGGTCGGGGCGGTGGGGTGCCCCGGGCGCTGCGCGACGCGCACTACTCCGGGGCGCGCGGGCTCGGCCACGGCACCGGCTACCGTTACCCGCACGACGACCACCGGGGCGTGGTCACCCAGCAGTACGCGCCCGACGACCTCGCCGGGGTCGACTACTACCGGCCGAGCGCCCATGGCGCCGAGCGGGCCGTCGCCACCCGACTGCCACTGCTGCGCCGGATCGTCCGGGGGCTGTCCGCTCCGCCCGACACCGGTCCGACGGCCGACCCCGGGCGGGCCGGCGGCACCGGTCGGGCCGGCGACGGTGGGCGTACGGGCGATGGCGGGACGACGGCGGACGGCCGGACAGTGGACGGCAGCGCGCCGGTGAACGGCAGCGTGGCGGCAGACGGTGGCGGGACATCCGCGGGGGAGGATCAGCAGTGAGGCTCGGTTCGGACCGGGGCGAGGACGGCCAGGACGAGCGGCGGGAAGCCCGGGCCAAGGGCCGTCGCTGGGGTCGGGGCAGGTCGGAGGCGCCCGCGCCGGAGGAGCCGGAGGTCAGCGGCGAGGAACTCGGCTGGATCGCCGACCTGCGTACCGCCAAGACGGAGCGCTCGGAGATCGGTCCCGCCGACGCGGTGGCCGCCCTGCCGGAGCGGATGGCCGAACTGGCGGAGCTGGCACCGCCGGAGACCGACGAGCCGCCGCCGCCGGGAGCCGGCCGCGGCGGGCCGGGCGGTCCGGGACCGTTCGCCGGGCCGGGCGGTGCGCCGGGCGGCCCCGGCGCCGGAGCCGCACCGGAGGGCAGGCAGCCCTTCCTGCCACCGGCCGGATCCCCGGTCGACCCCCCGGCGTCGGCGCCCGGACGCTGGCCCGGACCTCCGCCGGTGCCCTCCGGTCCCGCAGCGGACTCCCCGGCCTCCGGGGCGGCCGGGCGCCACGACGACCTCCCGCAGCTGGCCAGGCCGTTCGCCGCGCCCGACCGGTCCGGCCGAGCCGCCGAGCCGGGCACCGATCCCGGCGGCGCGGCGCACCGTCCACGGCACGGCAGCGCGCCGGTCGATCCGGCGCCCCCGTGGAGCCCGGCCGGGACCGCCGCCGACGAGCCCGGACGCCGGGCGGCGGCACCACCACCCCCGAGCGGGCGGTCCGGGCGTTCCGGGGCCACCCCGGTCGGCGACTTCGCCGCGCCCGCCGTACCGACGGCGCCGCCGTCCGCCGGTGGCCGCTTCGCCCGGCCGGCCGAGCCGGACTCCGGCGACATCCTGGTACCTGGTCGGGCAACGCGCCGTCGCTGCCGACCACCCCGACCTCCGGTGCGCCGGCACGCCCGCCCCGCGAGCTGGGCGACCGGCCTGGTCGAGCGCGCCTGACCGGCCCCGCCGTCGAACCGGGCCGTCGGCCGGCCGCCCCGCCGCCGGTGACCCCCGGTGCGCGAGCCGGCGCGCACGCCGCTCCGGACTCCGACGTCGCCCCGCCCCGCCCGGAGGCGAACCGTCCCGCCCGAGCGGCGGACTGGAAGCGCAACGCCCTGGAGGTCGTGCTCGAGCACCCCGCACACCCTGGACGGCGGCCGCGCGAAGCGCCGAGGGGCCCGGCGCCGGTGGCCGGCACGGTGCCGAGGAACTGGCCCGGGGCGTCGGCGGCCATGCCTGGACGCCGAGCCTCGCCGCCTGGCCGCACTGGCGGTCGGCACGAGGTACCGCCGGCCGACGACCTGCCGCCCGGCGTGTCGGCGGCCCGCAACGCCCCGGACGTCGACCGGTGTCCGCCCTGCCGATCCGGCATCGACGGCCTGCTACCGCTGTCGCCGGTCGTACCTGGCGGGCCGGCGCGGTCTCGCCCGCCGCCGGCTCGGCGCGCGGTGCGGTCCTGCTGTCCGCCGCCGGTTCCCGGGCGGTGGTACACCGCCCTCCGGCGCGCCCGGCGCCGCCGCCGCGGCCTGGGGGCGTCGGCAGCGACGTTGCCGCGGACGCCCCGGCGTTCGAGTCCTGGAGATCGGCCCGCCGCTCCCCCGGCCGCCGGCCGGTCCCGGGGTGGACCACCCGGGGCGAGGCCGCCGGCGGAGCCGGACTGCTGGCCCGCCGCTGCCGCGTGCCTGGAGAGCGCGATCTCGACGGCCGGCCATGCCCGGTGGACCTGGGGGATTCGACGAGCTCCCGGGCGGACTGGCGGCTCCGGCCCGGGCCCGGCACGGCTGCCGCGCCGCTGCCGGGACCGCGCGGAACTGTTCCGCCCTGTCCCGGCCCTGCATCAATGCCTTCACCCTGCGTGGTCGGTGGTCTCGCCCGCCTCGGCTCAGTTCCCTGCTCCACCGGGACCGGCTCGGCGCGGCGCGCGCCGGCATGAGCGTCGATGCCGACGGCGGGTACTCGGCGGCGCCGGCGCGGCCGCGGTGCGGCCGGTCAGCGGCGTACGCGGCGGCGGCGCGGTCGGTCCGGCGGAGCGTGGTGTCCGGCCCGAGCAGGCGCCCACCTGGTGGTGCCGGCCGCCTGGCAACTGTTGCCGGGTGACGCTGATGGGCGAGGGCGAGCTGGCGCTGCCGTGGCCACGAGCCGGGTCGGCATGCCGGACGGCGTGACCCCGGTCCCGGCGGGTGCCGTCGACGGCACCGGCCGGGTCGGCGTCGAGGCGCCGGCCGACGGCGAGCTTCGGCCTGGTGCGTGCGTCGCCGGACCTGCGACGCCAGCCCGGCGCGCGCCGAAGACGATCTGCTGTTCCTCGGCGAGCCCTCGTACTCGGTGGCGCACGCCCTACTTCGGCATCCGGGCAGCCACCCGACCCTGCAGTTCGAACTTCGATGCTGGCGGCAACAAGGCCGCCACCGAGACCGTCGACGCGGTGAGCGGCAGCCGGTGGTGCCTGATCGAGTGCCGGTTCCGCGAGCGGACGGTGGAGTCCGAACGGCCCTGGCAGGAGACGGCACAGGCGTACGAGTCCGCCTCGGCAGATGGCCGGCGGCGCCGGCAGTAGCTCTGCCCGAGCAGCCGGTCGAGGACCAGCACTACAGCTGCTGGCGGCGCGACGAGCTGACCCTCGACCTGTGGGTGCGTACGCCGGTCTGTCCGCCCGCGCAGCCCGGGGTCGTACCCTCGGCCGGGCCGGACCCGGGGGCGCAGGCCGCCGGGTGCGAGGGGTCGCTGGTCTCCATCAAGGTCCGCAACGCCATCGCGGACGACCGGACCGGGCCGCGCCCGAGCACCGACCCGTCCCTCACCGGCGAGGACCCGGATCCCGTCTTCACCGACGACCCCCTCGGCGGGACGACCCCCACACCCACCCCGTCGTGAGGCCGACGTTCGTCACCGACGGTAGGGTGACGTGTCGGCGCATCGGTGGGCGTGCCCACCCGACCGCCGATCGGCGTCGGCGTCGGTTCCGCGGGTGAGGGACAGCGCGCCGGGGTAAGCGGTAGCGGCTGTCCGGCTCAACGGTCGCAAGGGCATCGAGACGGCGCGGCCTGTAGCACGGTGCATGGAGGAGGACATCGGGGACGCTGGAGAGATCGTCAGCCTCATCGGACAGATCGCCGCGCTCATCGCGGCCGCGGCGTTCCTGACGCTGGTGCTGGTGCTGGCCAGGCCCATCTGGCGGCTCGGCAGCACGGTCGAGGCCGCGACCCGGGCGATCAACGACCTCAACGAGCGCAGCGCCCCGCTGCTCACCAACATGAACACCACGGTGGCGAACGTGAACACCGCCCTGGGGCAGGTGCACCTCGCTGGACGGGGTCAACATCCAGCTCGCCAAGATCGACACCATGACCGGGCACGCCCAGAACGTCACCGCCAACGTCGCGAACCTCTCCACCGTGATCTCGGCCGCCGCCGCGAACCCCCTGATCAAGGTGGCCGCCTTCGGGTACGGCGTGCGCAAGGCGGCCGCCGCCCGTCGGCACGCCGAGGACGAGCGCGACGTGCGCGCCACCCTGAAGCAGCAGCGCCGGGCGAGCCGACGCGCCGCCCGCTGATCCCGCCCGCGAGAGCGATCCGGTACGCAGGAAGGATGAGGCCATGAAGCGACTGCTCTGGCTGGGCGTCGGCTGCTGCCGGCGCACGTCCGAAGATATCCGGGGCGGTCGTGGCGTACACCCTGGCGGCATTCGCCTACAGCTCGGTGTCGCAATCCGCTGGCGGCCTGGTCCAGGCGCTGAAAGACTTCGCGGACGACGTCCGGGACGGCATGGCCGAGCGGGAACAGCAGATCCACCAGGCTTTCGCCGAGGGTGTGGCATACGACGACCAGTTCGCCGAGCTGCGCGGAGATCCGCGGATCGGCGACGACGAGTTATTTCCGGAGGAAGGCACCAGATGAAGACGGCGGAAGTCAAGCGGCGGTACCTGGCGCACTTCGAGGCCAACGGACACGCCGTGGTGCCGTCCGCTCCGCTGCCGGCGATCGACGACCCGAACCTGCTGTTCGTCAACGCCGGCATGGTGCGCCCGTGCTGTACCGGCCAGGCAGGCGCGCGCCTGCACGGCGGCGGTGTCGGTGCAGAAGTGCATCCGTACCCCGGACATCGACGAGGTGGGCAAGACCTCCCGGCACGGCACGTTCTTCCAGATGAACGGCAACTTCTCCTTCGGCGACTACTTCAAGGAAGGCGCGATCTCGCTCGCCTGGGACCTGGTCACCAAGCCGGTTGCCGAGGGCGGTTTCGGGCTGGACCCGGAGCGGATCTGGCCCACGGTCTACCTGGACGACGACGAGGCGGTGGCGCTCTGGCGGAAGATCGGGGTGCCGAGCGAGCGGATCGTGCGCCGGGGCAAGGCGGACAACTTCTGGTCGATGGGGATCCCGGGGCCGTGCGGGCCCTGCTCGGAGATCTACTACGACCGCGGCCCGGCGTACGGCGCCGAGGGTGGCCCGGCGGTCGACGAGGACCGCTACCTGGAGTTCTGGAACCTCGTCTTCATGCAGTTCGAGCGGGGCCCGGGCACCTCCAAGGAAGACTTCCCGATCCTCGGTGACCTGCCGGCGAAGAACATCGACACCGGCATGGGCCTGGAACGGATGGCCTCGATCCTGCAGGGCGTGGACAACCTGTACGAGATCGACGAGGTGCGGCCGATCCTGGACCGGGCGGCGGAGCTGACCGGCAAGCGGTACGGCGCGCACTCCGGGCACGCGGCGAGCGAGTCGCACCCGGACGACGTACGGCTGCGGGTCGTCGCCGACCACGTCCGGACCGCGCTGATGTTGATCGGCGACGGGGTGACCCCGGCCAACGACGGGCGCGGCTACGTGCTGCGCCGGATCATGCGCCGGGCGATCCGGGCGATGCGGCTGCTGGGCTGGCAGGACCGGGCGCTGCCGGAGCTGCTGCCGGTGGCCCGGGACTGCATGTCCCCGTCGTACCCGGAGCTGGCGGCGGAGTTCGACCGGATCTCCTCGTACGCGTACGCCGAGGAGGACGCGTTCCTCTCCACGCTGCGGGCCGGCACCACGATCCTGGACACCGCGATCGAGCAGACCCGGACGGCGGGTGGCTCCCGGCTCTCCGGGGACAAGGCGTTCCAGCTCCACGACACCTACGGCTTCCCGATCGACCTGACCCTGGAGATCGCGGCGGAGCAGGGCCTGCAGGTCGACCAGGAGGGGTTCCGCCGGCTGATGGCCGACCAGCGGTCCCGGGCCAAGGCCGACGCGCAGGCGCGCAAGACCGGGCACGTCGACCTGTCCGCGTACCGGTCCGTGCTGGACGACGGCGGAGCGGTGCAGTTCACCGGCTACACCGAGGTGTCCCGGGAGTCGGCGGTGCGGGCGCTGCTCGGTGCCGGCGGCGGCCGGGTCGAGGTGGCGACCGAGGGTGACACGGTCGAGCTGGTGCTCGACGCCACCCCGTTCTACGCCGAGGGCGGTGGCCAGCAGCCCGACGTCGGCCTGATCACCGTGGGTGGCGGCCAGGTCGAGGTGCTCGACGTGCAGCAGCCGCTGCCCGGCCTGATCGTGCACCGGGCCCGGGTGGTCCGCGGCGAGGTACGCACCGGCGAGGCCGGTCTGGCCGAGATCGACGTGACGCGGCGGCGGGCGATCTCCCGGTCGCACACCGCGACCCACCTGGTGCACCAGACCATGCGCAACTTCCTCGGCGAGTCGGCCACCCAGGCGGGTTCGCTGAACGCGCCGGGCCGGCTGCGGTTCGACTTCAACACCCCGACCGGGGTGTCGCCGAGCGTGCTGACCGACGTCGAGCAGCAGGTCAACGAGGTGCTCCTGGCCGACCTGGAGGTGCACGCCTTCATCACCTCGCAGGAGGAGGCCCGCCGGCTCGGCGCGATGGCGCTCTTCGGCGAAAAGTACGGCGAGGAGGTGCGGGTCGTCGAGGTCGGCGACTACGCCCGCGAGCTCTGCGGGGGCACCCACGTCGCGCGCTCCGCGCAGCTCGGCCTGGTCAAGATCCTCTCCGAGTCGTCGATCGGCTCCGGGGTGCGCCGGGTCGAGGCGCTGGTCGGCCTCGACGCGTTCCGGTTCCTGGCCAAGGAGCACCTGCTGGTCTCCCGGCTGGCCGAGCTCTACCGGGTGCCGGGCGAGCAGGTCGCCGACCGGGTGGAGCAGACCGTGGCCCAGTTGCGGGACGCCGAGCGGGAGCTGGAGAAGCTCCGCGCCCAGCTGGTGCTGGGCGGCGCGGCGGCGCTCGCCGCGCAGGCCCGGGACGTGCGCGGGGTGGCCTTCGTCGGCACCGAGGCGCCCGAGGGGGCGGCCGGCAACGACGTCCGTACCCTCGCCCAGGAGATCCGTGGCAAGATCGACCCGGCCCGTCCGGCGGTGGTCGCGGTGGCGGCCCGCTCCGGTGGCAAGGCGTCGCTCGTGGTCGCGGTCAACGCCGCGGCCAAGGGCCGGGGCGTCTCCGCGGCGACCCTGGTCAAGGGGGCCCTCTCCGGCCGTGGCGGC
The DNA here is from genome assembly GCF_050936375.1 of Plantactinospora sp. CA-290183. Lineage (NCBI taxonomy): Bacteria > Bacillati > Actinomycetota > Actinomycetes > Micromonosporales > Micromonosporaceae > Plantactinospora > Plantactinospora sp. CA-290183. The sequence continues at coordinate 29,001 of NZ_JBNJMX010000030.1, read as the reverse complement.
GGCAACGCCGACCTGGCGCAGGGCGGCGGCCTGCCGGCGGGCGAGGCACCCAATCTGCTGGGCGCGGTCGAGAAGGCGCTCTCGGAGGCGTGAGTGCCGGTGGCCGGTTCTCCGGGCGGGTGGTCGTGGCTGGATCCCCGGCCACGGCGGTGCCCGCCCGCAACCGGCGTGAGCTGCCCGCCCGGGACCGGCGTGACCTGCCCGGCAGCGGGTCGAGCGGAGGATTCGGATGACCGGGCGCGGCCGTGGCGTGCGGCTCGGCGTGGACGTCGGCCAGGTCCGGGTCGGGGTGGCCCGGTCCGACCCGGACGGCATCCTGGCGACCCCGCTGGTGACGCTCGCCCGGGACCTGCGGGCCGCCGCGCCCGACGCCACGGAACCACCGGTTCCGCAGGATGTCGCGGAGATCGCGCGGCTCGTCGTCGAGTACGAGGCCGTCGAGGTGGTGGTCGGCCTGCCGGTGACCCTCGCCGGTGCGCACGGGCTGGCGGCGACCCAGGTGAGCGCGTACGCGCGGCGGTTGGCCGAGGTCGTCGCCCCGGTTCCGGTGGAACTGGCGGACGAGAGGATGTCGACCGTCGTGGCTTCTCGTAGGCTGTCCGAGCGGGGCGTCCGAGGACGGCGCCAACGGGCGGTGGTCGATCAGGCGGCCGCGGTGGAGATTCTGCAGAGCTGGCTGGACAGGCAGCGGAGGCGGACAGGATGATCGACGAGTTGGAGCTCGCGTTCGACGAGCGTGCCGAAAAGGGGCGGCACACGCGGCGCGCACAACGGAAACGCAACAAGCAGAAGCGCGGTGGGCGCGGCCGGACGGTGGTCGCGCTGCTGATGACGTTCCTGCTGCTCGGTGTGCTGGGTGGCGGTGTCTGGTACGGCTTCGACCGGGTCCAGGGCTACTTCCTCACGCCGGACTACGACGGTGGCGGCAAGGGCGAGGTCCAGGTCGAGGTCGAGGCCGGGCAGAGCATCGCCGAGATCGCCAACACCCTGGTCGCCGCCGGGGTGGTGAAGAGCACCAAGGCGTTCATCGAGGCCGCCGACGCGAACTCGCGGAGCCAGAACATCCAGCCGGGCCTCTACAAGGTCCGCAAGGAGATGAACGCCGAGTCGGCGCTGGGGCTGCTGCTCGACCTGAAGAACAAGGTGACGAACCAGTTCACCATCCCGGAGGGGCGCACCGCGAAGGCGATCTTCGGGCTCCTCTCCAAGCAGATGAAGATCCCGGTCAAGGAGTTCGAGACCGCGGCGAAGGACCCGGAGGCGCTGGGCGTACCGGACTGGTGGTTCAACCGCAAGGACAACCAGCCGGTCAAGAAGTCGATCGAGGGCTTCCTCTTCCCGGACACCTACGAGATCAACCCGAACGCGACCGCGGAGAGCGTCCTCAAGGACATGGTGCAGCGCTTCCTCGACGTCACCACGGAGATCGACTTCGTGAAGACGGTCGAGGCCAAGCGCGGCGGGATCAGCCCGTACGAGGCGCTGATCGTGGCGTCGCTGGCGCAGGCCGAGGCGGGCAACGCCGAGGACCTGGGCAAGATCGCCCGGGTGGCCTACAACCGGGCCTACGGCGACGTGCTGCACTGCGAGAACGGCAACGGGCTGATGAACTGTCTGGAGTTCGACGTTGGGGTCAACTACTACTGGGAGTTGACCGGCCAGAAGACCAAGGCGTCCAGGAGCATGACCGACGCCGAGCTCTTCGACAAGGACAACCCGTACCGGATGCACGGCAAGGCCGGGCTGACCCCCACTCCGATCAACAACCCCGGCAAGCAGGCCCTGGAGGGCGCGGCGGACCCGCCGCCGGGGAAGTGGCTCTTCTTCGTGGCGATCGACAAGGAGGGGCACTCGGAGTTCGCCGAGACGAACGAGGAGCACGACCGCAACGTCCAGAAGGCGCGCGAGAACGGCATCCTCTGAGGTGGCCCCGGAACGCCGGGCGGCGGTGCTGGGCAAGCCGATCGCCCACTCGCTCTCCCCGGTCATCCACAACGCCGGATACGCGGCCGCCGGGCTGACCGGCTGGTCGTACCGGGCGGTCGAGTGTGCCGAGGCCGAGCTGCCCGACCGGGTGGCCGGCCTCGGCCCGGAGTGGGCCGGGCTGTCCCTCACCATGCCGCTCAAGGAGGCGGCGCTCGCGGTGGCCACCGAGGTCTCCCCGGTCGCCGCCGCCGTCGGTGCGGCCAACACCCTGGTACACCGGCCGGACGGCTCCTGGGCCGCCGACAACACCGACGTGCCCGGGATGGTCGACGTGCTGACCGCCGCCGGCGTGCGTGAGGGTGCCGAGGTGCTGCTGCTCGGTGCCGGCGGCACGGCGCGGGCCGCGCTGGCCGCCGCGGTGCGGCTGGGGGCGACCCGGGTCACCTGTCGGGTACGGCGGCGCCCGGCCGGCGAGGAACTGGCCGTGCTGGCCGGGACGCTCGGCATCCGGTTCGAGGTCGAGGACTGGGTCGATCCGGGCGACCCGGTCGGGGCGGACGTGCTCGTCTCCACCGTGCCGAAGGGTGCGGCCGACGTGTTCGCGGCGGCGCGCTGGCGTACCGGGACGGTGGTCTTCGACGTCGTCTACGACCCGTGGCCGACGCCGCTCGCGGCCGGCGCGGCGGCGGCCGGTTGCCGGGTCGTGTCCGGGCTCGACCTGCTGCTGGCCCAGGCGGTCGGCCAGTTCGAGCAGTTCACCGGCGTCGCCGCTCCGGCGGCGATGCGGGCCGCGCTGGCCGAGGCGCGCGGCGGGGCCTGACCGGCTCCGATCCGTGAGGTCAGGCGACGCCGACGTTCCGCTCGGCCCACTCGGCCACGTTTCTGGCCAGCCTCGGGGCGCCGATGCGCTGGTAGATCTGACCGGCCTCGCGCAGCGTCTGCTCGGCCTGCCCCCGGTCACCGAGCCGCATCGCGCAGCGGCCCATCCCCTCGTACGACTGCGCCTCCTCGCGTGGGTTACCGGCTCGCCAGGCCAACCCCAGGGCCCGTCGATGGTGCTCCAGAGCCCGCGAGGGTTGGTCGCGGGCCAGCAGCGACTGGCCGAGTTGGTTGTGTGCCTGCGCCTCGACGAGCGGATGGTCGATACGCCGGGCGATGGCCAGTGCCTTGTGGTGGGCCGCGGCGGCGGCCTGATGGCGACCGGCGAGCCGGGCGAGCACGCCCAGTTGATTGATCGCGTCCGCCTGACCGACCTGGTAGCCCAACTCGCGGTAGAGACTCAGCGCCTGGCTGAGCGCGCGTTCGGCGGCGGCGTGGTCGTTGCGGGCGCGATGGACCGTGTTCAGGTAGTTGAGCGCGTTGGCCTGCCCCAAGCGGTAGCCGAGACTGCGGTGGATCGGCAGCGCCTCGGTCAGCACCGGTTCCGCGGTGGAATGCTCGCCGATCTCGCACAGCGCGATGCCGAGGCAGTTCAGCGCGCGGGCCTCGCCGTACCGGTCACCGAGGGCCCGATAGCTCTCCAGAGCCTGCCGGTGGGCGTCGATGGCTGCCGGATAGTCGCTGACCACCTGCTGTGCGAGACCGAGGTGGTTGAGGGTGTCCGCCTCTCCGTGCAGGTCACCCAGCTTCCGATAGAGGGACAGGGCCCGCTGCTGTGCCGCCAGGGCCGCTGTGCGGTCATCGGCGAGATGCCGCACCACTGCCAGTTCGCCCAGGGCACTGGCCTGTCCGTGCAGGTCGCCCAGGTCCTCGTACAGGCCCAGTGCCGTTTCGAGGTCGGCGGCGGCGTCCGCGTGGTCCCCGGTGTGGCGGCGCAGACCGGCCCGCTCGGTGAGGACGTCGGCGGTGCCGCCCACGAGGTCGAGCTGCTGGTGGAGGTCGAGGGCCTGCCAGAGCGCATCGGCCGCCGGCCCGTAGTTGCCACAGGCCCGGTGGATGGTCCCGAGCTGGTGCAGGATGTCGGCCTGAGCCGGCCGGTCACCGGCCTCTCGCGCGGCGGTGGCAGCGGTCTCGTACAGGTGGATCGCGTCGTCCCACGGGCCGTTCTGCCGCAGATAGGGGGCAACCGCGGCGGCGAAGGTGATGACCCGCCGGTTTCCCGCATCGATCGAGAGCAGACGGGTGCAGGCGAGGAGGTTTCCGCGTTCGGCGTCCCTCCACTGGAGGGCCTGGGCCCGGGTACGGAGCTCCGGCAGTGCGGTCGAGGGCGGCACGGCGATGTCGGCCGGCCGCCGGCCGGGGCGCGAGAGACGGCGGTTGGCGGCGTGGGCGGCGTACCGGTAGTAGTCCAGAACTCGATTGACGGCCTCTGTCTGGTCCGGGATCGGATCGTTGTGGACCCGGTCCCGGGCGTATTCGCCGATGAGATCGTGCATCCGGTACCGGCCCCGGACCGGCTGGTCGAGCAGATGGTGGTGATACAGGGCGTCAAGTTGCCGTTGCGCCTTCGCCGTCGACGTGGCGTCCAGGGCGGCGGCGGCATAGCGATCCAGGTCGGCTCCCGGATGCAGTCCCAGACGGCGGAAGAACCGCCTCATGCCGGCCGGCAGCAGTTGGTATGACAGGTCGAAGGCGGCCGCGACGGCGACGTCCTCGGCGCGCATCTGGGTGAGCCGGTCGCTCGCGTGCGCCAGCTCCCGCACCAGGTCGGCAACCCGCCACTGCGGTTCCGGCCGAAGCTTCGCCGCCAGCAGGCAGATCGCCAACGGGAGGCAACCGCAGAGCCGTACCAGATCGTCGATCGCGGCCGCCTCACCCCCGTCGACCGGCCGGCCGGCCATGGTGGTGAACAGCGCGGCGGCGTGCTCCGGGGAGAGCGTGCCCAGTGGGAGCGCCATGGCGGCGTGACAGGCGCTCAGCCCGGTCAGCCGGCGCCGGCTGGTTACCAAGACCAGACAGCCCGCCGCGCCGGGCAGCAGGGCTTCGACCTGTTCTCGCCCGGCGGCGTTGTCCAGGATGACCAGTGCCCGACGGCCCGCCATCCGACCGCGCCACAGTGCGGCCCGGGCATCGAGGTCGGAGGGGATCTGTCCGGGATCCACCCCGTCGGCGGACAGGAGGGCAAACAGCGCGTCGGCGGGCCGGACCGGCCCCTGTCCGGCGCTGTGCGCGTGCAGGTCGACGAAGAACTGGCCGCCCGGGAACCGTGGTGCCAGCAGGTGGCCGGCGTGCACGGCCAGAGCCGTCTTGCCGATCCCGGGCATGCCGTCGATCGCGTGCACCGGAATCAGGGTGCCGCCCTCCGGCGCTCCGACCGTTTCGAGCAGGCTGCGCAGTTCGTCGTCGCGACCGGTGAAACCGGCGGTGTCCCGGGGCAGGGTGTTGCTGACCGCTACCGGGGCCGTCCCTGGCCGGTCCAGGATGTACTGATCACCAGCTGCCTGGTAGACCCGATTGCTGCTGCGGGCCTGGAGATTGCGGTCCACGTTCGCAGGCGGTCGTTCCGGGCCCGGGACATCGCCGGCCGCAGGCTCGGGCGCCGGTGGTCGGGGCCGCGCGCCACGCCGCGGTCCGCTGTCGGTCGAGGTCATAATGATCGCCTCGCCGGTGTGGGTACAGGCGGGTGAATGCCATTGGTGTGCACGTCCGGACGGTGCGCGGACATCTCGACAGCTGTGCTCACGGGACCCCCTGAGGATGCGGTGTTTCCCCGACCATAAGGACGCAGGACAATATGCGAAGGATCTTTCGGGCGTCATGGTCGACTGGTCTATAGTGATCTCGAAACGCATTCTTGTTTCTTGATAATGCCGCGTACCAGTGTTTTCGGCCAGGCTCTGCATGGCGCCGAACATCAACAGTGAGCGCGTCGGCGCCGTAAATTCATCAAATTCGCTCATCTTCTCTCCCGCGATGTGGACGGCTCTTGTGTCGGGCACTTTGGCTCATTACGCATCTTGCGCAATCGCTTCCGCGTCGGCCGGGGTTGTGGTCGTCGACCTCGTAGGCTGGGAGTTTCGGTGTGTCAGGATGCCGGGGGTGACGGATGACTGATCCGGTGATCGTGGCGGTGGCGGCGGCCCTCGCGACGAAGGTCGCGGAGGGCATGTCGGAGGGCGGGAGGGCGGCTTTCGCGGCCCTGTCGCGGCTCGTCCGGCGTAAACTGCGCGGTGACCCGGATGCGGAACGGACACTGGACGACGCCCTAGCGCACTCGGACGACCAGGTGCGGGCAGGCCGGTTGGCGGTGCTGCTGGCCGACGTGGCGGCGCGTGATCCGGGGTTCGCTGAGGAGTTGGGCGAACTGTGGCGGGAAGTGCGTGACGAACGGGTCGCCGTCGTCGGTGCGGACAACGTCGTCAACCAGGTGACCGGTGCCGTCACCGGCACGGTGGTGCAGGCGCGCGACGTGACCGGTGGCATCTCCTTCGGCCCAACGGCCCCGGCTGGCTCACGCCGCGCGGGGTGACCGGGTGACCGGAGCCGCCTTTCCTTGACGGTCGTCGATATCGTTGATCCAGTCACGGTGGCCGCGGCTCGGGGAACGGCCGGCGGAGTGGGGTGGGTACGCACCATGTCGGTGGCCAGTGGAAGTGGTGAGGTCAGAAACGTCCTGCACGGCACCGCCGCCGGGCCGACGGTGCAGGCGGCCAGGATCGACGGGGGCGTCCACTTCCACCATCGCGACGAGACGGTTCTTCCGGTGCCCCGACAGCTTCCGGCGCCACCGGCTCACTTCGTCGGCCGCGAAGCTGAGCTAGCCGAAATCGACCGGTTGCTGGCCGGGACCCGGGCGGGACCGGGGCTGATCGTGGTCACCGGAGCTGGTGGGATCGGCAAGTCCGCCCTCGCGCTGCGCTGGGCGCAGCGCGTCGCGCCGGAGTTTCCCGACGGTCAGCTCTACGCGGACCTCGGCGCCTTCGATCCCGCCGGCCCGGTGGCCCCTGGCGAGGTGCTCGGCCGGGCGCTGCGATCGTTGGGTGTCTCCCCGCACCGCGTTCCGGCCGAGACCGCGGAGCAGGCGGCGATGTTCCGGTCGATGACGGCGGACAAGAAACTGCTCCTGTGCTGGGACAGCGCTCTCTCTGCGGGTCAACTCCGTCCGCTGCTACCCACCTCGGCCCGTTCCGTCGTCCTGGTCACGACGCGGTGGCGGCTGAGCGGCCTGGTGGGCGAGGGTGCCCGGTTCCTGACCGTGGAGCCCTTGCCGGAGCAGGCAGCGACCGAGCTGTTGAGCAGGGCCGTGGGCAGCGACCGGGTCGACCGGGACCCGATCTCGACGGCCGCCTTGGTGCGCCTCTGCGCCGGGTTCCCGGTTGCCCTGGCCGTGACCGCGGCCCGCCTGGCGATACGTCCCCGCTGGCCGATCAGCCGCCTGGTCACCGAACTGACGGCGGAGCATCGACGGCTGCGCGTTCTCGGCGGGTGGGAGGAGGTCTCGGTGCAGGGGGCGTTCGACCTGTCATACCAGAAGCTCGCCGGACCGGTCGGACAGTGTTACCGGCTGCTCGGTCTGCACCCGGGGCCGGAGTTCGGAGCCGAGGTGGTGGCCGCCGGACTCGACACGAACCGGGAAGAGACGGCCCGGCTGTTGGACACGCTGCTGGAGGCGAACCTCCTCAACGAGGTGGCCGACGACCGGTTCCGCCTGCACGACCTGGTACGGCTGCACGCCCGGCAGCACGCGCTGGCCGACCCCAACCATCCGGCGCTGCGTCGGCGCATCCTCGACTGGTATCTCGCGGGTGCTTCCGCCGCGGACCGGCTGCTGACCCCCTACCGGCGTCGCGACCGGGACAATCCCTTCGCCGGTCCCGACAACGACCTCGTGGTGCTCGCCGACCCTGAGGAGGCATTGGGCTGGCTGGAGCGGGAGCGGGTGAACCTCGTCGCCGCCGTCCAGGACGCCGCACCGGACCTACCGCTCGTGGCCTGGCAGATCGCGGACGCGATCTGGGCTCTGTTCCACCTCCGCCGGTACCACCAGGACCGGATGCGGGTGGACGGGGTGGCCACGGAGTGCGCCCGGCGGATGGGTGACCGCGACCGGGAGGCTCGGATGCTGCGGCGCTGGGCCTTCGGACACTTCGACCTGGCGCGGTTCGACGAGGCGCGGGAGCTGTTCGAGCGCTGCCAGCGCATCTGCGCGGAGATCGACGACCGGTACGGCACGGCGTCGGCCGCCGAGGGACTCGGCATGGTCGCCCTGGCGCAGCACCGCCATCCGGAGGCGGCGGCGTGCTTCGAACGCCAGCTGCGGCTGTGCCGGGAACTGGGCGAGCACCGGCGAACCGGCCTGGCGCTGCTGAACCTCGCCTCGGTCGAGAACGAGTCGGGGCGGCACCGGGAGGCGCTGTCCCACCTGGACGAGGCGGCGACCGTCTTCGCCGGTCTCGGCGGCGTCGACCGGTACAACGACGCCCGGCTGCGGATCGAACTGGGCCGCGCGCTGGGCCAGGCGGGCGAACCCGGCGGGGCCCGGGAGACCCTGACCCGGGCGCTCGCGGAGATGCGTCGACTGGATGCCCCGCGCGGACAGGCCCAGGCCCTGCACCGGCTCGGCGAACTCGCCCTGTCACAGCGGGAGTTCGCCGAGGCCCGTGCCCACCTCAACCACGCCCTGGGCATCTACCGGGAGCTGGACGACACCGAGGTCGAACAGGTGCGTCGGCTAGTCGACCTGCTTCCACCGGCCCAGACCGATCCTTACCGGATGCCGTGACCGCAGCCTGGCCAGCTCCGCCGCACTGAGCAGGACCGACGTCGGCTCGCGGTGCCCGATGCGCCACCCGGCGAACACCGCCGCATCGGCGAGCGCCTCGATCGGGTTGCCGGTCCCGAGCCAGTTGTGCAGGAACGCGGCGAAGAGGCTGTCGCCCGCGCTGGAGGTGTTCCGGACGCCCAGCGGTGCCACCGCGGCGGCGGTGACCAACGTCCCGTCCCGCAGACCGAGCACACTGCCCTGGGACCCGCACCCGACGGCGGCGATGGCGGCTCCCGGATAGCGGCGGAGTACCGTGGCGATCCACTGCGGCGCGGGGCAGGGCAGCTTCTCCCCACTGCAGAAGATGATGTCCGCGACTTCGAGCCAGGGCTGGTAGTAGGGCTCGTTGATGTCGGCGATCACGTTCATGTCGACCGCGATCGGCACACCCTGGAGCACCGCGGCCGGCAACAACGGCCGCACGAAGTCGACGGCGGCGAGTACGGCGAGGTCTGCGCCGGCCAGAGCCTCCGCGAAACGCGATTCCGGGTAGCGCACCGCGTTGACCACGGTCAGATGCGGATAGACCATGCGTCTGCCGTCCGGGGCAACCAGCACCACGGTCTGTGAGGAGGAGGCTCCGCCGACCACGCCGGGGCCGTCCAGCCCCGTGGCCCGGAGTTGTTGCCGCACCAGGACTCCGGCCTGGTCCTCCCCGACCACGGTATGGAGGCTGACGTCGTCGCCCAGGTGGCGCAGGATGGTCGCGATCTGCGCGCCGGCGCCGCCGAGGCCGGTGCCGATCCAGCCCGGGGTGGCGACCGGCGCGTACCGGAGCGGGAAGCCGTCGACTGCGAGATGGACCGCCAGGCTCGCCACTCCGGCCACCACAATTCTGCTACCCATCGCCGCCGCCCCTCACCACTCGACCAACACGGGCGGCGGAACGGGCGCGGCGACGGGTTCCGCGGAGGGCTCGGGCAGCCTCAGCAGCCGGTACATCTCCGCGCGGAGTAGGCGCGCCGCCGCACCCGGCGCGGAGGTCACGGCCCGGCCAATGGTTTGGCCGGCTGGCCGCATCCGCATCGCGTCGTCCAACTGCGCCGGGAGCGGCCGCCCCGGCGTGAACACCGGCACCAGTTGGGCGAGCAGTTCGGTGGCCGAACCGGGGGCCGTGAAGCCGGTCGGACCGGCGGAGCGCAGCACCGGCACCCGGGCGGCCGCCGCATAGGTGGTCGCCGAACCATGGTCGCCGACGACCACGTCAGCGGCCGCCACCAGTCCCCGCCAGCTCGTCGGCTCCACCACCCGCAGTCCCGACCCCCGATGCTCGCGCAGCCAACTCAGTACCTGGCGCGGGCCGTGTCCGTGCCAGAGGGCGGGGTGGACGGCGAGTCGCACGGCGTACGCGTCCTCCGGCAACTCGGCCAGCAGGTCGAACAACGTCCGCCACGAGCGGCCCAGCAGCGAGTCAGGTCCCCAGGTCGAACTCAGGGCTACGACAGTGCGGTCGTCGGCGACGCCGAGGGCGTGCCGGTACGCGGTGCGGCGCGGTGTGCTCGCGGTCAGTCGGTCGAGGCACAGGTCGCCGACCACCTTCGCGATCGGAACCGCTTGGGGACACTGACGGGTCAACACCGACAGAAGGTCCCGATGCGACAGCGCGACCGTCGCGGGAAACAGCCGGCCGTACCAGGTCAACCAGGGCGCCGCCAGCCCGACCACCAGTCCGCTCCCGGGGCCGCCGAGGTTGGCGGGGGCGAGCTTGTTGTTCATCACCCCGTGTGCCAGCATCAGCACCGGTCCGTGCAACTCGGGCACCCCCGCGCAGTCGGCCGCCACCACAAGATCAAAATCCGTCTCCGTGGCCTGCTGCCAGGGGATCACCACCGCGCCGAGGGCGCGAAGATGCTCGTCGACGCCGTTGCGGAACACGTCGGGTGCCTGGGTGAACACCACCTGGATCCGGCGGTCGCACTCGATCAGCTCGATCGCATCGAGCACGTGGCCGATGCTGGCCACGGTGTGTGCGACCGCCAGTACGGTTCGCCGCGTTGCCGTCGTTCTCCAGTTCCCGGCGCCCTTGCCGACCGGGACCGATAACCACTCTCGGGCCATCACCGCACCTCGCCTCACATCCGGTGGACAACGAGCTCCGAGACTGTCGGGCGACCCCGGACGTGGATGCGGACGGCAGTCCGGACGCGAGTGCGGGCACAGCCGGGACCGCGCAGCTCAGCCGGGCGGAAATTCGCCGTATGGTGCGGTGGCGGGCGTCGCTGGCACACTCGATCCATCGATGTCTCGACGGCGACCCGCGGGAGACAGAATGGATCTCCGACTGCTCGGCGCTGTGCACCTACGCGTCGGTGAGAGGATCGTCGGCCTCGAGCGCTCCGGAGAACGGTGTGTCCTCGCCACACTCGCCTTCAGCCCGGGCCGCCCCGTCCAACTCGACACATTGATCGAGAATGTCTGGGGCGAGCAGGCCCCGGTGAAGGCGGCGGAGAGCATCGCGAGCTATGTCCGGGCGGTCCGCAGGGCGGTCGAGGCGGCCGGTGGCCGGCGTGACCTGGTGCTGAACCACCGGCCGCGGGCGTATGAACTGCGTGTCGCACCGGCGGCGATCGACTACCACCGCTTCGCGGCGTTGACGTCCGCCGCCGAGGCGAAGGCGCGGGTGGGGGACCACGGTGCAGCGATCGACGGCTACCGGCAGGCCCTCGACCTCTGGCTGGCCGACCCGCTCGTGGACGTCACCGGCGACTGGGCCGAGCGACGCCGGTACACGCTGTGCCGCAGGCGGATCGAAGTGCTGTGCGCCCTCTTCGAGCAACAGCTCAGGGTGGGTGAGCACGCGTCCGTGGCCGGACAGGCCACCGAGCTGCTCGATCAGATCGTGCCCACCGACCGGCTGGTGGCGCTGGCGATGTTCGGACTGGCCCGCTCCGGCCATCAGGCGATGATTCCCGGCTTCCTCCAGCGGGCCGCTGACCGGATGTGGAGCGCCGTCCGGGTACGCCCTAGTCCGCGGATAACTGCGTTGGCGGATCGCCTGATTCGGGAGGCGGACGCCAGTCGGCTCGATTTCGAGATTATGTTGTCGCCATCCACCGGGATGGTGGAGCCCATTTCCGGGGCCGACGAGGAACGGCCCGGGGCGCCGGCGCACTACGGCGTCGTCATGACCGCGACGCACAACGGAAAAGTGTACCAAGCGTGGGGCCCACAATACATCCTGGAACCCCGGGATTCCGAATGATGAAGTGAGGGTCGCGCTACTCTCGGTCACTTCCGATTCTGGTGCCGAATGTGCAAACTTGATCCTTTCTGAGCGAGTTGTCTCCTCGGAACAGTCTGCGTAGGATCACTAGCGCGCCGATCATGGGCGCCAGAAGGAGAACAAAGGGACACGGCGTCGTCACGCTCTGTCGTCGAGGTCCTTCGTTTGTGCAGCCTGCCTTCCGTCGAGAAAATGTGGAGAGGGTCTCGCTCGATCGTGAAAGATTTGTTCAAGTTGGTTCTTTCGGAACTTGCCCGAGTGGCGCCCATTCGCCCAAAAAGAAGGTCAGCGACTCTTGTCTTAATTGCGTTCCTGGCGATAGCACACTGGGAAGCTGTGGGGGCGAGGTTGAACCCGGAACCGGCCACCGTCACCACCGTAGCAGCAGTTTCGGAGGCGTACACTAACGCCGCTTAGCCGGGGCGGATCGGCCGGCTGTCGGCTGTTTAGGTCCCGGGGACAGTGGGGCTCCAGGGGAGGGGTTGTCCGTACGACGGCCTGGAACCAGGGGCTCCCCTGTCCGCGCGGGTTGGTACAACAGTGCCATCCGGGCGGCGGTGGGCTAGTTCGCGCCCGGGGATCCGGAGAACTGACCGGGTCGCTGCCGTTCGAGGTGCCGACGATGCCCGCCACCGGATACCTGCGGCGGCCGGGCCAGGCTCTGTCCGCCTGGGTGGTGGTCCGCCTGTCGCTGGCAGGTGTTCGCTCGCGAGGTCGGCGACCAGCGGGTTGGGCCGGTGCTGACTACTGGCCCGCATGACGTCGTCGGCCGGATGTCGACCGGAAGGGCGCTACGTCAGACCCGAGGTGACTCGGACCGGCCTCGTACGGGCCCCGTCCCACCTGTCGCGGGTGCCGGCCGCCACCAGTGCGAGTTCGTGCTCAGGGTGACGAGCACCAGCACCGAGAGGCTGGCGGTGCCGAGCATCACGGTCGCCATCGGGACGGCGCTGCCGTCGGGTCCGAGTCCGACCAGCGGCGCGGCGCCGGCCGCGACGCTCGACTGGATCGCGCCCATCACGGCGGCGGCGGTGCCGGCGTGCCCGGGATGGCGGTCCAGCCCCAGGGCCAGGCCGTTGGGGAGCACCATGCCGATGCTGGCGACGAAGAGGAACGACGCCACGGCGACGCCGGGCAGGCTCTGCCCGACCGCACCGGCGAGCAGACCGACGGCGGCGACCAGACCGCCGGTGAGCGCGGCGGTGAGTAGCCGGCGGGGCGGGAACCGGTCGAGCATCCGGGCGTTGAGCTGGCCGAGCGCGACCAGGCCGGCGGCGTTGAGCCCGAAGAGCAGGCTGAACCAGTCCGCCGGTACGCCGAAGACCTCCTGGAACACGAACGAGGAACCGGAGATGTAGGCGAAGAGCCCGGCGAACGCCAGTCCCTGGGTGAGCGCGTAGCCGAGGTAGATCCGGTCGGTGAGCAGCGTCCGCATCGCGCGGGCGGTGGCGGGCAGCCCGCCGACGTTGCGCCGCTGGGCGGGGAGGGTTTCGGGCAGCCGCCAGGCGACCACGGCGAGGAGTACGGCGCCGATCACCGCCAGGGTCACGAAGACGGCCCGCCAGGATCCGAACCGCAGCACCAGGCTGCCCAGGCTCGGTGCCGCGACCGGGGCGATGCCGAAGATCAGGGTCAGCCGGGAGAAGTACTTCGCCGCCCCGACGCCCGAGTAGAGGTCCCGGACGATGGCCCGGGCCACCACCACGCCCATGCCGCCGGTGAACCCCTGGGCCAGCCGGAGCGCGGCGAGCGCCGGGGCGGAGGGCGCGAAGGCGCAGAGCAGGCTGCAGAGCACGTATCCGGTGACGCCGATCAGCACCGGTGGCCGGCGGCCCCACCGGTCGCTGAGCGGCCCGGTGACCAGTTGTCCGAGGGCCAGGCCGAACAGGCAGGTGGTGAGGGAGAGCTGGATCCCGGACTGGCCGGCGCCGAACTCGGCGGTCATCGCCGGGAACGCCGGCAGGTACATGTCCAGGGAGAGCGGTCCGACGGCGGTCAGCGTGCCGAGCAGTACGAGCAGCACGGCCGCGTCGCCGCGACGGACCGGCGCGGCTGCGCTGGGACTCGACACCGTACGTCCCCCTGATCTTTCCGGGAACCCGAACTTTAGCTCTGTTGACAGAGCTTTTCGGGCGCGGCGGAGCCTTGGCGATGTGAGGTGGACGACGCCCCCGGCGGGGCGGTGGAATGTCGGCGGCGGCGAGCCGGTGGTGACGAGATGACTACGGAGGGCCCGGGATGACCGAGGACGGGACGGCCCGGGCGGCGGAGGAACTGGGTGCGGCCGTCGCCGACCTGCACCGCGTGCTGCGCAGGGTGACCAGTCGGCGCACCGGCCGGCCGCCGCTGCCGGACGCGCAGGTGGAGGTGCTGCGGCTGGTCGAACGGTGGCCGGGGATCAGCGTCAAGGAGGCGGCCGAGCGGCTGCACACCGCCGCGAACACGGTCAGCACCCTGGTCGGCGAGCTGACCGGGGCCGGGCTGCTGGAGCGCGACCGGGATCCGGAGAACCGGCGGGTGGTCCGGCTGCGGCTGACCCCGGCGGCCCGCGGCCGGCTCGCCGACTACGCCGGGCATCGCCGCGACCTGCTGCTCGACGCGCTGGACCGGCTCGACGAGGCGGCCCGGCGGGACATCGTCCGGGCCGCGCCGCAACTGCGTCACCTGCTCGTTCTGCTGACCGACCAGGAGCCCCCGACGGCCGTACGGTCCGCAGTACGGGACGGCGCGGGCGGTGCGGAATAGCCGCCGGCGGCCGTGCCAGACTGGACCGTCGATCGGCCGGTCCGATCGGGGCGAGGAGAGAGTTGCGTCGTGTTGCGCTGGTTGACCGCAGGTGAGTCCCATGGTCCCGCCCTCGTGGCACTCCTGGAGGGGATGCCCGCCGGCGTCGAGGTGACCAGCGAGGAGATCGTCCACCAGCTCGGCCGGCGACGGCTCGGCTACGGCCGGGGCGCCCGGATGGCCTTCGAACGCGACGAGGTGGAGATCATCGGTGGTCTCCGGCACGGCGTGACGCTGGGCAGCCCGGTCGCGGTCCGGATCGGCAACTCCGAGTGGCCGAAGTGGCGGACCGTGATGTCAGCCGACCCGGTGGACCCGGAGGTGCTGGCCGGCCAGGCGCGCAACGCCCCGCTGACCCGTCCCCGTCCCGGGCACGCCGACCTGGCCGGCATGCAGAAGTACGGCCACACCGACGCCCGGCCGATCCTCGAACGCGCCAGCGCCCGGGAGACCGCCGCCCGGGTCGCGGTCGGCACGGTGGCCCGGGCGCTGCTCCGGCAGGCCTTCGGGATCGAGATCCTCTCGCACGTCGTCGAGCTGGGCCCGGTCGCGGTCAAGCCCGGCCTGCAACCCCGCCCCGAGGACGCCGAGCGGATCGACGCGGACCCGCTGCGCTGCCTCGACCCCGAGGCGAGCGCCCGGATGGTCGCCGAGGTGGACGCCGCGAAGGCCGACGCCGACACCCTCGGCGGCATCGTCGAGGTCCTCGCCTACGGCGTACCACCGGGGCTGGGCAGCCACGTCCAGTGGGACCGCAAGCTCGACGCCCGGCTCGCCGCCGCGCTGGTCTCGATCCAGGCGATCAAGGGAGTCGAGATCGGTGACGCCTGGCAACAGGCCCGGTCCCGGGGCTCCGTCGCGCACGACGAGATCGTGCCGACCGCGACCGGGGTGCGCCGGGTCACCGACCGGGCCGGTGGCCTGGAGGGCGGCATGACGACCGGTGAGCCGCTGCGGGTCCGGGCCGCGATGAAGCCCATCTCCTCGCTCAACCGGGCGCTCTCCACCGTGGACGTCCTGACCGGTGAGCCGGCCACCGCGATCAACCAGCGCTCGGACGTCTGCGCGGTGCCGGCGGCGGCGGTGGTCGCCGAGACCATGGTCGGGCTGGTGCTCGCCGAGGCGGCGATGGAGAAGTTCGGCGGCGACTCGGTCACCGAGATCCGCCGTAACCTCACGGGCTACCTGGACAACCTGGTGGTCCGGTGAGTGCGAGGAGTGAGCCGGGTTTGCGAGCCCCGCGGTCACGAACGGAAGCAGGCCTCTGATGGCGCCGGTCTGCGTGCTGGTCGGCGCGCCGGGTGCCGGAAAGACCAGCACCGGGCTGCTGGTCGCCGCGGCACTCGGCGTCGAGTTCCGGGACACCGACAGCGACATCGAGGCGGTGACCGGCAAGACCATCCCGGAGATCTTCATCGACGACGGCGAGGCGTACTTCCGTACCCTCGAACGGGCCGCGGTGACGACGGCGCTGGCTTCCTTCGACGGGGTGCTCGCGCTCGGCGGCGGCGCGATCCTGGCCGAGGAGACCCGCGCGGCACTGGCCGGGCACCGGGTGGTCCACCTGTCGGTGGAGCTGCCGGACGCCGCCCGGCGGGTGGGCCTGGGGGCCGGCCGGCCGCTGCTGGCGATGAACCCACGGGCCACCCTGAAGCACCTGCTCGACCAGCGGCGGCCGCTCTACGCCGAGGTGGCCGGCCGGACGGTCATCACCGACGGGCGGACCCCGGCGCAGGTAGCCGAGGAGATCCTGGCCGGCCTCCGCGAGGAGCGGACCAGCGGGGCCGCCGGCTGATCCGTGACGCGGACCCACGGCGGAGCACCCCGGTACGACTTTCGGCGAATCCGCGCCCGCGCCCGCCGGCCTAGGCTCGCGGGGTGCTCGACGACTCCCCGCCGGCCATCGGGGCCCGTCCCTTCGCCTGGCTCAGCCGGAAGCTGTGCTGGCTGCCGCCGGTGACGCTCGGTTTCCTGGTGTTCCTGTTCTGGTTCGCCAGTCCGCGGGTGTCGCCGCCGCTGGCCGCGTACGGTGGCCAGCACCTCTATTCCGGCCGGTGGATCCCGGCGATGTTCGTGCTGGCGGTGCTCACCGGGGTCGCGGTCACGCTGCGGCACCGTTGGCCGTCGGCGCTGCTGGTGCTGGCGGTGGTGGGCTGGCTCGCCTTCTCCTCCTGGAGCGGACTGGTGGTCGCGGTCTACACGCTCGCCGGGACGACGCGACGGCGGGGCGCCCTCGCCGGACTGCTCGGCGCGGCGGGTCTGGTCGTCTTCGTGCCGGTCGCGATGGGCCTGCTGATCGCCGACGGACACCCGATGGTGGTGGTGCTGCCGGCCGCCGCGCTCACCGGGTTGCTGGTGGGGCTGCCGGCGCTCGCCGGGCTCTGGGCGGCGGCGCGCCGCCAGGTGCTCGCCGGGCTGCGTGAGCGGGCGGCCCGGCTGGAGCGGGAACAGCTCGACCGGGCGGAGCGGGCCCGGATCGACGAGCGGGGCCGCATCGCCCGCGAGATGCACGACGTGCTGGCCCACCGGGTGAGCCTGATGGTGCTGCGGGCCGGCGCCCTGGAGGTGAGCGCGGCGGACGAGCGCACGGTCGCCGAGGCGTCGCTGATCCGGACCACCGGCCGGGAGGCGCTGGCCGAACTGCGCCAGGTGCTCGGCATCCTCCGGACCCAGCCGGTGGTCGGCGGCACCGTGCCGGTCGGGCCGCCCGACGACCTGCTCGCCCCGCAGCCGACGCTGCGCGGGCTGGACCGGATGCTGGCCGAGGCCCGCGCCGCCGGGCTCGCGGTGCACCGGCACGACGAGGGAACGGTACGTCCGCTGCCCTCCGCGCCGGACCGGACCGGTTACCGGGTGATCCAGGAGGCGCTGACCAACGTGGTGAAACACGCGGCCGGGTCCCGGGTCGACGTGGTGTTGCGGTACCTGCCGGACACCCTGGAGATCGCGGTGCACAACCGGGCCACCCCGGCACCGGTACGGCCGCTGCCCGGCAGCGGACTTGGCCTGATCGGGCTCCGTGAGCGGGTGGAACTGCTCGGTGGCGAGTTCCACGCGCGGTCCCGCCTCGACGGCGGGTTCACCGTGCTGGCCCGGTTGCCGGCCGGAACGACCGGGGAGGCCGGATGATCAGGGTCCTGGTGGTCGACGACGAGCTGCTGATCCGTTCCGGCCTGCGGATGATCCTGGAGGCGGCGGGGGACATCTCGGTGGTCGCCGAGGCGGCGGACGGGGCGGAGGCGGTTGCCGCGGTGCAGCGGCACCGACCCGACGTGGTGCTGATGGACGTGCGGATGCCCGGCACGGACGGGCTCGCCGCGGCCGCCGCGCTGCACCGGCTCGCCGAGCCGCCCCGGGTGATCATGCTGACCACCTTCGACCTGGACGAGTACGTGCACGCCGCCCTGCGCGCCGGTGCGGTGGGGTTCCTGCTCAAGGACACCCCGCCCCGGGACCTCGCCGCCGCGGTCCGGATCGTCGCCGAGGGCAACGCGATGCTGTCGCCCACCGTGACCCGGCGGCTGATCTCCAGCTTCGCCGCGGGCCGGAGCGACGAGGCGGCGCGGGCCCGCGCCCGGCTGGCCGAGCTGACCGACCGGGAGCGGGAGGTGATCCGGGCGGTGGCCCGTGGCCTCTCCAACGCGGAGGTGGGGCGGGAACTGGCCATGCGGGAGGCGACCGTGAAGACGCACATGAGCCGGGCGCTGGCCAAGCTCGGCCTGGGCAACCGGGTCCAGGCGGCGATCCTGGTGCACGAGGCGGGCCTGGACTGACCGTGGGCAGCCGACCCGGGTGTAAGGAAGGGGCCCTTCCTATCGTTTTCGGTATAGGAAGGGCCCCTTCCTTACACCCCGGGCTCAGGTCCTGTCCGTCGGCGGGCCGCCGATCCGGGCCAGCAGCTCGGCGAGGCGCTCCGGTTCGCTGAACATGGGCCAGTGCCCGGTCGGCAGCGCGTAGAGGTCGGCGCCGGCCAGCCCGGCGAAGAACGGGTTCCCCTGGTCGATCATCTCCCGCACCATCTCGACCGGGAAGGTGCAGGCGATCAGCGCGGTCGGCACCGGCGGGGCGGGGAGGTGGCGTACCGGGTCGGTGGCGGTGCGCAGCGGCTGCCCGGTGGCGCGGGACCGGAGCACGTCCAGCGTCTCGGGGGCCAGCCCGGCCAGGTTGGTCGGATCCTCGGCCGGCTCCCAGGCCGGTGGTGGCAGCAGGTGCCCGTCGCTGATCAGCGCCCGGAGCCGCTCCTGCTCCTCCGGCGGGTTGGTGTCGACTGCGCCACCCCGTCCGGCAGCGGACCGCTGTCCAGGTAGACCACCCGGGCCAGCCGCGCCGGGACCCGCTGCGCGACCTGCTGGACCGGCATCCCGCCGCCGGAGTGGCCGACCAGCACGACGTCGCGCAGGTCCTGGGTCTGATCGCCGCGGAGCGTCTCGGACTGGGCACCGCCGCTCCCGCCACCGGCCTGGCGCAGGCCAAGATCCGCCGGGTGCTGCCCGCGCCGCTCGCGGACCGGCTCGCCGCCGTGCAGGAAACCGTGGGACTCAGCCTGCGCCGCGGGCCGGACACGCCCCGGCCGGCCACCTCGACCCTGCTCGCGTTGGGCGAGGCGGCCCGGGCCCGGCGCCGGGTCACCATCGGGTACCGCTCCCGGGGCGCCGAACCGTCGCCGCGCGACCTCGACCCGTACGGGCTGGTCTTCCGCTCCGGACGGTGGTACGTGACGGGACACGACCCCCGGCGCGGGGAGATCCGCACCTTCCGCCTCGACCGGATCGACTCGGTGACGTTCGGCGCGGAGGGCTTCACCGTGCCGGTCGGCTTCGACCCGGTCGGGCACGTCGTCCGGTCCCTGGCCGGGGTGCCCTACCGGTGGGAGGTGGAGGTGCTGCTGGAGACCGACCTGGCGCAGGCCCGCCGCCGGATCCCGCCGAGCGTGGCCGAGCTGACCGGCACGGCCGACGGCGTGCTGCTGCGGGCCCGGGCCGAGGACCTGACCGGCATGGTGCAGATGCTCGCCGGGCTCGGCTGGCCGTTCACGGTCGTCCGCCCCGACGAGCTGCGCCCGGCGGTCACGGCGTACGCCGCCCGGCTGGCGGGCTTCGTCGAGCGGCCGCCCGCCCGGCCGGCCGGGCAAAGCGTCGCCCCCGACCCCCTCGTCTAGGCTGCTAACCGATGGACGAATCGACCCGTATCCCGGTCGGCGGTGAGCGGCCGTACGACGTGCTCGTCGGTCGCGACCTGCTGGCCGCGCTGCCACCGCTGCTGACCGGCGCCGAGCGCGTCGCGGTGCTCCACGCGCCCCCGCTCAAGGCGCACGCCGACCGCGTGGCGGAGCGGCTGCGCGCCGCCGGGGCCCGCCCGCTGGCGATCGAGGTGCCCGACGCCGAGGCCGGCAAGAGCATCGACATCGCCGCCCGGTGCTGGGACGACCTCGGCGCGGCGGGCTTCACCCGTACCGATGCCGTGGTCGGGGTGGGCGGTGGTGCCCTCACCGACCTGGCCGGGTTCGTCGCCGCCTGCTGGCTGCGCGGGGTCCGCTGGGTGTCGGTGTCGACCTCGCTGCTCGGCATGGTCGACGCCGCGGTCGGCGGCAAGACCGGCATCAACACCGCGGCCGGCAAGAACCTGGTCGGCGCCTTCCATCCGCCCGCCGGGGTGCTCTGCGACCTGGCGATGCTGGACTCGCTGCCGACGGTCGACCTGGCGGCGGGGCTGGCCGAGGTGGTGAAGTCCGGCTTCATCGCCGATCCGGCCATCCTCGACCTGGTCGAGGCGGATCCGGCGGCGGCCACCGACCCCGGCGGGGCGGTGCTGCGCGAGCTGGTCGAGCGGACGATCCAGGTGAAGGTGGACGTGGTCTCCGGTGACCTGCGCGAGGCCGGCCAGCGGGAGATCCTCAACTACGGCCACACCCTCGGGCACGCGATCGAGAAGGTCGACCCGCGGTGGCGAGCGCCGTCTCGACGAGCCCTACGATCTACCTGCTCGCGCTGGCCCGGCTGGCCGGACGGCTGGACGAGGCGACCGCGCGGCGGCACCGGAGCGTACTGACCGCCCTGGGGCTGCCGACCGGGTACCGCGGCGAGGCCTGGCCGGAACTGCTGGCCGCGATGCGGGTGGACAAGAAGACCCGGGGCGACCGGCTGCGCTTCGTGGTGTTGGACGGCCTGGCCCGCACCGGCATTCTGGAAGGTCCCGACGACGACCTGCTCCGCGAGGCGTACGCCGAGGTGGCGCGGGGGCGCAGTCGACGTGGCCTGCGCGCACCGGGCTTCGCAGGCCCGGGCCGGCTCGGCAGCCGGCAGGTGGACGTGTACGGGGTGACCAGCTACGCCGACCTGGCGGAGAGCTGCCGCAAGCTCGGCGGGGAGCTGGGGCTGGACGTCGAGGTGCGGCAGACCGACGCCGAGGCCGAGCTGATCGGCTGGTTGCACCAGGCGGCCGACGAGGAGGCGGCGGTGGTGCTCAACCCGGCCGCCTGGTCGCACTACTCGTACGCGGTGCGGGACGCGTGCGCCCTGCTGCGCGGCCCGCTGATCGAGGTGCACATCTCCAACATCCACGCCCGGGAGGAGTTCCGGCATCACTCGGTGGTCTCCGCCGTGGCCACCGGGGTGATCTGCGGGCTCGGCGTGGACGGCTACCGGCTGGCCCTGCTGCATCTGGCCCAGCGTTCGCATCTGGCCCAGAGTCCGGAACGGCCGCCCGCGTGACCGGGCCAAGATCAGCTGGACGTTCCTAGTAGACTTGCCGGGTCCCTCCGCGTATATGAAGATCAAGGCAGGAAATGGCCACCACCAACGACCTGAAGAACGGGCTGGTTCTCAATCTCGACGGCGAACTCTGGGCCGTCGTGGAGTTCCAGCACGTCAAGCCCGGTAAGGGCGGTGCGTTCGCACGCGCACCACGCTGAAGAACGTGCTGTCCGGCAAGGTCGTCGACAAGACGTTCAACGCGGGCACCAAGGTCGAAACGGCCACCGTCGACAAGCGCACCATGCAGTACCTCTACGCCGACGGCGAGGACTACGTCTTCATGGACCTGGAGATGGCGTACGACCAGATCCCGGTCCCCGGCGGCACCGTGGGGGAGGCGGCCAACTATCTGCTGCCCGAGGCGGAGGCGATCGTCGCCACCCACGAGGGCGTGCCGCTCTACGTCGAGCTGCCGACCAGCGTGGTGCTGGAGATCACCTACACCGAGCCCGGCCTCCAAGGCGACCGGTCCACCGGCGGCAACAAGCCGGCGACCGTCGAGACCGGCGCGACGGTCCAGGTGCCGCTCTTCATCACCACGGGCGAGAAGATCAAGGTCGACACCCGCGACGGCCGCTACCTCGGCCGCGCCTGATGGCGGAGGGTCCCAAGTCGCAGATGCCCGCCCGCCGCAAGGCGCGTAAGCGGGCACTCGACGTCCTCTACGAGGCCGACATGCGGGCCCGTCCCCCCGCCGAGGTGCTCACCGGTTATCTGCGCCGGCTGGACCAGCCGAGGCCGGATCACCTGGACTACGCGATCGGCCTGATCGAGGGCGTCGCCGCCAACCAGAGCCGGATCGACGAGCTGATCGACACCTACGCGGAGGGGTGGACGCTGGACCGGATGCCGGTCGTCGACCGGAACCTGGCCCGGATCGCGATCTACGAGCTGCTCTACCTCGACGAGATCGACGACGCGGTGGCGATCAGCGAGGCGGTCGAGCTGGCCCGGCAGATGTCGACGGACGACTCACCGCGCTTCCTCAACGGCATCCTCGGCCGGATCGCCGAGTACGCCACCCGGTAGATCCGCTTCCGCCCCGCGGGGCGGTGGCGTTCGCGCCCAGGGTCGGGTTTCCATCCGCCTCGCGCTGCTGTTTCGGCGTCCCGAGCGATGGCCTGCTCACCGCCGGGCCCCGCGCGACGGGGCGCGTCGGAATGCGCCACGTCGCCCGCCCGTCTGGGCGCGCTGTTGTTTGCCGCCCCCTGGACGCCGATGTTGTTTCCGGCACCTGTAGAGCTGCCCCGTCTGTGCCCCGGGGGCGCCGGGTGCGGTTGTCCGGTGCTGCCCCGTCTGTGCGCCCGGGGGCGCGGGTGCGGCTGTCCCCTGCTGCCCCGTCCGTGCACCCAGCTCTACAGGCGGTCCGGGGGCCGCCGAATCTCAGGGTGGGTCCGGCGGTCCGGGCCGCCGAATCTTCAGGGGTGAGTCCGGCGGCCCGGGACGACCGCCGAACCTCAGGGGGAGTCCGTCCGGGGCGCGGAGCGGCGCCGGGAGGGGGAGCGGACTTCAGCGAGGCGGGAAAGAGGCGGGAAAAGAGCAAACGGGGTCCGTGCCGGTGGGCACGAACCCCGTTAGTCGCCTGCCCGGGGGTCAGGACGCGAAGAGCGCCCGTGGGTCCGCGACGAGTACGCCGTGCTCGGTCAGCCGCTCGATCAGCCCGGAAGGGGAGGAGTCGTAGACGATCGCGAGCGCCCGCAGGTCGTCCGCGCGAATCGACAGCACCCGCCCGTTGTAGTCACCCCGCTGCTGCTGGATGGCCCGGGCATAGCGGGCGACGTACGCGAGATCCTCGGACGCCTCGTCGTACAGGCGCTCCAGATCGAGCACGATCTTGTTCGTGGGCTCGTGACGGACACCACTGCCGTCAGGCAGCAGCTCCGAGACGGTGCCGGTAGAAGTCGGCGAGCTCGGCGAGCCGCGACACGGTGACAGCGCGGTCACCTCGCTCGTACGAGCCGACGACGACGGCTTTCCAACGCCCGTTTGACTTCTCCTCCACCCCCTGCAGGGACAAACCCTGCTGCTGACGGATGGAGCGCAGGCGCGCGCCCAACGACTTGGCGTATTCAGAGGGCATTCGGCACTCCCAGTGCTGGTCGGGGATCTCCCCAGCGATCGCTACGGAGCGTGACGGTACGGGGATTGCGACACGGGGTCAAGTGCTAGTTACCTACCTATTGCAAAGATCGTGCTCGGCCGGCCGGTTTCCGGTCGCTGACTCGGCGGTCAGCCACCCGCGACGGTCGGCCCCGTGGCCAGTGGTAACGTGGCTGGAGCCCCGGCCCAGCGCCCCACCAGGCGCGAGCCGGAATTCGACATCCTTTAACGACCCGTCCCGTGAGGCGGGGAAGGAGGTCCTCCGTGGCCTACCCGCAGGCTGCCCAGCCGCAGCCGGGCTCGCCACCGTCCGTGAAGGTCATCCTGACCAGCGCCGAGCTGGCCCGGGTCGTCGACCGGGTCGCGCACCAGATCCTCGAGAAGACCCAGGGCGCCGCCGACACCGTCCTGCTCGGCATTCCCACCCGGGGTGCGCCGCTGGCCCGCCGGCTGGCCGCCCGGATCAGTGCCTTCGAGGAGATCGACGTACCGGTCGGTGTGCTCGACATCACGCTCTACCGCGACGACCTCCGGCGGCACGCCGTCCGGGCGGTCGGCCCGACCGACGTACCGCCGGGCGGGGTCGACGGCAAGCGGGTCATCCTCGTCGACGACGTCCTCTTCTCCGGCCGTACGGTGCGGGCCGCCCTGGACGCGCTGAGCGACATCGGCCGGCCGAGTTCCGTACAGCTCGCCGTCCTGGTCGACCGGGGCCACCGCGAGTTGCCCATCCGGGCCGACTACGTGGGCAAGAACATTCCCACCGCGCTCGCCGAGAGCGTCCGGGTCACTCTCGCCGAAACCGACGGGGCCGACGAGGTCAGGCTGATCGGAGGGTCCGCGCACCCATGAGGCACCTACTTTCCGGGGCGGACCTCGACGCCGAGACCGCCACCCTGATCCTGGACACCGCGGCCGAGATGGCGACGGTGGCCGGGCGCGAGGTCAAGAAGCTGCCCGCGCTGCGCGGCCGGACCGTGGTCAACCTCTTCTACGAGGACTCCACCCGGACCCGGATCTCCTTCGAGGCGGCGGCCAAGCGGCTCTCCGCCGACGTGATCAATTTTTCCGCCAAGGGCTCCAGCGTCTCCAAGGGCGAGAGCCTGAAGGACACCGCGCTGACCCTCCAGGCGATGGGGGCGGACGCGGTGGTGATCCGGCACCCGGCCTCCGGTGCGCCGCACACCCTGGCCAACTGGGTGGACGGCTCGGTGCTCAACGCCGGGGACGGCACCCACGAGCACCCGACGCAGGCGCTGCTGGACGCGTACACGATGCGGTCCCGGCTCGGCCGGATCGCCGGCCTCCAGGTCGCCGTCGTCGGTGACGTGCTGCACAGCCGGGTCGCCCGGTCCAACGTGCTGCTCCTGGCCACGTTGGGCGCGAAGGTGACCCTCGTCGGGCCGCCGACGCTGATCCCGGTCGACATCGGCGCGGCGCTCGCTCCCGGCACCGACGTCTCGTACGACCTGGACGCCGTGCTGCCGAACGCCGAC
Organism: Plantactinospora sp. CA-290183; assembly: GCF_050936375.1. Taxonomy (NCBI): domain Bacteria; kingdom Bacillati; phylum Actinomycetota; class Actinomycetes; order Micromonosporales; family Micromonosporaceae; genus Plantactinospora; species Plantactinospora sp. CA-290183. The sequence continues at coordinate 4,017 of NZ_JBNJMX010000030.1, read as the reverse complement.
GTGGTGATGATGCTGCGGGTGCAGCGTGAGCGGATGGCCGACTCCTTCTTCCCGTCCGCCCGCGAGTACGCCCGCCGCTACGGGCTGGACGGGCCGCGGATGCGGCGCCTGCCGGACCACGCGATCGTGATGCACCCCGGGCCGATGAACCGGGGGATGGAGATCGCACCGGAGGTCGCCGACTCGCCCCGGTCCACCATCGTCGAACAGGTCACCAACGGAGTCTCCGTCCGGATGGCCTGCCTGTACCTGCTGCTGGGGGGAATGAACCGATGAGTGAGGCGTACCTGATCCGCGGGGTGCGGGTCCTCGGCGCCGAGCCGACCGACCTGCTGCTGCGCGACGGCGTCGTCGCCGAGGCCGGCTCCGGGCTGAGCGGGCGGGACGCGGCGGTGGTCGACGCCGACGGCCTGGTCGCGCTCCCCGGCCTGGTCGACCTGCACACGCATCTGCGCGAACCGGGCCGGGAGGACGCCGAGACCGTCGAGTCCGGCTCCCGGGCGGCGGCGCTCGGCGGCTACACCGCCGTCTGCGCGATGGCGAACACCTCGCCGGTCGCCGACACCGCCGGAGTCGTCGAGCAGGTGTGGCGGCTCGGCCGCGAGGCCGGCCTGGTCGACGTGCAGCCGATCGGGGCGGTCACCGTCGGGCTGGCCGGCGAACGCCTGGCCGAACTCGGCGCGATGGCCGACTCCGCGGCCCGGGTGCGGATCTTCTCCGACGACGGGCACTGCGTGGCGGACCCGCGCCTGATGCGCCGGGCGCTGGAGTACGTCAAGGCGTTCGACGGGGTCATCGCGCAGCACGCCGAGGAGCCCCGGCTGACCGAGGGTGCCCAGATGCACGAGGGCGAGGTCTCGACCCGGCTCGGACTGACCGGCTGGCCGGCCGTGGCGGAGGAGGCGATCATCGCCCGGGACGTGCTCCTCGCCGAGCACGTCGGCAGCCGGCTGCACGTCTGCCACCTCTCCACCGCCGGCAGCGTCGAGGTGCTCCGGCACGCCAAGGCGCGCGGGGTCCGGGTCACCGCCGAGGTCACCCCGCACCACCTGCTGCTGACGGACGAACGAGCCGAGAGTTACGACCCGGTGTTCAAGGTGAACCCGCCGCTGCGTACCGCCGCCGACGTCGCCGCGCTCCGCGAGGCGCTGGTCGAGGGGATCATCGACATCGTCGCCACCGACCACGCCCCGCACGCGCTGGAGGACAAGGAGTGCGAGTGGGCGTACGCCCGGCCGGGCATGCTCGGGCTGGAGACGGCACTGTCGGTGCTGCTGTCGGTGCTCGGGGAGCGCTGGGACCTGATCGCCGAGCGGATGTCCCGGACCCCGGCCCGGATCGCCGGCCTCACCGACCACGGTCGGGATCCCGCCCCCGGGGTGCCGGCGAACCTGACCCTGGTCGACCCCGCCGGGCGGCACACCGTGGATCCGGCCGGACTGGCCAGCCGCAGCCGCAACACCCCGTACGCCGGGCTGACCCTGCCCGGGCGGATCGTCGCCACGTTCCTGCGGGGCGAGCCGACGGTGCTGGACGGAAAGGCCGTGAAGTGAGCAGTCGGAGAAGACCAGCCATCCTGGTCCTGGAGGACGGGCGGACCTTCCGCGGCGAGGCGTACGGCAGCGTGGGGGAGACCTTCGGCGAGGCCGTCTTCAACACCGGGATGACCGGCTACCAGGAGACGCTGACCGACCCGTCGTACCACCGGCAGGTGGTGGTGCAGACCGCGCCGCACATCGGCAACACCGGGGTCAACGGCGAGGACGACGAGTCCGGCCGGATCTGGGTGGCCGGCTACGTGGTGCGGGACCCGGCCCGGATCGGGTCGAACTGGCGCAGCAGTGGCGGGTTGGAGGACCGGCTCGCCACCGAGGGCGTGGTCGGGATCAGCGGCGTGGACACCCGGGCGCTGACCCGGCACCTGCGCGAGCGGGGTGCCATGCGGGTGGGCGTGTCGAGCGTGGAGGACGACCCCAAGGCGCTGCTGGCCCGGGTGCGGGAGGCGCCGAAGATGGTGGGTGCCGCCCTCTCCACCGAGGTCAGTACGCCACGGCCGTACACCGTCGCGGCCGAGGGTGAGCACCGGTTCACCGTCGCCGCGCTGGACCTGGGGATCAAGCGCAACGTGCCGCGCCGGCTGGCCGCCCGCGGCGTCACCACGCACGTCCTGCCTGCGACGTCCACCATGGACGAGGTGCTGGCCACGGGTGCGGACGCCGTCTTCTTCTCCCCGGGCCCCGGCGACCCGGCCACCGCCGACCATCCGGTCGGGCTGGCCCGCGAGGTGATGCGCCGGGGGGTCCCGCTCTTCGGCATCTGCTTCGGCAGCCAGATCCTCGGCCGGGCGCTCGGCTTCGGCACCTACAAGCTGGGGTACGGCCACCGTGGCATCAACCAGCCGGTGCTGGACCGGGTCACCGGCAAGGTCGAGGTGACCAGCCACAACCACGGCTTCGCCGTCGACGCGCCGTTGAACCAGGTGATCGACACCGACTTCGGCGAGGTCGAGGTGAGCCACGTGTGCCTCAACGACAACGTGGTCGAGGGCCTGCGGGCGAAGGACGTGCCGGCGTTCACCGTGCAGTACCACCCGGAGGCGGCGGCCGGCCCGCACGACGCGGACTACCTCTTCGACCGCTTCGCGGAACTCATTGAGAAGAAGGGCCACTGATGCCCAAGCGGACCGACCTGCGGCACGTCATGGTGATCGGCTCCGGCCCGATCGTCATCGGCCAGGCCTGCGAGTTCGACTACTCCGGCACCCAGGCCTGCCGGGTGCTGCGCGCCGAGGGGCTGCGGGTCAGCCTGGTCAACTCCAACCCGGCGACCATCATGACCGACCCGGAGTTCGCCGACGCCACGTACGTCGAGCCGATCACCCCGGAGTTCGTCGAGCTGGTCATCGCCAAGGAGCGGCCCGACGCGCTGCTGCCCACCCTGGGCGGGCAGACCGCGCTGAACACCGCCGTCGCCCTGCACGAGTCCGGAGTCCTCGCCAAGTACGGCGTGGAGCTGATCGGCGCCGACATCGACGCGATCCGGCGCGGTGAGGACCGGCAGCTGTTCAAGGAGATCGTCGCCAAGGCCGGCGGCGAGACCCCGCGCAGCCGGGTCTGCCACTCCATGGACGAGGTCCGGGACACCGTCGCCGAGCTGGGGCTGCCGGTGGTGATCCGGCCCTCGTTCACGATGGGCGGCCTCGGCTCGGGGATGGCGCACACCGACCAGGACCTGGACCGGATCGCCGGCGCCGGCCTGGCGGCCAGCCCGGTGCACGAGGTCCTGATCGAGGAGAGCGTGCTCGGCTGGAAGGAGTACGAGCTCGAACTGATGCGCGACCGGCACGACAACGTCGTGGTGGTCTGCTCGATCGAGAACATCGACCCGATGGGCGTGCACACCGGGGACAGCGTCACGGTCGCCCCGGCGATGACGCTCACCGACCGGGAGTACCAGCGCCTGCGCGACCTCGGCATCGCGGTGCTCCGCGAGGTCGGCGTCGACACCGGCGGCTGCAACATCCAGTTCGCGGTCAACCCGACCGACGGTCGGCTGGTCGTGATCGAGATGAACCCCCGGGTCTCCCGCTCCTCGGCGCTGGCCTCCAAGGCGACCGGCTTCCCGATCGCGAAGATCGCCGCGAAGCTGGCCATCGGCTACACCCTGGACGAGATCCCCAACGACATCACCCTGAAGACGCCGGCCGCGTTCGAGCCGACCCTCGACTACGTGGTGGTGAAGATCCCGCGGTTCGCCTTCGAGAAGTTCCCGGCCGCCGACCGGGAGCTGACCACCACGATGAAGTCGGTCGGCGAGGCGATGAGCCTGGGCCGCAACTTCGCCGAGGCGCTGAACAAGGCCATGCGGTCGATGGAGACCCGGGAGGCCGGGTTCTGGACCGTACCGGACCCGGAGGGCGCCACCCTGGAGTCCACGCTGGCGGCGCTGGCCGTCCCGCACGACGGCCGGCTCTACACGGCGGAGCGGGCGCTGCGGCTGCGCCCCGTCGACCAGGTG
>NZ_JBNJMX010000013.1:0-97636 GCF_050936375.1 Plantactinospora sp. CA-290183 | reverse complement strand
GCTGTACGCGCGCTCCGCGACGAACAACGGCACCAGCGCGGCCACCGAACCTTGGTAGACGTCGACGCACGCGTGGCTGAGGGCCAGCAGCAAGATTGCGGAACGCTTGGACACCCCCCGATGGTGCTGTGCGAGGTCGTGGCGAACTTCCAATAAGATGCCATTTCATGTCGGAAAATCGCCACGTGCCCGAGGCCCCCACCCGGGCGCGGTGGCTGGCGCCCGGCGAACAGATCACCGCCCACCATCACGACGACCACCAGATCATCTACGCAGGCTCCGGCGTCCTGGCCGTCACCACGGACGCGGGAACGTGGGTCGCACCGGGCACGCGGGCGATCTGGATACCGGCCGGCTGCGTACACGCCCATCGCGCCCACGGCGCGCTGGAACTCCATCTGCTCGGCCTGCCCACCTCCGCCAATCCCCTCGGCTTCGATGCCCCCACGGTGCTAGGCGTCAGCCCGCTGCTGCGGGAGCTGATCCTCGCCTGTACCCGCGACCCGGGCGGCGGCAGTCCCGAACACCGCCGGCTACGCGCAGTCCTGCTCGACCAGCTACGCGCCTCCCCGCAACAACCCATCCAGCTTCCCACACCCACCGATCCCCGGGTACGGGCCGTGTGCGATCTCCTGCTCAACGATCCCGCCGACGGTCGGACCCTCGCCGAGCTCGGCCGCCAGGTCGGCGCGGGACACCGTACCCTGAGCCGCCGATTCCGTACCGACCTCGGCATGACCTTTCCCCAATGGCGCACCCAACTGCGCCTCTACCACGCCCTGCACCTGCTCGCCGACGACGAACCGGTCACCACGGTCGCGCACCGCTGTGGCTGGTCCTCGACCAGCGCCTTCATCGACGCCTACCGTCGCGCCTTCGGCGAGACACCCGGCGTCCATCGCCGCCGTTGAGCCTGCTTGATCAGATGTCCGCTTCTCGGCATGTGCGGGCGCCGGTCAGACCGCCGCCACGTGACCCCGCGTTACGCACGGTTGGCGGCAGATGAGTGCATTCGATCATGCGTGTGGGAGCTGGACATCAGGGCGCGACGTTTGCCCGAAGCGTAACCTAGTGGTTACGCTTACGGTGTGGACGAGGTAGCGCAGGCGATCGCCGATCCAGTACGGCGAGAAATCCTGCTGATGCTGCGCGACGAACCACTCTCGGCCGGACAGATCGCCGACCGGTTCGCGATCAGCCGGCCGGCCGTCAGCCGTCACCTGCGCGTGTTGCGTGAGGCCGGCCTCGTTCGCGACGCGGCCGTCGGACGACGACGTGTCTACACACTGGTCACCGCGCCGCTCGACGAACTGACCGGGTGGTTGGCACGGCTAATGCGGCCGTCTGGTTGGCAGCACCGCCTCGATGCGCTGGAGACCGAGGTCTACCGCACCCGCCGCGAGCGGCACACCGCCGCGCGGCACCCACCCCAGAAGGAGACCGCATGAGCCCCACACCCACCGGCCGGCTGTTCGGCGACGACCTCGTGCTGACCCGCACGTTCCGCGCCCCCATCGCTGACGTCTGGGCGAGCCTGACCGATTCGGCGCGCACGGCACGCTGGTTCGGCCCCTGGCAGGGCGATGCGGCGCCGGGGCGCACGATCAAGGTCCAATTGGTGCACGAGGAGGGCAAGCCCTGGTCGGACGTGACCATCGACGCGTGCGAGCCGCCGCGTCGGCTAGCGGTTTCCGCAGTGGACGAGCACGGCGCTTGGCACTTGGACATGGTGCTGGTTGAGAGCGCGGGCGTGACCGAGCTGCGGTTCACACAGCACCTGACCAGCAGGGAGAGCGTTGGCGAGGTCGCACCGGGCTGGGAGTACTATCTGGACTCGCTGGTAGCCTCGCGCGACGGCCAGCCGGCGCCGAACTTCGACGACTACTACCCGGCCATGAAAGCGCATTTCGAGGCGCAGCGGTAGACGCACGTCGAGTGGCCCTCGCTAGTGACGCCGATCCAGTTCCAGAAACTCCTCCGGCTTCAGGAGGCGAGGGCCCGGCTGCTCGCCGCGCCCGGCGACGTGGCCGCCGTTACTTGGGGAGCGCGTTCGCAGTTCAGCCGGGAATACCGGCGGTTGTTCGGCCTGCCGCCGGGCCAAGACGCGGCCCGCCTCTTCCTGGTCGAACTTCGACGTCTCCTCGGTACTCAGTGGCCTTTCCCGACCTTCACAACCTGCTCAGCTGCCAGCCGCCGATCCACGCCGTTACCGGCAACCCCGCTAGAGGGGCGCAGCTCCTTGATCGTTGTGGCACCTGCTGAACCAGCCCTGGCGGATCGGCCTGGCCTGCGGCGCCCGTGCCGCCACCAGCGGCCACCTACGGTCGGCGCGCACCGCCGGCGACCTGACCTCGGTCCTCGCCCAGCTATGCGCCGAGGTGTGGGCCAGCCGCCGATCAATCCTGAGGTAGGTTCTCATCGGTTCTGACGGCGGCAATGCCTGCTGACCTGGCCCTTGTCGGTGCTCCTCAGCGGTGTAACGGCCCGGTTTCTCACCCAACATGGCGGATTCCTCGATGGAGATCGGTGCGGGCTCGTCGTCGAGAGCGGGGCCCGTGGCCGCTGATCCAGCGGGTCGCCCCCCGGGCTCGCGAATAGGTCGTCCTCATGGCTGGCCGGCGTCGAGAGGCTCCGCTCAGCCGATACGGCCGACGCCACCGAACAGGTAGACCTCCGGTTCGTCGGATCCCGGGTCGGGGCGCCAGCGCGAACACGTAACAACGCCGGGCTCCAGCAGATCCAACCCGTCGAAGAAGCGCTCGAGCTCCACCTTCGTCCTAGCGCGGATTGGCGTGCCGCCGCGCTCGGTGGTCTCCCGCATCACGCGCAGCATCGGCTCGCCGTGGATCTCCGCGGTGGAGTGGGTGAGCACCAGGTAGCTGCCGGTGGGCATCGCCTGCACCAGCTGCACGACGGAGCCGTACGCCACGTCGTCATCCATGAGGTGGTTGACGACGCCGAGGAGCATGAGCCCGATCGGCTGCGAGAAGTCGAGCATCTGCCGCGCCGACGCGAGTATCGTCTTCGGCTCCCGCAGGTCGGCTTCGACGTAGCCGCAGCTACCTTCCGGCGTGCTGGCCAGGAGCGCACGCGCGTGCACCATGACGAGCGGGTCGTTGTCGATGTAGACCACCCGGCAGCGTGGGTCGAGGGACTGTGCGACCTCGTGGGTGTTGTCCGCTGAGGGGAGCCCGGTGCCGACGTCGAGGAACTGACGGATGCCGACATCCTCGACGAGGAACCTGACCACGCGCTTGAGGAACGCGCGCTCGGACTTGGCCCCGATGGGGATGTCCGGGATGTGTGCGATCACCTCGTCGCCGGCGGCCCGGTCGACCGCGAAGTTGTCCTTGCCGCCGAGCCAGTAGTTCCAGATCCTCGCGGAGTGCGGAACGGTGGTGTCCATTTTGGAGCCCGTGGCGAGCCCTCGGTCCTTGGTCATGAGGGCATTCTTCCGCGCCGAAGGGGCGGTGACTTGCCCGAGTCGGTCCGGGCACCGTTCGCGGCGGCCGTCGACGAGGTCGACCGACGGTTCGAGACCCTCACCCGCGACGACGGGGCGGCGCACTTGCGGCGGAGCTGGGCGAGGGGTACGTCGTGACGACCGGACCGGACCGGTGGTGGTGGCGGCGGATTCCACACCCGCTGCCGTGGCAGCGACAGCCCGGCGGTGACCGGCGCCGCGCCTGACCGCCGTCACCCGGGTCCGTCCCCGCCGGGCAGACCCGCCCCGGCACCGGGGCGAGCACCACGAGAGGCGGTCAGTCGGTCCGCGGCTCCTTGGCGCGGAGCGCCTGCTTGACGGCCGCCTCCACCCGGGCGTTCTCCCGATGCGCCCGGCGTACGCGGTTGCGACGCTTGAGCACGAACGCCCCGACGATGACCACGACCAGTACGACGACCAGCAGCACCAACATCCAGGAAACGGCCCAGCCGTGCGTGGTGGACCGGACCACCGGAAGCGGGGTGATCGACCCCGACGCGTCGGTGAGCAGGGGCGTGAGGATCGCGGTCGCGGCCAACCTGACCCCGGGAGCCACGCCGTGCACGGGCACCGTCACCGCCCAGCTCTCACCCGGCAGCAGATCGGGCGACGCGGGAACCTCCCCAGCGCGGGTCCGCAGCCAGCCGAACGGGCCGGAGACCGAGACCGCCTGCTTGCTCGACAGGGTGGTGTTGCCGGTGTTGTGGATCGTGTACGTGACGGTGGCGTCGCCCTCGCCGAACGGGTTGGCGGTGCCGGCGTACGCCACGTGCAGATTCTCGACGGACAGGCGCGGGGCCAGTTCGCCGCCGACCCGTAGCTTGATCCGGATGCCGAGGCGCCGGTCCACGTTGATGCCCTGGGCCTGGTCGGGCTGGGTCAGCGAGGTGAGGATGCCGCCGACGTGGTCGCCGGGCGTGGCGTTGTCCGGGACGCTGATCCGGAAGGGGACCTCGGCGGTCTTCCCGGGTTGGATCGTGACGCTGCCCTGGTCGGCCCGGACCCACGCCCCGATCGCGACGGACTTCTGGTCCTTCGTGAACAGGTCGAGCTGACCGGCGTCGGTGGTGAAGCCGTCGGCGGCGTACACGGAGAGGTTCAGCGGCACCGGGCCACGGTTAGCGACGACCATCGCGTCGTCGACGGTGCCGCCCGGGTTGACGGAGTAGCTGTAGCTGGACCGGGACGCGCCGTAGCTGTTGGAGGCCGTACGGACCGTCCAGGCGACGTCGCCGTCCGCCGCGTGGGCGGGGCCGGTCCCCACGCTGACGGCCGCCGCGGCGGCGAGCAGGGACAGGGCGGTGGTACGGAGGATCGTGGTGATCCGGGTCTTCCAGCGCGTTGTGGGCGCGTGCATCTCGGTTCCTTGCTTGATCTTGGGGAGGGTCGGAGCAGGTGGTGGGGCAGGCGCCCGAAGGCGCCTGGCCCACCGGGTGGAACAGGTCCGCGTCAGCTGCTCAGCGCGGTGATCGTCAGGGTGGCCCGGTAGCTACCCTTCTCGACCTCGGTCGGGAACTTCAGGTCCAGGTCGGCACCGAGCTTGGCGCCACCCCGGGGGTGACCCTGCGCGGCCGCGGCGAGACCGCTGGCGACCGAGAGGCCCTTGCCCTGGTCGTCGTAGGCCGACAGGACCGGAGCACCGGCCTCGGCGCCGGCACCGGCGTCGAGCAGGTACGGCGTCCAACCGAGGTAGGTGCTGGACAGGGTCCGGTCGCCGTCGGCGAAGTCACCGACGCTGGCCGAGATCGACCACGGGGCGAGCGAACGACGGCTGTCCGACACGAGGATTGGGTTGATTTTGCCGGCCGCCTCGAAGAACTCGCCGTTGTGCTCGCTCGCGGTGCCGAGGTCGACCAGGCCGTTGTAGCCGTCGATCGTCCAGCCGAACTCACCCGGGGCCGCGCTCGGCACGTTGACCTGGATGTCCTGGCCATTGCCGTGGTACGGGTGCACCGTCACCTTGTCGACGATCGAGCCGACCGGCTGACCCTCCGGGGTGTTGACGCAGGAGAGGCCCTTCTCGACGGCCGCGTTCGGCGCCGCGCAGGTGCCGCTGCGCAGGTTCTCCAGAACCAGCTTGTCGGCCTTCACCTGCACCTTGACGTAGCTCCGGACGTGCTCCTGGTTCTCCACCGAGTTGTACCAGTACTTGTCCGGGTCCAGCGGGTCAGGACCGTTGCCGTGTGGCTTGCCCGCCTCCTCCGGCTTCGGCTTGCTGATGTCGTAGTACTTCGAGCCGGAGGCCGAGTTCGCCGTCACGTAGATGACACCGCCCGGGCCGGGGAACACCTCGGCCGCGCCGGGCTGCTCCGCCGGGTTCTCCTTCTCGCCGTTCTTGATCGAGTAGCTGCGGGAGTAGCTGTGGTCGTGTCCCTGCAGCACCAGGTCGACACCGAGGTCGGAGAAGGTGGTGGTGAAGTCCTTCCGCCGCTGCACGTTGTCCCCGTCGTCGGCGTGGCTGGCCGGCGAGTAGATGGAGTGGTGGTAGACCAGCACCTTCCACTTCGCCTCGGCGCCGTGCTTGTTGATCACGTCGGTGACGTACGCGACGTGCGCCGCGTCGCCGCCGAGCGAGCCGTTGGTGGGGTTGGCGTAGCTGTTGCTGTTCAGGTCGATGAACAGCACGTCCTTGTAGACGAACCAGTAGTCACCACCGGACCGGGTCGCCGGATCCCCGTTGTAGTACTGGGTCGACCGGTCGGTGTTCGGGGTGAAGTGGTGCTGCTCGTAGGACTTGCCGCCGACGTCGTGGTTGCCGATGGTGGCGACCAGGGGGTACTGGCGGAGCTGGTCGGGCGCCATGAAGGAGGTCCACTGGCCCTCGTCGTTCGCGCTCTCGACGTGGTCACCGCCCGACACCAGCAGCTCGGCGTCCGGGTTGGCCCCGGTGGCGACCTTCAGGGTCTCCTCCCAGCCGGCCTGGTCCTTCAGCCGGTCACCGGAGGAGCCGATCTGCGGGTCGCCGAAGAACAGGAAGTCGTAGTTGCCCTCGAAGTCCTGGGTCTTGAAGGCGTACGCCGGGGACCAGTTGCCCTCGCCGCCGACCCGGTAGGAGTACGCCGTGTTCTCCCGCAGGTTGGTGATGGTGGCGTGCCGGTTGAACCCGGTGGTGGAGGTGTTGGCCGCACCGACGGCGTCGAGGGTGACGGCGTCGGGCGGGAACTCGCCGTTGGCGACCGAGGCGGTCGGGGCGAGCTGGATCTTCTGCGCGGTGTCGGCCGAGGAGTACCAGGTCACAATGCGCTGGGACTCGTCGGCGCCCACACCGAGGACGATGCCGCTGAACGTGGCGGGCTCGGCGGCGAAGGCGGTGGCCGACAGGCCACTACCGAGGGCCAGGGCCAGGCCCAGGAATCCCGCGCTGGCTCCGACGGCCATACGGCGCCGCCCGAGCCCGGGAGTCCGCATTGAGTTACTCAATGCCATCGACTTTGTTCCCTCTTCCGATAAAGAGATATGGAAAAGCTTTCCCATTCTGCGGAGAAGCGTTCTCAACCTTTCGCCGCCCGGTGAACCCGCCATGAACGCGATCTTGCGGATGGTTGCACTTCACGAAATTCCTACAGCGGTTTCAGAGCCCGGACAGGCGCTGCACGAACCAGACCAATCCCATAACGGACACGCCTGCGGAAACGACTCCGGTGGCCCAGGCGCCGAGTTTCGGCGAACGACGGCGCAACACGAACAACAACGGGAAGACAATCGCGATGATGGTCAACTGAACGGCCTCGATGCCGACGTTGAACACCAGCAGGGACCAGAGCAGAGTCCACGACCACGCCTCGTCGATGCCCAGCGCGCCCGCGAAGCCGAGCCCGTGCACGAGGCCGAAGCAGAACACCACCCCGAGCCGGATCCAGCCGGCCCGGTCCAGACTGAGGTGGCCATGCCCCGCCGGTTCGAGGTCGGTGGCGTGGTCGCCGCGCCGCCAGACCCGCCACAGGTGCCAGCCGGCGACCACGGCGATGGACAGCGCGATGATCGGCTCCACGACGCTCCCCGGCACGTCGACCAGGCCGAGAGCGGCGAGCATGAAGGTCACCGAGTGGGCGAGGGTGAAGCTCGTGGCCGCGAGCACGATCTCCCGGAGCCGCCGGGAGCCGGCGATCAGCGCCAGCAGGAAGAGAATGTGGTCGATCCCGGTCAGCAGGTGCTCGGCACCCAGCCGGAAGAACTCCCAGAACCGCTCGTACCACGCCTGGGCAGTGGAGAAGGACGGATGCGCGGCGTCGATGGCGGCGCTGCCCGAGTGGCCGTCGAGCGCGTAGGTGACGATGGTCTTGGTGCCCTTGACGTAACCCTCGGCGTCCGGGAACAGCCCGCTGCGCACCTCGTGCCGGTCGCCCCCACCAGGGCAGGCCCAGTCGAGCAGCAGGTCGGCGTAGGGCACACCCTCCTGCTGGCCGACGGTGAAGTCGCCGACCCGGGTCGGCGTACACCTCTGGCCGGCCGAGCTGACCGAGAAGCGCTCGGTGACGTACCGGACGGCCGTCTCGGCATGGGTGTTGAGTGCGGCGGCCTGTCCCTCGGCGTCACCGGCGTCGAACGCGGCGGTGCCGGCCCGGAACAGTGGATCGTCGTCCTCATAGTCGGCAGCGGACACGACAAAGAGGTCGTATTCGATTTCCAGCTTCGTACGAATGTGATCCTCGTCGCCCGCAACCACATCGACAGCGCGTCTGGTCGACGTGAAGCCGTGGGCGTGAGCCGGTGCGGCGGTCAGAAAAGCGATCACCGCAGCGGCGATCCCGACGATGGCGACCATAATGGCACGACGGACGCGCGGTAACATTTCGGCTCCTTCAGTTAGCCAGTGCACGTTGCACGCCACGGGTGAACAGCAGCCCGACCACTGACGAACCGCTGGAGAACAAACAGCCGGAACGGCACCCGGCGTATGGCATGCGACCCGACCTGGGATAGGAATACGGATAGCCACGCGCACTTTCGCCACCATCCGAGAGGACGATCACTTGCGCCCCCCGCTTCGGGCCGTCGCCATACTGGCGGCGGCTGCCGTGCTGGTCGCCGGCTGCGGCTCCAGCGACAACTGGTCCCGGCCGCACTCCAGGCCCAGCCCTGTCGGCACGCTCGGCCCGGGATTCGTCGACTCCTCCGCCAAGCCCACCCCGGAGGGGACGGTCACCCCCCGACCCGGCTCGTGGACCGGGGTCCACCCGTCGAAGGACTACCGGGTGGTGCTGCTGACCACGGGGGCCGACAATCCGACGAAGGCACTCGTGACAGCGGTCGAGGACTGGGCCGAGGACGAGGAGGTCGACCTCCGTACGGTGGCCGCCAAGGACGCCCAGGACCTGCTGCCCAGCATCGTCCGGGCCATCGAGATGGGCCCGGACCTCATCGTCAGCGCGGGCAACGACCTGGTCGACCCCCTCGCCCTGGTCACCGCGAGCCACCTGTCACAGCAGTTCCTCGTGGTGGGCGCGGAACTGGCCGAGCCCACCCACAACGTCACCGCGGTCGACTGGTCCGGCGCGTCGTTCCGGGGCGAAGGGCTCGGCGCATCCTCGACGTACGACGCCGGTTCGTTCACCGCCGAGCGCTGCGCGACCGCCATCAGGGCGGGTGTCGCGGCCGTGCTCAACGACCTGACCGGAATCGTGGTCTGGCTCGAGTGAGGAACTCCCAGCCCAGCCGCCACCCACGGCGACCGGCGCTCAGGGTAGTACTCCAGCCGTAGCTGGTTGATTCGGTGTCTTCGCTGGTAGTGGGCCTCTACCTCATCAGCTCTGGGGCATCCGAGTTCGCTTGCGGTGGGATTGAACGATGCCCCACCTCCCGACAAAAAGTGCACTCTCATGCCGCGATCCGCGCGCCACAGAGCGTGACCGTCGGCGTGTCGATAAGCGTCAGACATACCGAGATGCGTGGATTCGATCATGGAAACAACACTGCCCGTAGCCCTCGCAGCGCATGGCGGGTCATGACTGCGTGTCGCTTCGCCGGCCGAGTCGCCCTCTGCCCCGATCGCGGTACGCCCGACCGCCAGGCCGGACCGTGACCGTCCCCGCCGGGGTGCGGATCGCACCGATCGGCTGACGCGGCGTCACACCCCCCGCCGGCCGGCAGGGCCGGGGTGACCGAGACGATCTGAAGCTTACCTTCACCGTTATGGCGCCAGCCTGTAGACAATTTTCCATGTGGTGCATATCGTCAGTACAACCCAGAGCGATGTCCTTCGATTTGAAAGAGGTCGTCAATGGTGCACATCGGACGATGGGCCGGCATCGCCACAGCCCTGCTGGCGACGGAGCTCCTAGTCGCCGGCACGGCCGCCCACGCCGCGCCCGCGCCGCACCCGGTGAAGGTGAGCGTCGAGGACGCGGTGACGGCCAAGCTGCTCGGGCGGGTCAGCGCCACGGCGGCGGAGCACACCGGCGCTTCCGAGACCCGCGTCACCGTCACCCGGCGCACCGGCGAGTGGGCCTTCGGCACCGCCGTGGCCGTCACCTCCCACGAGAAGGACGTCCACCCGACCGGTGCGGTCTTCGTCGCCCGCGCCGAGGCCGGGACCTGGCGGGTGAACTTCGACGGTGAAACCGGGTTCAGCGAGCTGGCCGCCGAGTCGCCCGTGGTGAACAAGCAGGAGAAGAAGGTCTTCGCTAGCACCCCGAGCACCATGTATGCGGGTGGCGACTACCGGACCGGGATGGCCCTGCCGTTCGCGGTCGGCCAAACGTGGACGATGACCAGCGGCCCGCACGGCTGGGGCGGCTACGACGCGCCGTACAGCTCCATCGACCTCGCCGGCGGTGACCAGGTGGTCCGCGCGGCGCGGGCCGGCACGGCGTACACCATGTGCACGGGGTGGATCCGGGTGATCCACGACCGCGGTTACTCCACCGACTACTACCACCTGTGGAGCAGCATTTCGGTCAACGGCGCCGCCGTCGGCCAGGGCGCCTACCTCGGTTACACGGGCACCGACGTGACCTGCGGCGGGGCGGCGTCCGGCCGGCACGTCCACTTCGGGTTGCGGCAGAACAGCGCGTACGTGGGAATCGCCGGCCACGGCATCGGCAAGTGGGAGTTCGTCAACGGCGCCGCGGCGTACCAGGGTGGCGCGCGACACGGGTCGGCCTGGGCCGGCGTCGGGGGCGGCCTCTACAACCACGGCGCGCTGGGCTTCAATCAGGCGGTGGTCGACGCCAATGGTGCGGGCACGCTGACCAAGCGATCCGGGCCCGGCGCCGGCCACTCCGTGCTGGGATCGGTGGGGGACGGCGCCACGGTCACCGTCTCGTGCTCTGCCAACGGCACCTCTCACACCGGGCGGTACGGCACTACCTCGCTCTGGAACCAACTCAGCGACGGTGCCTGGGTGTCCGACGCCTACCTGTGGACCGGGGTGAACGGTCCGATCAACGGCTGGTGCTGAGCTGCACCCACCGAGCGACCACCCGCCGCCGAAGACCCCGAAAAAGGCTCCAACCCAGCATAGAATGCCAGGTCAAAGCCTTGATCGTTGGTGCGCCGCCAGGGACTCGAACCCCGAACCCGCGGGTTAAGAGTCCAGGGGCGCGCACGCACTCTTCCACGTTCGGCTCTTTCCAAGTGCCGTCCGGTCGCAACCACTTGAGTGCGACCGGGTCCCGCCGCGTCCGCGCAGGTCCACGGCCTGCGAGCCACGGGATCCAGGACGACCGATAGCCCAGGTACCTCGTAGGAGACCAGGAATCCGGCTGCATCCCGGTGCATCCGCGTCAGTTCCTCGACATCCGAGCACCCACGGAGCACCCGCGAACGCACAACGCCCCCCCCTGCACACGGCCGATCGCATCGCTGACGTCGCGAAGAGGGAGCGGTGCCCGCCACCTGCACGGCATGCGTGACGGCCCTGCCGGCTGGTGCGTGTGGCGGCACGGTGGGCAGGTGACGTTGGCGCGCTTGAGTACCGCGGCCAGATGGGTGCGGTAGTCGCGCGCCGCCCAGTCCCGCGCGGCCGGGGCGGTCCGCGGGTCGCCGTCGCCGTCAGCGGTGTCGAGCCAAAGCGAGGTAGGTGCGGCCCTTGGAGGTGTAGGTGCGGCGGGTCCCGGCCGACAGCGCTGCGCGGACCAACTCCGCCTGTGTAGGCGGCGTGCGCGGGCCGTCAACCCGGCCGGCAGGGGTGCGGGCGCGCGGCCCGCGACGCGGTGCCCCGGCGGTAGGCTACGTGTTCCCGGAAGCTGTTCCGGCCGGCTGCCGACGCCGTTTCGTCGCGTTCTCGGAAGTCACGCCCGGAGTCTACTTTCGAGAAGCAGTCTTCTTCGAAGCGCGCTCCGATCGCATCGCCCATACGAGAACGACTCTCTCATCACTGCCGCTGATGATCAGGGTGCGGCCGTCCGGACGAGGCAACGCCGCGCGCGATGTGCCCGATAAAGTGGATCTGGTGCTCGCCCACGGCCACGTCAGTAGCCGTCGGGCCGGAAGTGGACGCCTCCCGCCATTCGAGTCAGAGGCGGGTCCAAGGGCGCGTCGCTTTCCATCGGTGTCCGCGCCAACGTGCACGTCGCGGATGGAGGCTGGCGTCGGCTCGCGCGATCCTGCCCCCTGAACCGGCACTGGCCGGGTCAGTTGAGGGTGGCCGCAAGGCCCTCGACGGCGACGTTGATCGCGCGGTGTAGTGCGGCCGGCAGGTCCGGCTCGTGGGCGGCGAGACCGCTCATGGTGGTGCTGATCACGGCGCCGAGGAGCGCACCCACTGCGGCTGAGGCGGTTACTCGGTCAATCCGATCGGGGTAGGCGTCCTGCAGCGCGTCAGCGAGTAGCTGCTGCGCGTCGGCGAGTCGGTGTAGGGCGCGGGCACGCAGCGCGGGCACCGAGTTGAGCAGTCGTAGCCGTAGCGGTCCGTAGTCGGTGGCCTGGGCCAGCGCGGCGGAGTGGGCCACGGACATTCGCTCGACGGCTTGGACGAGCACGTCGAGCGGCTCCCCGTCGCCTGCACGAGCGGCCACCACTACCAGGGCCGCTTCGATGCCCTCGTCGCTGGAGGCGAAGAAGACGTCGTCCTTGCTCGGGAAGTGCGTGAAGAAGGTCCGGGTCGACACGTCGGCGGCGGCCGCGATCTCGGCAACCGACGTTTTGTCGTAACCCTGCTGGTCGAACAGCCGCATCGCGGCGTCGACCAGTGCTTGACGGGTGCGTTGCTTCTTGCGCTCGCGCAGACCGGGTGCAGTCATGTGGACAGCCTAGCTCACCTCATGCATACTTGCACTGAATGCAAGATCTCACTGAATGTATTGAGGAGGACGGGCATGGAGAAGCTCGATGGCTCGACGGTGTTCATCACGGGCGGGGCACAGGGCATCGGGCATCCCCAGCGGGCGGCGATGGCCTGGATGGAGTGGCTGTTCATGGCGGGGTCGGTGAGGTCGCGTCGGCAGCGGTCGAGTCGGCGGTGGCGGATCCAGTCGGCGACGGTGGTGTTGTGTGCCTGGAAGAGCCGGTGCAGGGTGCGTAGGGAGATGTGGTGGGCCGCGGCGATTGTTGATGGGGTCAGTGCCGGGTCTGCCAGGTGTCGGTCGATGAAGTTCAGGATGCAGGTGTGGGTTGCTTGTTGCCGGGTCTCGGGCGGGAGCGCCGCTTCGGTGTCGAGGTGGTGGGCGAGGGTGGCGGCGATGAGGTCGAGGGTGATTGTGCCGAGGCGTGTTGCGTCGGTGGGTCGGAACTGGTCGGTGTGGTGGACGAGTTGACGTAGGTGTTGTGACAGCACAGCCACGATTCCCGTTTGGCCGGGGAACGGGGGTGATGCGAAGAGCCGCTTCACCTTTTGAATGGGAATCGGTAGCAGGGCTCGGGGAATCTGAACGCTGATAGCCGCATTCTCGTCGCGGTCGCCGGGCTCTCCTGCGTAGCTGATTTGGTGGGGGCTTGAGAGGTTGTAGAAGCTGAGGTCGCCTGGTCGGATCATGCAGGTGCGGCGATCTTGGTGGAGGGCGCCGTGTCCATGGAGAACCAGGTTGAGTTTGTAGATGTCGGGGTCGGACTGTCTGATCATGCGCGCGGTGCGAAACACCCCAAGTGACGGGAACTGGTAGATCGACAACTGGAGGGCGCCGAGATCAACTGCCCGCATCGTGGCGGTGAAGTCGGTCGAGCGTTCGGCCTGGATGTCCATCGGCGCGAGCGAGGTCGATATCACCTCGCGGAAGAAATCGAGTCGATCGTTGGCCGGGTACTCCAGCGTGTTTACCGTCGTCTGAGCGTGCTGCATCGTCATCCCCGTGGTGCGTCGACGTAATGACCTTGAAAACCCTAGTCTCGATCTATCCAAATAATGTTGGCCAATGTTGCCTCATTGTCTCATCGTGCAGCAGAACCACGCCCGTCCGTGGGCGCAGAGTGGTCACCGATTGGTAAAGCATGATTGGCGTGCGCCTGCCAGCACCCCTGGTTTGGCATGATCGGGAGTCCATGGTGGAGTTCCGGGTGTTGGGTCCGGTCGAGGTGCTCTGCGTCGAGCGGCTGTTGGAGGTGGTGGCGCCGCAGCGTCGGCACGTGCTAGCGGGGCTCGCGGTCGAGGTTGGCCGCGGCCGGGCCCTGCCGCTCCTGAGATGATCAGACCGCGCTCGTCGCGTTAGAACTGCTGACGCGCGGTATCCCTGCCCGCCGGTCCACCCTCGGCACCTGGCCGGCGAAGACCGCAGCGCCCGTGCTGGTGCTCCCGGACGTCTGTCGCAGTCAGTTGACGCTGAACGCCTCCCCAGGTCCCGGCTCCGACCGCCGCTGACAGGCATCGTGCCAGTTCTGGAACCGCCCCCGGCGTCGTTGGTGGCCCCCGGCTCCGGCGCTACGCAACCCCGCGCGATCCGGCGCGCGACAACCGAAGCTCGAAGCCCATCGCCGCGCGACGCTACTGCGACAGCCCGACTCCAAACCCGGTTGGCCAACCGGTCGACCCCAGCACGGCTGACTGGAGGTGCCGGTTAAACAGCTTGGCACGCACAGTCAACAGGTTGGCACTCACGCACAACCACCGCGAGAGTTGTTCACGGCATGCTTTCGTCAGTTATCCGCAAAAGGCCTCTCAACGAAGGGCCTAGAAGGGATCGACATGCGAATTGCGGATCGGCAGTTCTCCCTGAGGAGGGTTAACGTGGCAAGGTTCTCGTCGGGCAAAAAGCCCCTGACAGCCGTTGCGGCAGCCTTTATTGCAGCTTCTATCGTTGGGGTTCCTGCCCCTGCGCAGGCCGGCACATGTTCCACGCCCGGCTGCGGTGGAGAGGCCACCAACGGAAGCACCCGCGGTATCATGATTACCAACAATTGGTGCGCCGCCGCAGGCACCATCACATACACCGGCGAGTTCTTGCCGACGAGCTGTGTTCCGGTGGCGAACCGACAGAACGGATACACCTTCCCTGCTTCCTTCACTCTCCAGCCAGGGCGCAACTCAAACGAATACCCCCGGTATTACGACACTGACGGAATTCGCCTCCCTGCTAACTGCATCACCGATGTAGCCATCGATGGTAACGGTGTTCGCTACGACAGGCGAGGGATATCTACTCACCAATGGCGAAAGTTCAGCAATAGCCAGGCGTGGGTTGTCACCGGGATTTACTGTTAGATCGAATGTGACCCCGCTAGCTCGTTGATAGGAAAGAGTCCTTGAGTCCGAACTATTGGGATCAACTCCAAGCCCATGCTTTCAGACTCAAGGGCATTTCCACTTACTTTGCCAAGTCTCCGGTTTGATGGAGAGTTGGTTAGCTGGTTTCAGGGGTGCGGTGACCGATATCGATCGTGTCAAGTATCTCCCGTGACGGGACAAGTTTTAGGCGGTTAACCGTGTGAGAACTTTCTGTACGGGATCAAGGCGACCCGCTTGGCAGGCCGCACGCGCCGCCGACCAGGGGCCGGTCATCAGGCCCGCCGCCGACGCCTTGCCGCTTCGCTCCCGGCGTCGGCGGTAGTACTTCAGCAGGAGATCCGTTCTGACCTGCTGTGGCGGCGTGGTTTCGTCCGTGGTCATGGAGCAGCCACCGCTGAGTCTCGTGGTTGTGTGGACCCAAGATGCGGCGGTGGCTGCCGCCTACAGAGTAGACGCCGAGCGATGGTCTGGCTGTTCGACGAGCTGATGGACGTGGTCGGGTCGCGCTTAGGCCTGATCCAGCCGACCGTGCGGTCGGAGCCGGGCCGGTGGCGGCGAACGATCGGTCAGGCACGCGGTGACGATCACACCACGACCGCGAGTTCGACGTCGCTGACGACCCGGACGCGGAGCCCGTTCTCAACGAAATGTCCCATGGGACAAACCGTGGTCATCTCATTTGAGAATGGGACATCTCTTTTGAGAATTTACATGGGATCATGTAGGTTCTCGTTGGTCTTGTCGTCGAGCAGCCGGCTGACCTGCGGCAACCGGCGTATTCTCAGCGGTTTGTCGGCCCGTCCTTCTCACCCATCTGTCACTTTCTTCGTAGGCATCGGATCGGTGCGGCACGACGCGGCATCGGGCGTTGCTCCGGCCCGGGGGTCGCGTCGCAGGTCCGCGGGCCGCTAATGCCGGGCGTAGCGCAGCCGGAACGGACACCAGTGGTCCCGTTCTTCCGGTCGGCGCCGTACTGCCGCTCCAGCCGTTCGACGAGCGCCGCGGTGGGCTTGACCACGCCGACCCCGATCTGGTTGGTCTTCGGGTCGACGCCGGTGTAGGACAGGTCGGCCCCGATGCCGCTCGGACCTTCAGTTGTGTGAAGGTGTTCGCTGCTGAGCGGACAGGGCCGCGGAGTCGGGAGCGGCGGTGTTGCCGGCGTCCGGCGCTACCATTTGGGTGGCGGCCACGGTGATGGCAGCGGCCCGCGAGGCAGCCGGACAGAAGCTTGCGCATTCGATGCGTCTCCTTTGGATCGTGGGGATTCGGTGTCCTCGATCCAATTAGTCGACGCCTTCAAGACGGCTTCAAGCCGTGAAGGCCAGATGCTCCACCCATACACAATTGGTAGCGCCCGGCGGGGGCCAGGCGCTACCAATGTCCTTGCGGTTAAGGAGTGAGTCGGGGGTAGAAGCGCAGGTTGTTGTACGCGTTTGTGGCCTTGGCGACGAAGGTCCGTGGCGCCGAAGCGCACTGTGGAGGGTCAGTCTGGGTGAAGTTGCCGGCCGAGATCGTCCCGATCAGGCGGTCGCGCGTCCATGCCGGGCCACCGCTGTCGCCGGGCAATGCACAGGCGCTGGTCTGGACCAAGTCGGTGACCGTGGTGATCTGACCGGTCTCCGGGTCCCGGATGTTGGCGGTGGCGCTGGGTAGGACCACCCCGCCGGTCCTGTTGCCCCCGCTGGTGTATCCGCGCAGGGTAACGAAGGTGTTCGTGGGATAGTCGGAGGAGGCGGCGTTGAAATTTATCCGGACGCAGTTTTCCGGCTGGGTGTACAGACAGTTCGTCGGGTAGTCATGGCCATACCAGCCGGTGTTCTCGTCCCAGGGGATGACCAGATGATCTGAGGTGCCCCCGTAGAGCCGCTCGCCCGGCGAGCCGAGCCACCCGCTCACCGGGAGGCCGCTGAAGTCGGTGGTCCCGTACGCGATCTCATTGCCGCTCCGGTTGAAGCAGTGTCCTGCGGTGAGGGTCGCCCGCTGCCCGCTCCGAGCGCTGCCGACAATGGTGGCCGTGCAGAGGTAGTAGCCACCATTGACTTCCTGCTGCAGGACGACACCGCCGCGGGTCGGGGCACAGTGCACACCGTTGCCGCTGCAGACGCCGACGGCCAGCGGCGCCACGCCGTCCTGCGTCGTGCCCACCGGGACTACCGGCTTGGACACCTTCAACTGGGTTGTGTTGTAGATCGGAGCCTGGACGACCCTGATCCGATCGGCGCCGTACTTCCGCTCCAGCCGTTCGACGAGCGCCGCAGTGGGCTTGACCACTCCGACCTCGATCTGGTTGGTCTTCGGGTCGGCGCCGGTGTAGGACAGGTCGGCCCCGATGCCGCTCGGGCCACTCAACTGCGCGAAGACAGTGTTGCTGAACGCGGACAGGGCCGCGGAGTCTGGAGCGGCGGCGTTGCCGGCAGCCGGCGCCACCACTTGCGTGGCGGCCACGGCGAAGGCAGCGGCCGCGAAGCAACCGGACAGAAGCTTGCGCATTCGATGCGTCTCCTTTGGATGGTCGGAAGTCGATGTCCTCGATCCAAACAGTCGACGTCTTCATTTCGACTTCAATACGTCCTCAAGCCGTGAAAGCCCAATGACTCGCTACGGCGGGTGAGGAGAGTCTTGCCGAGGGTTGACGTAGCTCGATGGCTGCGTGGGCGGCGGCCGCGCATTCCAGCGGGTAGGTCTGGCCGACCACGGCACGCAGCGTCCCACCGATCCGCGGCCTGGTCGGGCGACCGCTGCGCCGACCCCGCCACGTCTACGGCGACCGCGGCTACGACCCGGCCCCGGTCGACCGGGCTGGGACCGGTGTGATCCCCCCTTTGAGCGCCCGTAGGTGGGAGGAGTCGACCACGGCGTGGGCCAGGTCCAAGAGCCCGGCCGCGCGGAGTTCGGCCAGCAGGCTTTCGTGCAACCGCTGCCAGACGCCGGCGGCGTGCCATTCCTTCAACCGTCGCCAGCAGGTGGCGCCGGAGGCGCCGAACGCCGTGGTGGGCAGGTCGTTCCAGGGGATTCCGGTGCGTACCACGAACAGGATGCCCTCCAACGCCGCCGGTTGTCGGTACGACGCCGCCCGGGGAAGCGGTAGCGACGGGTGGGCGGCGGCCGAGTTACGCGTAGCGCGTCTGGTCGCGCAGGGATTGACCAACCGGGCGGTCGCCGGTCGCCTGGCGATCTCCCCGCACACAGTCGACACCCATCTGCGGCACGTGTTCGGGAAACTGGACGTCCGCGGCCGGGTGGAACTGACCCGCCACGTGATGTCGTACGACGGCAGCCAACTGACCGGATGACCAGAACCACCCGGTACGACGACCCCAGCGCGCGGGTCGTCGTACCGGGTGGTTGCCGTCTTGTGTCGCCGTCTTATCCAGCCGGCCCGAACCAGCGGGTGATCGCGCGGTCGAGGGTGATGGGATCGTCGTCGCGACCACGCGCGCTCCAGGCCACATACCCGTCGGGCCGCACCAGCAGGGCGTCGGTCCCGATCGATGACTCGGCGGTCGCCGTCACCACGGTCAACTGCTCCGGTCGCCCGGCTGCCACCGCCCCCAGGTCGGCACGGCCGGCGAGATCCAGCAGGAACGCCTTTCCCGCGTGCTGGAGCCGGGACACGCTGGTGATCCCGTCATCCGTCTTGAGCCGCAGGTCCGGCGCCAACTGGCCGGCAAGTGGCGCGTCCGGACAGCCCACGTCGTACGCGACGTCCATGCCGCTGATCATCCGGCTCAGGAATTCGTTCACCTGGTCCAGCCCCATCAACTCGCGGAACAGCTCACGCAACCAGTCGACCCGGGGGTCGGGCTGCATCAGCGCGACCTGTGCCCGCACGTTGTACAGCACCCTCGCGCCGATCGGGTGGCGCTCGGAGTGGTAACTGTCCAGCAGGCCGGGTGGCGCCCAGCCATGCACTGCCGCGGCCAGTTTCCAGCCCAGGTTCAGCGCGTCCTGCAAGCCGAGATTGACGCCCTGACCACCTGCCGGGAAGTGCACGTGCGCCGCGTCGCCGGCCAGGAACACGTTGCCCTTGCGGTACTGCTCGGCCTGCAACGCCGCATCGCCGAACCTGGCCAGCCAGCCCCCGTCGGTCATCGGCACATGACGACCGGCGAGGTAGTCGACGGTCTCGCTGAACTCCTCCAGCGTCAGCGGCTCGTCACGGTTCTCATGCGGGCCCCGGAAGTCGTAGGTGAAGATCCGGCTCGGCCCGTAGAGCGACGCCGAGACCATCGTCCAGCCACGGGAGTTGCGCTGCCAGCCCTGCGGAGCGTTGTACGGATCGAGAAGCCGCACCTCCCCCAGCATCGCGGCGACAGTTGCCTCGGTGCCGGTGAAGGCGATCTCGGCACTCTTACGGACGGGGCTGCGCGGACCGTCACAACCGACGACGTACCGCGCGGTGAAGCGGCCCTCCGCCGTCTGCACCGACACGCGGTCACCGTGATCGGTGAGGCTGAGGACCTCCTCGCCCCGGAAGACCTCGGCCCCCAGCGCCACGGCTTGTTCGGCGAAGATCTGCTCGGCGTACGCCTGCGGGCTGCCCACGATCGCCGGGCCCTCGTCGACGACCCTCGACAGGTCCAGGTCGAACATGCCGGCGAAGTGGAAAGGCACCGCGCCGCCACCTGACTGGTTCAGCGCGACCAGGTCCAGCAGCCCGCGCCGCTCGAGAACCTGAGCGGTGCGAGCGTGCAGGGTCCCCGCCTTGGACTTGCCGGTGGGCGCGGACAACGCCTCGAGCAGACCGACCCGGACGCCTTGTAGCGCCAGATCGGCGGTGAGCAGGGAGCCGACAGGGCCGGCTCCCACCACAATTACGTCGAAGTCATCAGCCATGTCAGTCCTTGCTGCCGGCCGTCACGGGCTCGAGCTCGTCCTCAGCCACCACGGCCGGCTTGGCGAACGCGAAGCTGGCCAGGATGCCGAGCACGATCCCGGCCGCCGCGATGTAGACCGCCAGCTGCAGCCCGTCGCCCAGCTTGTCCTGGAACGCGTCGCCGGTCAGACCACGGGTGCCGTTGTTGGCGACGGCGACCAGCACGGCGAGGCCGACAGCGGTGCCGACCTGCATGGCCGTCGAGGTCATCGCGGAGGCGACACCCTGCTCGTTGCCCGCCACACCGGACGCTGCCGCGATCCACATGCCAGTCCAGGTGATGCCCTGACCGATGCCGTAGAGCGCGATACCGGGAAGCACCTGGAGGAAGGAACCACCGGAGTTCATCCCGGCGGCGAGCACGGCGGTGCCGACGATGCCGATCGACATACCGAGGATGAGGATGATCCGCAGGCTCACCTTGCCGGCCATCCGGCCGCTAATCTGGGTTCCGACCGCGATCAGCACGGCCGGTACCAGGAAGACCAGGCCGGTCTGCAGGGCGTTGTAACCGTGGATGCTCTGGAAGAAGACGGTCAGGAAGTACGGCACGGTGCTGTAGGTCGCGCCGAAGACCAGCGCGATCGCCATCGCCGTGCTGAGGCTGCGGTTGGTGAACAGGCGCAACGGCATCAGCGGGTCGGCGCTGCGGCCCTCGATCACGGCGAAGGCCGAGAGCAGGACGACGGCGGCGAGGACGCAGCCGAGGATCTCGGGCGAGGCCCAGCCGGACTCGGGGCCCTGGACCAGGACGAGGACGACCAGGGTGATGCCGGCGGTGGCGGTGATGGCGCCGGGCAGGTCGAAGGTGCGGCCGTGCTCGCGGGCACCGTCGCGCGGGATCAGCGCGAGAGCGAGCAGGGCGGCGCCACCGGCGAGCGGGACGTTGACGAAGAACACCGAGGCCCAGCCGAAGGCACTCGTCAGCACACCGCCGAGGAGGGAACCGACGCACAGACCGCTCGCACCACAGGCACTCCAGACCGCCAGCGCACGGTTGCGCTCCTTGCCCTCCTGGAACAGCGTGTTCACCAGGGCCAGCGTCGCCGGGAACAGCAGCGCGCCGCCGAGACCCTGCACCGCGCGGACGCCGATCATGACGCCGTCGTTCGGGGCGAGGCCGCCGACCAGCGACGAGACCCCGTAGATGCTCAGCGCCAGCACGAACATCCGTCGCCGGCCGAGCAGGTCGGCAGCGCGGCCACCGAGCACGAGCAGACCACCGAAGGCCACGGCGTACGCGCTGATCACCCACTGCAGGGTCTGCGAGGTGAAGCCGAGAGCGTCACCGATCTCCGGCAGAGCCACGTAGACGATGTTGAAGTCGATGGTGATGATCAGCTGCGCGAACCCGAGCAGCAACAGGATTTGACCGAGCCGCCGGGGCGGTGCTGCGGTGATGGACATGAGACTCCCTGAAAATGGACGACTGTACGTGGATAGTCGTACTATGAGTCCATGCCACGTGTCAACCTGGCTACCGGAGTTCGTCCGTTCGATTGTCCGCGTACACTTCCGAATGTGCTTGAACCTCATCACCCCACCCGTGACCAGATCCGGCTCGAGGACGTCCTGGCCGCCCTCGGCAACCCGCTGCGGATGAAAGCGCTCCAGGTTCTCGCCGGCGGCGGCGAGTATCCGTGCGGCGCCATCGTCGAGGGAGTGTCCAAGTCGACGCTCACCCACCACTGGCGGGTGCTGCGCGAAAGTGGCGTGATCAACCAGCGCGCGTCCGGCAGGACACTGCTGCTGTCGCTGCGCCGCGAGGACCTCGACGCCCGGTTCCCGATGCTGCTCGACACGATCCTCGCGGCGCACCAGAAGCCGCCCGCCACCGAACCGCGGAACTGACCGATCTCACGTCAACCATATGTTTCGGAGCGGGCCCACGAATCGACCGGCCCGGAACGGCCGACGCACGCCGAGACGATCGGCGTCGCTGCGAGGGCGCAGGGGCCGGGAGCTTCAACAGCAGTACGGGCATGCGGGGCCGCGTATCACGCGGCCGCATGCGGGGCAGGCCCTGATGCCAGTCTCGGTCTCAGGCGCCTCGGCGTCATCGGTCGGCCCGGCGGCATCCAATTCCCTCCGCGCGGGCTTGGTGTAGACGCTCGGGTCGTCCACGGCACGCCACAGGGACTCGATCAGTTCGCCCTGACGTTCCTTCGCGCGCTCGAGCCCTTCTTCGAGGTGGTCGCGGTAAGCCGGGATCGCGAAGACATCGATGGTCCGCATCTTGCCGCCCTTGAGCTGTTCGCCCATCTCCCGCCACAGCGGGTCGGGGTGCGAGGCGAGCAGCTCGTACAGTTCGGCTTGGCGCTCGAACCCGGGTGGGGCCATCTGGGCTGGCCAGCGGTCCGCCCGAAGGTGAGTCACACCGGATACCCGCCGGGACAACACGTCCCACCGACACCGCCAGCTTCCGCGACACGACACGGACAGGCCCGCGACAAGGCGGTCGGGAAACAGCGGCCGGCAGGCAAGATCACGCCCACCCGAACCGCCGAGCACCCACCGAGCACCCACGCGTCCACAATGGACGCGAAAAAAGCTCTGGCCCGGCGGAAATCGCCAGGTCAGAGCCTTGATCGTTGGTGCGCCGCCAGGGACTCGAACCCCGAACCCGCGGATTAAGAGTCCGAGATCGGACGTGCCGGGCGGTGACGTCTGATGTCACCAGCGCCCGTTCTGGCTGCTCAGCGCGGGTCCGTCATGCCGGCCGATGCCGTCTTGATCGTGACCACTTCGGCGCGTCCGTGGCCAGTGTGTGACCAGTCATTCGGTGGGCTCGACGCCGGCCGCCCGGCATATCTGCCGTACCCGCTCACGGGTGTAGACGTTCTCGATCCGCTCCAGGATGTCGCGCTGGCGCATCCCACCTCGGGCGGCGGCCACGATCTGGTCGGCCAGCACCGGGCGGGCGTCGCGTACCGCTGCGTTCCCTTCCGCCAGATCGTCCTTGGCCTTCTGGACGGCCTTCTGTGCGGCTACCAGGGCGCGAGCTGCCTCGTTCAGCGGGTCGGTGGTCATGCTCGGGATCATCTCACGCTCACCTTGGCACAATCAAGGCGCACATTTGGCCAACTAGGGCTTGACGAGTTGCGCCAAATCCGCTTATCGTTTTTGGCATAGCAAGCGGGGCCGGCGGGAGGTGCAACTCCCGGTGATCCGGCCCCTAGACCGCCCCAGGAGGCGACCTGATGACCATCATCGCATCAGCCCCGGTCCCCAACGAGCACCGGAACCTTCCCGCCCAGCGCACCCCGAACGCCGCGCCTGCCTCGACGCAGATCGAGCTGGGCCGCAAGGCGTGGAACATGCTCGACCAGAAGCGCCCGGTGCCGGTCGTGGCGGACGACCTGAACGTCACGACGGACCAGATGCTCGACGCCATCGTGGCGATGCTGCGGGCCGACGCGCTGGCCAAGCTGGAGCGCCCGGTCTGCGCGCTCGTTCCGTGGTGCACGGTGAAGCACACCGCCGACGACCGGAACGTGCACGATCGCCGGGTGCTTCGCCTCACCGCGGTGGCCGGCGACGACTTCTACGAGACCCGGCTGCTCGTGATCTACCTGGAGATGCTGGGCCAGTCCAAGAGCCGCCTGCGCGCCCCGAGCGTGGCGTTCTCGATCCAGGAGGCCGGCGGCGAGCAGGTGTGGCTCAAGTTCTCGTTGGTGCAGGCCGAGCAGGTAGCCGACATGCTGACCGAGGGCGCCCGGCTGGCCCGGCTCGACGGGGGCCGTAGCGAGCACTGCTCGGTTCTGCCGTGGTGCACCCGCGACGACCACAACCCGGCCGAGATCCTCGACGACTGCCACCGGAACGAGCTGCTGGACTGGGACAACGTCCGGGCCGGCGACGTGACCGGCGAGCGCCGTTTCATCGAGATGGCGGTCCAGGCCGCCGGCTCGCCGGGCAACTTCGGCGACGAGCCGCCGAGCGTCTACGTCTACGCCGGCGACAACGCCCCCGACGGGCACCGCGACTCGGTGACCTTCAACCCCGACGAGGCCGACCAGGTCGCCGCCGCCCTGACCGAGTGCATCCGGCTGGCGAAGGCCGACGCCTGATGAGCACCCCGACGATTCCGACGCTCCCCGGCTGCGGCCGGGGGGCCTCGGCCCGGGTCGAGGTGTACTCGCCGAAGGGCGGCCGGGCCAACGGCTCGCTCATCGCGGTCGCGTACGCCTGCTCCGAGCACCTAGACGACATCGAGCAGACGATGACCGCCGCCGGGTCTTGCCGCCAGGGGGTGACCGACAACCTGGACGTACGGCCCGTCTGCGGCGGCCTGCTCTGGTTCGACGCGCCGACCTCGACAGCCGTTACGGCTGTGCAGGGTCTAAGCACTGCTGAGACCCCCAAGGGCACCCACAGTGCGGGTACCCCCTCAGCTGCGAAGCTTCCCGGTGCCGGGGACCTTCACCCGGCCTGGTGCGCTGCCCTCACCACTGCTGAGGGCACCTGTGCCGAGCGGGGTTGGCACGGCACCGGCTACATCGCCGCCGCCGGCCCGGACGACATGACGCTGGTCGAGGCCGAGGCGTTCGGCCAGTTCGACGACATGACCGGCCGGTGGGTCACCGAGATCATGCTCCGGCTCACCGAGCAGGACGTGACCACGACCTACGTGCTCTCGCTCGACCAGGGCCTCACGGTCGCCACCCTGCTGGCCGACCTGGTCGCCCGGGTCCGGGGCGGTGGTCAGTGATGGCGTGGGAAGACCGGACCCCCGAAGAGCAGGCCGACGCCGCCCGCGCCGCTGAGGCGTACGCCGCGACCGACGACGACCACACCTACGACGTCACCACCGCCAAAGGCACCCGACTGGTCGCCCACGGCATCAACTCCGCGCGGGTGCTGGCCGGCAAGGGCGGCACCTACCGCAGGAAGGACGGCCAGTGATGCGACGCGCCATCGACCGCCTCGTCTACCACACCGTGGCGCTGGCCACGATCCCCGCCATTTACGCGCTGGCCGTCAACCTCGGCGCGATCTCCGCTGGAGGCACCGCATGAACATCCCCCGTATCGCCTGGCACGTCGCGGTGTCCTCGGCCGCCTCCGGCCTGTGGCTGGCCGGCGTGAACCTGCCCGAGGGCACCCCCTCGCTCTGGCTCCAGACCGCCGCCGGGCTGCCTTGGCTGGTCGCCAGCGTCACGTACGCCACGGCGCACCGCCAGGACGTCCTGACCCGCCGCGAGCCCGTCCGCCCGGTCGAGGGTGACCACTTCACGCAGCTCGTCCGCCTCTACTCGCCCCGCGCTGTCGACGCCCGCCGCCCGCGTGCCGTCGCCACCTCGACCCGTCCCGCTTCTCGGAAGGAACTGGCCCGATGAACGACCTTCGTCAGCTCAAGCGCATCCGCGCCATGGTGCGTGTGGTGCTCATGCTCGGCGTGGCCGCCTCGGTGGCCGGCAACGTCCTGCACGCCCGGGACAGCCTCATCTCTCAGGTCATCTCGGCCTGGGCGCCGCTGGCCCTGCTGCTGACCGTCGACCTGGTGTCCCGGGTGCCGGTGCACACCAAGGGCCGCGCCTACACCCGGTGGGCGGCGACCGCGGTCATCGCCGGTATCGCCGCGTGGGTGTCGTACTGGCACATGGCGGCGGTGGCGTCGAAGTACGGCGAGACGGGCGGATCGCAGTACCTGCTCCCCCTGTCGGTCGATGGCCTGATCGTGGTGGCGTCGATCTGCCTCGTCGAGCTGGGCGGCCGGATCTCGGCGGTCACCCTGCCGGCGGGCGACCAGGCCACCGAGGCGGCCAGCACCGACCAGCCGTTCCCGGTGATGCCCGTCGTCACGCCGGCCACCGTGGCGGCCTGGTCGAGCGCCAGCGAGCCGGCCAAGCGCCGCGCCAAGCGGACCACCCCGAGGTCACTCACGAACGCCGAGAAGGTGGCCAAGGTGGCGGCCAAGATGCCGGACGCGACCAACGCCGAGGTGGCCAAGGCGGCGGGCGTCAGCGAGCGCACCGTCGTGCGCCACCGGCCGAAGCTGCCGACCGTGGCCGAAGCGGCGGCCAACCTCGGTGCGGACCCGGCGGTCGTGGCCGACCTGTACGCCGATCGCGGCTACGACACCGACGGCACTCCGACCGCGCCACCGTCCGGCCTCGACGCTGCGGAAACGCCCGTCAACGGCCAGCCCGTCGACCTCGCCGAGGTGTCCCGGTGAGCCGCCGCGAGATCCGCCACACCCGGCGGGAGAGCACCCGCCAGCGTCGCCAGGCCGAGCAGATCCGCCGGCGCCAGGCCGAGACCGGCTACTGGTCCACCTTCACCCTCGACGGACAGGAGACGCAGCGATGACCCGCACCTACACCGCGCCTGAGGTCTTCGAGGCCGCCAAGCGCGGCGAGTCGTGGGCCGACCCGGAGACCGACCCGACCCGCATCGACTGGGCCGAGCGGCAGGCCGCCGCGGTGATCCCGTTCGCGGTGGTCGACGGCCGCCCGGTCAGCCCCGGCCCGGCCACCGGCATCCGGTACGGCCGCAACGAGCTGGGCCACTGGGGCGAGCAGGTATGCGCCGACGCGGTCGTGACCCTGACCGGGCCGGCCGGACATCGGTGGCTGCTGCTGGTCGAGCGGACCGACGGCCACGGCTGGGCACTGCCTGGCGGGTACGTCGACCCGGGCGAGGATCCGCTGACGGCCGCTCGGCGGGAGCTGTGGGAGGAAACCGGCCTGGCCGCCGACGGGCGACGCTGGACGACGCTGCCGGGTCGGTACGTGCCCGATCCTCGGGGATCGGATGAGGCGTGGATGGTCACCGTGCCGTCCCGTGTCTATCTGGGATCTCCCCGGTTCGGGCGGTTCCCGGCCCTGGTGGCGCAGCCCGGCGAAACGAAGCGGGCCGAGTGGATCCGGACCGACGACTTCGACGGGCTGACCCGCTACCTGGCCGACGAGTTCCACGGCCGCGTCTTCCCGGCGCACGTCGACCTGCTTCGGGAGCTGTTCGGGGGTGGTCGGTGATGGTCGACCGGACCGCCGACGAGATCGCCACCGTCCGGGCCGAGCTGGGCCGCGTCGACAACAAGGCCGCACTACTTCTCGCCGTCGTCACGGCCGCCCTGGCTGGCGGGGTGACCCTGCTGGCCAGGGGCTTGCCGACGGTCAGCGCCGTGCTCGTCGTGCTGGCGCTGACCTCGGTGACCGTCGCCGGCTGGCTGCTGCTGAGCGCCGTACGGCCGAACCTGAACGGTAACCACGGCCTGGTCGGGTACGCCGCCACCGCGAACGCGGGCGACGTGGCCCGAATGGTCGAGGACACCGACCAGGCCGAGACGCTGCGGGCCCTGTCACGGCTGGCCGTGCGGAAGTACCGCCGGCAACAGCGGGCCGTCGACCTGCTCCGCACATCCCTGGTGCTCGCCGCCGCCGCGGTGGCACTGGCCGCCATCGCCTGACCCGCCGAGGTTCTCGGTGACGGCAACGAAAACCTCATCACCCGGCGGCACGCGGAGGCCGGCCAGATCGGACGGGCACGACGGAAGGAGCACGGCGTGAGCAAGAAGGTTCAGCGGGGCTCGCACAACGTCGCCGGAGACGGCGACCAGGTCGCGGTGCAGGTCGGCCAGATCAAGCCGGCCAGCGACCGGTCCGGCCGCGAGCAACCCGCCCCGGCGGGAGGCACCAGCACCAACGTCCGCAGCGATAACGCCACAGTCGGACGGCAGGAAGACGTGATCGAGGGTGGCCTGACCATCCGCCGCTGACCAGCAACAACGGGGACCGGCCAATATGCCTCGACAGCCCGGCCGGTCCCCGCTTCCCGAAGGAGAGCCCAGCATGGCAGACCACATCCAGCCGACCGACCAGGGCGCCACCGTGCCCGGACAGCGGCTGTCGGAGTACGACGCGGAGACCCACACGATCGAGGCCGTGCAGCTGGGCGGACCAGCCGACCCGCCGGACCGGTCGACCACCTTCGCCGAGGTCGTCGAGCGGTTCCCGGCCCGGCCGCCGATCGTGCCGGCGTGGGTGCGCAACCGCGACCAGCGCGTGCAGGTGTTCGTCGAGTCGGTGAAGCTGGTCGGGTACCTCGCGGGCAAGCACGCCTGGTACTCCCCGATGTACGCGGCCCTGCTCGCCCTCTGGGCGCCCGTGGGACTGCTCCGGGGTCTGGGCAAGGCCATCTGGTGGGCGCGTGCCGAAGAGGGCAACTGGCACCTCCGCCAGCAGGCCGCGAACGCGAACAAGCCCGAAGAGTGGCGCAAGCTCGACCACATCCGGGAACGACAGTCGTCCTGGCGCTGGTGGGTTCTGCTCGCCGGCCTGGTCGTGCTCGCCGCCGCCGTGGTGTGGGCGCTGTCGCCGCTGGCGCCCTGGTGGGCCCGGTGGGTCGGGCTGGCGATCGTCGTGCCCGTGCTGGCCCGTCTCGGCCGGCCGGCGGACAAGCCGATCCTCGTCCGGGTCACCGTCGGTCCGAAGTTCGTGAAGCTGACCGCTGAGATGGTCCGCAAGGCGGTCGTTGACCTCGGCGTGGGCGTGAAGGAGCTGAAGCAGGTCACGTTCCCGCCGCCCGGCATCCACCGCGACGGCGACGGCTGGTTGGCCCGCTTCGAGCTGCCCGGCGCCATCACCGCGGTCAAGGTGCTGGAGAAGCGCGACGGCCTGGCCGCGTCACTGCGTCTGCCCATCGACCAGGTGTGGCCCGAGGTCGGCCCGGACCACCCGGGGCAGGTGGACCTGTGGGTCGGCTACCAACCGGCCAGCAAGATGCCGGCGCCGAAGTGGGCGCTCGCGTCTCCCGCCGCCCGGAC
Source organism: Plantactinospora sp. CA-290183 (assembly GCF_050936375.1). NCBI lineage: Bacteria > Bacillati > Actinomycetota > Actinomycetes > Micromonosporales > Micromonosporaceae > Plantactinospora > Plantactinospora sp. CA-290183. The sequence goes on along the minus strand of NZ_JBNJMX010000013.1, from coordinate 68,911 downwards.
CAGCTTCTTCGAGCCGAACCCGTTCGCCACCGACAGCCGGCAGCGTCCGATCAACGCGACGCTGTTCGAGACGAACTACCTACTCGGCGGCCAGCCCGGGTCGGGCAAGACGTACGCGGCCCGGACCCTGCTGACCATCGGGATGCTCGACCCGACGTGCGAACTCAAGGTGGCCGAATTCAAGGGCACCGGCGACTTCCTCGACGTCGAGAGGCTGTGCTCGACGTACGTCGTCGGTGTCGATGACGAGGCGTTCGACCAGGGGCGGGCGTTGATCGCCTGGGTGTTGGCCGAGTGCGAGCGCCGCGGTAAGCGGATCCTCGCGGCCCGGCAGCGCGGCGAGGCACCGCAGGGGAAGATCACGCCTGAGCTGGCGAAGCGGAAGGGCTCCGGCCTGCACCCGATCCTGGTCCTGATCGACGAGGTGCACGAACTGTTCCTCGCCCGGCCGGAGACCGCCGACATGGCCGAGCGAGCGATCCGGCGCGGCCGGGCGCTGGGCATCACGATGGTGTTGGCCACCCAGATCCCCGACTCGTCCAGCGTGCCGCCGAACATCACCCGGTGCGTCGCGATCCGCTGGTGCCTCTCCGTCGGCGGGCAGGTCGAGAACGACATGATCCTCGGCACCGGCGCGCACAAGCGCGGGCTGACCGCCACGGTGTACCGGCCGAAGTTCGATGCCGGGTGGGGTGTGCTGGTCGGCCTGGAGAAGTCCGGCGCCGCCCGGTCGTACTTCCCCGACCCGGAGACCACCGCGGCCATCGTCGCTCGGGCCGCCGAGCTGCGCGGCACCATCGTCGGCGACTCCGGCGCGGTGAAGGCCGAGGCCCGGAACCTGCTCGCCGACGTCCGCTCGGTCCTTCGCAAGGGTGAGGCGGGCATGCCGTGGCAGCTGGTGGCCGAGCGGCTGGCTGAGCTGGCGCCTGAGTTCTACGTCGGCTACACCGCCGACATGGTCCGGGAAGCCATGGTTCGGTACGACATCCAATCGCAGGACGTGCCGAAGCCCGACGACCCCCGAGGCCGGGTCAAGGGCGTCCGCCGGACGGCGCTCGACGCCGCGCAGGACCGACTGGAGATCGAGCAGGAGTAGGTAGCGGGGCCGGTAGCGGGGCGGCACCGCGAAAGCGGATCCGCTACCACCCCGCTACCGGCCCTGACCTGCTGAAACACCCCGCAGTAGCGGGTAGCGGCACCCCCGGCAGACCCCCTGAAACCCCCGTCTGGAGGCCCTTCGTGACACCCCTGATCGTCGCTACCGCCGCCGTGGTGATCGCCGCCGGCTACGCCTTCTCGTGCTGGGTCTGGCCCATGCGGGACTGCTGGTGCTGCAAGGGCAACGGTCACCACCGGCCGGCCGGCGACCGCAAGACCCACAAGCGCGGGAAGGTGTCGCGGCCCTGCAGGTGGTGCCGGCAGACCGGCAAGCGGCTCCGGATCGGCCGCCGGGCGTGGAACCGGCTACGGCGACGGGCCCGAGAGGCACGCTAAGCCAGGCCGATGCCGCGGCGGCGCGCCGTGACTGTGCGCCCGTCGGCGAGCCGCACGAAGGCCCGGAGATCCTGGTACCTGACACCCCGCTCAGCGGAGGTCCCCTGAACGTCGTCGGTTGCCATCAGCCAGGACCCCTCGGACCCGGGTTCCAGCCGGTACGGCACCGGCGACGCCCACGCGACCGGCCGTAGCTGCACCACCGAGCCGCCATCAGGAGTCTGGAACCCCCAGCCGGTCACCGTGATCGGCGCCCTGCCCGTGTTGCGGGCGGTAACGCTGGTGAACCACTCGGCGCCGGTCGGGAACGCCGCGAGGGACTGCGCCACGGTCACGGTCACTACGGGGCCGCTACGCCTCCACGAGACCACCTGCCACAGCAGCGACGCAGCACTCATCACGATGGCGATGATCGACAGAACAACGGGAACGGCCATGCGTGGCATCGTGCCCTACCCCGCAAAACGCGGGTGTACCGTCCGAAGTGGCGGCCCGGGGTTACGGCCTGGGCCGCCACCACCCCAGCCGTAACCTGGGAGCACAACATGCCGCACTCGCCCATCGTCGACCCGCGATTCCCGGCGCGCCTGCGCGAGCTACGTACCGCCCGCGGCCTGTCCCTGCGGGAGTTGGCCCGCCGCACCTACTACGGCAAGAGCCAGCTACACGACCTCGAAATGTCCAGGTGCCGACCGACCGTCGATGCCGCCCGCCGGCTGGACGACGTTCTCCAGGCAGGCGGGACGCTCGCCGCGCTGGTTGTCGAAGCGCCGGCCGTGACCACTCCCGACGATGACCAGAGGTTCGCGTACGTGATCGCCCAACCCTCTCGGCTGGACGCTGCCACCGTGCGGACGCTCGCTGACACGCTGGCCGCGCAGCGCCGGCTAGACGACGTTCTGCCGGCCCCGGCGATGCTGCCGTGGTCCGTGCCGCAGTGGCGCACCGTCGAGAGCATCGCCGTGCAAGCACGTGGCCCGCATGCGGCCGAGCTGCACGAGGTTGTCGCCGAGTGGACCCAGTTCATCGGCTGGTTGCACGCCGAGGGCCGCGACGATGCCGAGGCGACGCGGGTGCTCATCGAGGCTGCCCGCCAGGCTGACGCCGTCGACAGCGGCCCGCTCGCGGCGCAGGTCGAGAACTTCCGGGGCTACCTGGAACGCCAGCGCGGCAACCCGCGCGGCATCGTCCGCCACTTCCTCGCCGCGTACCACACCCCCGGGGCGACCGCGCTCCAGCGAGTCGGCGACGCGGTCCAGGCGGCGCACGGGTACGCGCTGCTCGGCGACCCGGGTTCCGCCAGGCGCCTACTCGGCGAGGCGAGCGACCTCACCGAGACGGCGGCGGCCGAGACCGCGCCGGCCGCCGCCTACTGGCTGACGCCGACGTTCTCCCGGATGGGCATCGGTCTGACGTACCTGGCGCTCGGCGACCAGGCCGCCGCCGAGGACAACCTACGTGCTGGGTTGGACAGCCTGCCCGAGGACCAGCGGGACGCCGAGTGGACGCTGGAGTACCGAGAGGCGCTGTCTGGCGGCGACAGCTGACGCTGGTTGTCCGGATCATCGGACAGCGCACCGGACAGGTCGCGGACGCAGACAGGCTGTATCTCACCAGGTCGAACGGGCAACGCTGCGAGCAGGGCGCGCGCTGGGCGGATGTACGACCGCCCGCAACCCGAGCGCCCGGCCGGCCCGGGGCAGACCTTCCCCCGGATCCCGCCCCGGGCCGGCGCCGGCTCAGGTTGAGAGTGCCGCTCGGCGATCCGGGATCCCGGGCGGCACGGGGCGGAGGGGGCGATGCTGACGCGAGTACGCCGGTGGATCCAGCGCCGCGCACGGGTGCGGGACTTCCGGCACGACGGCCGCCGATGGGTACGCGTGAGCGGACCGGAGCGATGATGCCCGAGGGACCGCCCGGCCTGGCCATCGATTGGGCATGGGCGTCGCTACGGACCCATGCCGACGGTCACGCCTGCATCGGCTGCCGGGGCTACTGGTGCCCCACGGCCGAATGGGCGCTGTGGGTCGCCGTCTCCGACCAGCTGGTCGACGGCGACGACCGGCGCCAGGCGGTCACCGTCGTCGCGCGGCAGGTGTTGCGTGCGCACTGGCCGCGCACCGTGGACGGATGCCGTCCCTGCGGGCTACCGAACTGCGAACGGGCCCGGCTCGCCGGCGGGTGGTTGGACGCGATCGGCGACCCGTACGTCCCGCCGACGACGACGATCCTGCGCCCAACGACCACACCGACAGATGACGACCTGCGGCGCATCACCGAGATGGACTGACCCACGACACGCCGCTACTCGTCACCCTTCCGTACCGGTCGTCGCACCGGCCGGTCGTCACACCGCGCGCCGTACTGCTCGACGCACGTCTTTCCCTGCCGGTAGCAGCCGTTCTCCTGGCACCACGCCCGCCGGGCCTCTTCCAGCCGGGGCCGGTTCGACAGCAGGACCGGAGTGGTGATCGGGGCACTATCCGGCACCCCGCCGACGTGTCGCAGCCCGGCCGATGTGCTGTGTAGCCACGCGGGGGCGACGACCTTTCGTCCCTCCGGCCGCGGGGGCTTGCGACGCCTAGCCACGGTCGACCACCCGCCCGGGTGGGTAGAACGTGGTCCAGTAGTGGCGGCCGTTCTCCTCGCACCACTGCTTCCGGGCCTTCCTCCAACGCCCCCAGCCCTGGATGTTCCGCCACGATGCCGCCTCGCGGGCCGGCACGTAGTCCGGCACCGGCTCGGTGTCGTCGACGAACTGACCCTCCCAGCGGAGCAGGTGCGCCGGCGGATCGCCGGTGGTCGCCCGAACGGACGCGCTACGACGCCGGGCCATGGCCGGTCACCTCCCTCGCGTACTCGTTGCGGACCGCCCGCGGCGGCGGGGTCAGGTCCCGGGAGCGCCACCACCACCAGTACGACCGGTCATGCTCGACCCGCCAGGCGTGCCGGGCCCGCGACCATTCGCTGTGAGCTCGCACCTGACGCCACATCCGGGTGCCCAACCCCCAACCCGGCGGCGGAGTCGAGTTGTCGCACCAGGCGTCCGCGTCGGCCAACCTGGACGGGCGCGCCCGCAGCTCCGCCGGCATCACCAGTTCACCGCGCTGAACCGGCTGCGCTCTACGCCGCGCCATGTCGCTTCCACCACCAGTACGACGGGTCGTGTTGCGACCGCCACTCATGCTCGGCCAGCATCCAAGAACGCATCGCAGCCAGCTCGCGGTCGGGCGCCGGACCCGGCTCTACCCACCGGGCAACCTCGTCGGCCGTCCGTGGTGGGTGTCGAAGCTCCGGCGGGAGAACCACCGCGACCGCCTTGACTGGTACTGCTCTACGCCGCGCCACCGCTGGCCGCCTTCTTCGTCGCCTGCCGGTCTCGCCACCGCTGCTGAGCGGCCCGCTGAGCCCGCTTCTGCTTCTGGGTCATCCCCGCGTCCTCATCGCCGGCCGGCAAGGACAGCGCGTCGATCAGCCGGGTCAACGTCTCGCGGTGCCGGCGGACCTCCATCAGCAGCGGGTTCGCCACCGGCTGGCCCTGGGAGCCCTTCACGGTCATGTCCGCCCCGTCGAGGGCCTTCCGGAGAGTCCCCAGCTCGTCGGCGGTCCGGCACGCCTCCCACAGCGAGCCCAACTCACCCGGGCCGAGCGTGAAGCCGCCGACCACGTCGGACCACAGCCGCCGGCCGGCGTCGCCGAGGTCATCCGGTGGATCGGGGGGCGGGTCTTCCTCTTCGTCGCCCGGATTGGGCTCGTCGGCCTGCGGGCCGAGCACCTTACCCATGTCACCCTCCGTCACGGAGCTGTTTTTGACCTTGGAAAATCATCGGGGCGGGCATAACGCGAACAGGGAGCGCCCTCCCCGTCGGTACAGGTCAATGGGGGTGGGGGCGGGGTGTCCCCCCATGCGCCTCTGACCATCACTGTCCGCCACCCCTCGCGCCGGTCACTCTGTGTTGTCATCGTGCGTTCCATCCGCCGGGTTGGTGCTGAGCCGTGGCCTTCCCATGGCACGAGGCACACAGTGGACGTAGCCGGTGGTCCGCGTCGGGGTCGGCCACACCCTGCTCAACCAGGTCACGCCGGCTGGTCGGGTGGTGGTCGGCCACGGTCGCGGCGGCCGAGCACAGCGCGCACCGTGGGAAGCGGGCGAGGAACGCCGCGCGGCGCCTGGCCCATGCGCTGCCGTAGCCGCGCTGTGCCGGTGTGCCTCGCCGCTGCTCAGCCTCACGCCGATGCCCGGCGCACCGGCCGCCCGAGGTCAACTCGGGACAGCCGGGCGCCGGACAGACGCTCATTGCCCTACGTCGGGGCATGGTCAGGCCGCCGTGGGTCCGTTGGGCTGGTCGCTGATCGGCGTGATGCCCATGTTCCGGAGTCGGGCGGCGGCCCGCTCCTGCTTGGTGGTCGGCTCGGGCCTCATCTCGGGCCAGCCACGCTGACGGAGCGCCGTGTTCACCTGCTCGCGGGTGGTTGTTGCCGCCTTGGGCTGGGCGGTGCTCTTGGACGCTCGGGCCGCCGCCCGCCACTCCCGGAGCCTGCTCTCGGCGGCAAGCCTTTCGGGCCGGGTGCCGAAGCGGGCCAGCGCGGACAGCCGGCCGCGGTTCATTCCGGTGTTGCTCATCGCGTTGATCTCTGCGACGCGGTCTGACATGGGATTTCTCCTCAGAAGAAGATGACGCGCTTGTGCTTCTCCGTCGCTGTCGCGATGGCGGCGGCCCGCTCCTGCGGGGTGCGGACCTTGCCGTCGCGGCGTAGCTCGTCCTCGGCCATGCGCCGGGCCTCGGCCTCGGCGTACTGCTCACCGAACGCCTGCTTGGCCTGGTCGATGGTGGGCACCCACGGCTTCACGGCGGGATCGGTGGCCAGCCAGCGCAGGCTGCGCACCGTCGGCTTGATCTCCAACGGGTTGCCGGCGGGGTGGTCCCACGGCGGGGTAGCACTGCCGTCCCGATCCCGCACGTACGCGAACCACTCCGGCCACACGGCGTCGAGGTTGGCGAGGCGTCCCGCGATGGCGACGAACCGCAGCGGGTCCACCGACCGAGGGCCGGGTCTGCCGGCCGGCATCTCGACCTGCCCGCGTCCGAACCGTGCCTGCACGAGCGCGTCCTGGGCGGCCCGAATCTGGGTGTAGGTGTCGACCAGGACGATCATGTCGCCGCCGTCCCGGACCTGGGCGAGCAGTTCGACCAGCCGCCGGTGCAGGTCGGTGAAGCCGATGTCAGCGGTCTGGTACACGTAGCCGCCGGCCCTCGCGCGGTCCGCCACCGATCGCCACACGTCCGGCCCGACCTGGTCGGCGGGCAGGGCAGCGACTTCGTCGTCACCGCGGTGGATCTGAGTGGCCAGGGTGTCCGCCGTGCCGATGTCGGCGATGCGGCGTCGGGCTGCGGGGAGCTGGTCTGTCGTCGTCATGGTTGTTGTTCCTCTCGTCGGGTGGTTCAGGCGTTGACGGCGGTCAGGCCGGCGAGTCGCCGGATACGTGCCTGTTGGTCCCTCTGGTGCTCGGCGTCGTGCCGCTGCAACTCCGCACGTAGGGCGGAGACGGAAGCCGCGAGGGTGCTGCGCGTGCCGCTGGCTGCCTGCGCGTCGAGTCGCGCGGCGGTGAGGTTGGTCGTGGCCCGACGCGCCTGCCCGTGCGCGTCGATTACGGCCTGCTCCGCCCGTTTGGCGGCATCCGCCGTCGCCGCGGTGCGCGGGGCGGCTGCATCCAGTTGCGCCTGCGCCGCGTCGATACGCAGGCGCAGGAGCTGCCCGCGGGCCTCCCCGAGCTGCCCGGGAAGGGTGACCTCGGCGGTGCCGCGTAGCTTCATCACCTGGTCGACGTCGCCCGCCGCAACCGCCTGCTCCAGGTCGCGGCCAACCTGGGCAACCTGTCGTTCAAGGTCGGCCACCCGCTGCTCCGCGGCGGCCAGCTCGTCGGCCCGGTCGAACGGATGCAGGGCCGCATCGACAGCGGCGGCGACAGCGTGCACCCCGCTGAGGGTCATACGTTGAGCGAACTCGGCGTTCTCCCGGGCCGCGTGCTTCCAGTACGACCGGATCAGGTCGGCCGTCGCGTTGAGCACCTCGGCTAGGAGGCCGCCGGGGGTGCCCGGGGTCAGCGCCTCGATCAGGCGGTCCGTGGGATTCTGCAGATCGACCGGGGGTCCGGCGATGTACGCCCGGACAGCGGCCAGATAGTTGTCGGCGGCGGCCTGCGCTGCCGTGTCGGTGTCGGTCACGTGCTGGTCCTTCCGTTGGTGGCCCGGGTCGGGCCGGTGGTTGGTGAGTTTTTCCCGGCGCCGGGAAAAACGGGGTCAGTCATCGCCGACCCTTGCCGCGGCTACGTCCCCGCTTCGTGCGGGGCTTGGTCCGCGTTCCGGTGGTGCCCGTACCCCTTGATGGGGCAAGATCTTGGCTCTCCGTGGCTCTCAGAGGCCGGACGCTGGTGGCAGCGCATGGCGAGCAAAGGCCGAACAGGAGGACGGTCGGGCCGGAGGCGATCCGGAGCTGAGGCACCGCCACGGCCGGTACGAACACCTGACCGGGGTGGACGCCGGAGGCGAGTTGCCCGCAGCCGTCGCACCGGCTGTCCTCAGGGGTGCCGCTGATCTCGTCGGCCAGGGCCACGCCGCACGGGGCGCAGTTCAGCTGAGCCGGCCTCCAGGCGCACCAGAGTTGCGGTTGCGGCGCCGCTGCGGTCAGGTGCGGGCAGGGACGGAGCTTGCCGCCGACACCGAAGAGGTAGAACGCCTCGATCAGCCCGAACCAAGCTCCGTTGACCTCCGTCAGGACGACTCGACCACCGGCGAGTCGGGCGGTCTCGTGCATGAACGCCATGCCGTGGTCGCTGGCGGCCTGGGCCTGGTCGACCAGCGCGGTGCCGGCGACGTCGAAGGTGGTCATGCCGGCACCTCCGATCCGCAAGACAGACACCGGAAACCGGCCGGTGGCTGCTCGTGGCACCGCGGGCAGGTGGGCACCTCGGCCGCACTCAGTACGCCGTGGTGGCGTCCCCGGCAGCGGCAGGAGCACCCGTTCGCCTCGGACCCGTACGCGAGCAGGCAGGCCGGAGTGCAGGCACCTCTCCGGAGCAGGTCGACGACCGGCACCGAGGTCGGAGTTTCGTTGCGCGCCGGGTCGATCGGCCTCATTCCGTTTCGGGCGCCCGGGTCGATGATCAGGACGGGAGCGTCTCGGAAGTGATCGGCGTTTCGGAGCACGTTGACCAGCTCAGCCGACCAGTCCGGCGGGCAGGGCACCAGCGATCGGCGGGCGATGAAGTCGTCGGCCGGGGTCGGCGCCGAGGGTTCCGGCAGGACCGACCGAATGAGGGCGTACATGGTGCTCTTGCCGTCGTTCACGGAGTCTCCTCAGTCATGCAGATTTGTCGATGCCCATCGGTGTCCCAGCCGTAGCCGCACACCGGGCAGAAGGGCGTCATCTCGCCGGCCCGGTAGCCGGGGCTGGCGATCCGTTCCCCGGTCTGGCCGCCGGGGCGGTGCTCGTGGCAGCGGAAGCCGGCGGCGTACCGGCGGCAGGCCCAGCCGGATCGGCAGTACCGGTTCTCAGGACCGATCCAGTGGCCGCACACCAGGACCGTCGACCGGCCGGGCAGTTCGAGCGCGACCCACCGGGCCTCGAACCGCTCGCGGACCCGGCCGTCGTGAAAGTTCAGCGGGTCTGTCGCCTCCAGCGCGGCGATCAGCTCGTCATGGGTGGTGGCGTTGTCGAGCTGCTCGAACAGGGCCAGGCGAGAAACCCGCGCGTCCTGGGACGTCCGCCGGTCGTACTTCGGAGGCCGCTCAACCTCGGCCGTCACGGACGGGGTTGGCTCCGGTGATGGAGAAGGTGCTGCCGTAACGGCGGTGCCCTGAGTTTCGTCACATTGAAGATCGACGGACGGAGTTTCGTCACGAACCTTGGTCGCCATCGGGGCAATCGTGAAAGTGTCGGCCGCCCCCGCGGCGTGCCGCCGCTCGGCGACCCTGACCAGTTCCTCTACGCCTCGGAAGCCGACCGATCGGAACAGGTCGCCGGCGTCCTGGTCAGGCTCTGGCAGCACGATCAGCGCGGCCGGCAACGCCTCAGCCAGCTTGGCAGCGCAGCGCAGGCCGGCGGCGTCGTTGTCGGGAATGATGACCACCCGGGCCGCGCCGTCGAGCACCCTCGCCAGCCGGGCGGTGTTCGGGTTGTTCGCCCCGCCGGCCCAGGTGGTCGCGTAGAAGCCGCGCAAGGTGTCCACGGACGACTCCGACTCGACCACGAACACCGGCTCGCCGGCGGCAACGGCCATCTTGACCTCACGCTCGCGGTACAGCGGCAGGGAGGTCAGCGGCACGCCCATCAGGCCCGGGATGTCGCCCTTGGCTGTGCGGGTCTCCCAGAAGAGTTCCTTCTGTCCCTTGGCGTTGCGCCACCGGTAGAGCACGGCGGGGCCGTAGTCGTGGGCGGCCACCAGGCGGTACCCGCGGGCGCCGGGCGACTTGTTGCCGCCGCGCCGGCTGCCGCCGCTGGTGGCCGGCGGGAAGTCGATGCTCAGGCCGACCAGGCGGGCGTACTCGGCGGCCGGCCGGTGCGCGGCCGTGAACAGCCGGGCCATCGGCAGCTTGAGCGCCGCCATGACGTCCGGGGTCGAGCACCCGCCGTGGCAGTACATCAGCGCGGAGCCGTTCCTGCCCTCGTTCAGCGACAGCGACGGGGTGCTGTCGGCGTGCGCCGGGCACTGCCTCAGCCAGCCGCCTACGGGCTGTGACCCGATGGCGTCGAGAAGATCGATCAGCCAGCCCGCCGGGGTGATCAAGGGTCGCAAGGGTCGCACGCCCGGAGCTATTCTCTGTTCTCTCTCTTTCTTCCTTTCAGCGAAAGCAGAGAATGACCCCGGTTTTGCGACCCTTGCGACCCTATTGGCGTCCGGAGTGTCCTTTTCCGAGGTCACAGGCTTGCGAGGCAGGGTCGCAGAGCCCTTTTCTTGCGACCCTGTTGCGACCCTCTGCGACCCTGTTGCGACCCTGTCTGCGACCCTCACATTTTCGGACATCTCGCCGTGGGTGGGGGCGGACGGCTGAGCACTCACGGTGACACCACCCTGATGATCTTCTGTCCGTTGCTCTTGCCGAACTCGACCCGGATGCCCCGGTTCTGGAGCAGGGCAGGCGCGATCGAGCGCAGCCGGCCGGATAGCACCTTCGGTGTCTTCGGCCAGCCCGGACCCCGGTTGTCGAGCATGGTCTTCCTGTCGAGCAGCTCCAGCAGCCGCTCGGCGGTCACGCCGCCGGACAGGACCGGCTCACCGACACCGTCGCGGTCCCGAAGCAGCTTCATCAGCGACAGCGCGACGTGGTCGGCGTCGAGCACGTCCCCGGCCAGTTCGGCGGACCGCTCGATCAGCCGGGCCTCACCTGAGGTGTCGAGGATCCGGTCGATGCACCGCAGCACCAGGAGGAAGTCGGTCATCCGATGCGTCAACCGGGTGTCGTCGACGGTGGGCAACATCCGGATGACGGCGGCGGTCAGCTCCAGGAGCCCGCGCACGATCGTCGGCCGTACCTCGTCCTGCTCCTTGGTCAGCTTCGACATGGCGCGGCGGTGCTCGACGTCGAGGCTTTCCAGCTCGACGGGGACGATGCGGGTCTGTAGGTCACCTCGAAGGACGCCGCTGTCGATGCTGGTCAGCCAGACCGGCACGAGCAGGTCGGAGACGTGCGCCCCGTCGTTGGTGTACAGCTCGCGGGTGGTCAGCTCACCGCCGGTCGCGACCCGACAGAGCATGTCGGAGACCCGCGGGGTGATGTGCCCGCTGTTGTCGACGAACACCACCCGGGCCTGCGCCACCCGCGCTTTCCACTCGTCCTCCCGCTCGGGCAGCGACCCGCCCCGCTGGTGCGACACCGGATCGATCAGGCTGAGCAGGAACTGCGCCGTGGTCGTCTTGCCGGCGTCCGCCGGGCCGGTGAGCAGCACGATCGGCTGCGGCACGCCGGTCATCCACGCGACTATCAGCAGGGCCAGGACCAGCGGCCGGTCGGGCTCGGCGACCGGGACCAGCTTCCACAGCAGGGCCACGTCACCGCTGGCGGGCAACGGCCACGGCAGCGCCGTCCCGGAGCCGCGCCGGAACGCCACCGGCCGGTCGTCGAGGGGCAGCTCGCGAACGCCGTCACCGTCGATGCACAGCACCGTCCACGCGGCATCCCCGACGTCGAGCAGGAGCCGGCCGCCGTGCCAGTGCGAGCGCACCGGTACCGGCCGGACCTCCCGGGTGATGGCCTCGAGATAGCTGGACAGCTCAGCCTGCGCGGAGCTGTTCGGCCACCCGCCGTGCACGTCGAGGTAGAGCAGGCAGACCGCCTGCACCAACTCGGACGGCTTGCCGTGACGCAGTGCCCGACCGGGCTGTCCGGCGTCGACGCCGTACATCCGCCCGTCAGGCGCCCGGAACGTCTCGAAGTACGACCGGGCCACCTCGCGTAGCTTGGCGCCCTGTGGTGGTTCCTTGGGCTTGCGGTCGTCGCTGTCGCTCATGAGGCATCCACCGCCTCGGAGCGGGCGAGCGCGGCAGCGTAGCCGGCGACGTACCCGGCCGCGTACTGCCATTCGCCTTCCCATTCGCACTGTTCGTGCCAGGCGCGCGGCGCTACGCTGACCACGGTCTCGCCGACCTGCTCTGCCGCCGCCTCGGACTTCGCCGGTCCGGGGCGGTCGTGTTCCTGGGTCACCTCAGGCCGCCGCCATGACGTCGTCCGCCTCGCCGAGGTACCGGAGCAGGTCGGCACGGGTTACGCGGTACGCCTTGCCCAGTCGTAGAACTCGCACGGGGAACTCGCCCCGCTTCGCCATGTCGTAAGCCAGGGTCCGACCGATGCCGCACGCCCGGCCGGCGGTCTCCAGGTCAAACGACACTGGGAGCGCCAGCAGATCAGCACGGGACATCCCGCGTTGTGTCTTCACGTCACACTCCTAGTCGGTTTCGTGCGGTGACGTCACAAGGGTTACGCGGGATGTTGCGAGATGTCAAGTCGTCCGCTTATTGTGAGCCCATGACACAGCCCGACTGGCCGGCTCGGTTGGTGAAGGTGATCGCAGGGGAGGTAAAGCGGCATCGACAGGCGCGGAGCATGAGCGCGCAGCAGCTCGCAGACGCCTGCGCCGAACTGGGGCACCCGATCGCCCGATCCGTGCTCGCGAACCTGGAAAACGGGCGTCGGCCGACCATCAGCGTGCCTGAACTGCTGGTTCTGGCGCTGGCCCTACAGGTGCCGCCGATGTTGCTGATCGTCCCGCTCGGACATGCGGAATCAGTGGAGGTCGCCCCCGGCGTGGCGGTGCCAGCCACAGAGGCCATGCGGTGGATCCGGGGCGAAGCGTGGGTTTTGAAGCCCCCGCCGGAGGGTGCGGACGGCAGCGCGGTGGTGGCAAGCTTCGTCACACATCACAGCGAGCTATCTCGATGGGAGTGGGCGCGGTACTACGCCTCCCGTATCCGCTCGGGGGAGATCGAGGGGACCGAACAGGAAGCCGAACGGCACGACGCAGACGCCGAAAGGTCTCTAGCGCACCTGGAGAACCTTCGCCAGTTGATGCGTGCCCGAGGGCTCACCCCGCCGCCGGCGCCCGAGCAACTACGTCTAAGGGAGAGTCAGCCGTGAAGGGCAGCGTCTTCAAGAGGTGCCCGTGTGGCGTCACCGGCGGCGGCGGGAAGCGTCCCCCTGCCTGCAAGAAGAAGCACGGGACGTGGTCGTACGTTGTCGACCTTGACCCAGGCCCCGACGGTAGTCGGCGGCAGGAGAAACGCGGCGGATACCGCGACAAGGACGAGGCAGAGGATGCCCTCGCCGCCGTGCTCAAGGGCTTGGCCGACGGGACCTACGCGCACGACGAGCGGAAGACCGTCGGCGCGTTCCTCGACGAGTGGCTGGCCGACAAGGTCGCCAACGGCCTACGGCTCACCACGGCCCGCTCCTACCGTCAGCACATCGGCGACTACCTCAAGCCTGAGCTGGGCAAGCTTCGACTTCGGGATCTCCGGCCGGGCCACATCACGGCCATGCTGCGGAAGGCTCGCAAGACCACCAGTTCGGCCACGGTGCAGCGCATCCGGGCAACTCTCCGGTCCGCCCTGTCCAGCGCCGTACGGCAGCAGCTCGTAGCCTTCAACGCCGCGAAGGACCTCGACGTGCCGGCGGCACCGCGGACGAAGGTACGACCGTGGGAACCGGCCGAGCTGGGGAAGTTCCTCGATCACGCGATCACCGATCTTCGGTTCGGTGCGCTGTACGAGTTGGTGGCCGCGACCGGGTTGCGTCGCGGCGAGGCTGCGGCCCTCCGGTGGGAGGACGTCGACCTGGCCGGCGGGGTGCTCGTCGTGCGGCAGCAGCTCGTCGGGGTCGCCCTTCCGGAGGACGCGATGCCGCCGTGCCCGTACTGCCCGGCGAAGCACAAGGGCCTGATGTTCGGCCCGGTGAAGACTTCCAGTGGCGAGGATCGGCGGGTGGAGCTCGACGCCACCACGGTCGGGGTGCTGCTCGCTGCGCAGCTGGCGCAGAAGGCGGAGCAGGACGACTGGGGAGACGCGTACGTCGATCACGGCCTGGTCTTCGCCCGGGAAGACGGCAACCCGCTGGCCCTCGACGCGGTGACGAAGCGGTTCAAGGCCCTGTGTCAGTCCGCCGGCGTCCGGCCGGTCCGGCTGCACGATCTCCGGCATGGCGCGGCGTCGTTGCGGATGGCGGCCGGCGTCGATATCAGCGTGATCTCGAAGGTGCTCGGGCACTCGTCGATCTCGATCACGAACGACACGTACGGGCATCTGCTCGCCGGGGTCGGCAAGGACGCTGCGGAGCGCGCCTCGAAGTTGGTCCCGAGAAACCAGCGTGACCAGTCGGTGACCAGTACAGCGAAAACCGCTGCCCCGGATGACTCCGAGACAGCGGTTAAGCAGGTGGAACACAGTGCGCCGCCAGGGACTCGAACCCCGAACCCGCGGATTAAGAGTCCAAGGGGCGCACCCACTCTTCCAGATTCGACTCTATCCCAAGCGCCGTCCGGTGGCAACCACCCGAGTGCGGCCGGGTCCCGCCGCGTCCGCGCAGGTCCACGGCCTGCAAGCCACGGAATCCAGGACAATCGATAGGCCAGGTACCTCGTGGGAGGCCAGGGATCCGGCTGTGTCCGGGTGCATCCGCGTCAGTTCCCCGACATCCGAGCACCCACGGAGCACCCCCGAACGCACAACGGCTTCCCCTGCGTGGCCATCGCATCGCTGACGTCGCTGCGAGGGAGCGGCGTTCGCCACCTGCACGGCGTGCGTGACGGCCTTGCTGGTTGGTGCGCGTGGCGGCACGGTGGCAAGTGGCGTTGGTGCGTTTTGAGTACTGCGGCCAGATGGGTGCGGTAGTCGCGGCCCGCCCAGTCCCGCGCGGCCGGGGCAGTCCGCGGGTCGCCGTCGCCGTCAGCGGTGTCGAGCTAAAGCGAGGTAGGTGCGGCCCTTGGAGGTGCAGGTACGGCGGGTCCCGGCCGACAGCGGTGCGCGGACCAAGGCCGCTGTGTAGGCAACGTGCGCGGGCCGTCAACCCGGCCGGCAGGGGTGCGGGCGCGCGGCGCGCGGCGCGGCGGGCCGGCGGGCCGGCGGGCCGGCGGGCCGGCGGGCCGGCGGTAGGTTACGTGTTCTCGGAAGCTGTTCCGGCCGGCTGCCGACGCCGTTTCGTCGCGTTCTCGGAAGTCACGCCGGGAGTCTACTTTCGAGCAGCCATCTTCTTCGAAGCGCGCTCCGATCGCAACGCCCATACGAGAACGGCTCTATCATCACTGCCGCTGATGATCAGGGTGCGGCCGTCCGGACGGGACAACGCCGCCACCGACCGCACCGCGGCGGTATGGCCGGTCAGCTCGTGGATCTGCGTGCCGCTGTCCGGGTCCCACACCCGAACCGTCCCCTCGCGGCCGCCGCTGATGACCAGGGTTTGGCCGTCCGGACGGGACAACGCCGCCACCGACCGCACTGCGGTATGGCCGGTCAGCTTGTGAATCCGCGTACCGCTGTCTGGATCCCACACCCACACCGTCCCCTCGTCATCGCCGCTCATGACCAGGGTTCGGCCGTCCGCACAAGACACCGCCGCCACCGACCGCACCGCGGCGGTATGGCCGGTCAGCATGTGAATCTGCGTACCGCTGTCTGGATCCCACACCCACACCGTCCCCTCGTCGTCACCGCTGATGACCAGGGTTCGGCCGTCCGGACGGGCCGACGCCGCCACCGCTAACACAGCGGCGGTGTGGCCGGTCAGCTCGTGGATCTGCGTGCCGCTGTCCGGATCCCACACCCGCACTATCCTGTCGTTACTGCCGCTGACGATCAGGGCTCGGCCGTCCGGACAGGGCAACGCGGCCACCGCTGACACCCAGCCGATGTGGCCGGTCAGCTCGTGGATCTGCGTGCCGCTGTCCGGGTCCCACACCCGCACCGTCCTGTCTTTACCGCCGCTGATGATCAGGGTTCGGCCGTCCGGACAGGGCAACGCGGCCACCGCTGACACCCAGTCGGTGTGGCCGGTCAGCTTGTGGATCTGGGTGCCGCTGTCCGGATCCCACACCCGCACCGTCCTGTCGTTGCTGCCACTGATGATCAGGGTTCGACCGTCCGGACAGGGCAACGCGGCCACCGCCGACACCCAGTCGGTGTGGCCGTTGAGCCCGTATGTCTGGCTGTCGGGATCCCATACCCGCACCGTCCCGTCACCCCGACCGCCGCCGCTGACGATCAGGGTTCGGCCGTCCGGACGGGGCAACGCAGCCACCGCTAACACAGCGGCGGTGTGGCCGGTCAGCTCGTGGATCTGCGTGCCGCTGTCCGGATCCCACACCCGCACCGTCCCGTCACTCTGACCGCCGCCGCTGACGATCAGGCTTGCCCCGCCCGGACGGGGCATCACCGCCACCGACCGCACCGCGGCAGTGTGGCCGGTCAGCCTGTGGATCTGCCTACCGCTGTCCGGATCCCACACCCGCACCGTCCCGTCACCGCCGCTGACGATCAGGGTGGTCCCGTCCGGACGGGGCAACGCGACCAACGCTGACACCCGTCTGGTGTGGCCGATCAGCCTGTGAATCTGGGTGCCGCTGTCCGAGTCCCACACCCACACCGTCCCCCTGTTGTCACCACTGATGATCAGGGTGCGGCCGTCCGGACGCGGCAACACGACCAACGCTGACACCCATCTGTGGCTGGTCAGCTTGTGAATCTGGGTGCCGCTGTCCGGGTCCCACACCCGCACCGTCCCTTCGTAGTCACCACTGATGATCAGGGTGCGGCCGTCCGGACGCGGCAACGCCGCCACTGCTAACACCCACTTGGCGTGGCCGGTCAGCCTGTGGATCTGGGTGCCGCTGTCCGGGTCCCACACCCGCACCCTCCCTTCGTCGTCACCACTGATGACCAGGGTTCGGCCGTCCGGACGCGGCAACGCCGCCACCGCTGACACAGCGGCGCTGTGGCCGGTCAGCTCGTGCATCTGCGTGCCGCTGTCTGGATCCCACACCCGCACCGTCCCGTCGCTGCTGCCGCTGATGATCAGAGTGCGGCCATCCGGACGGGGCAACGCAGCCACCGCGGACACGTCGTTGGAGTCACAGGTGAGGGTTCGGTGGGTAGTGCCGGTCCAGAAGCCGGCTTGTACGGTGCACGGCCAGTGGGGTGCCTGCTCTGCGAGATTCTCGGCGAGAGGTGTGGCCCGAATTCGGCGTGCCCATACGTGTAGCCACCAGCGTGGGTCATCGTCGGGTCGGGTGGCCCATTCGTTTGTGGCCATCTCCAGGGCGCGGGCGGCGGCGATCGCGTCGGCGGCGGTGAGGGTGTGCCGGTGGCGCAGGATCTGGTCCGGTGGGCTGGCCAACATGAACACGGGATCAGTCATGAGCGGATCTAACAGGCCAGCGGCCGCGGCGTGGGCGGGCAGCATGAGCCGGGTGTAGTCGTCGACGCTGGTCCAGGCCCGCCGGCCGTTTACCGCAGCGGGGGTCAGCCAGCTGGTGATGGCCTGGTGCGCGGTGGTCCAGGCAGCGTGTAGCTGGACGTTCATCCCGGCCTCGACGGGATCGTCCTCGTCGTCGTGATCGCGGGTGACATCAGGGCTGAACAGATCGCGCAGGCTTTGGTGGCGCACCGCGTACAGCCGGGACCGGTCGGGGCTTCGGATCACGTTGAGGAACGCGCGGGCCGGCCCGTCCAGCCAAGCGGCGATCTGCTCGGCGGTGACCGGTTCGGTGGTGTCCAGGTCGCTGCGACGGGCGGTGAGGATGTGGGCTAGCTCGTCGCTGGTGACCGCGCGTTGCAGGGCGGCGAGGGCGGCCAGGCTGGGCCGGTACACCCGTTGCCACGCCTGCGGGTTGGTGGTCCACCGCTCGATCTGCTGGAGGTAGTAGCCGTGCAGTCGGTCAGGTAGGGCGGCGATGTGCGTGGCCGGGCAGCGTCCGGAGCGGATGTCGTCCAGGACGTAGCGCAGATAGATCCACACTCCGCGGCAGCGGTCCATCAGTGTGCCTATGAACCGGTCGACCGTGACCTGGTCGCGCTGTAGGGCGGTGACCAGCGCGTGGTCCGGGTTCGGTCCCTCGAGCACGGTGTGGAGGTAGGTGCGCATGTCGGCGAGGTTGTCGGGGCCCTCGACGGTGATCTGTGACCAGCGGACCCGCTGCGGGTCCTTCAACGCCGCCAGCGGCAGTCCGTAACGGCTGGTCGCCACGATGTACACCCCGGCCGGAAGGGAATCGGGCGTCGGTAGCCCGAGCGGCACCCCGGTGCCCATGCCCGGCGGGTCCGGCTGTGCCTCGTCCAGACCGTCGACGACGAGCACCAGCGGCTGCTTCGCGCGCTGCCGGTCCCGCTCGGCCGCGGCGGCGCGGAGGACCTTCGCCAGCCAGTCCGGGCGATCGGCAGCCACCGGAAACACATCCCCTGGCGTAAATCGCTCGGCCAGACCCCACCCGCCGATCAGCTGCGCGGCCAGGCTCTTACGCGCCTCGACCGGGGAGCGGGCCCCGCCGTCGAGCCGGGTGAAGTGAAAAACACAGGGCCTGGTCCACACCAGATGCGCGGCCAGGGCACTCTTGCCCACCCCCGCCTCCCCGCGGATCACCACGTAGCCGCGGTCCTGGCCGGCGACGCACTCATCGATCCGGGCGATCAACCCGGTGCGGCCCACAAACCGGGCCACGTCCAACTGCTCGGCCAACGGCGTCGGGTCGAAAATCGCGTCATGCACCCGGTCGAACCGGCCGGCGAGGACCTGCACGTACATCGGTCCGGTGACCACGGTGCCGGTGATGTCCCGCCCGGCGGCCACCGCTCCGGGCGCCAGCGACCAGCGACGCCTCACCACCTCAGAGCCCTTCCCGCCGACCGGTTCACACGGCCGGAAGGCTCAGGGCCGCACATCGGTGTCTACGTCGCCGGTGACGTCCTGCCCGGCGCCCACTGCTCCCCGACCAATCCGGGTGCCACCACCTCGACGCTGACTCGACGATCCGGCCCCGCGCACCCGGGTCCGGACCCGGCCGTCCACGTTCCGTCCGGCGTACACCCCACCCTCGTCCACCTGCACCTGTCCGCCACCAGCGGTCGCGAGCCAGGCGGCCAGCGTCGCTGCGGCCAGGGTCACCACGGCGGCGGCCATCCACCACGGCCACCCGCCGTGCAACTCGTTGACCAATCCGCCCGACACCACGGCCAGCACAACACCGACCCCGCTCCCCCAGCCGAACACCCGTCTGGACACGACCACCACCTCCCTACGGCATCCACGAAGTGTAGGAGGCGCCATCACCGACGGTGGATGGCCGATCAGGTACTTCAACGACCCGGCCGATCCGCGTGGCCCGCCAGGGGGTAGGCCTTCTCGCTGAGTCAGGTGGCCGCAGACGCCCCGGCCGAGCACGAGCCAACTGGTCATGTTGAGACGGACCTGCGGCGGCGCGCTGCGCCGTTCTGCTCGCCTTGTTTGGTCATTGATGGTTCCCATCGAGGAAGGCCCCCGCGCACCTCCGCGCGACGTATTTGCACAAAAGGTGTCCAAGAAGGCGGGAGGATCGTCGCGAGTTGGCCGCCCTTCGACCTCGTCGTTCATGCCAGGACCCGGCGCGGACGGGAACGACATAAGCATTAAAGGGTGCTAGGCGAGATCAGGCTAGCGCGTGCAGCGGACTGGCATGGTAGCAGCGATCATCCTCTTCCGCAGGGGTCAGCGTGGCCAGGTCCGCGCGCTGACCTGGTTCCGAACCTGCACTCGTAGTTGTTAGTTCCGGAGATCCGACCGTCTAGCGTGGCCCGCACCTGCATCGGAGGCTGACCCTTCAGGCGACGTGAGATCAACCGGAGGGCGAAAACTCGGAATCGTGGCTCGCCTGCAACGAATCGAGGCGGTTAACATCGACCACACCGCTCGCTGTGGGCCGAATACGTTGCGTTACCTGAGGTTTGGTGTCGCTGTCGTCGTGCACGGACTGGGGGTTTGATCGGGTGACCGAGACGAGGCGACAGCACGCGGACCCCGGCCTAGAGTTGTTGACGAAGGTCGCCGAAGTCGAGAGCGATTCCACCGGGTTGGACACCTTCGCTCGGTATGTCTGGCAAGCCAAGCAAGTCGTTCGGCAGTGGTTGACGTGCCTGTCGGAGCGCGAGGCCCCGCTGTTCGTAGTGTGCGAGCAGGTTGAGGATCTCGCGCTGGTCTACGCCGAGCGGATCCGGTTCGTCCAGGTCAAGACCCGTGACCGGGGTTCGTGGAGCGTCGCGGCGATGTGCGACCGAGGCCTCGACGCGTTGGTTCGCTCCTACACGGCGGCCCGGAAGGCACGGATACACGAGATTTGCGCGTTCGAGTTATGGGTTGAGGGCGCGATCGCGGACAAAGAGGAGACAGTCGACTTCGTCAAGGATCCCAGGTCCGCGGAGAAGGGCGTGCGGTCCAAGCTCATAGCGAGCGGGCTCATCCGTTCGTGGGTCGACGACTTCCTCCAGCGGTTGGTGATTCGCCCGGACCAGCCGACACGGGCTCACGTCGATGCGAAGGCCATTTGGGAACTCGGGGCGCTGTGGCCGGCCCTGTCACGCCCAGAGGTGGAACACCTCTACGAACGGCTGCTCAGTGCGGCTACGGCGGCGCAGACCGGTGGGTCCGCGCAGCCGGGGCCGCTCCAGGCGCACCTGGCGGCGGCGTTGCCACACGTCGGGTTTGATCTGCCGGGCCCGGACGAGCCGGGTGGAGCGGCCATCGACGCGATTCGGAATCAGGTACTCACTCGGGGCATGCTCGTCGCCCTGACCCCGCCACTGCCTGGCGAGTCCGACGAGCAGTTGCTGGCTCGCATCTCCTCTGGCTCCGCCGCGTCGCTGCTGGAGCTCAAGATGACGGCGGCGGGTGCGGGCCGGCAGCTCATCGAGCGGGTGCAGGAGATGCGCGCCGACATGGAGGTGGAACGACAACTCCTGCTGGCCAGTCGTGACAGCGCCGAGGCGGACCTGGAGCGGCTGGCGTCGCGGGTGTTGAGTATGGCCGACGCGACGGCCACCCGGATCGGGCTATCGGCCGCGAGCGACCCCGCCGCGGCAGGCCGCCCGGCTGAGATGATCGCCGCTGATCTCCTGGCACGGCCTGGCGACCTGGCGCAGTGTGACCGGCGCCCGCTATTTGATCGCGACGAGCGCCTGATCGTCGGATATCTGGGCCACCTGTCGGACCTGTGCCGGTTCCGGTGGCGGGCCCAGTGACCAGCCGCGCCGACATCTCCTCGGACGCTGGAATCGGCGGTGGACCACCACCGGCCGCCGTACCTCGCCCTTCGCCGCGCGCGCGGTTCCGGCCGTCTCGGGAGGCTGAAGCGCGTCTCCTCCTGCTCATCGACGCCTTCAGCCGCAAGGGCAAGGACCAGACCCGCTACCTGGAGGGCAGAGTCAAGCTGGCCAAGCTCGACTTCCTGCTTCGCTACCCGCGTCACCTTCGTCGGGTACTGCTTGCCCACGGTGCCCGGCCAGACCAGGTCGAGCACATCGATCCGGACGAGGCGCCGCTGGACGCCAGAATGATGCGCTACCGCTACGGCCCTTGGGATCCCTCCTACTACGCGGTCCTCGGCTCGCTCATCGGCCGGGGCCTGGTGGAGGTGACACCACTGACGGGAAGCGGTTTCGGATACCGCACCTCCATCATTGGTGCCCAACTCGCCGCGGACCTGCGCGCTGACGAAAGCTTCGCCCACATCGACGACCGGTTGCGCCTGCTGCGCCGCTACCTCGACAAATCCGGCACCACCCTGAAGAACTACCTCTACGAACTGCCTGAGATCGCCGACGCCACCTGGTACGAGGACCTGACGTGACCCCACCGACCCCGCCCCCACCAAACCCCGCGGCTGCCGCCCCGCCGGCGGCCCACCCGCACCGGCTGGAACTACTCAAGGTCGACCTGTTCGGTGGCGGGCGGGAGGTCGAGTTCCGCCCTGGCCTCAACATCGTCCTCGGCGACATCACCACCGGTAAAACGACACTCGTGCGCCTGATCAGGGCGATGCTCGGCACCATGCCGGACGGTTTGCCACCCGAGGTCGACCAAGTCCAGGCCATTCGTGGCCACGTCATGCTGGGTAACCGAGCCTGGCAGATCTACCGCCCGAGGACCACCACGAGTGACGCCCTTGTCGAAGTCAGCGAGGAACACCCTGACCCGGACCGCGAGGTCATCGCCGTCCGCCTTCCCGTGGCCAGATCCGACCGCACCTACAGCACGTTCCTACTCGACCAGCTCCAGATCCCCGCGATCAGCGTCCCCCAGGCGCGCACGGAACCGACTGGGACGCTGACTCCGGTGACGATGACCGACTGGCTCGGCTACTGCATCGTCACCGGCGACGAACTCGACACCCAGGTCTTCGGCCACCTAAGGCACTGGCGCAACGTCAAGCGACGCTGGGTCTTCGAACTGGCCTATGGCTACTACGAGCCGGAACTCGCGCGGTTGAACGCCGAGCTGCGGCGCGTGGAGCTGCAGCTGGCTTCCCTCGACCAAGACGCCGCCATCCGCGCCAAGTTCCTCGCCGACACCCCCTTCGCCGACATCGACGCCCTGGACTTGCAACTCGCCGCCCGCACCGCCGAACTCGAACAAGTCGTCTCGCAGCGACGGGACCTGAGCGCCACCGCTGGGGAGGTGCCCGGCGTCCAGGAACTCCGCCAGACCCTGCTGGCCACGCGGACGCGACGGGCTGAAGTCACCGACCGGCTGGCCCGACTGGAGGCCCAAATCACCGACCTGTCCGACCTGCGTCGGCAGCTGTCCAGCCAATCCGCCCGGCTCACCCGCGCTATCGTCGCCGACGAGTGGCTCGTGGACTTCGACTTCATCGTCTGCCCCCGCTGCGGCAACGACATCAACGCCGCGCGCACCGACCCGCACCTGTGCTACCTCTGCCTGCAAGAGCCCCGACCCGCCCCGGCTCAGGCCCAGCTGCTGACCGAACAAGACCGCATCGCCAGCCAGATCAACGAGACCGACGAGGTGATCCAGGGCCGCCGCAGGGCACAGGAACAGCTCCGCTGGGAAGCGGACCGCCTCGACGGGCTCATCGCGGAGCTGGCCACCGACCTCGACCGGCGCACCCAGGCATTCATCTCCGACCGGGCCACCCAGATCGAACACCACGCCGCCGGGCAAGCACGCCTCGAAGCCGACATCACACGGCTACGCGAATACGCCGACCTGCTCCGCCGTCACCAGCAACACCTGGAAGGGCGCGACGTTCTTGAAGCCCAGCGAGAAGACCTTCAGAACCGCATCAACAGCCAGGAGCTGTCCCAGACCGACGCCGGAGACAACGTCCTCGCCCTCGAACAACGAATGCTCGAATACCTGCACGAACTACACATCCCTGACCTCGGACAGGAACTCACCGTGCAGATCAACCGAGACACCTACCTACCCGAGGTGTCCGGACGCAGCTTCGACGAACTGTCCAGCCAGGGCCTCAAAACCCTCGTCAACATCGCCCACGCCCTCGCCCACCACACCGTGGCGATCGACCGCAACCTCCCCCTGCCGGGACTACTCATCCTCGACGGCCTGTCCGCCAACAGCGGCCACGAAGGCTTCGACCTGGCCCGCGTTCGCGACGTCTACCGGCTCCTCAGCCGCGTCACCGGACAGGAACAGTACCGAAACGCACTGCAGGTAGTCGCCGTCGACAACGAACTCGACCGCAACATCCTGCTCGAATTCGTCGACCGCGTCGTCGTCACCCTGACCCAGGAGGACCGACTCATCCGCGTCCCGAAGACGCCGGCCGATGACGCGGACAACACCGAGAAGTAGTCCGGGGCTAGCGCGCCCCGGTCTGCTGGCACGCCCGCCCAGCGGTCGAGCAGGCGTTGCCGGCCCCTCGCGTCCACCCCTCGTACGCGTTCGCCTGCCGCGTGCATACCTACGGCGCCCTGTACGCCCGCTCACCACCCGCCGCGTTCCTCCCCCGCTCGGCCAGCTCGCGCCGGTCAAAACATTCCATCCATCGATCCCGCGCCGTCGCAGAGGTGGAGACTATGACGCTACCCGCTATCTCTTTTGCATTACCGCTGACATCAGAGCCGCGCTGGTCCGACATGCTCGCGGTGCTGGCCGCGACCGACCCGTTGCCGCTCTGCGGCCTCCTCGGCATCAAGGAGCCGCACCTCCAGCTGCAGGTATGCCGCGAGGTCGCGGTGGACGCAGAGAATCAGCCGGACATCGTCATCGAGCGCGGCGGCCAGCGTCTCGCTGTTATCGAGGTCAAGGTGCTGGCAGGGCTCGGCCTCAACCAGTTGCAGCGCTACGTCGACGCCGTGCCGGATGCACACGTGTACGCAGTCATCTACCCGCAACGCCTCGTGATCGACGTCGCCGGCGCACCGCCCTGGCGTGGCGTCACCTGGGAAGACCTACTTCAGGCGTACTGCCGAAGCGAGCACCAGTGGGTCGCGGCCTGCGCGAAGGCCTGGCTGCAGCATTTGGAATCGGCCCTCCCCAAGGTTGATGCCGGCACCATCTGGAACGTGCTAATCGACGATGAGGACTTCATCATCGCGATGCGAGCCCGCATGTCCTGGCTACACGGACAACTGAACCCACCCGCGCCAATCCAGCATGATCTCGTTTGCTCCACCTCCGGTGTCAGCTGGGTTGCCAGGTTATACACCGACACACCAGCCCCCGACTACGAGATCGTGACCGAAGTCGAGGAAAAGCTACCTGTACGAAACTTCCCGAAGTACGCGAACCGGGATTGGCGGCAACCGCAGGGCCCCTCCATCAAGGTGTGCCTTGCACAGCGCAACGTCAAGACCTCGGCTGGGTTTGACTGGGACTACCTCCTACGGATGTGGCAGGTGATGCAGGAGGCGCGGCAGGACTGGGTCACCAACCCAGCGAGACCGAAGGCGCCGCACGACGTCGCCGGCTACCGCCGCATGGTCGCCAACGGTGGGCCACCGTACCTCGGGATCGGTTTCGGCGAGCGGCAAACCAAATACACACGGACCTGTATGTTCGGGGCTCGTATCCAGCTACCGCCGGACACGACGCTCGGCCATCTCGCAGCCTTCGTCGACGACCTGTACCCACTCATCGCCGACATGGCGCGAGTCAGCCCCCCAGAGCGAGCAGTCCCCTAACATCGACCCGGGCGCCGCGAGTGTTCCGCGACCAGTTCACGGTCCCCACCAGCGGACGGTCCCGATTGCGCTCCTCACGTCCGATCCGTCTGGAACAACGGCACCAGCACAGGCTGGTCGAGACGGCGCCGTCGCGGCGGCCGAGGGCGCGGTCTTACGCCTGCCGCAGCACTGGCTTGCCATCCACTGCGGACTCCATCAACCGCCCCGGTACGTCCAGCAGGTGTGTCAGATGCCGCCGGCCTTCCTTGCCGGACATGCCGTCTGGCAGTGCGATGTGCGCCAGGCCCGCATCGTGGATTTCGGCGCGGAACTCGTATCGGAACTCTTCGTCTCCGGAGTAGCTCAGCGCGATCCGTCCGGTCCAGTCGATGCGATGCCGTGCCGAGCCGTCACCGGTGAACGTGACCCTATGGTCAGCGACCGTGTCATGCCCGAGCAGGTAGACGTGGAACGCTGGCGGAGCATCCAGATCCTCGATCGGCAAAGGGTCGGCGGTCAGCCACTGCGGTAGCGGATCGGCGAGCCGGAAGGGTCGCTCCGGCGTCGCGGCGAGCAGTCCGGTGGCTTCCTCCCAGGTCGAGGACAGCGTGCAGGCGTGGTAGTTGTTCCAGACGATCGGCGCGGCCCAGTCGGAGATGCCCTCGTCCTTATTGTCCGGGGCGTCGAACTCCTCGTCGTAGCCGGCCGTCTTCAGCGTCAGGTCGAACCAGAGCCAGCCCGACCGATCGAGCCGGCCCGTCCAGAGGAACTCGGTGATCCGGTGGCCCCCGGGCCACGGGTTGCCGGGAAACCAGATCCTGTCTCGCACGACGGTGAACCATACCGACTCCGGACGCCCAACACGCCGGCGTTCCAACGGGGCCGTCGCCATCTCCAGCGCTGTCGAGTTGGCCGCAGGACATGACGCCCGTGTCCGGGTTCAGCTCCAGGTAACAGGGCTGAACCCGACCGAACGACCGGTGGTATAGACCGGCCGGCTGGGTGACTGGCTAGATCGTGAGCTGGGGCATCAGACCGGCCGGCCCTCGGCGAGCCGCCGCACCTGCTCCTCGTAGTCCTCTATCAGCGTCTGGTAGCCGGGGGCGTCGCCCTCGGCGTCCACCGGTGCGCTCGGGTCGAACCCGCCACGCTCCTGCCAGTAAGCCCGCTCGTGGTCTTCCTGCAGCTTCATCGCTGCGGCGAGCCAGCCCGCAAGATTCGGCCGGCGCGCGTGCAACTCGCGCTCCGCGTCCTCGTCGTGACTTCGAGCTCGCTTGGCGAGGTCGACGAGTTCGTCCCACGCCGTCGGGTTGTCGCGCGCCTCGGTCAGCGTCGGCTTGGAAAGTCCGGTCAGGTACTGCGCCATCCGCCAATCGATGAGGCCCCCGGGCTGGCCAGCCGCGGCTTGACGGAGAAGTTCACCGATCTCCGCGATGGCGGCGGCGCGGGCCTTGCGGGCGTCCTCGGCCCGCGCCCCGGCCTGTTCGAGGGCCGCTTCGAGCTTCTTGCGGCGTGCTTCCTCAGCGCGCAAGCGGCGAACAACTTTCTCCGCCTCGGCGGCGGTCTGGGCGATCTTGCGGGGCATTGGAGTGCTCCTAGGTCATCGGGCCGCGACACGGCGGTTGGGAGGAACGCTGATCTCGGCGCCAGTTTTGCAATGCGCAATCGGCGGGCGATCTCAGCTTGGATAGTCGACGAGGCTTCCTACTGGCCTTCGGTCAGCGCGGCGGGCTGACCGGGTTCCGGCTCGAGGTCCGGCTCGGTGGCGAGGTTCTGCGTGCGGCCCGCCGCGATAGCGGAAAGCGCGGCGAGGCGGCCCCGGTCCGCAGCGGTGGCGGCCCGTGCCGCGAGCCGTAGGGCGTCGCGGTCCTTGTTGTCGATCCACCACGAGGCGTCGGTATGCCGCAGAAGGATCTCCGCGTACACGGCGGCCACCTCATCGCGCACCGGGTCCGGAACGCTCGTGTGGACGCTGATTTCGGCGTGCGCGGCGGCGAGCTGATCCGCCCGGATTGTCTCCGCCCAGGAAACCTGTCTTGGGCTTCCGGTCAGGGGCGGCCAGCCGGCCGCCGCGGCGACAGTCGCCGCCCGCTCGTTGACCGCTTGGTGGGCTATCTGCTGGCAGGCACGGCATGGCTCCCCCGCAAGGCGCTCCGCGCGCCACCTGCGCTGCCCCCGGGTGTCGCCGCCGTAAATCTGCACCTCTTCCTCGGCACCGCAACAACGCCGCTTAATCTTGTAGAGTGCCACATTCCCACCTCCCGTAAAGATACTTTACGCCGAAAACGCCATGGCGTAAATAGGCTTTACGCATGCGTTGCTGCAACCTGGTGCGCGCTCAGTCGTCGCCGCCGGTGCAGGTAACCCGCTGCCAGGCCCGGTTGGCCTCTGCATCTCATCGAGCTATCCGGCTGTCGGGCTCGTATCCAATGTGGTCATGACACCAGCGCCGTCATCGGCAGGAGTCCCCTAGGCAAGGCGGCCATCAGTGGGCAGGCAGCGCCGAGGGCCGACTCGCCTCGCCCGCTGTCCCGGCCCGGCGCTATCGGGACTGCGGGGATGCCGGACGATCAGGGTGTCACCCCAGCAGCCGGGGAGGACCCGCGCGGCTGGCCAACTCGGCGACCGACGACACCACCACCACGATCAGCGGCTCCGGGGGGCATCGCCGTCAGCCGTGGGGCCCCGGTTCCGGGTCCCTGCGGCGTACACCGCGTGTCCGTTGTGGATAAGGACCGCCCCCGGGCGAGCATCCCCCGACATAAGCCGATCCCTGCAGGGGCCCGGACAGGCGCCCCTTGCTGGCCGGCTGCGACTGGATGTCCGACCGTCTTTCGCTGAACGGTCGATTAGGCAGTGACCGGGCGGTGACGGTAAGCGTGCGACCGGTGCTGTGGCATCGGTCGGCCCCCGCGTTAGCGTTCTCGGGTGATCAACGACCAGGTTGTGAGCATCATCGCGGTGGGCACCTTGCCGATGTTGGGGACGGCGGTGTTCCTGTTGTCCCGTGAGCGTGTCCAACTCAAGGCGGCCACGGTCTTCTTGCTCGCGGGCACGGCCGGGGTGGTGGCTGTGCTGGCAGGGGCGCTGTGGACTCGGAGCCCCTGGCTACTGGCGTTGGCCGCGGCACAGGCGATCCTGGCCACGATGGTATGGCCGGTGCACGCCATGGTGCGCACCGGCCGGTTGAACTGGTTCTGCCTGATGCTGGCCCGGGCGGTGCGGACAGGGCGGACCCCGACGGGTGCCTGCTGGCAGACGATGGAGCAGCTGCGCGCCGAGTACGGGCAGACCGTGCTCGACGACGCCACCCGGGACCCGGTGCTGGATGATCTGCTCACCCAGGCCGCCCGACAGTTCGAGGCCGCACTCGCCGCGGACGCGTCGCCGCTGCCCCTGGACACCCAGATCACGATGTACGCCAACGGCGTGGTGGAGGCGTTCAGCGACCCGCCCGAGAAGGTGGCGCAGATCCGCCACGAACTGCCACCGGATCGGCGGCAACGCTGGTTGTTCCCCCGCTACTGCGGCTACGCCCCCTTCATGCTGGCCATCGCCACGATGTGTCGAGCGTACGACTCCGCCCGCGCCCACCACGGCGCTGCCGCACAGATGACCCGGCTGCGGCCGTCGACTGGTGCCGGCTGACAACCCGGCAGATCGCTGCCCAAAGGCACCGCTTTGGACCCTGGCGCACACACTCGACCAACGCCAACGCCAACAGGCAGGGGCACGACGTGGAAGACCTGGTGTCATGTGATGCCGGGCGTTCGTCGACCGGCCGCCCCCGGCCCCGATCGGGTAGCGCATCAGCGACCCACGCCGACCCCGGGCCCAGCCTCGGGAGCGGTTCGAGGATCTGCCGGACGCGTTGCGCGCCGCTGAGCGGCTCGACCCGGCGGACTGCGTGGCGCGCGTGGCGGAAAACTTCTCGGCCACCCGGATGGCACTCAACTACGAGGCGGTCTACCGGCGGTTCCTCGCCGGGACCGGCGCCCGGGCCAGACGTTCGAGAGCCGGTCCCGTTCACGCCTCCCTGACCCCGCCGTCGAGCGTGTCGCCCGCACCGACGCGACGGAGCCCGCCATCATCTGCTCACTGGTACGCCACCCGCCGACCTGCGATTCGACCCGGACTGTTGACGACAATCACGACTTCGGCGTCAGCCGCAGGAGCGCAGCGGCAAGGCATGTCACAGGGCGAGGGATCGCCGCGGTCGGCTGCCTGGTGTTCGCCGCGACGCCGGCCGCCCGCGAATGGCGTCCGCCGCGCGCGGCCCCATCTGCCGGTGGTGGCCTCGGCGGTGGCGGCATGTGGATGCTCTACGGCGCGACTTTTCTCACCGGTGGCCGTACCCGCTCGGCGTTGCTCGACGATCTGGCCGACCCCGCGTTTGCTGGCCTGGGCGTACCCGGCGCTGGTCGCGGCCGGGCTGATCGCGTCGCCGCCGCTCGTGGGCTGCGGGAATGCTCACCACGACGCGGGCCGGGCGCCGCGCTCAACGTGGCCGCGCGGTTGTCGCAGCCGGGTCCGACGCTTGAACGGTGGCCCCCGCGCCTCGTTGACGCGGTGTCATTCACCGTGGCTGGGGACATTGCCTAGAATCGCTTCCTAACGGCCGCCTCATCGAAGAGGATTCTTGATGACCGATCCCAAAATCGACGCAACCCGGCCGAGTAGCGCGCGGGTGTGGAACTACCTCCTGGAGGGCAAGGACAACTTCGCCGTCGACCGCGAGTTGGGCGAGGCGCTCCGCTCGGCGCACCCGGGGATCGTGGCGGTCGCCCAGGCGCAGCGGAGGTTCCTCATCCATGCGGTCACGCTGCTCGCCGGTGAGGTGGGCATCCGGCAGTTCCTCGACATCGGTACCGGTCTCCCGACGGCCGACAATACTCACGAGGTCGCGCAGCGAGTAGCGCCCGAGTCACGGATCGTATATGTCGACAATGATCCGCTCGTGCTGGTGCACGCCCGTGCGCTGCTGACCAGTTCACCCGAGGGGGAGACCGCATATGTGGACTCCAACGTGGAGGATCCGGAGCGGATCCTGAGCGAGGCCGCCCGGACGCTCGACTTCAGCAAGCCCGTGGCCCTGACCATGATCGGCATCCTGGGCAACGTCGCCGACTACGCCGAGGCCCGCTCGATTGTCCAGCGGCTGCTCGCCGCTATGCCATCAGGCAGCTACCTGGCGGTGAGCGACGGAACGAGCACCAGCGTGCAGAGCGTAGAGAGCCAGCGGATCGCCAACCAGAACGGCCACCCGTACAACCTGCGCACGCCTGAGGAGATCGGCGGCTATTTCGAGGGACTGGAACTGCTCGAGCCCGGCGTGGTGTCGACCCCGCTGTGGCGGCCAGAGCCGGGAACAGAACCGGCCGCCCTCGACGTGTACTGCGCGATGGGCCGCAAGCCTTAAGTACCGTGTCTGCTTTGGCAGTTGGGTGGGAGGTGCTCCACGTACAAGGGCTGCGGGCGATCGATGTCCAAGCCGGGCGCCGCCACGTTGGCTGGCTATCGTTGTGGTCGTCATGTCTTGCGGACCGCGCTGGTGAACCCTGCGACGAACAGTGTGGCGAAGGCCCACGCGAGTAGTTGAAGGATCCAGCCGCCAACTGCCAGCATCTGCCCAGTGGCGCTGCTGGTGACGTCGCAGTTTGTTCCTGCTCCTGTCTTGATCAGTGGGAGTCCGAGGTCCAGGCCAACGCCGATCCGTTCGATCGTGGAGCACCGCGCTGCCGCAGACGTGGTGGGATGGTTCCGGGCGAGTCCGCCGTGGGCGCCGAGCGTGACCGCCAGGACGACCGCGACGGCGACGACGGTGAGCAGCCCTAGAAGTGACCTCCAGGATTGGTATCCGTAGCCGAGGGTGAGGCCCGTCAGGTGGGCCCATGCCCGCTCGGTGCGGCCTGTCAGTGCCCGCCGATCCATCTGGTCGCGTCGCTGCGCGATGAGGATCCGGCGGGCCTGGTCGTCGTGGCCCGCTCCGCGTTGTGCGGCGGCCAGGTGTTGGTATGGCTGCGCGGCGAAGGTGGGGGTGCCCTCGCGCAGTAGCCGGAGCCAGGTACGGGTGGAGATTCCGGTCGGTAGTCCTGAGTAGGTCAAGCCGTCGACATTCAGCCGGGCCTGGTCGTCTTTTGTGTTGTCGAGTCTGATCGGATCGAAGGCCAGCCCTCCCGCGATCCGCATGCCGGACAGGTCGACGCTGGCCTTGTTGCCGGATCCCGCCGCGGCGAAGTCGCTGAGGATGACATCTTGGTCGATCTGTGCGCCGTGAGCGGCTAGGGCAACGCCGGAGTCGTTGCGCAGCGACGCCTGGGAGCAGTCCAGACCTCCCAGGCGGGCGTTGGTGATGTTCACTGCTCCGTCTTCGCCGGCGCCGGTTGCGTTCAGCCCGTCGAAGTAGACCACCTCGTCGACCCGTAGCCCGTTGGCCATGAGTGCGGGGCCGGATTCGTTGCGGATGATCGTGCCGATGGCGTCGAACTGGCCCAGGTGCGCGCCAGCCAACCGGACTGTGCCTGTCTTGCCGGGGGACACAAGGATCGAGTTTTCCAGGAACACGGCGGCCGCGGTGAGCCGCGCCCCGTAGAGGGCCGGCTCGGACGGGTGTTCCACGAGGCAGCCCTCCACGCTGAGAAACGCCAGGCGGGCACCCCGTGCGGTCAAACCCTCGCCGAGCATGCAGTGGTGCAACTCGATGAAGACGGGGGTGGTCAACGACTCCAGGTCGAGCCGCCCGGCGATTCGAGCGCCGCGAAGCCGAAGACCGTGCGGGTCAGGATCCGGGGCTAGGCGTCCCCGGAGAATGTCGCGTAGCACACTGCTCCGTATTGTCCGCGAGGCACCCCAGGATCGCATCGCCGCCTCGTCGACCGGTTCATCGCCGGCGAGGTCGAGCCACGTACCGGCCGTGACGTGCTCAACGAGCCGTTGTTCGACCTCGGTCAACGACAAACCGTCGGCGCTCCGCGCAGTCATATGTGTACGGTAGGCGCACGCTGCGATCCGGTCATGATGAGAGAGCTCGGCGGCCCGCAGTCGCGTGATCGCGTTGCTGGTCAGGTCAAGCATGGCCTCGACACGGTTCGCGCGGACGGCGCCTGGATCAGAATGATCATTCCCGATGGCTCCGCGCAGGTGGCGGGAACGGTGACCGTGTACCCCTACGAGGGCATCTCCGAGATCGGCTGGATGATCCTGCCGGAGTTCCAGTGCAGAGGCTTGGCGAGCGAAGCCGTTCGCGCGGTTCTCGACCTGGCTCAGGCGGATGGGCGTTGGGGGCTGATCCACGCGTTTCCGAGCACGACGAACGCAGCATCGAACGCCATCTGTTGCTCGGCCGGGTTCTCCCTCGTCGGCCAAGAGGAGACGGCCTTCGCGGGACACATCTTCCAGACCAACCACTGGGTATTTGATCCATCTGCTCACGCCTGGCCAGCCGGCTCGTCAGCTGCATGACCACCGCTGTCCGGCATCCGCAGATCGGCACGATGGAGTGCACCCAACTCGACACGTCCGGACATTCCGGATCGGGACGCAAACGATCGAGGCTGCCGACGGTGACGGACCTGCCGGCCTGGCGCGCCCGGTCGGCGGCATGAGAGCACCCCCAGCACCCGGTTGGATGACTCGACAGGACGGCGCACCTAGTGGTGTAGACGCATGGCGGATTCCGCGGTGAGGTGGCGTGCTGTTGCGGCGGGGTCGCCGGTACTCAAGGCGCCGTCGCGGGGAGGGTGACGAGTCCGTGAAGCAGCACCCCGCCGATCAGGATGAGTGATTGGTGGTCTCCGGGTAGCTTTCGGGCAGCGTTGCTCAGCTCGTCGATGGCCTGTCGCCTACCCAGAACTTTCGCGGGCCGCGGCACATATGACACGTCCGCCCATATCCGGATGGTGCTGACCGCCGCGCGCAGCCGCACAAGCCGCTGATCCGCCCTGACGATCCGCCGCAAGAGCAGATTGAGGGTTATCGAACGGCTTCCGAGACCGGATCTTGGCCGTAAATGTTGTTGTAGTACGGTTTTTGTGGGCGGCGGGCCCGAATTCGTGCCGCAAACACTGGACCCGCCGCCTCACACCGGCTCTGCACCACAGGGCCATGCTCTCAACTCGCCGAGCAGCGCGACACCTGCGAACACATTGGGGCGGCTGACCCGTACCGCAGGCAGGAGCGTCAAGCATGTGCTGAATGCCGGGCCTCCACCAGTCAGGACGTGGGGCGGGTAGGTGCACGGCTTCCGGGTGGAGAAAGCGTTTCGCCCATGCACGCGGCAAGTGGAGTGGGTAGGCGCTGCTCGCCTCAGGCCAGCGTCTAGGACGCCCGACTCGAGTCCGGTCTGCCGCCTGGGCCTGCCGATCGTCGGTTCGCCGGCGGTACATGGCCGCCGGGCGGGCGCCTGGCCGGCGGTCGACGATCTACGACTTCCGAGCAGTCAGCTGGCTGTTGGTTCGGGATTGCCGGCGGAGGGCTGCCGTTGTTGCGTGGTGAGGTGCTGGTGCAGGCCGGCTGGATACAGGTCCGCGCCGAGTGCGACCTCGAGGCGGGCGACGGTGGAGACGTCGGCGTGGTGGTCGCCGTTGAGGATGAACCCGATGGTGGGGTGGGTGACGCCGGCGAGCTTGGCCAGGGCGCGGTTGCTGATCGGGCGTTCGGTCATCGCGGCGGCGAGTCGGCGGGCGAGTTGCTGGGCGTAGTGGGCCTCGACAGGTGCGTCGGGCCGTAGCGTCGCCTCGGGCCAGGTGCCGGAGGAGACGTAGGTGTTGGGCGCGTTGTCGCCTCTGCCGCGCGGCACCCGTTGCCCTTCGTCGAGTGGTCACCTCGTCGGAATCAGGATGTTGACCGGCGGACGAGCGGGCACCTCGACATG
Source organism: Plantactinospora sp. CA-290183 (assembly GCF_050936375.1). Taxonomy (NCBI): domain Bacteria; kingdom Bacillati; phylum Actinomycetota; class Actinomycetes; order Micromonosporales; family Micromonosporaceae; genus Plantactinospora; species Plantactinospora sp. CA-290183. Next base: position 34,892 of record NZ_JBNJMX010000013.1, on the reverse strand, counting down.
CGTGGTAAATTTATTTACCATTCGGGTGGTTGTTCCTTACACAACCAGCGGCCGTCGGTCGGGTCATGCCTGTTGCGATCCTGGGCCTGGAGCCCTCAGAGCGAGAGCGCGCGCCCGGCCGGCGGCCACCTCCATCCACCACAGACGACAGGGGGATCATGGCGCGCTACTTCGCGGGTCTGGACTGGGGCGAGAGCCGCCACGACGTCGCCGTCATCGACAACGACGGAACGGTGGTCGCACAGGTGCGGATCGCCGACACCGCTGACGGGCTGGCGGAGCTGCTCGCCGCGCTGCGGCAGGTACAACGCGGCCACCGGGACATACCGATCGGGATCGAGACCGGCCGTGGACTGATGGTCGCCGGTCTGCGTCAGGCCGGGCAGCCGGTGGTCGTGCTCAACCCCACGCAGGTGGCCCGTTACCGGGAGCGGCTCACCGCGCAGAAGAAGAAGTCCGACCGCAGTGACGCGAGACTGCTCGCCCACATCCTGCGCGTCGACGGGCAGTCGCATCGGCCCCTGCCAGCCTGCACCCCGAAGGTGGAGGCGATCCGCGAGCTGGCCCGCGCGCACCGCAAGAGCGTCCAGGACCTCCGCCACCTCGCCGGGCGGCTGCGCTCGCGCCTACACGAGTACTTCCCCGCCGCCCTGAATGCCTGGGCCAGCCAAAACGGTGGTCTGACCCGGCCCGACGCGCGCACCATCCTGGCCGCGGCGCCCACCCCGGCCCGGGCAGCGGAGCTGAGCTACGCACGTTTGGAAGAACTGCTCGCCGCGGCGGGGCGTACCCGTCTGATCGCCGACGAGGCCGACCGGCTCTACCACCTGTTCCACCAACACACACTGCGGCAGGCCCCGGAGATCGAGATCGCGATGGGACACCAGACCAGCGCCCTGGTCGCCCAGCTCGACGTCACCAGCGCCACCGCGGCCCGGCTCCTCGCCGAGATCGAGCGCCGCGTCGACCAGCACCCCCAGGCGGCCATCTATCGGAGCATGCCCGGCGTGGGCCCGATCCTGGCCGGCCGGCTCCTCGGCGAACTCGGCGACGACCCCCAACGGTTCGCCACCGCGCGGAACCTACGCGCCTACTGCGCGGCCACACCGATCACCTGGGCTTCTGGCGGGTCGCACCGGCACAGCCACCGCCGTAACGCCAACCCGATCCTGGCCGAAGCCGGACACCTGTGGAGCTTCGCCGCCCTGACCCGCTCCCCCGGCGCCCGCAGGCTCTACGACCAGCGACGCGAAGCCGGCGACCGGCACGCCGCCGCGCTACGCCGCCTCTACGCCCACCTGCTCGGCAGCCTGCACCACTGCCTGCGCCACAACATCATCTACCAGGAGCAACGGGCCTTCCCCACCGCCGACGACCCAACCCACGGCGAGCCCACCCAACCGGCACCGCCATGAGCGGGCGTCCCCGCTGGCGGGGAGGGAGTCGGGACACGCCTCGTTGTGCTCCCGGGCCCCGAGCCCTCGCGCGGGAGTGGCACCCGACTCCCTCCCCGCCAGCGGGCCAACCGCGCCTGCCCGAGGTTCGCGGCAACCCAACCGCCAACGTGCGGCACCGATTCGAACCAAACCGGGAACACCACACCAGTTGACGATGGGAACCCACGCCGATCATGAATCAAGCCGATATTGATGGCCTGACCCGCACCGCTGTCACCGCTATCCAGACACTCTTCAACACGCGAGATTCGGAACCGTCCGTCTATTGGACGGCCGAACGCACGGCGGCCGAGGCGGTCACCGCCGCGATCCTGGCCGGCGTGCACCACCTTCAACTCGCCCTGCTGTCCGGCCGCGCCGGGCTGACCATCATCGAGCTGATCCGCGATCAGGACGCCGCCACCTGCGCCCTACGCGCCGAGCGACACCACGCCCGCCGATACCTCAGGACGGTCCAGGACGAGACCGCGCTGCACGTCATCCGCGCGCTCGGCCCGACCGGCGAACTGGCCGACACCGGCCTGGCCGCGAAACTCGACATCCCCGACACCACCCTCCTCTGGTGGATGCGCCGTGTCCAAGCCAGCGACGACGCCGGCGAAAATCCGCAAGTACCGACTGTCGCAACCGACGCAGCCGCCTGTCAGCCCCGAGTCGCGGACGGGTAGGTGGGCGCCGGGCACGCCCAGGACCACCCCGGGCCCAGCGGAGCCCTCAGATGGACATCGGCGCCCGGCTCCCTCCTGACCGCCCGCGGCCGGTCTTCAACCGTCTCGAACCCGCCCGGACGACGCACACACCTCGCCCACTAGCCCCGCGCGGAAGTAGCCGGACAGCGTCCGTGCCCGGCTGGAACGACCAGGACTGCTGGTACTGGCAGGCATTCATATCCGTGGGGCCGGAGCCGGTAGCTCCGGAACACGTGAGTGGAACACTGCCCGATGCCATCGAGCGTTCCGCGGACAGCCAAGGCCGATCGATATCGACAGGGCGCAGCTGCTGCGCCTGAATGCAGTGGGTGAACCCCCGTGTCAATGCTGTGATGGACGTCGTCACCGATTAACGCAGCTGGTCACGCAGCCGGGTCTGCCTCTCGAAGGAGGCGCATATCGATCTGCGCCTCGGTGAGGATCCGTTCGACGTCGGCCAGCGACAACCAGTCCAGCACGTTGTCGTCCCGCACGATCCGGTACCAGCGGTCGGGGCCTCGACGGACCGCCTCGACACGCCACTGCCCATCGCCAGTGCGCATGGCCCCTTCGACCTCAACCGGCGCGCTGCCCCCTACGAGCTCGTCGGCTGAAAGACGCGTGGCGGAGCGTGGTTCGCGATCCGGACGCAGGCCCCGCCAGGACGCATGCCGGAGCCGACCGTCGGGAGTCCACGTCCGGAATGCCACCTCGCCGGTCAGGACCGGGTCGACCCACTGCGCGTGGCGAGCGTGCTCGCGTGGCACGTCCGGTGTCGGCGGTTCGGGGCGATGCAGCGGGCGGAGCTGGGCGTGCAGGGCACGTAGCGCGGTGGCGGTGAAGCCGGTGCCCACATGGCCGGCGTAGGCGAGGACACCGCTCTGGTCGTAGACACCGAGCAGGAGGGAACCGATCGTGCCGGCGCGGCGGCCGGATCCGGCGGTGTAGCCGAGGATGACGACCTCCTGGGTGCGCACCAGTGGCGACTTGGTCCAGTCGGTGGAGCGGCGTCCCGGCCGGTAGGTCGAGTCGAGCCGCTTGCCGATCACCCCTTCCATGCCGCCCAGCTCGGCGGCCCGCAGCACCGCGTGGCCGTCGACGTGGACGAAGTGTCCTGGGGTCTGCACGGTCTCGCCGGTCAGGGCGAGTTCGGTGAGGAGGTCCCGTCGCTGCAGGTAGGGCAGGTCGATGGTCGGCGTGTCGTCGAGGTGAAGCACGTCGAAGACGTAGTAGACGACCGGCACGCCGCGCAGCAGCGCCGCAGTGGGGGCGGCGACGTGCATCCGCGTCTGCAGGCGGGCGAACGAGGGCCGCTGACCGTGTTCGAGGGCGACGATCTCGCCGTCGACGATCGCTTGCCGCCCGGCCAGCAGGCCACCCAGTTCGCGAAGTTCCGGGTAGGTGCCGGTGATGTCGTTGTTGTTGCGCGACAACACCCGCACCCCGCCGCGGCTGATGTAGGAGATGGCACGGACGCCATCGAACTTGTACTCGAACGCCCACCCCGAGCCGACCGGCACCGGCCCAGGGCTGGCCAGCATCGGCGCGACCAGATCAGGCAACGGTGCACGGCGGGCGGGCACTACTCGCACCCGTCATCAACGGTGTCGACCTCGCGAAACTCCGCAAGATCCAGACCCCGCTGGTGTAACAGCCGGTGCAGCTCGGCGATACTCTCGCAGTGGTAGATCCGCTCGCCGTGCCGGACTTCGATCCACTCGCGCAGGCCGTCGTCGCGGTCGAGCCAGACGGTCTCGACCTGCCAGTCACGGTGGACAAGTATCGGCAGCACCCCACCAGTGAGACCCACCCGTTTGCCCTGGTCAACCGCAACAGGGAAACCTCACCGAACTACACGAGCGTCATTCACATTGCCGTGAGCAGATCACTACCCTTCGTTTGCAAGCGTGGCGCCGGTCAACATCCCTGACCCCGAACTCGCTCTCGGCGGACGCCGGCATCGTCGAGGATCGCGTCTGAGCTGATGATCTGTGACGAGCGCATCTCGCGGCTTGCCGGTTGCCCCGAGCGGTGAGGTGCTATGGAACAGGGTGGCGGGTTAGGTAGTCCTGTAGCTCTCGGTGGCGGAACTGGTATCCGTTGTGGGCGATGCGTACCAGCCCGGCCTGATAGCAGACGGTGAGGAACTGTCCTAGTCGCCACGGTAACCAGCGCTTGCTGTGCCTTCGGGTACACAAAAGAAGAGCGATGTATCGATACCCGGCAAGCCCGAACCTGACCCCGAACGTAAGACCGACCGTGAGCCCGAACACGAGTCCGGTCTCCAGCCCGTATGTAAGCCCGATTGTGAGCCCGAACAGGAGCCCGAACACGAGCCCGACCACGAGGTCGTCCCACACGATCGATAGCGGGTTGGGTGGCCCGATGTCCGCTTTCACTCGAAGCCCAAGCGTGAGGCCAACCGTGAGATTGACCGTAAGACTGAGCAGGAGAATGAACACGAGGTCGAACGCCAGCCCGACTACGAGCCCGGGTACGAGCGCGATCGCGAGCCCAATCGCGAGCTTGCGGCGGCCCTCTGGGGTACGGATCCGACCAGGGTGCAGTCGTTGTGGAGTCGGCCAGACGGTCGACCATGACGCGTAAGCCCAGAAGGGAAGGCCCAGTACTGGCGCCGCGAGGAGATGCGTGGAGAGCACGGTTGTAACCTCGGTGAGAAGCAGGATCGAGGTAGCGACGAGCCAGATTGGCGCTGGAATGGCGAGGGTCACCAAGCGCGGTCGGCGGAACCCGGCCAGGGGCCACAGTTCGTGCAGCACGATGTCGCTGCCCGAGAGGACCCGCCCGCCGAGCATGCGGCCGGTAGCGGCGTTGCGGTCAAGGTAGCCGGCCAGCACCGCCAGCCAGCGATGCGCCCGTACCGGGTCATACGGGTGGGTCGGACTAGCCTGGAGCGCGGCGGGAATGAACAGCTCCAACAGGTGATCACGGATTTCGTCCGGCGTGTTCAGGGCGGGGTCGGTCAGTCGGCTCGGATCACGCAGAAACTGCCCCTCGGGACCGCGCTGTTCATAGGCCGCCACTGCCAGGGTCAACCGCCACGGAGTGTTAAGGGCAGCCGCCAGCGGACCGCGGCGATCGCGCTTGACGGCGTCCAGCACCGTCTGCCATCGGTCCGCGTCCACTACCCGGGCGGTGATGAACGCCTGCGTCTTCGCCACGGTCACGGGACGGATTTCCACCCGGGCGGCGTCCTCGACCCAGGTGTTGTCCGCGGTCAGCGCCTGGTACTGGCCGCTGCGGCAGGTGACGATCAGCTGCGCCTTGCTCCGGTAGCGCTGGTAGGCGTTGAACACCCGAAGCGCCTGCCCGGCCCGCGAGGCGTATCCCGGCATGTCGGTGGCATCCAACTCGTCGAGCCCGTCGATGACGGGCAGGATCCGGCCGGCATCCACCAACGCGCGCGCGGTCCACTTCGACAAGCGGTAGGTGTCCATCAGATGCTCGACCAGCCATCGCTCCATCCGTTGGCTGGCGACGGCCCGCTCCTCATCCTCCCCCACGCTGACGTCCCAGGAGGCCGCCGACAGACGCACCGGCACCGGGTCGTCCACCGTCCGGGTTTCCAGCAACGCCAAGACCAACTCGATCGCCAGTACCGTCTTGCCCGCCCCCGGCGCACCGGTAATCACCATCCGGCGCGGTCGCAGCCGCTGATAGTAGCCCGCGACCTCACGCAGCCGACCCCTACCGCAAGCACCCGCGGCGTTGTGCCCAGGCGCTGGCCGGAAGTCGAACTCCACGTCGATAGCGCGGTCGTGACCACCCAGCAACTGCCCACGCGCCTGCTGCTCCGCCCGGCCAACCACCTCGGCCAACCGCACCACCAGATCCGCGGTACCGGTCTGCTGCCACCGCCACGTCCGCGCCGCAACCACCAACGCGGCCATGCCTGCCACCATCGACAAAAAGCCGACCGCCGCGCTAAGCGGATCGACATCCCCGAACTCCGCCCGCCGTAGCACCCACACCGACATAGCGAGCGCGATCACCGCACCCGCGCCGTACACGAAGCTCCTCACCCGGCGTCCACTCACGACTACACATCATGACGGCCGCCGGCACGCCACGCCCACCCCCTCCGACTCCCACCCGCAGTCCGATCGGCGAACTCCAGCAACCGTTCGGCGACGTAGCGCGAGACCTCGCCCGAGCTCTTCTACCTCAGCATCAGTCGAGTGGGCGCTCCACAGAAGATGGCAAGGCGGTAATTCAATGGCGCGCGCCGACGGGAAGGGACAAGCGAGCCGTGCCTGGGGCAATGCTCGTATCGTGCGCGTTTTGCCTGGTGATGGCGTTGCGGGCTGGGCCGGACGCCGCTAGGCTCGGCGTTCGAACGTGAGTACGAATCGACTTCCCCCGGTTCGGTCGCGACGTGTGTGTTGTTGGGGGGGAGCTGTGGGGGAAGCAGCACGAGCAGGACGGTGGCTCACCGCGTCGCCGAGCCGGGATGAGGTCGAGCGGATACTCGCGGAGGTGTCGTCTGGTCGGGGGCGACGTGCCGCGCCGACCGCGCCACTACGGCGTGCTGGGGACGCGACCGTGGTGGACCGGTCCGCCGCAGGAGCGTTGTCTGTGCCGGAGGAGATGGCGGAGCTGCTGCCGTCGGGGCTGCGACGGGGCGCCACGGTGAGCGTGACGGGGTCGACATCGCTGCTGCTGCTTCTACTCGCGGGCGCGATGACGGGCACGGATCTGTGGAGCGCGGTGGTCGGCGAGCCGAACCTTGGCCTGGTCGCCGCGGTCGAGCTGGGCGTACCTCTGGAGCGGCTGGCCTTGGTGCCGCGACCTGGTCCGGATCTGCCGACGGTGGTGGGCGCATTGGTCGACGGCTTGAGTCTGGTGGCCGTGACCGTGCCAGCTGCTGGCGTCAGCGCCGCGACAGCGCGGATACTGAGCGGAAGGGCACGCAGCCGGGGCTGCACGCTGATTGTCGGCGCTGGCTGGCCGGGCATTGACCTGGCCATTGGCGCCAAGGGGCACCGCTGGGTCGGCCTTGGCCAGGGCCGGGGGCGGGTGCGTTACTGCGACCTTGATGTCGAGGTACGCGGACGCGGCTCGGCCGTTCGGCCCCGCCGGCTCACCATCCGCCTGCCTCGCGCGCAGAGGATGAGCGCCGCTTCCGAAGGACGGGGCGGGGCAGTCGAGAGCCGGGCGCGGGACGGTCTGGGGCGAATCGGTGAGGGTGGAGCGACCCCGTTGTCCTCACCCTGGCAGGCGCGCGTTGAAGGCCTGGTGGGGCTGCCTGAGCAGGAGCGACAGACGGGATGACGAGGGCACCGGATTGCCTCCCTCCCGTTACCGCCGATCATCTTCCACGGGTATGACTCACGCCGTACCACGCTGGCCGCCTGACGGTCGCCTGCGCGAGCAGGTCTGGGCTTGGTGCGGACGGGCTGACGGCGTAAGTACCAGGTGGCCTTTGCAACTACCGGCGGCATAGTTTCCCCTGCCGCTGCCCTGTCGAAGATCCGGTGGTTGCTACCCAAGTTCACCCCGGGCTCAGAGCTGACGGGATGCATCTGCACCGGGTTCCAGCGGGCCTTCGTCTCGGCGACGGTAGTACCGGTAACTACATAGACGCACCGTGTCGCACTAGGTATTTGTCACGATGCGTCTTTGGTGGTCGGTGCCCGACAATGTGGTTGAGCAGAAAGGCCGCGGTCGCGGCGTCGTTCGGCACTTGACGCAGCCTGCTGGTGTCCCACGACCTGCCGAGCTGGGCAAGACGCCTGGGATGGCATCTGGGCTACCCATGTCCACGAGATTGACCTGGTGGACTCCCAAGGGGGCCGTGGCCGTGGACGCCTGGGCGGTGCGGGATAGCTCGTCGCTGCGCGGTTGGGGGAACGCTACGCGCGAGTCGTCCGAGACTATGAGGGCCGAGGGCCGGGGGGATAGCAATGGAGGGCACCGATCCAAGACGGGCCCAGGAGGCCGCCGGCCGGCGTGCCCGTAAGCGGGGGCGACGGCGGCAGGTCGTGGATCAACCACAGTTGCGCCGGGTGGTAATGAGGCGCGGCTTGAAGTCGCCCACGCAGACGCCTGGGGCCGTGATCAGACGCGCGCGGAAAAGACTCGGTTGGAGTCAGGCTCGGCTGATTGCTGAAATGCGTATGGCGGCGAAGCATCACGGGTTGGAATTGCCTGTCACGGACTCGCTTTGCTCCATGCTTTCTCGCTGGGAGCGCGGGCACCATGTGCCTGACGAAACTAACCGGCGGCTGCTGTGTGAGGCTTTGGGGATTCCGTTGAGTAGTCTCGGTCTACCGATTGATCGATATTTCAAGTGGCCGCACAGCTGATGGAGGACGATTCGAACTAACGCTCCGTGTTGGTGAAGCTCTTAGGCGAGATGCGGCCGGATCGCTCGCGAGCGGACTCGTGGTGTGGGCACTGGGTGGCTGGGTTTGGGGTCGGGGCGACGCGTGACCGTCAGTGTTTGCGGTGCGCGGTGTTGAGCAGGCCGATATTGGGGAGCCTTTTGTGGGGGCGCCATGGTGCTCGACGCTGCCCGATCAGCTTCCTACACGGTGGCCGGCGCTTTTGCCGTGACCCTGTTGGAAACATAGAAGCGGATCCGGATGGGGATCCACCGGCCCACCGGGCTGTTGCGGGTGACAAGCTCGAACCGGTTCAGATGGAGGCGCGGTGAGCGGCTTCAGACTTTCCTGCGGGGCAGGAGGCTCGTACTGCCCTCAATTGCCGGCGGACGGGGCGGGCCGACACATTGCTGCGATGGCCTTGCTGGGCGGCAGTCCAGACTCACTTGTTGTTCGACGGCCCGGTCGCGGATTGGCTGTCGAGGTGGGCAGCTGCCCAGGCGGCGATCGCGAGCCGGTTGTGTACACCGAGCTTTTCCATGATGTTGCCGACGTGTGCTTCCACGGTGCGGCGGCTGATGAGTAGTTGGTCTCCGATCTGGGCGCTCGTGAGTCCCGCGGCGATCAGCGCGGCTACCTGGCGCTCGCGGTTGGTGAGGCTGTCAGCGCCGGCGGTTGGTCGGCGGTTGGTGGGCTCGCCCAGTGCGATCCGCACTGCCTGGGCGTGGCCGCGGGCCCCGGCTTCGATCGTCGTGGTGACCGTCTGCTCGTCGAGCACTGCGCCGATCTGCAAGAGGGCGCGGGCATGTCTGTCCGCCAGCGGTCGCAGTCCGGCGAGGGCAACGCCCAGCTCCTTTTGGCGGGCGCTGGCGGCGCCTAGCAGCCACGCGGCGCGTTTCGCCTCGGCATGCGGGTTGTCAGCGTGGTCGAGTTGCGCGGCGATGATCCACGCGAGCAGTTCTATGCCCCATAGTTGGCCCCACCGGTCATCGACGTCGCGCTGTAGACGCAGGCTGCGGGCGCTCTGCTCGATGGCTCGGGTGTGATTGCCGTTGCGCAACGCCGCCAGCGCCGATACCCACAGTGCCCAACTGATTGCCCACGACGCCTCGGCCTCCTGGGCTTGGCGCAGGTGCTCCTCGCTGGCAGCGGTGGCAACCGCGGGATCACCGGCGAACGCGCACGCCATCGCCCACACCATGGTGGCCATGTGTTCGTCCCCGGCGGCGTGCGGGGTGGCGAAGGACGCCCGCGCCGCGGCCAACAAACTGATGGCGCGCTCGGCTTCGCCGCCGAGCATCTCCCTGGCGCCCTCGGCGAACAGGACCGGTCCGGTGATGTCGACGGCCCATTGGCGGTGCAGGTCGTGCGCGGCCGTCAGGAAAGTCTCGGCCGTGTCGTGTCGGCCTTGCGCGACCGCTACCCAAGCCGCGACGGCCATCGTGGATGACAGGGCGGTTGCCTGCTCGGCACTGGTCACCGGTTCGGCGTCGGATGCGTCTATCACCCGGCGAAGCTGTTGGCCGACCAGGTCCAAGAACCCCCAGAGGAACGGCACTCGCAGGCGCACGAGGTCTCGACAGATGGCCTGGGCGCACGGAAGGTCGTGTTCGGTGACGCACTCGTCGACTGCGGCCATGACGTCAGGCAGCTCCCGGTGAACAGCGGCCATGACATCGAGTTCAGCCCGCCCCAGCCAGGTCGCGGCTGCCTGGGCCACCAGGTCGCTGTAGTAGTCGCGGTGCGCGCGACGCACCAGTCTCATTTCGTCCGCGGCGAGTTTGCGTAGGCCGTAGTCCCGCAGCGTTTCTAAGAGGTAGTAGCGCGGTGGGCTGAGGCCGGCGTCGACGGCGAGGACGGACTTCTCGACCAGCCCGGTGACGAGGTCCACGACGGCGGTGCGGTCGATCCCGTCCCCGCCGCAGACGGACTCGATGGCGTCCAGGTCGAATGTGCGGGCGAACACCGAGGCCCGCGCCCACAGCCGCTGTTCAGCCCCGGTACACAGTTCGTAGCTCCAGTCGACAACGCGCTCCAGCGTGGAGTGTCGGTCCGCGGTGTCGGTGCCGGCGCGACGAGTAGCGGAGGTGAGTAGGCGCCAGCGGTCGTCGAGGCGCTGCAGCAACTGCTTGACCGACAGGGTTCGGACACGGCCCGCGGCGAGCCGAATCGCCAGGGGTAGCCCGTCAAGCCGCCGACACAGGTCCGCGATGTCGCGCCTGTCGGCCCGGTCGATAACGGCTCCCGCCGCGGTCGCGCGAGCGACGAACAGGGCGATCGCGTCCGGCAACGACAGCGGGGGCACCACCAGCGTGTGCTCGCCCTCGATGGCCAGCGCCTGTCGTGACGTGGCCAGGATCCGAACGTCCGGTGCGGCGCCCAGCAAGGCCGTCACGCACTCCCTGGTGGCGGGCACGAGGTGCTCGCAGCCGTCCAGCACGAGCAGCACCTGCCGACTATTCAGATGATCAAGTAGGACTTCCAGGCCGGTCGACCCGTGATGTTTGATGCCCAACGTGTATGCCATGTGGGCGTAGAGGCGGTCGGGCGTAAAGCCGGTCGGGTCCTGTACCGCGCTGAGATCGATCATCCACGCGCCATGGTCATGAGATGCCTGCAGATCGATGGCGACGCGCAGCGCCAGCCGCGTCTTGCCGACGCCGCCGGGGCCGGTGAGGGTGAGCAGCCGTCCACGGCCGAGCTGCAGCCGCGCCTGCGCCAGCTCAGCATCACGGCCGACGAAGGGCCCGATGTCCACTGGCAGGTTTCCCCCAACGTTCACTGCGTCACAGTACCGCCATCTACATAGACACAAATGCCCGGACACGTGGTCGCTATTGGGACTTGTAGACCGGTGTCTGACCGTGCGGCGGGTCTAGTAGCGGGAACTACGTAGACCTATTCGCGCCCTCTACGTAGTTCTTCCGATGCGCCGCCGACGACCAATGTCCGAGACTGTGACGACATCGGGCGAGGGGTCCGGGCGCAGGACTTTGGCGCCCGTGCTGCTCTGTGACCAGCGGCGGGACCAGTTGGTGCATCAGACTGCGCGAGCCTGTCTGGCCGGTGCCAGGCCGGTGGCGGCGAGCAGCGATGGGGCATCGCCAAGTTCGGGAAAGGAGCCCTGACGAAGGTGCGCGAGGTACGGCGAATAATCGCGATCGCGGTGAACTGGCAGTGATTCGGTTGAGATGGCGGCGGAAACAAGACGGTGATCCCACAGCTGCCCGGCAGCCGGTATCCGGCTCGCTCCACGGTGACACCCCGCGTCTGTCTGCGGCGCCGCTCGGCACAGATATCGGCCACGAACCATGGCGTGTTCTCTGCGGCGACACCGCGCTGCGTCTGCTCAACGTCCTGCAACAGATGTCGGTGACCCTCGACAGGGCACAGCGGGACCAAGACGACCCTGACGTGCTGGACGCCCTGTACGCGCTGGACCAGCTGACGTGCCGGGGCCGCCGCACCGCCGAAAACCTGTCCGTCCTCAGCGGTCACTTGCCGCCCGACTCCGACCGCCAGGTCACCTCGATCGCTGACCTCATCACCGCCGCTCGGGGCAGGATCCCAGGCTGGGACAGGGTCACTGTAGGACGTGTCGCCGACATCGCCGTAGCCGAGTGCGCTTCCGGAGACGTAATTCGCATAATGACCGAACTCCTCGGCAACGCCGTCCGGTACACACCTCCGACCGGCACCATTACTGTCTCGGGTCATTTGCTCTTCGATGGCACTGTCCTATTGCGCATCGAGGATGAGGGGATCGGCCTGACTATCTCCGACCTGTCGCGTCTCAACGCAATTGTGCGGGGCCCAGGCTCGACGGTGTCCGCCCCGGCTCCGTTGACGGTCCGCGGCAGCGTCCAGCAGGGCCTGCAGGTGGTCGGACGCGTGGCGCGCACCCACGGGATTCGAGTCACCCTGGGGGCCCGCCGGCCGCAAGGCACCACCGCCCAGGTGCACGTCCCTGCCGCTCTGATCTGCGAGATCCCCACCGATCACCACAACGCGCTACACGGCGGCTACGACGACCTGTCTCCGCGAGCTCCTGGTCCCGGTCCGCCGGCACCCGCCTCGGCCCCACGGCCAGCCGCCCCACCGGTCGTCGGAGGAGAAGGACCGCGCCGAGTGCCTCACACATCCTCCGAGAGGCCCGGCGGCGGGCCGGAACCGTTGCCGACACGTGTACCGCAGCGGGTCCGCGACGCTCATCCAGCAACACCTGCGCCCACCCAACGCGCCCACGCAGAGGACGGCTTAGCCGATGCGGTGGACGACCTCACGGCGTTCAACGCCGCGACCGACACGGAAGGACCAACACATGACGACTCCTAGCCGGGAGCCGCGGCCAGCGGTCGTGGACCCTCGAGATCCCGCATGGTTGATCGACCAGTTCGCGCGGGAGACCCACGGAGTCACAGGCGCTTTGCTGCTGGCAGCCGACGGCCTAGTGATCGCAACCTCGGATGGCTTCCCGCGCGACGAGGCCGATAAGACAGCCGCCTGCGCCAGCACCCTGATGTCGACAGCTAATGCCCTGGGCACCGAGTTCGCTGCCGGAGAACTGGACATGATGCAGTTCCGCACACCTAACCTGCACTTCTTATTCATGGGTGTAGCGGACCGAGCGGCATTGGCGGTTCTGGCCAACAAGAATTGCAGCCTGAGCGTCGTTGGTAACGAGATGCGACGCCTGGTCACGGCTGTCGGGCAGCGACTGAACCCTGACCCGCGACCGGCACCGGGAATGCAGCCCGTCGCGCCGCACAGCCATTGACGGCGAGACATTACAGGGGACCGTCGTGGCATTTCACAGGCACCAGCGGTACCACCACCATCCCCAAGTGCGCCCGTTCGTCCTCGCCCGCGGTCGGACCCGCACCCGAACCCGGCACCCGCTGTGGGTCCACACGCTGGTCTCGGTGCCGCACTACGACCCAATGCTCGCCACGGCACTGACGCCGCAGGAACGAGCCGTCTACGAGCATGCCCGGCAGGGAATGTCGGTGGCCGAGCTGTCCGCGCACACGGGGTTGTCGCTGGGCTTGGTCCGAGTGTTCCTCGGTGATCTCGCCCGCCGAGATGCGCTCACGATCCACCCGGTGACCGAGTCCACGGCCGCCACTCCGACCGTAACCAACACTCTCCTGCAAAGGGTGCTCGATGGCCTCCAGCGTCTCTGAAAGCAGGCACCATCCTGTAGCTGAGGAGGCGACAGAGTCGGCGAAGCTCGTCATCGCCGGAGGCTTCGGTGTCGGCAAGACCACCCTCGTCGGCGCGATCTCCGAAATCCCACCGATCGACACCGACGTGTGGATGACCTCGGCAAGCACGCAGGTGGACCGCCTAGACCCCGGCCTGGACAAGACGACAACCACTGTGGGGATGGACTTCGGCCGCATCACCCTCCCCCGAGACGGCCTCAAGCTGTTCTTGTTCGGCACCCCCGGCCAACCACGATTCTGGCCCATGTGGGACGACATCTCCCGCGGAGCGCTCGCCGCGCTGGTACTGGTCCACACACCGCGACTGCGCGACTCCTTTCCCGCCATCAACTACTTCGAGATGGAGACCGACCTCCCCTTCGTGGTCGCGGTCAACCGCTGGCACGGTCAGGCTTCACACCCGCTGCCCGAGGTACGCGCCGCGCTGACGCTCAAACCCGACGTGCCGCTCACCGAAGTCGACGCGCGCAACCGCGAATCAGTCAAGGCCGCACTGATCCTGACCATGCAACACGCTCTCGACCGTCTGAGATTCACCAACCGCTATCAGCCCCCGACACGTCGTCCCTCACACACTCATTAAGAGGTGCAACGATGCGCAAAATTCTGATCGTGGGCGCCGGCCAGTGCGGGCTGCTGCTCGGGCACGGCCTGCTACGCGCGGGCGGATACGAGGTAACGATCCTATCGGCACGGACCGCCGACGAGATCCGTCAGGCCCGGCCGACCTCCACCCAGGTCATGTTCGGCCCCGCCCTGGAGATCGAGCGCACCTATGATCTCGACCAATGGGCCGACGAAACACCGGCCATCGGCGGACTACACCTGACCGTCGCGACGCCACCCAGCGGGGACCGCCTGGACATCTTCGGAACGCTGGACAGACCGGCGGGCAGCACCGACCAACGGGTCAAGATGGCCGCCTGGTTGGAACTGTTCGAGGAACGCGGCGGCATCCTCCACACCATGGGTGTAAGCACCCGCGATCTCGACGCAATCACCGAATCCGGCCGCTACGACCTCGTCGTCGTCGCGGCCGGCCGCTCCGAACTGACAGCACTGTTCGACCCGGACCCCACCCGATCACCACACACCAGGCCGCAGCGCGCACTGGCCGCCGCCTACGTGCACGGCATCAACCGCGATCCCGACACCGACGTGTTGCCCAACGTCGCGTTCACTCTCCTACCAGGCCTCGGAGAGCTGATCCTCATCCCGGCACTGACCACAACGGGACCCTGCGACATCCTCTTCTGGGAGGCAGTCCCCGGCGGACCACTAGACGTATTCGACGACCACCCCGCGCCGGCCGAGCACCTGAGACGAGCAGTTGGCTTGATCCGCGACTACACGCCATGGCTGTACCAACGGTGCAGCAACCTGACCCTGACCGACCCCCGCGCCACCCTGGCGGGCCGGTACACCCCCACCGTCCGGCACGCCATCGGCGAGCTCTCCTCGGGAGGACTCGTCCTCGGCGCGGCTGACGTGACAATCAGCAACGACCCCATCGCCGCCCAAGGCGCCAACACCGCCGCCCGCTGTGCCGCCGCCTATCTGACCGCGGTCCTCGACCACGGCACCGCGACGTTCGACCGCGACTGGATGACGGCCACTTTCGAACGGTTCTGGACAGACACAGGTCAACATGTCACCGCGTGGACCAACCAGATGCTCCAGCAACCCGAACACCTACAACGTGTCCTCCGCGCGGCAACATCCCATCCTGAGGTGGCCAATCACCTCGTCAACGGCTTCGCCCACCCGAGCGACCTCGGCTGGCTCATGACGCCCGAGGCCGCCGACCACTACCTCAGCCAGATCGCCCCAAGCACCACCGCACCGGTCGCCAACAGCCGCTGATCCACGCCGCAACATCGGGACCGCGGCCTCGGCTGCTGGTTCCCGACCGCAGCCCCTCACGACCGAGGCCGTCCCGTCGGGGTAGAACCTGGTAACCATGGCGCGCGATGAGGGCGAGTCCGCGGGTGCGACGTCGTGCAAGCGGCCCCCGAAGTCAACCCTCGGGGGAAATTAGTTGTTCTGTCTCGCCTAGGCCCACAGGTTTCGGGCCGCCTGTGGATCTGCACCCAGGACAGCGGTCATCTGCTCCAGTTCGTCCGCGGTGGGGGCTCGTTTGCCGGCGAGGATGTCGCTGACCGTGGTGACGGTGAGGTGGGTGCGGATGGCGAGTTCGGTCAGGGTTGTGGAGGTCAGGTCCGCGTAGGTGCAGAGATAGCGGGCCAGGGCGCGGCGCGTCAAGGGCGCGGTCGGGTCGATGTGCTGCGCGAGCTGACCGAAT
Organism: Plantactinospora sp. CA-290183; assembly: GCF_050936375.1. Taxonomy (NCBI): domain Bacteria; kingdom Bacillati; phylum Actinomycetota; class Actinomycetes; order Micromonosporales; family Micromonosporaceae; genus Plantactinospora; species Plantactinospora sp. CA-290183. Next base: position 18,875 of record NZ_JBNJMX010000013.1, on the reverse strand, counting down.
CGCTCGGGCCGATAGCGGTTCAGGGCTTCGACGACGGCGTCAGCCGGGCCGTGGGTCGCCGTCTGGTCGGTCATCAGGGTTACCTGTACGGCGAGGCGGGCGCACTCGGCCCGCAGATCGGCTGCCTCGGTGGCGAGGTCCCCGCCGGCGAGAGTGGGCATGGGCTCGTGGCGGTTGCTGAGGTTTCCTCGCTCGCCGCGTCCATGGCTTGAGCGCACGTTGTGGTTGGTCTGCCTTGGGATGAGTCCGACCGGCGCCTGCGGCACTCTGCCTTCATTGGAGGTGCGAAGCGGAAGCGGCACCGCGGGCGGCACGGTGTGAGCAGGACCGGGGTTGGACGGGTGCGGTTGCCGCCCGTCCTGACTACGGAAGTGTCCATCGGTGTTCGGCCGGCCGGCGGCTACCCGTGGGACCGCTTCATACAGGGCGGCGGCCTTGGCCCGTATAAGCCCTGAGGGCGCGTCGGCCGGCAGACACTCGATGATCATGTTGGTGGTGGGCCAGGGTGGCCCGTGTCGGTACCGGCCAGACAGGTGCTCCGACAGGGACTGTCGGGTGCAGGCGTGTGGCAGGAGGCCACGGGCGGCCGCGGTACGCAGGATCTCAGCTTGCCCACCGGGGATGTGCTGGTCGATGAGACGCCGTACGTAGAGGGTGTAGTCAGCCGCTTCGGGGCCCGCGCAGCGGGCGCGGATGGTGTCCTCATCGAGTCGGTGCGGCACGGGGGGCATGTCGGGGTCCTTGCCGGGTGGTCCGACAACGGCGGTGGTTGTCGGGTTTTGGTGGGTTAGCGGCAGCTTCCTCTAGTCCGACACCTGTCGGGTCGGCGAGAGTTCGTGCCGGTCACTCATCGGTCTGCGGCTTGTGGGTGGCTGCCGGTCCCCCCGCCGGCCAAGTCGGCAAGCCACGCCGGTGGGGAGGATCGGCCAAACATCGACTGGTGACTGATCGTGAAGGGACTCGTGACAGCATGCCTGATTCTCGTCGCTCACGTAAGGCAGAAGTTCTCGCCGTCGGGGTGGCAGTGCTCGTCGTGCTCTGCCTGCGGAACGCACGCCAGCGCGGTAACCGTCACGCGATCGCAACGGCGGGCCGGAGCCGGTCTGGCTATCGGCGCACGCCCCGTCACCGCTACATCGGATCCCGTCGCAAGGGCAGGCGGTAGCCGTGTTTGTGCAGGTAAGGCGGAAGCACCGGTCCTGTTGCCGAGGCCAACCTGCGTGACTCGAAGGTGATGGATGGCAACCGATCCCCCCGGCCCGCCCGGTGGCATCGACCCTCGCGCCCGGGCGGGCCACTCGACGTTGTGGACCGGGCGACCGGCCGACAGTCATGCCTGTGAGCGGAACGGTACGGTACGTGGCGACATTGACTGTTGTCCGCAGGTGGAGGAGTGGCGTATGGCGGTGGAGTGGCTGCTCGGCCTGGCAGCGGCCGGCGGATCCGCGCTGGTGGGTGCCGCGGTCAACGAGGTGTGGACCCAGGCCCGCGCGGGTGTGGTGGCGTTGTTCACCCGCGGCGGTCGACGCCGACAAGCGGTGCAGACCTGGGCTGACGAGACCGCGCAGGCGATCGAGGCCGCGACACCGGAGGTCCGTGACGACGTGCGCCGGCGGCACGCCGAGGTGTGGAAGGTCCGCTTGGTCGATCTGGTGCAGGAGTACCCGGAGCTGGCCGATGACCTGCGGGTGTGGGCGGATCAGGTCCGTGAGCGGCTGCCCGCCGCGCAGCAGGCGTGGGTGCAGACCTTCGTGGCTCGCGAGCACGCCACGCAGTACAACGCGCCGCAGGGGTCGATCACCGTGCACCACCACAGCCAGCCGCCCCCCGCGACGCCATGAGCGACCCGCACGGCCGGGTCGGGCCGGACGCGGTGTTCGAGGCGGGTGGGCAGGCCACGCAGTACAACGCCCCGCACGGTTCGATCACCGTCCACCACGGCAGCGGGTCCGCGGTGTTGCGCCGGCCGTGGCTGGCCCCACCTCAGCAGGCGGGCCTGGTGGCCCGCCCCGAGCTGACCGGCCGGCTGATCGACCTGGTCTGCGCCCCGCACACCGAACCGGTCGCGGTCACCGGTCTGCACGGCACGGGCGGGTTCGGCAAGACCACCACCGTGGTGTGGTTGTGCCACCAACCACGGGTGCGGCAGCGGTTCCCCGGCGGCCTGTTGTGGGTGACCATCGGTGAACACGCCTCCGGCGCGGAGGTCGCAGCCCGGGTCAACGACCTCGTCGGTCAACTCACCGGCACCCGCTCCACATTCACCGACCCACAACAAGCCGGCCTCTACCTGGGCCAACTCCTGGACACCCAGCCCGAACCGGTACTACTCGTCGTCGACGACGTCTGGGCCGAGCACCAACTCGACCCGTTCCGATACGGCGGGGCCCGCTGCCGCCGGCTGGTCACCACCCGCAACCAGTGGATCCTGCCCTCGGACGCGGCCCGGGTACCAGTGGACCGGATGAACCCCGATGAGGCCGCCCGCCTACTTACCCGCGACCTGCATGATCCGCCCGCCGACCTGGTCGATGCGATCCTGGCCGCGACGGGCCGCTGGCCGGTACTGCTCGGACTGGCCAACCGAACCGCCGTCAAAGCCGTCAGCTACGGCACCACCACCACCGGCGCCCTCCGACACATCGCCGAACAGCTGGCAGAGGAAGGGCCAGTCGCGTTCGACATCGACGACCCACACCGGCGCGACCGCGCCGTCGCCGCCACCATCCGCGCCGGCCTCGACCTCCTCCCCACGGCCGTCGGCGACCGGTTCGCCGAAGTCGCCGTCTTCACCGACGACGTCGACATTCCCTTCGCCGAACTGCACCTACTGTGGGCGGCCACCGGCCAACTCACCCCCGCTGGCGTACGGCGCACCTGCGACGCCCTCGCCGAACTGTCCCTCGTGCTGAACTACCGACCCGACCCGGGCAGCATCCGCCTACACGACATCATCCGCGCCTACCTCATCCACACCTACAACCCGGCCGACCTCGCCGCGCTGCACGGCCTACTACTCGACGCCGCCGCCCTCGTATCAGCCGACCACCCAGGCGATGCCCCGGCGTGGTGGCGGCTGCCCGACACCTACACCTACCTCGGCGCCCATCTGGTCGAGCACCTGCACGCCGCCGACCGACACTCCCAACTCACCGGCCTGGTCACCGACCTGCGGTGGGTGGAAACGCGCCTACAGCGGTACGGGCCCGCCGCAGTCGAAGCAGACCTCGCTCACACCGACAGCCCCGTCACGGCCGAACTGGCCCGTGCCATCCGCCAAGACGCCCACGTCCTCGGCCCCATCACACCACCACACTCACTCGGCGCCGTGCTCGCCAGCCGCTTAGCCGACACCGCAGTCCTGGCACCACTGGTGGAGGCCTACACGCCCCACCTACAACTGCCCCGGTTGGCCAGCCGGTGGCCCATGCCCGACCAACCCCATCCCGCCCTGCGACGCACCCTCACCGGGCACACCAGCTCGATCAAGGCGCTCGCGGTCAGCCCCGACGGCACCTGGCTCGCCACCGCAAGCCACGACCGAACCGTCCGGATCTGGGACCCCGCCACCGGAACCTGCCGACACACCCTCACCGGCCACACTGAGTGGGTCACGGCGGTCGCGGTCTCCCCCGACGGCACCTGGCTCGCCACCGCAAGCCACGACGACACCGTCCGGATCTGGGACCCCGCCACCGGAACCTGCCAACACACCCTCCCCGGCCACACCAGTTCGATGACCGCGGTCGCGGTCTCCCCCGACGGCACCTGGCTCGCCACCACAAGCCACGACGACACCGTCCGGATCTGGGACCCCACCACCGGAACCTGCCAACACACCCTCACCGGCCACGCCTACTCGATCACCGCGGTCGCGATCTCCCCCGACGGCACCTGGCTCGCCACCACAAGCCACGACCAAACCGTCCGGATCTGGGACCCCACCACAGGAACCTGCCAACACACCCTCACCGACCACACCTACTCGATCACCGCGGTCGCGATCTCCCCCGACGGCACCTGGCTCGCCACCACAAGCCACGACCAAACCGTCCGGATCTGGGACCCCACCACAGGAACCTGCCAACACACCCTCACCGACCACACCTACTCGATCACCGCGGTCGCGATCTCCCCCGACGGCACCTGGCTCGCCACCACAAGCCACGACCAAACCGTCCGGATCTGGGACCCCACCACAGGAACCTGCCAACACACCCTCACCGACCACACCAACAGGATCACCGCGCTCGCGATCTCCCCCGACGGCACCTGGCTCGCCACCGCAAGCCACGACGACACCGTCCGGATCTGGGACCCCACCACAGGAACCTGCCAACACACCCTTACCGGCCACACCGGCTGGATCACCGCGCTCGCGATCTCCCCCGACGGCACCTGGCTCGCCACCGCAAGCCACGACAGCACCGTCCGAATTTGGAACCCTGCCGTCACCAATCAACAAACCCTCACCGGCCACACGGAGTGGGTCACGGCAGTCGCGGTCTCCCCCGACGGCACCTGGCTCGCCACCGCCAGCGCCGACAGCACCGTCCGGGTCTGGGACCCCGAGACGAGCAACTGCCAACAAACCCTCACCGGCCACACCAGCTCAATCACCGCGCTAGCGGTCAGCCCCGACGGCACCTGGCTCGCCACCACAAGCCACGACCAAACCGTCCGGATCTGGGACCCCACCACCGGAACCTGCCAACACACCCTCACCGACCACACCAACAGGATCACCGCGCTCGCGATCTCCCCCGACGGCACCTGGCTCGCCACCACAAGCCACGACCAAACCGTCCGGATCTGGGACCCCACCACAGGAACCTGCCAACACACCCTCACCGACCACACCAACAGGATCACCGCGGTCGCGATCTCCCCCGACGGCACCTGGCTCGCCACCGCAAGCCACGACCGAACCGTCCGGATCTGGGACCGCGCCACCGGAACCTGCCAACGCACGCTCACCGGCCACACCGAGTGGGTCACGGCGGTCGCGGTCAGCCCCGACGGCACCTGGCTCGGCACCGCAAGCGACGACCGAACCGTCCGGATCTGGGACCCCGCCACCGGAACCTGCCGACACACCCTCACCGACCACACCAACAGGACCACCGCGGTCGCGGTCTCCCCCGACGGCACCTGGCTCGCCATCACAAGCCACGACCAGACCGTCCGGATCTGGGACCCCACCACAGGCATCTGCCGACACACCCTCACCGGCCACATCAACTCGATCACGGCGACCGTAGTCTCCCCCGACGGCACCTGGCTCGCCACCAGCAGTAGCGACGGGTCTGTGCGAGTTTGGGAGGTGGCGTCAGGCCAGCAGGTGGCGGCGATGCGGGTCAACAGCGAATTGCACTGTTGCGCCTGGCTACCGGATGGATCCGCCGTTTGCGTGGCGGGCACCGGCGGTGGTCTCTACTTTTTCGATCTCCTGGTCGCCTGAGGTAGCCGCAGCGGCGCCAGACCCGCTGGCGCCCCGGGGAGTGGAAGGCGCTCTTGTTCGTTCCGGCCCTCGTAGCTCATGTGGCATGGGTGCGACACGATCATCGCCGCAACTAGGTGTAGCGGAAGGGCGTTGAGAGGAGTTCGATATCTTCGGGTTCAAGGTCCAGGCGGATCCGGAGTAACCGCAGGGGGTGACGCCACCGTCCCCGTTCCCAGGCGACGTCCGCGCTCACTTCGACGATGATCACGGGTTCGACCGGCAGGTAGGTGGTGGGCTGAGGTCGGTCGAAGTGGCCGCTCCATGCCGGCGGTAACGGCTGTGGCCAAGGGTGGGCTTCGCAGGACCCGCTCCATGCCGTGATCGGCAGGAGTGCGCCGAGTTCCTGCCGTTGCGGTCGCGGCAGTGGGGTGGTGCGTCCGACGTAACGCAGCCGCCCGGCAAGGTCGAACCTACCGAGCAGAAGGATGATCGGATCGGTCAGGGGGCCCACAACTCCCCCAATCACGGCCTCAGTGCTGGCCCGCTTCCGCATCTTGAGCCAGTCCGCCCGCCCCAGCCGGTAGGCGCCGGCGGAAGCCTTGGCGACGAGACCTTCGATCCCGACCTGCGGGCCGTGGTCGAACCAGGTCAGCGCGACCTCGCGGTCACGGGTTTGGGGACAGAGCGGCAGTTGAGGCGGGCCGTCAGCCAGCAGCCGCGTCAGGTGGGCTCGCCGTGCCGTCAGCGGCATCTTCAGCAGTTCGGCTCCGGACTCCTGAAGCAGGTCGAAGATCACCAGGTGAGCTGGGTGCTGTCGGGTCTCCTCGGGCAGGTGACGGCCAGCCGTGATGCGACGCTGCAGCAGTGGGAACGACGTTCGCTCGTGGGTGACTTCCCACGCCACCAGCTCGCCGTCGACGACCGTCCCCGGCGGCAGGGTCGCGGCCAGGGCGCGGCACACGTCCGGGAAGTACGGATGCAGTGGCCGGCCTGCGCGGGACTGCAGCATCACCCCTGTCCGGTCGATGAACGCGACCGCCCGCCAGCCGTCCCACTTCGGCTCAAATTGGGTGGCTCCCGAGTGGCCGACGTCGGGTAGGTCGGTTATTGCCCGCGCCCGCATCGGCTCGATCGGCGGTCGAAGCATGCGGTTCCCCCGGGTGCGCGTGGTCACCTCCGGGGGGAAGCTCGGGCTCAACGCTACGCTGCCGACAGTCGCCTAGGGGTTGGATTCGGCGGGGTGTCCCACCGAGCCGGAGTCACCATGAGGATCTGGTGGTGCCACGGCACGCGGGCAGGTAGGACACCGCCGTAGGCTCGTAGGGCGGTACGGCGATGACCCGTGGTTGCAACACAAGCCGCGCCTCGGCGACGCCGTCGGCCACCCGCACGTCGGCGCCGAGCCGGTGGGCGATGCGCAGGGCGCGGACGTTGGCTGGCCCGATCCATGAGGTCAGCGCTGGTGCGCCTGAGCGCTTGGCCACCGTGGTGAGGTGGCCGGCGACCGCCGTTCCGATCCCGAAGCCCTGCCACCGATCCTCGATCAGCAGGGAGGCCTCGGTACTGTCGGGATCCGGCAGACGTATCAGGCTGGCGAAGCCGATGGCGCGGTCTGGCTCGTCGGCCGCTGCGAGCAGGACGCTCCAGGCGCGCGCCGGATCGACCAGCCTGCGCCACTCGGTTGTCCGGAGCGCGTCACGCGGGCCGTGGTAGCGGGCTCGCCGGCTCTGCGGTGAGCACCGCCCGTGTAGGTCGTTGACGGCCGCCAGGTCATCGCTGTGGGCCGTACGGACGAGGACCGCCACGCCGGACAGGGCGATGATTTCGACTGTGTCTGCGGCGCCGGGCGCGTCGGTGGTCATGCTCGTCTCCGTGTCCTCGGTGGCTCTGCCGGCCCTCGGCGCAGGTCTTCGGCACCGGTAGTAGTCAGGCCGGAGCCTGCGCTGGTTTCCTGCCGATTGGGAGGCCCCTGCTGCTGCGGCTGTTCGTGATGCGCCGAACCGACGACGGTGTCGGGGCAATCCCGTCGAGGCGTTGCCCGGGCGGTAATCACCGTCATCGCAGCCGGCCAAGGGCGGCGCCGGTGCCCCTGTCAGTTGTCACCATCGCCGGATGGTGCCTGTGTCATGCACGACCGATCCGCCTATCACGGTCAGGTCGGAATAGATGTCCCGAATACGAGGGTCGGGCGTTTCCGTGGCGTCGAGCACGTCGGCGCTCGGGACGATCAGATCGCCGTAGCCGCCCACCTGCAGTCCACCGAGCCTGCCTTCCTCTCGGCTGAAGAAGCCCTGCTGTGGGCCCGCGTATAGGGTGAGTGCTTCGAGGCGGCTTATTGTCTGCCCGGGATTGACCATCTCGCCGGCGGAGTTTCGTCCGGTGACGAGGGCGTAGATCATGCTCCAGGGAGATAGGCATGATATTCGTGCGCCGTCGGATCCCCCGCCGACGGGTACGGTGGCGGTATCGAGGATCGTCCGCGCGGGGGGCAGAGAGTCACCGGTCAGGTACTGCCAGGGGTGTACGCCTAAGCCGATTCCCAGGCGGTTGGCCCGCCGTATCAGTGTTGGATCTATGCCATCGAGGTGGCCCAGGGACCAGCGGCGTCCACGTAGGGGGTATGTACGGTTCACCTCGTCCCAAAGGTCGAGGGTCTGCCGAATCTCATCTGCGCTGATGGCGTGCTGGTGGTAGATCCACCCGTCCTCTGGTTGGTCGCCGATGCGACGGGCGATCTCGGCCGTGGCCGCTCGGTTGACTGGGCCGGTCAAGTCCTTGAATGCCTGCCGGCCACAGGCCCACTCGCCGACGCCAACCACGCGATGCAGGTCGGAGTCGATGTTCACCTCGCGCCAGTGGTTGTCCAGTACATCACGCAGGGACCCCAGCTCCAGGTCGTCGTCGCGCCCGGGCAGGAAGATTCGCGTCCGCAGGGACAGACGCTGTTGGCGCACAAGCGTCAGATAGGGCTCGTATCCTGTGACGGGATCGAGGTAGCCGAGTCCGGGCACGGTGCCGGACATGTCCATGACGGTGGTGAGGCCAAGCCGCTGGGCGTAGGAGGCCTCATCCAGTAGCTGCCGGCAGGCGTGATCGGGTGTGTTGTGACCCGACAATTTGCTGTAGGCAAGATCAGTGAGGGGACCGGCTGGCACCTCACCGCTGTCCGCCACGGCAACTCCGAGGCGTCGGAGGTGTTGGCGGCAGGCGCTGTTCGTTTGCCCGGGACCGCTACCGGATTCGGAAAGGTAGACCAGATGGTTCGGCGCCGCACGGTCCAGCTCCGACCTGGTTGGGAAGCGGCGCTCGACGAATTGCCGCCGCGCGACCGCGCCGAGCAGCGTAAGCAGGGATCCAGGCGGGGCCTGTCGCGCCTGGCGGGTTATGGCCGCGCAGGCCGCCGACACCGTGAAGGTCCTTTCGAGGCCACGTACGGTATAGCCGGGCAGAAACGCGAGCCTCAGCATATGCACATGGTTGTCGATTAGTCCGGGATACGCGGCTCGGCCATCCAAATCGAACACCGTGGCGTGCGACCGGTCCACTCGTCGGCCCACCGCGACGACGCGGCCACCGCTGATACGCATCTCTTGTGCGATAGACTGACCGGCATCCAGGGTGTGGACGCGCCCATTGATCAGGACGAGATCTTCGCCGGGGCCCACCTGAGCCGCCGCTCGCGTTGCGCGGGGCGCTTCGGTCGCAATACCCAAGGCGCCGCTCATCGCTGCGGGCGCGCGGAGCAGAGCCCGCCTTCCGATCTTCGTGGCGGCGATCCGCGCGCTATTCGCCATAGATTTCACCGATTCGCACCAGCGTGATTCTGCCCGCCTTGTGGCAGAGGCTGTGGAACTGGTGCGATTCCGCCGCTTGCGGCCGACACGACCTCATGTATGTGCACACCCCTGCCGTGTGATCCGAAACGACATCATCGCCCTCCGCTTCCCAATCGGACCTCGTATGACTCGGATCAAGGCTCGCGCCCGTCAACCAGTTCCGCAAGATGACTCTTGTTGACAGGGGCTGACCCGGAGCGGCATACGACGTTTCGGTTTTTGAGCAATGGCATGGTCGGGCTGTCCTAGACGACGCGCCGTCACGTTCCCAGAACAGCACTTCCGGACTGGACGGCTCGTCCGGCGGCACCGAGAGCGCGGTCCCGAAGGCCCGACGCGGGACTGTCGAGCGGTGCGACAGCCGCTGGCCGGACCATCGATGCGACCCTCGGTCGGGCGGGTCGGATTAACTGGTAGAGCCGGTCTGAGTCAGCGAGGCGATGCACCGCCGCGAGCATGAGACAGGCACCCACCCGCCTGCCGTCGGTACCGACCCTTTGACGGTAGCGACCTGCCATGCGGGCCAAGAGGCGACGCTGGCCGGCGATTCGCTCAGCTACGGGCACATCCGGCCTGTCCTGCATGTCGGTACGCAGCCTGTCGCTCGACGCATGCATGGCGGCACGCACCTCGGCCAGGCGCACGACGTGGACTGCCGCAGCAGCGGCCGGCTCGTGAAGTGACCGCCAGCCGGTGATATGCCATTACGAGTCAGCTACATCGAGTCGAGTGACTACTAACGGCGAAGGCGAGCGCTGCGGCGTAAGCATGCAGCGCCTTGGGGAAGGAGTGGTTGACCTCGACCGATCCTGCTGGGCGAGGCCACCGCGCCCGGTCATCTCGATAAAATCTGGCAGTCTCCCCAGTCATGCCCAAAAGCGTCTCCATGACCGCCGCATGGGTAGCTACCAACGTTCCTTCCTGCCCTAGGCGCACTAGCGGGACGTACACCTGCGGCTCCCTGATCACGTCAGACGGCCGAACTGGCATAACATCAGAATCGGGTGGCAGGCGGCCCGCTGCCACCGCTGCGGCGACTCGTACCGCATAGGTGGCGTACATTCCTGCATATTTGGCGTATCTGAAGAACAAGTGATCCATGTGGGCCAACTCAGAAATCGCCAGCTCATGAGCGGCACCCAGTGTCGACGTCATGTTGCGGCGATCGGACTCAGCTAAGTCAATCAAGCCTTGAGCCCGACGCTCGCCGAGGTTCGCAAACCTAATCGCGTCGACGACGCTGTTGCAAGCTATCCCAAGGTCAGCCAATCGGTCAATGACCAGATTGGGAAGACTCAGGCTCGCGTGCATAGGAATCAGTTCATGCGTCATCAGTTCCATGCGCCTCTACCACTCGATCTGTTGGTGACGGCTATATTTCGGTTGGCACCTTAGGTAGGCTCCTACGCCTGCCGGTACCACTGGTTCGCTAAATTCGGCTGCCTCCGTTCGTTGAGGTTGTCGTAGTCGACTGGTCCTGATGGCTATGAGTTGACCTCCTGCGCGGGTTGGCCCGGCTTGAAACCCGTACTCGGCCGTGGTATCCCGCGACTGACATGAGCCCCGGGTTAGGCCGGCAGCGGCCTCGGTCGCGGGCAGACGCGGCTCGATGAGATTCCGCCGCAATCGTCGGCTCATAGTGTTCTCGTCTGGGTGGAGAGCTGCTGGGATGTGTCTGTCGCTGCGGTGGCGGTCAACCGGTGCACCAGGTCGCTCGCGGGCAGGTCGGGACGCCGCCAGTGGACCATCGCTGCCGCGCCGGCCACCACCGCCGTCCGCGGCGGCTGTGCCGCTGGCTTGCTGGTAGCCGCCGTCGCGGCTACTGGTCAACACGTCGACCCCGAGGGCGACCAGGTCGATAACCTGGCCGACCAGCGACAGCGGGCTTGTCGTGCCGTCGCCTCCGGTGGCCCCGACGACGGCCTCACCCCGTAGCCCTGCCAGGTATGCGGCGGCGCCGGGATGGCCGTTGGCGTCCACGACGACTACCACGTCGGCGGCCACCGCCGCTTCGACAACCGCTTTGAGCCGGCTCGATGGTCGCTCGGTCAACGAGAGCATCAGGCGCATCGGCTCCCCGGTGTACTGCCTCGTCGACCGCCGGTGCAAGGACGGCGCCGGCGGAATCGGGGTGGGCCGCGACGACGCTGGTGCCGATGACCGCGACGGCCGCGCCCGTGCCCCGGCTGGTGTGATGCGCGGTGGTGACCTGCAGGGCGTCGAGGTGCCGTGGCCGGGACCGTACCGGGTGATCGGGGTCCGTCGGTGGGAACACCGGTCCCGCCAGGAGTACCGCGCACGACACGATGAGCCCGGCCGCGCCACTGGAGACATGCCGCTGCGGAGCCCGCAGCTTCATGATGGCCGGCAGGAGCGATTGACGGGTCGTCACCGCAGGCCCGCCCTCTCCCCGCTCGGGGCGCCGGTGCCAGTCATGCTCGGCCGGGTTTGCCGGGACCGGCATGAGTGGTTCGATCTCCCTCCGCTGCACACAGCGTCGTCTCCCACGTGGCGGCGAGGGCGGGAGTGAGGTCCCCGAAGAGGGCGGGTGTGGCGATCTCGAATAAGAAGCCTTTGAGTAGGTTTTCGAACCCGGTCTCCAGGCCGATGTCGTCACGTCCTTCCAGCGCCTCGGCCCAGCGTTGGCAGTCGACGGCGGTCAGGTCGCCGTGGAGGTATCGGCGTAGCAGGCGTAGGGCATCTGCTCGGGTCAGCGCGACCAGTTCGGCGTCGCTGTCCCACGGGAAGCGGGTCAGAGCTGTCGTGGCTTCGTCTAGAGGCAGACGCAGCTCGATGAGATTCCGCAACGCGTCAACGCGTTGGGATCGCGGGAGCCCGCTCATAGTCCTTGGACCCGGGCGGACAGGTGGTGGATGGCGTCCGACGCCGCGTACAGGTGGTGATGGGCCGCATCGAGATGGTGGGCGGCTGCTCGGAGGGGGCGCCGGTAGCGTGGCACTGCCAGGTCTGGCGGGGGAAGCGGCAACAGCTCGCGTAGCCCCACGGTCAGGTGAAGTGCCGCATCGAGGTCCTGGGCGGCGGCGCGGACCTGGTCCTTGACCGATCCGATGCACAGATGCCCGTACTGGGCGGTGTATGGAGCGAGGGTCGGGACCGCGGCGAGTCGAGTCTCGTAGCGCGCCCGGATGAGGGCATCGACCCCGGCACTCGCGACAACAGCCGCCAGGCCCGTCGCCGCGATCATCGGATAGCTCTCAAGCTTGCGGGCGACGATCATCATGGCCCAGATCATCAGGGGCATCCAGTAGGCCAATTCGGTGCCGGCTCGACGACGGCGAGACAGCACCCGGACGACGACGTCGAGATGGTCACCGGCGGCACGCAGACTCCGTCTCGTGTCCGAACCCCAACCGTTGCCGTTGAGCGCGCCGTCGATGGCGGTGATGGACCTGGTTGCCGCGACAGCGCGCCGCCGCGCCACCTCCGCGCCATCGAGCAGTTCCCGGCGACCTGCTCGTCGAATTCCCTCACGACCGCCACACGGCTGCCAGATGACGCCGGTGGGCTTGCGCCCCGTTTCGGCGTATTCGGCGACGACGGCGCGGGCGGTGGCGGCCGAGACGCGTACGAGGCGGGCCGGGATCGTGACAAGTCCGAGGTCATGGCAGTGCAGGACGGTGATGGGCTGGCCCGGCGGCAGCTCGACGCCGTAGGTGTCGTCGGGCAGCCATCGCAGCGCCGCGCGGCCGGCCTCGACGTCAATGTCGACGCGTAGCTGGTGAGTGCCTGCCGCGGGTCCGAGCCACAGAGTCTGACCGGTCCCGCCGTGAGCCTGGATCATGGCCGCGACCTCATCGATCCAGGCGAGAGCGTGAGCCTGTGTGGGTAACTGGTCGGTGTGGCCGTGCCAATCCGAACCGAAGATCACGCCTGTTGGTCCTTCCGGGTGAGGCGCCGGCGCCTGAGCGCCAGCCAGACAGCGCCGGTCAGGGCGAGAACGAGCAGTGGGCATCCCATCGCCGTGTACGCCGCGCCGCTGAGCTTCAAGGCTGCCGGCCGGTCGGTGGGGGCAGCGGCCTCAGCCGGCGGCCACTGCTCCTGTGTCCGCCACACCTGCGGGGTGGGCTTGGGTGTCAGCTCCGGTCTCAGGGCCGCGAGTAGGTCCAGCGCGCCGTGGCCGTACTGCGGGTCGCGGCCCGGTGGGCCCTTGTCTGTGGCGGTGCTGGTGAGCCGGTCCCGGACCTGCACCGCCGACAGGTGCGGATACTTCGACCGGATCAGCGCGGCGGCGCCGGCCACGATCGCCGTGGCGCCGCTGGTGCCCGTGCCCCGGCCGTAGCCGTCGAGGGCCGGTCTGACGAGGTCGACCCCGGGGGCGGTGATGTCCACCTCGACGCCTCTCACCGACACCTCACCCAGCCGGCCGTCGCGTTGCGTCGCACCCACGGCGAGCACCCCGGGGTACGCCGCCGGGTAGCCCACGCGATGAGCCTCGGGTCGGTTTCCAACACCGGCGACGAGCACCACGTCGGCGTCCACCGCGGCCTGGACCGCCTCTCGAAGCGCCGTATCGGTCCCACCGCTAAGGGACATCGATATGACGGTGGCGCCTGCCCGCACGGCGTCGTGGATGGCGGGTGCGAGGGTGTCTCCCGGCATGTACATCCCCCGCCCGACCCGGATCGGGTAGACCGTCGCCTCGGGCGCGATACCCAGCGCGCCGTGGGCCCTACCCGGGCCGTGTCCGCGGGCGGCTATCAGCCCGATCATCGCGGTGCCGTGACCGTCGGTGTCGACATGACCGTCGGTGGAGTCGCCCATCAGGTCCACGCCCGACAGGATGCTGCCGGCCAGGTCGGGATGATCGGCTGCGACACCTGTGTCGGGGACCGCGACGATCACACCCTTGCCGCGACTGATCGTGTGCGCCTCGGCCACCTGGAGGGCCGGCAGATGCCACTGCCGGTCGCGGACCCCATCGGCCCTGGCTGGGCCCGCTCCGGTTCCCAGGACGAGCACTACGCCCACGGCCGCAGCGGCGCCTCGGCGCAACCATGCCCTCATCTCGCGGATTCCTTTCCAATAAGCGCTGCTGGAGTGTGTTGACGTCCCGAGGGCCGGCCCGCCCCCGAGGTGGGAGGACGGGCCGGCTGTGAACCGGTGTGTCAGGACGTACGCTGCGGCTTAGCTGCGCTGCCGGTCGCGGCCCCGATGGTGGTCGGGCCGGTGATGGCCGCCCGCAGGACCCAGGACCACCAGTAGGTGATGTCGGTACAGACCATCGGGTGGCCGGGTGCGCTCTCGTCCGCTCCTCGGCTGAGGAGTCCGACGACCACCGTTCGACCGCCGATGTCCTGCACCAACGGGCCGCCGCCGTCGCCGCGCCAGGGCCCGCCGCCGCCAGGTTTGTCGATGCAGAGTTCCCCGGCGGCGGACGGGAAGCCGCCGGCGCACTGCTCGGTCGGCACGACCTCAGCGGCCATCTGCTGAAGGTGCACGGGCGGCGCCGTCGCATCGGGCTCGGTCAGGCCCCATCCGTAGAACCGGGCGGGCTTGCTCCGGTCGATCCGGGGCGAGAGCCAAAGCCCACGGTGCGGCACCCGCTGGTCCAGCCTGAGGATCGCGAGGTCGCCGGTGGGCTGCCCGTCACCAACCGTCCAGTCCCACTGCGTCGGGTGTACCACCCCGATGACCTTGGCGACCGTACCGCCCGTGGTGCGGTCCAGCGACCCCGCGCGCACGTGGTATCCGTCCGGGGTCGGAGCCTGGCCGGGCCTGGGCGTGGCACAGTGGGCACCGGTCAGGACGCGGTCACGCCACGGCTCCAGCAGGAATCCGGTGCAGATCGGCCAGTTGGGATCGCCGCGGTGGTTGATCTGGATACTGACCGCGCCCGGCTGCCGGGTGGCCGGCTCCCCGCCGACGATGCGCGTGCTCGGCACGTCACCCGGAGATTCGCTGTCCCAGCCGGGCGGAGCCGGGAACGGGCGGGGGATCACCGTGCGGTGTCCGCCCTGGGGGGCGGCGGACACCGCGGGCTGGGGGACGCCCAGCATGGCCGCGACGACCGCCGCGGTGCCGGCGGCAGCAGCAGCCCTGGTTCGATATCTGAACAAAGGGGGCCTTTCATCTGTCAGCGGACACACAGATACCCGTCCGAGGAGGAGGGGTTGTCCGGCCGGGGTCCGCTGGTAGCCCGGCCGGAAGTTAGTTGCGCTGGCGTTGCGGGTGGCTGCCGTCAGCGTCTTGCGGTCGGGGCCGCGACCGTCGGTACCGGATGGGCGTTGACGTCGGGACGGTCCGTATCCCGAGTCACGGCGCCGGCCGGTTCGGGGGGCAGTTGGCGGGCGGGTTGCCTACAGAACTTCAGGTCGAGTTGCATGGTGACCAGCCGGTGGTCCGACGGATACGGCGCACTCGGGTCGGGTATGTGGACCTGGTAGCTACCCGGAATCACGGAGGGCAGCATCGCGTCGTTGACCAGCAGGTAGTCGATGAGCAACTCACCGCCTGGATCCACGCCCTCATTGACGGTGGGCACGATGAGTTTGCTCGGGTCGTCGCGCCAGGCGAGCTCCGCGACGGCGTGCAGCCCGGCGCCGTCCTTGCGCTGTCCGGTCTCCTTGTCCCACCAGCCGATGAGGTAGTCCATGGCGCGGGTGTCCGGCCCCCACTTGCCGTCCGGCCCGAGCATGCCCTTGTGTCTGCGAGACGGGAACGGCGCCTCTTCCCACCTCCGTTGCGGCAGGTGCTTGCCTGAGGCAGTGCTGTTGAAGTCGCCGCCGCCGATCACCGGCAGCTGCTGCATGCTGCCGTAGCGGCCGATCCGCCGCGCCTCCTCCAGCCGATCGTCTCCGGAGACGTTGCTGAGGTGATGGACGAATGCCAAGAACTCGGCGCGCTCTGCCGCGGTGGCCCCGCTGTCGACGACCGCGAATTTGGCCACGTTGACCTGATCGAGGTAGGCGCCCGTGGCGCCCGGCCGCCACCAGCGACGCAGGGTCAGCACGTTCGGATTCCAGAAGACCGCCGGTGGCATCGGTCCGCGCTGCATCCAGCCGAGATCGACCGAGTAGGGCACCCCCAGTTCGTCGGACAGCGCCTCGGCCGCCCCGTACATCGGCACACCCGCCTCGTCGGCGTATTTCTTCGCCTCGCAGAACAGGATGAGGGCGGGGGGTGCCGGGGCGACGGCGAACGCGCGTTGCAGCGGGCGGAAGTCGTAGCCCCCATCTTTTCTGAGGCCGCCGTCCTGATAGTTGATCAGGGCGACATCAATACAGGTCATAAAAGCTCCTCCGGGTTCAGCAATCCGTCCAGTGCGGATACATGCCTCGTGGGCTCAGTGGGGACGGCTCGGTTCCGCTGGTGCCGCCCGACGTTGGGGGTTTGGGGCATCAGCGATCCGGCCGGCGCCTGCTATCCGCCGAAGCTCATCCCTGGTCCCTGACCGGGTATCGCTGTGCAGCCCTTCCTCGTCCATCACCGATAGCAGCGCCGTGACCGGCGCTTGGATTCGGTTTCGACAAAAGGTGGTCTCGGTCGCTTCGAATGCGCCGTGCTCGAACCATCGCTTGGAGGCGGTGCATCCGCCTCCGCAGTATTCCCAGAACGAGCAGCGATTCCTGCAATTGACGAGCCCGGTGGCAAACCGTCGAACATAGTCCACGTTCCGGATCTGCTCCATGATCGTAGGCAGCGGCGTGGTTAATACGTTTCCCACGACGAAGTTGCCGTGTTCAGGCGCAGGCGCGCCGGCGAGTTCGGGTCCCGTGACAACCACGTCGCCGTTGTAGGCAACGGTGGGCAGAGGCTCCACCGGGAGGGCCGGCTCCTGGTGCTTGAGGAATCGCGCAAGGTCCGCGATCTCGCGGACCCGCAAGCCGGGGTTGGCACGCAGGTACGCGATCACTTCCCTCCAGAACGCCACCGCCTGCTCGAAGGTGATTGTTGGACGGCCCCGGTCAAGGTTCGCGTTATCGCGCTCCTCGAAAATGAAGCCGACGGCGGCAGTCCCCAGTTCGCCCAGGAATCCGAGCACCTCTGACGCGCGGTCAACGGTTGCCGCGCTGACTACGGTGAGGACTGTGACCGGGATTTCATGAGAATTCAGCAATGCGATGCCTCGCATCGCCCGGTCGTAGGTGTCGCGTCCCTCCCAATCGCGGCGCGCCGAGTTCAACTGCCCTGGCCCATCGATCGAAACGCCGACCGCCACGCCGTATTCCGCGAACAGGTCACACCACCCATCGTTGATCAGGGTGGCGTTCGTCTGCACAGCGTGCGCGATCACACCCGAGTCGCGCAGCTCCTCGAACGGCGCCAGGAGCCGTTCGAAATGGGAACGCCCTGTCGCAAGCGGCTCTCCAGCGTGCCACCCGACGGTAACCGGCCGCCCGTCTTGCACCGAGATGCCCTGGGCGATCGCTTCGGCGACCTCGACCGACATTCGATTGCGCCGGTCTCGCCCCGGCAGGTAGCAGTACGCACAGTCGATATTGCAACGCGTGGTCGGCTGCGCCAGCACGAGACCGAAACTATGCGATAGGGAGTCGAGAGGCTTCTGATCGCCCGGATCGATTTCTGGTGCGCTATCGCAGACAGCGATGCCGCCGACCTGGAGGGAGGACGGCATTGAACCCGTACTGTCACCCGTAGGCGTATCCTTCATGACAGATCCATTCCCTTCGTTGCGCCTGGCCAGCCCATGCCTGCATCCGTTACGGAATTCAGAATGCTCTAGGCCCTAAACGGCCCGGCGCCGAGCTTCGACCATTGGACGAAGGGAGCATTCTTGCCCCACTGCGTGAAGCTGGAGGGGTTGTCTGCCCCGGAATCTAGCGCCAGTTGCTGGTCGAGGAGTTCCTCAACTGTCGAATTCAGTTCCGGGTCGTGGCTGACCACTGTCGCAGTGTGGGCCATGTCGTTGAACTTCCTCTCATCGATGGTGAACGGTTTCTATACGGCGTGGCGTCGCTTTAAGGCAGCCGGAACCACCCAAATTCCGTGCCGGCCGACTCCACCGCCAGGTCGGCGTGGCCACTGGCGGTACATGGCCACGGCCTCGTCGCCTAGTTAGGGTCTTCGCTCTCGGTCCGGCCCCCGAGCGCTTGGTCGAGTGCGGTTCGGTTTGGTTAGGGTGAATCCGATGCTGGCGACCAAGATGGCTATCCCGTTGATGGCCCGAAGGGCAGCGCGCATCACGAATCCGCCGGGATTCAGGGGTGGCGGGCTAGCCGGCGGTAGCGACGGCTGTTCTGTCACGGCAGCCTCCTGGGGTGCCCGTCCCGGCGGGTGCGAATCCGACGCGACAGGCTCGGCAGGTATACGACCGCGGCGATCAGCGCGATCGCGCCGACCGCTACGGCACACACCAGCAGCACGTGCAGCAGCAGATTGACCACCCCGGCTGCGGCGAGGATCACTGCCGTCCAGCGCGCGGCTCGCTCCTCCTGCTCTTCGTACTTCGCCCTCTCCGGGTCCGGCGAGGAACTGGGTCGTACCGGTGTCGCCACGGCGGTAGCGGGTGCGCGCGTCGGCGAGGGCGTCGGCGAGACGTCGGCGGTGGGGACGGCAAGGTCCAGGGAGCCGTGGCCGTAGCGGCTGTTCCAGCCGTAAACGCCCTGATCGACCGG